>NZ_BAJV01000001.1 GCF_000613885.1 Asaia prunellae JCM 25354 | reverse complement strand
GCCGCCATTTCGTGCGCATCGAATAGCGGCCCGGCGGCCTGGCTTTGCAGCGTGTCGGCCCGACCGTCCCAGAACAGGCCACCCTGCGGCACCATGGCCTGAGCCGAGGCGCCGGTATTACTGGCCGATTTGACGCCTTTAATGCCGGGCGGCGGTGGGGGAGGCGGCGCCGTCTCGCTGGTTGCATTATCAGGGCCAACGCTGAAAGGCGGCTGGCGCTCGCGATAGGTGAGCGAAGGCACGGCGCGCACGCCGGATTTGTCCATCGCCACACCGCCTTTGGCGAAAGCCAGCGCATTGTCTGGCGCATAATGCGCGCTCGGCACATGGCACGAGGCGCAGGAGAGCTGACCAGACCCGGAGAGCCCCTTGTCAAAAAACAGCGCCTCGCCTAGCTTCGCCATGGCAGAAAGCGGGGCAACAGGGGGGCGTACCAGCGTGACAGGGCAGGGGTTGCTGCCATCGCTGGCAGGGGAGCAGTCTTTAGCCAGTGCGGCGGGAGCACTTGTGGCTAGCGTGGCAAGCAGAAACGCTGTCGGCAGAAAGCTGCCGAAGCCAGCTTTCTGCCCGTCAGTACCTGCGGAGCGTTCTCTCATCTCAAGGCAATCAGAAAACCTTCGGCGCATCATGCAGCACCGATCCGTCTTTCGGCGCGAGATAGAGCGGTGTGGTGTCAGGCTGGCTCTTGAAGTCGAACAACCCGTCCATATCCTGCGCATCCTGATCAAATGATCCGCTACCAATACGGGTACCATCAAGCCAGTTATTCTCGATAAAACGCAGAACCGAGCTTTGTGTCAGCAAGGTATGATCGATCGCATTGCGGCGCGCCCAGGGAGAAAGAACCAGAAGCGGCGTGCGTGTGCCGGGGCCACAGCGCCCGTTCACGGGGGCGCCCTTCACGCCTGCAGGCGCGGTTCCCTTGCCGCACTGGCCGGGCGCATTGAGCTGGTCAGCCTGCATGTCATGCGAGCTGTGCTGCACCGGGGTAAAAGCATGGTCGTACCAGCCATCGGAATCATCATAGGCGATGATAATGGCTGTATCTTTCCATTCCGGTCGCGACTGGATGAAATTGACCAGACGCACCATGCCTTCCTGTTCGTCCAGCGGGTCGGAATAACCGGCATGGGCATCCTGAAAGGCCGGAAGCTTCAGGAACGACACTGCAGGCATATGGCCCGCATTGGTGGCGGTGATGAAATCATCCAGATCATATTGATGATTGGCCGGATCTTTTGTCTTGCCATCCACCCCCATGGTCTGTCCGATGGCCTCCACCCCAGAGGGGCGCAGATGCTTCGGGTTGGACGTGCTCGGGTAGTACTGGAACCAGTTGTGATGCGGAATGTAGTCAACCACTGTCTGAGCCACAACGGTTGAATAGGTGGCGCGTTGGCATCCGGTCGTGCCGTTGTGGTTATGCTGCGAGAGATCAAACCCCGCCATAAAGCCACCCCAGCTTACGCCTTTGGCGTTCAGCAGATCACCGATATTGCGGCCTTCCATCCAGACCTGTTCGCCCGGCACCGAACAGACATCCCCTGTCGGATCGATATCATTGATCATGGTCATGCCGCCCTGTCCGTCCCTGATGAAGGGCGAGGACACATCACGCGTCGAGGGCTTCTGGGAAGAGGCTGTGACATGCAGCCCGTTGGTCTGGCCCGAAACGATCTCGAGCGCACCGGGAGTCGAAGGGCCGTAGGTGTCGGTATAGGCGTTGTCGCTCATGGCAAACCGCTGGGCGTAACGCCACAGCGCAGTCACGGTGTTGCCATCGAAATATCCCATGACCTGTCCGCGTGTGGCAAACGCCCCGACGCCACCCGGTGAGCCATTACCTGTATGGAGCGGGAACAGATCGGCTTTGCCACCATTATAGGCCATCTGTTCAGCCGTATAACTGTGGTTCTGGTCTGCCGTGCTGGCCTGCGTTCTGTCCAGCCGGAAAGGGAGGGCAGCGCCAGCGCCATTGGCGGGATTGGTATTGGGATTTTTCAGCAGCAGATTGGCACGCAGCAAGGTATTCGCGGGCGGTGTCCCCAGTCTGGGCAGGAAGACAGGTTCGCCTTCCGGATTGGCAGCCTGGGGATAGGTTGCAAAATAATGATCAAACGAGACGTTTTCGTCGAAAATCACCACCACATGCTTGATTGGCGTTTTCGTCTGTGTCTCGGCCCTGGCCGTTAGAGGGGTACTCAGACAGGTGAGCACAAGAAGGGCGGAGGCGAGAGAACGGATCGGAAAAGTCATGAGAACGTACGAAAACACCTGTTCAGAAAAAAGAAAGAGCCGATCTTTAGGCTTCCGGGTGTATGGCATCCCGATAGCGACGAACCGGCTGCCTGCGGCCTAGGTCTGATCATCTTCGCGCAAGGCTTCTTCGTCCAGAGATATCAGCGCGCCACGACGCGATTGCAGTGAGATGGAGGCAAGACGATGCTCGCGCCACGCAGCAACGAGCGTCTGGCGCCAGCGATCAGACGGAGCATTGATAATATCGTGCTGAGCCTGAAATTCCATTGACCTGCTCCTTTTCCAGAAGGCGTCCGGGTTACGGCGCTCGATAGAGGATTTGTTGACGATGGTGTGTGACCGTTCCATGAATTCGCCCGGCCAGAGCGTTTCACACGTCTGATTGTTCCGGAAAAAACACCGGTAATGTTGCCTTATCTGTCATGCCTGCTTCATGCAGGAGGCAGCGACTCGCTCTAAAGAAGGGTTTCTCCGAGGAAAGTGCAGCCAGCAGAACAATTTCGCGGGAGGCTTTCGGTCCTCGCTTGTGCCGACGGAGCAATGTCCGCCTACTCTTTGGTTCGATAACATCCTTGGTTACTCTCTGGAGAAAAATAGAATGAGTCTGCCCTGTTATAAGAGGTTTCCCCCGGTGAGTCCGGTTTGCGCTTCTGATATGGAATTCGCGTGGGATCTGCCTGAAGAGGGCGTCGGCATTATCAGAGGGCCGAAAGCAAAGAAATATCTTGAGGAGCGGGGGATAAAAGCCGATCTGGACGCCAGAACCTCGCTTGAGCGGGCGAGGTCAGAATCTCCCTTGCGGTTATATCACGCTGACCTCGAACTGCCGGGAAAGCTGCTGGGTCCTGATGAGGATATGCCGCCGCAGCGTCGTTATCCCTTGAGGGGCACCGATGAGGAGAAACTGGCCTTCGAAGCGGAAAAGCGTTTCAAGATAGCCGCCCTCGCGGTGGAAACAGAAGCTGATCGCGTGCTGGCCAAGGCTTATCTCGAAATGACGGGAAAGACGATTCCGCTTCTTGAATCCAATAGCCTAAAGCTGAGTGAGCAGATTGCGAGGGCGCGCCAGGCTACTCTTGCGCTTCTCTCCCGAGATCTGACCAGGGATGCTTACATTCCAAGGTTCCGATCACAAGAAATTCCGGCTGAAGGCGCGACGGGTTATTTCGGCGCGCCGCTGATGCCTAAGGCGATGGAGTGGCCATTCTGGCGAAGTGCGGGGGAAAGCAGACCTTATCTGTTTCATAGCCAGTATCGCACAGCAGATCTCCCGGCCGCCGTGAAAGCTTATCTACCATCAGACGTTGAAGCCTTCTTGGTGTTCGTCAATCCAATTATCGAAGACTGGCCGAGACTTCCGGATAATCCTCCTTTTGTTGTCCGGTTCATACGCAAAGGGGAGGCGTGTGCGGTGCAATCCATGCCGCGTTGTGAAGAAACACCGCCCCCAGCCAGAGCCGTGACCGATTTCTGCCAGACGCGTGATACCGCAGCGCTCATGGAATACGCCGCTCGGCCAGATGCCAAGCCTGAGCTTGCCGATCTTGCCGACGGACTCTTCTGGCAATATCACGATCTCTTCATGTCGGAGAAAAAAGAGCAGAGCTTCATTCTGGGCGAGGAAGGCATCGAGGTGCCTCGAGAGTCGCCGTTTCTGCATTGGGGAGGCGACAAATTTCTGGGTGAACCCTGCTGGCTGCAGGGCCCGGAATATCAGTTCGACTCTGAAGGTAACCCGATGATTGCGTTCCTGCATATTGCCTATGATGGTGTACCGGATCTCCCTCGGCTTGGAGGCGATCTTATGCGCGATGGGGTTGGTATTATCTGGCTGCCTACGCACTGGGCGCCAGATCACGCCTATGAATCCCAGATCAGAATAACCTGGGATCTGGATTGAGCCTGAATAGACGATGTCAGTTGAACCCCGCCGATACCCCGGCAAACACACCAAACCCGTCGCCTGGCTGGAAGGCGGCGAGCTGTTTGCCCGCAGCAATATAGCCCGGTACGACGATGGAGGCGTAATGGGTGTTGGCGAGGTTATTGAACGACAGGAAAACCTGACGGTGTTTGTGCGGCCAGTCATAGCCAATGGTCGTGTTGAAGATGTGATAGGACGGCGCAAAATACGTGTCGTCATACGAGCCTGAGACCTTCGACGATACCTGTGTGTTAAAATTGGCATAAAGCCCGTTCTTCAGGTCGAGGCGTATCTCGCCCTGATAGAAATGGGCCGGAATGCCGGGCAGTGCGTTGCGGCCAAAGACGGCGTCATGTTTAAAATGGAAATCCTGCCACGTATAGGACTGACGCAGGCCAAGCTTGCCGCCCGACCATTTGATGAGATCGGTTTCGAGCGAGGCCTCGACGCCCTGATGCGTCGTCGGGCTGGCGTTGGAATAAGTTGTCGCGCCGTAAAGCTGCGAGAGCGGCGTCATGACCGTCAGCAGCTCATTGCGTACGTCGGAATAGTAATAGGAAACGCTCCAGCGATTGTTTTTCCAGTCGCCGCGCGTGCCGACTTCATAAGTCGTGGCTGTCTGGTTATCCAGTTTCACGCCCGTGGCATTGAGCCCCTGCGCCGGGCCTGATGTATAGAGCGCACCCGAAAGAAGCTGCCAGTCATTGGGCGGCTGAAAGCTGCGGCTCACATTGCCATAAACCGAGGTATGGGGCGAGATGACATAGCGAAATCCGCCGCGCGGTGTGAAACCGATCCCTGATGTACCAACCGAACTCTGCGTGGGATAGGTGACCTCGGTCGAACGCTGCACAAAATCAAGCGCGCCTGCAGCAGTCAGCCAGAAATTATGGAATAGCTCAAAATTGTTCCGGATATGAAAGTAATTATCTGTGCCGCCATAATTCGAATGACGCAGCACTGTGGCGAGCGGAATTCTGGCATAAAGACCGGTATTGGTACGTGTGCGGTTGGTTTGCCATGCCTCGAGGTCAGTATAGGTGTCGATGCCAAAAAGCGTCTCGCTTTTACGACCCCAGATCTTGTCGTTTCGGCTGTAGCGCACGACGCCTGCGACAGTCTTGTAGCCCCAGCGCTGAGCGGTGGCAGTATTCTGGATATCGATTGGTGCATCCTGATAATCGAAACCGAGTTCGATTTTTGACCGGTCGTCAATGCGTATGGTCGTCATGTCGCCATAGAACTTGCTGCCTGGCTGGATACGATGGCCATGCAGCGTCGCGTAAAGCGCCTGTGCCTGTTTGGGATTGGCCTCGATCTGGTCGCGCGTCAGATAGCCCGGATAGCCATTCTGTGTCTGACGATACCGAAAGAACAGACGGGTCGAGACATTGTCGTTGAAGCGATAACCATAATTGGCATTCACGCCGAAGCTGCTTGCCGCTGTCTGGGCCTGATAGCCACCACGATAGGATTTGGTGATGCTGATATAATAATCGGATTTGCCAATGACCGCGCCGGAACTGATCTGCTGCTTGTTATAGTTGAAGCTGCCTGCCTCGACACGCGCCTGGTAATGGTCAGCTGTATAGCCTGTAGGGGTGACGTAATTGATGGCGCCGCCAAGCTGTACCCCACCATAATCAAAGGCATTCGCCCCGCGCAGTACCTCGGTGTACTGGATGCCGAGTGTCTCAAACAGTTCGTAGGGCGTGCCTGCCGGGGTTGTGACCGGCAGCCCGTCAAACATCATCAGAATACCCGAGCGGAAATAATTCGTGCCGGTCTGGATGCCTGACCCGCGAATGGAGAGGCGCAGACCATCACCGCCCCCCGAGCTCTGGGCAAAAACGCCCGGCTGAAACGCCAGAATATCGGCATTGGTCAGATTGCGGCTGCGCAGCACCTCTTTGGAATTAATTACTGATACTCCGCCCGGTATAGTATCAAGCTGGCGGGATGCCGCAGCAGCAGGAGAGAGACGCTGTTGCGAAACCGTTATGGATTCCGCAGCAGGAAGACGTGTTGCTTTTGTCCCTGTTGCCGGGCGAACGGGGGGCGTAGCCGGAGGAGAAGATGTCGTATGGCGTGTTTTGCTGGAAGTTCCGGTAGCCAGTTCAGCAGCAGAAGCAGCCTTGTATGGAATCAGGCTTATGCCGGTGAGGAGTACCAGCGAGTTGGCACCACGCAGGGCGCGACGGGCAGAAAGAAAATCAGATCGGTGGCGGCGTTTCATTGGGTCGATGTCCGTTCGGGCGATAGGTAGGAAAGAAGGAGGGAGCGGTGGACGAACATCGCGACCGGGCAGCAGAAATCAGGCAGGCATTGCTTTTCATCATGTCAGTTCTTTTTGTCTGTGAAAGGGACGGTTGGGGCAGCACAGTCTGTCAGATGGAGAACAGCACTGCTGCCACGGGTTAAACGCTGCGCCCCGAGGGGCAGAGCGTTTCGTGTTGGAGAGGGCGGCGTGAGGCATCGAGTGCGCGTTCAAGTACCTTGTCGCTATCGGCGTCATAGCCCAGCACTTCCCATCGCAGGACGAGATGCAGAGCTATCCCTGCAAGCGGTGCGATCAGAATGACCCAGAAAATTGTCGTGCCCATTGAAGAATAGGCAGAGGGTAGCGCCCACATGCTCAGTGTTCCCGCAAACCCGGCAATGAAATTGGTGAAGCCGATCCCCGTTCCACGTAATTCGGTCGGATAGCTGAGTGTCGGATAGACCATCTGCTGGCAGCCCGGACCAAAACCCTGTGCGAACAGGAAGGATGCGAACCCCGCCATGACTAGCACAATACCAAGTGTGGAATGCGGCGTGCCGATGAGTGCAAGAAGCAGGATGCCAAAGCATTGCAGCGCATAACCGGCCAGCGTGATCGGGCGCGAACCGAATGAGCGCGTCAGGCGCACACCCAGAAGCCCGCCACTGAGTGCAAACACCAGATTGAGGGCGATAGAGACTCCCAGCACCTGGGTACGGTTCAGATGCAGCATGGTACTGAGCAGGCTCGGCGCGCCAAAGGCGATGGCGGCATAGGATGTGGCGCTGACGATTTTCATGCCGATCACAAGAATTGTGCGGCGCAAGAGAGGCGTGCGCAGAAGTGCCATGATGCCGGGTGACGGTACGGGCTGCGGTTTGACCGTGATCTGTAACACCGGATCAACGCCATGAGTGGCGCGCAGGATACGGGCTGCTTTTTCAAGATCACCATGCGCGCGGCCCAGATAGGCGACTCACTCATATAGCGGCTGCGTACCAGAATGATGATCAGGCAGGCACGGCGCCGAACCCCAGAGAGGCACGCCACAACCAGTCGGGATGGCTGGCAGGTACGATGGCGTTGAGCGCGAAAACGATCAGGAAGCAGGCAGAGGATGCCGCATACCACGTCGGGCACCATGCAGCCGCGCGCCCTGCCTTGCTGCCCTTGCCGGAGAGCTTCGAAAATTCGGAGAGAAATGCCATGGCAACAGGCAGATCCATGCCGACGCCAAATCCCATGGCGAAACGCGCGAGAATCAGAACGCTAGCTGTTGGTGCGGCGGCAGCAACAAGTGCGGCAATAACGAAGCAGGCCATATCGGCCATGAATACGGCGTAGCGTCCGATACGGTCTGTCAGCCATCCGCCGGACAGGCTGCCAATGATCGTACCTGCGCTCATGGCAGCAGCAACCATGCCGGTTTCCGACCCGGACAGGCCGAAATATTTCTGCACATCCCCAATGCCATAGGAGAGAGTTGTCAGATCATAGGCATCGAGAAACACACCGCCAAGTGCGAGCATGACGATGATATTGGCATGACCCCGTCCTGTTGGCCCCTGATTGACAAGGGCAGCAATGTCCTCGGCAGAACGTATGACCGGACGATTGGCGGTGTCGGTCGGCACGGCGCTCATGACCGCACCTCGTCAGAAAAAAGGACGGGGGTTTGCGGTACCAGCGCGGCGAGACTACCCGCAACGGACTGGGCGTTTTCGGTTACTTCGGGCAGCCCCATCAATTCACCGAACTGTCCGCGTGACAGCGGACCTGCAATCATCAGGCCGAAAATGCTGCGCGTACCGACACGGGCGTGATGATCCGGGCCGGTATGTAGCCCCAGGCCGACATGATCGGTTTCAAGCAGACCTGCATCGGCAAGAGCCTTAAGATAGGGTGTACGATTGACGATCCCGGCGTGATCAGGGCCTGTCGTATTGATGACATGATCGACGATTTGGGTTTCTTCCGTGCCACGGCGTGGCCTGAGTGACAGGCTGACCCCTTCGGGTCTAATTGCTGCTGACAGAAGACGGGCAGCTCTGAGGTTGAGGCGTCCCTCCTTCAGCCGGGTCTCAAGGATATGATCGACCTGCGGGGCAATACGAAAGCGATGTACGTCCCAGAACGGGCGCAGATGACGGATCAGTCTGCGGCGTTCGGTATCGCTCAGGGCGCACCAGAGACCGCGTCCCTGTTTGCGTACAGCATCAATGATCTCATGCCACGAGAGATCCTGATGGTCGTGCAGGGCGGAGCGGATGCGCTGCAGCAGCCCGAGCGCCGTCGGGGAGGGGATGAGTCGCAATATGTCGGACAATGCCGAAGCCTGCGCCGCATGGGCGCGCGGTCGAAGTCCCCGTCTGGAAAACGCCAGGATTTCACCTCTGTGACCGCGAGCTGTGAGGCTTGCTACAATATCAGCCATGGTAAGACCGGTGCCGATAATGGCAACGCGATCATTCGGCGCAATGCCCGACAGCGCGTCACCATGCCAGGGATTGCTTATGATGCGGGCGTCATCTGCCAGTGGTGCCAGAGCAGAAGGCAGGGACGGCGCTGGATGCGTGGTGGCAAGCACCAGGTGTCGTGCAGCCAGAGCCACTCCGTCTTCGAGGGTGACGTGCCATAAATCGTCTTCACGTGTAATATCCTCGGCCTTGCCACGCAGATGACGCAGGCGACCCGTCTCCAGATAGGGGGCGAGGCGTGCCGCGAGATAGCGGCCGAAGAGCGCCCGCGACGGGTAGAGGTCGCCGGATGGCAGAAATGCGTCAGGGTCGATGGCCGCAATCGCATCGAGATCCAGCCAGTCGCGAAAATCGCTCGGTTTATCCGTCTGCATGCTCATGCGTGAGGCGGGCACGTTGATGCGATGTTGCGGATCATGCGTGCCATAGGCCTGACCCGCGCCAAGCAGCTCTCGCGGCTCGATAATGGTCACGCCATGGCGGCCCAGATCGGGGCGATGACGCAGCAGGTGCCATGCCACCATGGCCCCGGTTGCGCCGCCACCGATGATGATGACGGGGGTGGTATCATTAACAGTCGTCATGACGAGGAAACCCGGCCCGGTCGATGGCTTCCGGCGATGGTTTCGCCGAACGGCCCCATATTGCTGCTTGCCTGCACGGTACGCACAGGATGAGCGGTGGGCAGGAGGGGAAGGACCAGCTCGCCAAAGCGATAGGCTTCCTCAAGATGCGGGTAGCCGGAGAGGATGAAACTGTCACACCCGGCACGTCTGTATTCATCCATACGCTCGGCAATGGTAGCGGGATCGCCAACGAGTGCTGTACCTGCGCCACCACGCACGAGACCGACCCCGGCCCAGAGATTGGGGCTGATTTCCAGCTTGTCGCGACGGCCGCCATGCAGCGCGCTCATGCGCGCCTGTCCGACTGAGTCGAGGCGCGAGAAAACGGATTGTGCCTCTGCAATGGTCGAATCATCGAGTTTCGAGATAAGGCGATCTGCTTCTTGCCACGCTTCCTCAGTTGTCTCGCGTGCAATGACATGAAAGCGGATACCGAAACTGACTTCGCGCCCGGCTTTGGCCGCTGCCTCACGTACGCGGCTGATCTTTTCACGCACCAGTGCCGGGGGCTCGCCCCAGGTAAGGTATTTCTGGACCCGTCTTGCGGCAATATCAATGCCGACATCCGAAGAGCCACCAAAATACAGGGGGGGGCCATTTTCCTGATGCGGCGGGAAAAGCAGACGGCCATCCTCGATATGGAAGTGCGGACCCTCATGGGCAATGGTCTCGCCACGCAGCAGACGTGAGTAGATATCGAGAAATTCGTCTGTGATGGCGTAGCGTGTGGCATGATCATGGAACAGACCGTCGCCACCATTCTCACGCGGATCGCCACCCGTCACGACATTGATCAGCAGTCGTCCGCCTGAAAGCCGGTCGAGTGTTGATGTCATCCGCGCGGCCAGGGTCGGAGATTGCAGGCCCGGGCGCACAGCGACGAGAAATTTCAGACGTTCGGTCGAGGTAACGAGCGCTGAAGCCACAACCCAGCTATCCTCACAGCTTCGCCCTGTCGGAAGCAGAACACCGTAATAGCCGAGCGAATCTGCTGCGCGCGCAATCTGTTGCAGGTAGGGCAGATCTACCGCTCTTCCGCCTTCGCTCGTGCCGAGGTAACGGCTGTCGCCATGGGTAGGCAGAAACCAAAGCACATTGATCTTCTCGGGGGCGCCAGGGGCGGGTGCAGCGTTGAACGGGATCGTGGTCATGACAGGGCACTTTCTTTCCGGGCGTTTGCAACCGGGGCGTTTGAAATCGGGGAGATTGAAACTGCGGAGTTCGCGTTCGGAGTAGCCGCGCGTGATTCAGAATGGAGACAGGTTTCTGGGGCAGGTGCGCCAGCATGGCTCGTACGATGGAGCGCCGCTGGGTGGCTGTCTGGCAGACGGTCACGCCCGGTCAGGCGATGGCGCAGCGTTTCACCGGGCTGTGCCAGAGCGGGCAGGCGGCCACGGCGACGCAACTCAGGTGCGATCAGCGCCGCATAATCATCGAGCGTTTCAAAACTGTGATACTGGCGCAGATTGATGCCATCGATTCCGTCTTCATCGAGCCAGATTTCGAGTGCATCAGCGATCTGCTCCGGCGTACCAACAGCAAAAAATCGCCCTTCATCGAAGCTGGCGATCTGTTCAAGCGCAGCGCCGACGGTCAATTCGGTACCAAAGCGTCGTCCCATATTACCAAGGCTGCGCCCGCTTTCCGCCAGGGCCTGACCGATGGTGATGGACGGGTCGAACTGGCGCAGGTCGATTTCTGCCTGAGCGTGCACGAGGCTCCTTCAACGCTGTAATAGGCGCGATAGCGAGCCAGTTTGGCCTGTGCCTCTTCTTCGGTATGGCCGGCAATCAGCCCGGCCATCACATAGAATTTTAGCTCGGCTGGATCGCGCCCCTGCGCCGCCGCTTCTGCTCTGGTTCTTGCGATATGGGTACGTACTTCTTCCTGGGTGCGGCCACCGATAAAGATTGCCTCTGCATGACGTGCGGCGGTTTTCAGTCCGCGAGCGGAGCCGGTGGCCTGAAACAGAACAGGTGTACGCTGGGGCGTGGGCTGGACCAGATGCGGCCCCTCGACGCGAAAATGCGTGCCTTCATGATTGATGTGGCGCACTCGCGAGGGGTCGGCGTAGCGGTCTGACTCACGGTCCTGAATAACCGCATCTTCCTGCCAGCTTCCTTCCCAGAGCTTGTAAAGCACATCCAGATATTCGTCGGCGCGGTCATAGCGGCTGTCATGTTCAAGCTCACCATCGAGCCCGAAATTGCGGGCGGCATTTGGCAGATATGAGGTGACGACATTCCATCCCACGCGACCATTGGTCAGCAGATCGAGCGTGCTCATCCGTCGGGCGAAGGAAAAGGGAGGTTCATAGGTGGTCGAAAATGTCGCGGCGAAACCAAGTGTTTCGGTGACCGCCGCCATGGCGGGGATAAGCGACAGCGGATCGAGATTGGGAATTTGCAGCCCGAGACGCAAAGAGGCATCGAGCCCGCCAAAACGGTCGTAAATACCAATCACATCCGCCAGGAAAATCGCGTCCATTCCGGCGGCTTCGGCGCGTCTGGCGGTATCCAGCCAATAGGCCATTTCGCCGAAGCGGTGACGGTTGTTGCGTTCCTCACGCCACATGCCGTGCACGATATGGCTCACACAGGCCATTTCGAAAAGATTGACGTGCAGGGTCTTGCGGGGGCCGGTCAGAGCATGATCCGGCTGGCGCGAGGACAATGTCATGCGGCTTCTCCTGCGCGACGGGTTTCGGCCAGTCGTCGCAAACCGTCTCGATAGGGTGTCCAGAGGCGAGTGCCATTCAGCGCGACATCCCCGAGTTCGCGCTGACGTTGCGCTGCCGGATTGTGCGAAGCGAGGGTACGGGCATTGCGCCAGTGGCGGTCGAGATCGAGGGTCTCGGAAGTGGCTGAGGCGCCTCCAACCTCGAAAAGTGCTGTGGCGGCTTCGAGTGTCTGCTGGGTGATGATCTGCTGAGCCTTGAAAATCTGCTCCTGGGCCTGCTCGATGGCATCGTCATCATGCGCGCCAGCAAGAAAGTGCGGCTCGATGGCTTCAAGCGTCCGTGCGCCCTGATCGGCGAGCACGGCGGTGGAATAAGCGAGAGAGGACAGACGGCCGATCACGCTCTGGACGATCGGGTCGTGTCTTTGGCTGACCTTGCCCGGTACACCGAAAACGCGTTCGCGCGGACGGACGAATTCCAGAGCATCCTGTAGTATCGCCTGGGCAATACCTGCCAGTGTGGTGTTGTGAAACTGCTGGTAGTAAGCCCCCAGGAAAGGCTGGCTGGGTGGTGTATCAGCTGGGACACGTTCGATAATCTGCTCAGGGGTGAGTGCCACCTGCTCAAACAGGGTGGTGCCGCTACCGGTCAGGCGCTGACCAAAACCATCCCAGTCATCCAGCCTTGTGACACCTTCAGCGGTGGCTGGAACAAGCACACGTACCCTGTCGCTACTGAATGTCGCCCAGACAATAATCCAGTCAGCATAAAGGGAGCCGGTAGAGTAATATTTGCGACCGTTAAGGACAAGACCGTTTGCCCCTTGTGTTACTTCGGTTGTCACACTTGTTTCATTGGCGCGCTCGGCCATGGCTGCGCCAAAGATCTTGTTGTCGCGTATCAGGCCCTGCCAGGTTTCGGCCTGAGGCAGGCCGGTGCGCAAGGTTTCGACAAAGGCAAAATGGGCGCGGAAAATCTGTGGCAAGTTTGAATCGGCACGCGCCAGTTCGCGCAATTGCACAAAGCTTTCCGACAGGCTCAGACCGAAACCGCCCTGCTCCCGCCCGAGACGCAACCGGCCGAAACCTGCATTGGCAAGCGAGGCAACCGCCTGATAAGGACGTGTTCTTTCCCGGTCACGTTCGGCAGCATTCTTGCTTATTAAACTATAAATTTTAGTGAAAATCATCAGACTATTCCATTGTTTAATGGGGGTGAAAGACGATTTCACATCGCCGAAACGTTATTACTATTTCATAACAGTTCAGAAGGTGGCTATATGTCAACAGGGAATATGGTTGTTTATAAATAACACTATTATTGATAGTTCAATTGGGTACCGAGAAGAATGTTTCTGCCGGGGAAGCAGGGACGGTATCCGTGGGAGACCGTTTCAGATCGGGCAAAGTCGCGTTAGTAAGAAAGGGGCATTCTGCCTGAGCAGAGGAAAAGCAGTATGGCAGCTGAGGCTTGTCTCGAAGGATGGAAGCACGCGATAAGCAGAGATACAGGCGCACTCTATCTCGCTATCGTCGAGGCCATCGCTCAATCCATACGCAAGGGCGAGCTTCAGGAAGGGGAAAAACTTCCACCCCAGAGAGTGATTGCTACCCATCTCGGAACCAATCTGAGCACGGTGACGCGTGCTATTGCCGAAGCCCAGAAACGTGGCCTGCTTGATGCGACGATCGGACGGGGAACATTTGTCAAGATCAATGCTGGCGGTGGGACATGGCGTAATACAGGGGCCAGCGTCCTCGATCTGACAATGAATTCACCGCCCCTGCCGCAAGACCCGGGCATTCAGGCAATGATTCAGAGTGAAATAGGAGCGATTTTCAGGCAGCAGGATGCGCAATCCCTTATGTCCTATCGGGTAACGGGGGGAACACAGCAGGATCGGCAACTCGGCATGCAATGGCTTCAGCCGGTTCTGGGCAGACGGCGGGCTAGCGAAATGCTGATTGTTCCCGGTGCCCAGGTTGCTCTTGCGGCGATCATGACATCGCTCGTGCGATCGGGCGAAGCCATTGTGACCGATATCCTCACTTATCCTGGCATACGATCGATTGCTGCCCAGTTCGGTTACGTGCTGCTTGGTGTTGATCATGATGAGCAAGGTATGATTCCCGAGGCGCTGGACGAATTATGCGCGCGTCATTGCCCTCGGGTGCTTTATTGTACCCCTACCCTGCAAAATCCGACGACTGCCACCTGGTCGGTGTCGCGTCGTGAGGCCATTCTTGCTATCGCCCGCCGCCATCAGATCCACATCGTTGAAGACGATCCATACAGTCTTCTGCTCAAATCTCCCCCACCGACGCTGGCCATGCTTGATCCGACCCGCGTTATCTATGTGGCGACCTTGTCAAAAGTGTTAAGCCCCGGTCTGCGCACGGCCTATATCGTGTTGCCGGGGGCGGAAATGACCCGACGCATTACTTCGGGAGTAAGGGCACTCTGTCTTGCCAAGGCAGGCATTCTTGATGCGATTGTATCACGCTGGATCGAGACCGGACTGGCACAGCACTGTCTGCACAGCATACGAGACGAGCTGACGCAGCGTCATGCGGTCTTGCGTCAGATCATGGGTATGCGTGTGCCCGACAAGGCACCCAGCCCTCATGTCTGGTTGACCTTGCCGGACTGGTGGAGCAGCGCGGATTTTGTGGCTTTTGCCCGTCGTCAGGGTCTCGCTCTCGTGCCCAGTTCGGTATTTGCAGTAAGTGGTAATCCGCCTGCGGCAGTCCGTATAGCTCTTGGCAGTGCCTCTGATACAGGGACACTACGTGACTCTCTGACAAACCTGCGTTCCGTTCTGGATTATCGCCCGGCAGGGGGTTTTTCGGATATTGTCTGAGTGGAAGACTGCAAAAACTTCATGAGTCCTGATTATTACTAAATTTTCATTCGAAACAACTGCGATTGTTGATCACGAAAAAGAGAGCGTAAAACATATAATATTCAGTGAGTTAGTATATTACTAATATATTGTATGGTTGTTTATCCAGCTTTGTATGCATTTGTCCTTGTCTATGAGGCTGGTCTCACGACAAAGAATTTTTTGTGTGGTTTCTCTCACTCATACAATTTCTTGCTAACAGGGACGCGTCTATCCATAAAAGAGACAGAAGCCGCTTCCGTTATCAGGCCGGTTTATCCGACAGGGTATGTAAGAGGGAGTGGTATCGATGTTTGAGCAGGCGTGATGCTGTATGCCGATCTGGAGTATACGTCTTGCGCAGGAGAGTCAGGATGAACGCTGAAATTGCCAATCTTTCGCTGGATAATCCTTCCTTGATCAACCCGTCACTGGATGCCCAGGAAAAGGCCGCCCAACGACGCCTCCGCTATCGCATGATTGCCATGGTTGTAGGCATCCTGATGTTTCATGTTTGCCTGGCATGGGCCATTGCTGGCACTTCTGTTGATCTTGAGGATCATTTCCATACGAACTGGTGGGCCTTGGGTGCGACATTGTTTTGGGCCATGTATGCCGTTTACAATATGAGCGTCTCCTGAGAGGCAAAAAAGCTCTGACATCTTTCGGAGAGGTATCAGAAGTCATTGTATCCTGTGTGACGCAATGACTTTTTCGTAAAGCGCTTCGTAGCGATCGATCATGCGCGAGAGGCTGAAGCACTGTTCAACCCGCTGTCGTGGGACAAGTCTGTCTATTTCGAGGGCTCTTAGAGCCGCATTGGCAAGCGCAGCCTCGTCGTAAGGCGGGGCAAAGCAGCCAGCATCTTCACCGATGATTTCCCGTGCAGCTCCCTGGTCGAATGCTGCAACGGGCAAGCCGCTGGCCATAGCCTCTATCGCGACCAGTCCGAACGGTTCATCCCAGCATGGCGTGAAAAACAGCAGCCCGGCATGGCGCATTTCCTGCGACAGGGCTGCTCCTTCCACCACACCGCCATAGCTTATGGTTTCGTCAAGCAACGGGGCGATTTCCTGGTCGAAATAGGCTTCGTCTTCCTTGGGGCCAAAAAGACGAAGTCCGATGCCGCAGAGCTTTGCAGCTCTGATGGCGTGGTGTGGTCCTTTGTTTGGCGTCAGACGCCCACACCATAAAGCGTGGTTCCCTTTTTCCTCCGACCAGGGCCACAGGGTCAGATCAATGCCATTATGAACAATTTCGGCTGTATGAGGGGCGCCCTCAGGCCACCAGCACAGGGTCTGACGCTGCGAGGTGACGGTCGCATGATGGGTGGTCGAAAGACTTTCACGAAGGATACCATGGATGGCGTCAAAAGGAGGTATGTGGAGGGATGTCACGCAAGGCAGGCTGCCTTTCGCTGCTTCCTGCATGATGAAACGGTGGAGGCAGTTGTTATGCACCACGTCAAAGCTGCCGCCAAAAATGCGATGACGTGCTGCCCCGAAAGCAGCATCCAGAACCGGATAAAGTCTTGGATCAGGCCGGGCATTTTCCCAGGGGAAGTCACGGTCGTAATGAACGGGCAGAAGCGGATCAATTGTGAAACGGGCGTCGCTGTCTCCCGCGGCGAAAAGCGTCACCTCATGGCCACGCGCCATAAGCCTCTGGCAAGATGAAAACTGTGGGCTTCCATCCCGCCCTTGAAAGGTTCAGCAATTGGATGCCGCGGATGTGCGACGAGCGCGATACGACGGCGTGTGGTCATTCGGCTGCAAGACTAGGGGTGGTCGCCGCCAGTCTCTGTTCGAGGATACGGATGACCGAAGCGGTATTGGCGTAGGGCTGGTGGCTTTGCTGGCCGGTCAGAGCGAAATCCTCATCATCAGGCTGACGCAGGATGCGGATGGGCCTGCCGGGTGTATCATCGATCAGTCCCATCAGGCGGAAAGCATGCAGCCAGTGCCCCATTGTGCGATAGCCCCATTTCTTTTCGAAATGTTCCGCATTGCGTACGACAGTAGCGATATGATGTACCGGAGGCATGTGATGGGCATGGTGCTGATGATAGACACGGGCACCTTTCAGCCAGGCCAGCATGCCTCCAGAAAGGGTAAAACCTTTGGCATAGTCAGTGTCTTCACCGCCATAGCCGATGTAGTTTTCATCAAATCCGCCGGAAGAAAGAAAACGGTCACGACGTATGGCAAAATTCAGTGACCAGAAGCATCGGTAATCCGTACAGGGCTCAACACCGTCTTCCGGCGGGCCACGTCGGTCTGAATGTTTCGCGCAGTTTTGCTCGAAGCGGTGATAGTCCCATCCCGGCTCCGCTGTCCCTGCGGGAAGATACATGACTTCTCCCATAAGCAGTCCGTCATGGGTGACAAGGCCCTGTTGATAGTCATGAAGGCATTCCGGCGCCGGAATGCAGTCAATATCAAGAAAAACCAGAGCATCGCCAGTGGCAAGCCGGGCCGCATGGTTACGCGCAGTGGAAAGACGCAAGGCGGAGGAATCTATCTGTATCTGACGCACCGGAAAGGGCATGTCAGGCAGATTTTCGTACAGGCTGTCCTGCATGACCGCGATGATAAATTCATGAGGTAGCACGCTCTGCCTGGCGAGGCCGAGCATCATATTGGCCAGATGGGAGGAGCGTCCTTTGGCCAAAGTAAGAACAGAGAGGGTATTCATGGCAGAGTAACTTCCCGGACGGGGTTGGGGTGGTCGTTCCAGAAGTGTTCGATCAGTTCCTCGATCCACAGCGCCGTACGTTCCGAGGGGAGATCATCAATGGCCGCGCGCTGGGTTTCGGGATCGTGACGGCTATAGGTTTCGGCGAGCGCGCAATTCCAAGCCAGGGCGGAACTCGGCAGATGAGGACGAGTAATGGCCATACCAGCGGCGGCCAGACAGGCTGCCTTGCGATGTTGTTCGTCGAAATAACGCCATTCAGGGATGGCAAGCCAGGGCTTGCCTGCTGCAAGAATCTGCTGGCATGTCGTGTTGCCCGTGCTGGCGATAACACAATCAGCTGCAGCGATATAATCGGCTACTTGCTCAATCCAGCCATGATGAACCAGATTGCCGGGTTCGGTCGCATGCCAGTCGCGCGTCATGGGGCCGATTGTGATCCAGAGAGCAGCAGGTCGTGACCGGGCGCCGACAGCAATAGGTGCGACTGTAAAACCGGTGCCACCACTACCGGTCATTACCAGAATGATTTCGCGATGGGCGTCCAGGCCAAGACGCTGGCGGGCGATTTCGCGTTCAGGCAAGCTATCAGCTTTGCCCAGACCGCCAGCATAAAAGATACGATCGCGTAGCTCCCCCTGCCATTCCGGCTGTGCAAGACGTTCGGAAAACGGGGCGAGCAGCCCGATGGCGCCGTCATAAGCGGCGTGGTGGCCTTCATCGCTACGATCGCCATGCTGGAGTACCTTGATATGGGGCACGCTGCACAATCGGCTGAGCTGGGCGATCTCGGCGGAAACATCGCAGATCATCAGGGCCGGGTCAGCTCGGCAAACCAGGTTACGATCTGCCCCATGGCTTTTCTTATGCCCGGCCAGCCCAGCGGTGCACAATGCAATGTGCGAGGGGTAGGTATATCAGCGAGTGCCACATTTTCCTCGCCTGTCGCCTCAAACAGGGAGGGAATGATGACAAGGCGGATATGGGGAGGCAAGGCGGGGAAAAGATCCGCACGGGCACAGAATATGACGACCGGACGTGTAACAGGGAGTGCGCTGACAATTGCCAGGCATCTTTCGGCATGGCCTCGTCCCTGGTGATGAACGAAATAGCCGATGGGTCGGGTCATAAAGAGGCTCCCGGGGCTGTCATGCCCTCATGTCCTGATGGGGCCAGAAATGATACGATATTGCGTAGCGTGGTACGGGTAGATCGTGGACTGCGCAGTCTGGCTGCAATGGCTGAACGGTAGAACTGGATGGATGCCCGGGCATAGCTTTCCCAGCCCATGAGGGCGGTGGCGCCTGCTGCGGCCGCAGCCAGGCGTTCCCGCAGCTCCGGTCTGGAAAGAATACGATGGAGGGCTTCACCCAGAGCCTCTCTTGAGCCGGGCGAAACAAGCAGTCCGTGGCCGAAACGCGTAAGTATATCGACAGGGCCGCCCTGATTGGTAGCAACTACCGGCAGTCCTGCGGAAGCCGCCTCGAGCAGGGTCAGACCAAAGGGCTCGTGATGAGCCGGGTTGACGAAAACACCCCCGGTCATGGCAGCTAGACGATAGAGGCCCGCGACGTCATCTGCATCATGGCTGGATGGAAGAGCAAAGTGTTTACCGAGGTCATTGTCAGATCTGATAGCTTCAAGGTCTGCTACCACACGCGCTTCTTCCGAGCCGGGATGAAGAAGTGCGTGCTGACCACTCAGGATGACGAGGTTTGCGCGTTTTCTGAGTTCCTCATCCTGTGCGTAGAGCTGTGCGAGCGAGACGAGATTTTTCTTTTCGACCGGTCGGGCAATTGCAAGAAGCAGGGGGCGTTCTGGCGAGGCCAGCATACCATGCAGAAAGCGCGCGCCTTGTTCCGCACCAGCTTTTGAAAGCGGGGGGACACCAGGAGCTATGACACGTGTTTTTGCGCTGGCTGATGTCACACCATAACGTGGCACTTGAAAATCTGCTTCATTTCGTGTCGAGACAATGAGGCCATCTGCGTGCTGAATGGCATTTGTCTCGCAAGCAATCCTGTCACGAAGAGCTTTGCAGTCTGCACCACCTGCCTGAAGCTTGTCGATACCCAGTGCATGAGGCGTGTAGATAACGGGCAGGTTCGTTAGGGCCGCCAGTGAAAGGCCAATAGAAGCTGCATCGGCAAAGTGCACATGGGCGATATCGAAACGACAGTCGGGTCGGGCCATATGACGACGTAGCGATTCAGCAAGGGCGGGTAGACAGGCACTGAGAGCATCCTTCTCGCAATAAGGAGCTCCGGCTTCCCCGATCCTGAGGATCGTTATCTTGTCGGACAGGTGTTCGATTTCCTGGTCATGAATCAGTCCGAGGCGTTCATTTCGAAATCGTCTTGTTACAATTGTGACGTGACTGGTTTCCGGAAGCAAAGCCTGCGACAGGGCGGCATTTAATACGTAAGCGATATGTCCCCCTGTGTCGGGAGTGATGCCATAACGGACAGGAGGCGCGCGCAGACAGCCGCCCAGCGCTATATGAACTATGTGCACGCATCACCTCATTGACAGGGTCATAGAACGTCACGCGTGGAGGTGCAGTTGCCAGAGGGGTGGAGGTAAAACACAATTGGTGAAAAATAAGCTCAGAACAGGAAAAAGAACATTTTGCCCGGGATTGGTTTTTCTTCGAAAACGGACGGTGCAAAGAAAAAGGGGCGGTTTCACCGCCCCTTATCCATAAAAATTCTAATCACTCTCTGACGAGAATATCGATAGGAATGGTCCCGTTGAGATAAGACAGTGAGAATACAGGGTTATCAGAAAGTGGCGCCTGATGCAGGAGACTGCGCCATCTGCCTGTGTCGGAAGGGTCGTGCTGGCCCAGTCTCCATGGAGGGTACTGAGGTCGTTATTAGGGGAAAGTGCCATTGTCAGGCGGGGAGCAATCACGAGATATGCTCCTGACGAGGACTCGCGTTCGAATGCGACGATATGGGTGGCAAGAGGACCAGTCGCTTCCAGAGATTTGTAATGCCCTTTCTCGAACAGGTCAGGCTGTTTTAGACGGAGGTTGAGTACTGTCTCGATCAGGGCCTGTTTTGCCCGGCCGGTTTTCCACTCGTGGCAGCTCTCCTCGAAACTCTGCCCTTCTGCCAGCATCCGTTCGCGGCGTTCATAATCGACGGGCCGTCGGTTATCAGGATCTACAAGGCTGAAATCCCATCCTTCACGCCCCTGGTAGAGATCAGGAACGCCGGGGCTGGTCATGCGCAGCAGCGTCTGGGAGAGACTGTTCAGCGCTGCAGCATTTTCGATGCGATTGACATAGGTAGCGATCTCTATGTGAAATTCACCAGTGATACAGGTTCTTGCAAAAGCGAGACAGGCTTCTTCATAGGCTTCGTCCGGATGACTCCAGTTGGTCCGCTCTCCAGATTCACGCAAAGCCTTTGTGAGATAGGCTTCGAGGCGTTCAGGATAAGCCTGCATCTCGCTTTTTTCATGCGGCCAGGAAGAAATGAGGGTCTGGAAGATGAAATAGGCATCGGCCGGAACAGGTGAAGGGCCATGCGAAGTTTTTTCCAGAAAGGATTGCGAGTTTCTGAGCCATTTTCTGACAGTGTGAGACCATTCTGACTCTGGTTCGCTCAGAACCATGAGACGGGTGCGTCCATCCTCCCCACGTTTGTGATCATGAGTGGCTGTTGTCAGAAGGGCTTGGGGATGGCTGGAAAGACGTTCCTTGTTCATCCTGTGGAAATAAGAAGCCGGTGCTGAAAAACGATCAGGCTGCAGCCGACATCATTGCGTGAAAGCAGACGCGCATAACGATAGAAAGCGGTATCCTCACCTGCCTTGGCCGTTAGTGGTGCAGTGAGATGTTCAAAACGCTCCAGGATATCCTGACGCTCAGCGGTATCGATGCGCGCATCAGCAAGATACTGACAGAGCTGATCCAGAATTTCGTGCTGGTAGACAGGCAGCATATGCTGTGCCTCAAGCCGGGCTTTGTCGATGGCGCGGAAATCGGCACCAGAGTCACCGCCATCGGCGAAATAACTGCGATAGACCGGAAAGACCGTGAGGAGCGCACGCAGCGCCGAGCCAAGGGCGTGAGGTGTAAGGTCCCGTTCTGTCGGGAATTCTTTTGCGAGAAGAGCTACCAGCGTTTCAAATTCACCATAGAAGGATGTATCGAGTTTTTCATGCCGGGCGACATGTTCGACCTCCTCGAAATCGACAGGGCCAAATTCCGACCAGAGTTCGGTGATGGGGGCCTCACCACCGGGATGGTGCAACAGAAGGTCAACCTGCTCCAGAAAATCATAGCCGGTCGTGCCAGTGACGGGCCATTCGAGCGGAAGAATTTCGTTTCGTTGCAGGATTTTCTCGATAAGGAAAGGTGCCTGGCTCTGAAGTGGCACGGGTCGTTCCCGACGCAGGGCGTCAAGCCTGCCCCTCAGACGAGAGCAATATTCAGCAGGTCTCGCAAGACCATCAACATGGTCTACCCGTAATCCGTCAATCAGCCTTCACGGTACAATTCGAACACCAGCCGATGGGCGTCATCAAAGACCTCACGCCGATCCATACGCAGGGCGATCAGAGACGTCACATCGAAAAAGCGTCGCCAGTTGATGAGGTCGCCTGCAACCCGCCACCAGGCAAGTCGGTAGTGTTGAGCATCAAGAAGTGCTTCTATCCGGGCGCGCCCTGACTTGGTGTGAGGATCCAGCAGGGAATGAAGCTTTTTCGTCAGATTTTTACCGGTCTCTGTCGTTAGAAAAGCCGGAGTTACAGGCAGGCTGCCATGATATTTCGCCTCGCCGAGCAGGGCTTTTTCGCTCTCTGGCGACAGGGGGAAACGCTGATCGCCATAATGGATCTCGGCATGACCTGTTTCTTCATTGAACGCCAGTACCAGTTCACCAGCCTCAATAATGTCGCCCAGGGGAGAACCGAGGAAGGGCAGCAGGACCTTGTGATGCAGGTCAGGATCAGCCGGTTGCCAGGTGATATCGAAATGTTGTGCGTAGGCACTGCGCTGGCCAAGCCGCAGGACATCCATCCACCAGCCATTATCGGGGCCTACACCCATGTGATTTGGTACAATATCGAGGATCAGCCCCATTCCTTCCTGACGCAATCTGGAGACGAGGCGACGTAATCCATCGATGCCGCCACGATCAGGGTCGATAAGGTGACAATCGACCGTATCATACCCATGCATCGAACCTGGTGTGGAGGCCAGAAGTGGGGAAGCATAGAGATGGCTTATTCCAAGTTTTCGGAAATACGGGACAAGAGGAATGGCATGGTCGAAGGTGAATTCACGGTGGAACTGCAGTCGAAGCGTGGCGGCAAAAGGAAGGGGGGTCATAAGCGTTACTCCAGACCGGCGACAAGACTGCCAGGGGGAAGTTCTTCTACTGCCCGCCTGCTGGCAGAGCTATAGAGAAGCCTGCCTGGTTCGCTGATTCTGCATGTTTCGTGATTGGAGAGATTGAGGGCGATTGAAAGAACCGATCCGTTATCGAGTTTCCATCGCGCCAATATGGATCTGTCTCCGATTACCGTCGCATTCAGGCTGTGGGCCTGTGTCAGATAAGGTGCGATCCAGTGCTTGCGTAATGCCAGCAGGCTCCGTGTACGCTCGAGCCAGATACGGCCTTCTGGTGTATCGCGCTCTTTGCGATCTGGTCTGGACCTGTCGAAGGTTGACAGCGCATTCGGATCCGGGATCGTCTTGCGTTTCTCGGGATCCTGAAAGGCTGAGAACTTGGCGAACTCCTTGCGACGGCCTTCGCGAACAGCATTAGCCAGCTCGTCGTGAAAATCACAGAAGAACAGGAAAGGTGAGCGACAGCCCCATTCCTCTCCCATGAAAAGCATGGGTATCATTGGGCTGAGCAGGAGTAATGCGTAAGCCGCGTGTAGTGGCTCGGGGCTGGCGAGCGAGATCAGCCTTTCCCCCAGCGCACGGTTTCCGGTCTGGTCGTGGTTCTGGAGGAAAAGGATAAATTTGTCTGTTGCAAGATCGCCGCTGGGCATCCCGCGTTTTTTGCCCGAATAAGGATTAACCTCGCCCTGATAGGCAAAGCCTTCATGGAGGACGCGGGCGAGGATGCTTGTCGGATTATCGGCAAACATCTCATAATAGCCCTCTGTTTCACCAGTCAGCATGACATGCAGCACATTATGGCCATCATCATTCCACTGGGCAGTGAAACCGTCGCGCAGGAGGCCGGAATCATTGTTCTCGTTCTCGAGGATCAGATGGACATGGCGTCCTGGTTCGATCTGTCGGGCGACACGCTCTCTTAGTTTCCCGAACCAGGCGTGATCGGTGATGGCAGAAGCTGCATCGATACGGACGCCGTCAAAGCGGAATTCCATGAGCCAGTAAAGTACGTTGTCAATGAAGAAATTGGCAACCTGAGGTTTTGCGAACGCTATTCCGACGCCCCAGCTCGAATTGTTCTCGTTATCGAAAAACGCTTCTGCATATTCATGCAGAAAGTTACCGTCCGGGCCAAAATGGTTATAAACCACGTCAAGGATGACCATCAGCTTCTGATGTGCCGTATCGACAAGCCGCTTCAGGCTATCCGGTTCACCATAGGCACAGCTTGGCGCATAAGGCAGTACGCCGTCATAGCCCCAGTTGCGCGTACCCCCAAAGCTGTTGACCGGCATGATTTCTATGGCAGTAATTCCCAGCGCCTTGAGTTCATCGAGGCGTTGGGACACTCCATCAAAACCACCGAGCAGTCCGGCATGTAATTCATAGATTACGGCCTCGTTCCAGGGGCGACCCTGCCAGTCAGGGGTCTGCCAGAGATAGGCTTTCGGGTCGGTTACAGCGCTTGGGCCATGTACGCCTTCTGGCTGGCTGCGGCTGGCAGGATCGGGAACAGCGAGATCATCGCGTACGAGATAGCGATAGCGCGTTCCCGGAGGGCAGTTGACTGCGAGGGTGAAGATGCCGTCGGTGTCACGGTGCATGGGTCGCGACACATCATTTTCGATCTGGATCGAAACCGTTTCACACGAAGGTGCCCAAAGCGTGAAACGGGTTGTTCCATCGCTTTGCAGGGTCGCACCGAACTGGGGCTGGTATAGATATCTCTGCTGCATCGGTGCCTCCTTGATAAGGAAAACTCAGCTGCCTTTGGGTGTAAGATACAGAACAGCGAGAGGAGGAAGCGTCAGGGCAAGAGAATGTTCCATGCCATGAGAAGATTCTTCCCGTGTCTGAATGAATCCCTCATTTGTAATACCCGATCCTCCATATCTCTTCTCATCAGTATTCACGCGCTCTACCCAAGCCCCGCCTGTCGGCACCCCGATACGATATCCGTGCTGCACTGCAGGTGTCATGTTGCATACGACAAGGACAGGAGAGGCGCCGGGCGCCTGTCGCAGCCATGCGAAGACGGTGTTTGTTGTGTCATCGGCGATTACCCACCGAAAACCGTCATGAGCATAATCATGAGCCGAGAGTGCTGGTTCCTGACGATATATTCTGTTGAGACTCTGTAACGTATCATGAACGCCTCGACCCAGATCGTCATGAAGCCTGTGCCAGGCCAGCTCGCGGTCATTGTGCCACTCCTCCCACTGGGCCAATTCACCGCCCATGAAAAGCAGCTTTTTGCCGGGATAGGCCCACATCAGGGCATAATAGGCACGGAGGTTGGCATGACGCTGCCAGTCATCGCCCGGCATGCGCGACAGAAGTGATCCCTTGCCATGTACAACTTCGTCATGAGAGAGCGGCAGGACGAAATGCTCGGTATAGGCATAGACCATGCCAAAAGTGATGTCCGAGCCGTGATGGCAGCGCCAGAGCGGATCGTGCTGCATATAGCGCAGGGTGTCATGCATCCAGCCCATGTTCCATTTGAAGCGGAACCCGAGACCTCCCACTTCAGCCGGGGCAGTAACACCTGGCCAAGCTGTTGATTCTTCCGCAATCAGTGCGGCATCACGGCAATAATCACGGATGATGCCTGAAAGCTCCCGCATGAAGCCGACAGCTTCGAGATTCTCGCGCCCACCATAGATATTGGGGCACCATTCACCATCCTTTCGGCTGTAATCCCTGTAAAGCATAGAGGCAACAGCATCCACGCGCAGCCCGTCCAGGTGGAAATTACGTAGCCAGTATAGCGCGCTGCCTGTCAGAAAATTACGGACTTCAGTGCGTCCGAAATTATAGATCAGTGTATGCCAGTCCTGATGATAACCTTCTCTTGGATCAGAGTGTTCGTAGAGATGCGTACCATCAAACAGGGCCAGCCCATGGGCGTCTGCCGGGAAATGGGCCGGAACCCAGTCCATGATTACGCCAATCCCGGCCTGATGGCATCGATCGATGAAATGAGCAAACTCAGCGGGTGTTCCATGACGGGAAGTCGGGGCGTACATGCTTAGGGGCTGATAACCCCAGGAACCGGAGAACGGATATTCGGTAATCGGCATCAGTTCGATATGGGTAAAGCTAGATCAGTGACATAAGGGATCAGTTGATCACCCAGATCATTCCAGCTGATATAGCCTGTCGGGGAATTGCGGCGCTGCCATGACGGAACATGCAGTTCATAGATCGATACTGGTGCATTAAGCGCCTGTCGTTCTGCCCGTTTTGCCATCCATTCCTGATCTTGCCACTGATGCTCCAGAGGGGGGGCTACGATCGAAGCAGTCGCCGGAGGCAGTTCGGCATAACGGGCGTAAGGATCCGCTTTGGCTGGGAGAATGACACCGCCCTGGGCCATTATTTCGAATTTGTATCGCTCTCCTGATCCTATGCCAGGGACGAATAATTCCCAGATACCAGCGCTGTGACGCAGCCGCATCGGGTGGCGCCGACCATCCCAGATATTGAAATCGCCAATAACCGAGACGCGATGGGCATTGGGAGCCCAGACAGTAAATCGCACACCGGTAACACCATCAATCTCGCAGATATGGGCTCCCATGATTTTGTCGATATCGCGATGATTGCCTTCAGCAAACAGGTAAAGGTCGAGATCGCCAATCAGGGTGCCGAAGCTATAGGGGTCATGCGTCTCCTGCCAGCCATCGGCCCAGAGAATGCGCAGACTGTAACGCGGGGACTGGGCACTGATAGACGCAGTATAAATACCCCTGTCATCAATCCTGTCCATTTTCTTTTCGAGCGGCGGCTTGTTCCTGCGTTCGGTAATGAGACGAACCTCGACCGCATCAGGATAGAAAACGCGTACGATATTGCTGCGCCCCTCGCGATGGCGCCCGAGATAGGCAAAAGGATCGTGAATACGTCCTTCTACAATTTCATCGATCAATATTATTTCTTGGGGTTTGAGTGAAGAGGTGGGCAGTTGAGGCAGGTCAGTATCGGTCATGGAATGGAGTGTCTCGCCTCGAAAAGAAAATTATATCAGGATGCCGCGCCAAACCGGGGTGACTCTGTTCGCCCCAGGCCCGGGTTACGGGGCCTGCTCTGGGGCATTCTTGCTGTACGGGTGAAAGCAGAACTGGGGGAGAACGGCATGCCCATATCGCTCAGTCTCGGGGCAATGTCATTTTCGCCAAAGGCCCTCACCGGAGCTCTTCCTGCCATTTCCATCAACAACCGTGCGTAATGTGCAGCTTTGCCGTGCCAGGAGACATCATGCAGTGAGCCGTTGCGCTGAAGGCGGGCCCAGACGGATTTCTGCCTGAAGAGTTTCTTGCCGTGCATGATGGCGCGATAAAGGGCATCAGGCTCTGTCGGTGAGAACAGAATGCCATTGGCTACGCCTTCCTCTATCGCAGCGGCATTCGCATCGACAATTGTATCAGTCAGACCCCCGACGCGGGCGGCTATGGGAACAGAGCCATAGCGCAAGGCATGAAGCTGGGTCAGACCACAAGGCTCGAAACGGGACGGAACCAGTGAGGCGTCAACAGCAGAATGCAGGCGATGGCCCAAGATTTCGTCGTAACGCAGATGGCAGACAAGGTTACGCGGATAAGCCAGCTGCAGGGTGCGGAATGATTGCATGATTTCCTGATCACCCACCCCGACCACAGCAAGCTGTATATTGGCCTGAAAGAGCCTCGGTGCGATTTCAGCCAGAATGTCTACACCTTTCTGGCGCGTCAGGCGGCTGACAATACCCAGCAACATGGCATTCGAGTCCTGAGGAAGCCCGAACTCGGCCTGGAAGACCCGCTTGTTTGCCCGTCGTCCTGCAATATCGCCAATAGCATAAGGGAAGATGACAGCCGGATCCGTCAGCGAGTTCCACTCATGCAGATCGATGCCATTCAGAATGCCGCTGAGATCAGCCGAGCGTGACCTGAGAAGTCCTTCCAGTCCCATACCATTCTGTTCGGTCTGGATCTCTTCAGCATAGGTTGGTGAAACGGTGATCAGACGCCCAGCGATCTGGAGCCCGGCCTTGAGATAGCCGACCTTGCCATAAAATTCGACACCGTCGAATGTAAAAGCATGGCCCGGCAATCCGATCCGTGACAGAACTTCACGCGGAAACAGGCCCTGAAAAGCCATATTATGGATGACATGGGCTACCGGAGGAGCGGGGAGCTGGTCATAACGCAGGTAGGCAGCAACCAGGCCGGCCTGCCAGTCATGGGTCATCACCACATCCGGACGCCAGCTCGGCAGACACCCCTGGGCGATGCAAGCCGCAACGCGCGACAATACGGCAAATCGCATGTGATTGTCAGGCCAGTCTCGGCCGTCCGGCCCGAGATAGGGGCCTCCCTCCCGGTCATAAAGTTCCGGAACGTCAACGACATAGAGATGGCGGCCATGGGCCGTTCCTTCCCAGAGGGTAGTCCGGTAGCCAAGCATGTCGTGAAACACGAAGACTTCTGTTCTGTGCGTCAGGGCGTTCATGACTGCCGGATACCCGGGCAAAATCGTCACGGTTCGTACACCATGATGACGCAGGGCAGTCGGAAGTGAGGCTGCAACGTCGCCCAGTCCGCCCGTCTTCACGAGCGGGAACATCTCTGATGTGACAGAGAGAAGCTGCAGATCTGTCGGAAGCGCAACGATCTGATCAGTAGCCATGGCGGGCCTCGTTTTTTTGGTAAGCCTAAGAATTAGCGGCATTTTAATGCTGGCAATACTTATGAAACGTCTGAAAGCTGAAATCGTCAAGACCTCGCGTTTATGTTATCGCCTCTTTTCCCGGCTTGGACGTTAGGCGTCTCGTTATCCCGGATCGGCTTGCGAAAACGCCGGGATACTGGGTCAGGATGGAAAGAAACCAATGAGTGATTCTTTTGAAAAACGCCTGAAAGAAGGAAGCCCTGCCGAGCGTGGTGCCGTCTATGATGGGAAGGGCGTTAACTTTGCCGTTTTCTCGGCCAATGCCACCGCTGTCGATATCTGCCTGTTTGACCAGAATGGCGAGAAAGAGACAGACCGGATCAGACTGCCGGAATATACAGACCAGGTTTTCCACGGCTGGGTGCCGGATCTGCGCCCCGGTCAGCTTTATGGCTACCGCGTTCACGGTCCTTACGAACCGGATGCAGGCCATCGCTTCAATCCGAACAAGTTGCTGCTTGATCCTTACGCTCGCGAATATTTCGGCGAGATTACCTGGGATCCCGCCCTTTTCGGCTATCAGCTGGGCCACGCCGACAAGGATCTCAGCTTCGATGATCGTGACAGCGCAGCATTCATACCCAAATGCGTCATTACCGATCCTGCGGCGCAGAACCTTCGACCGTTGAAAACGAGATGGACTGATACGGTCATCTATGAGACCCACGTCAGGGGATATACGCTCAACCATCCCCGTGTGCCACGACGCCTGAGGGGAACCTATGCCGGTCTGGGTAACCGCCATGTCATTGAGCATCTGAAATCGCTCGGCATTACCACAATTGAGCTTTTGCCTATCCAGAGCTTTGTGGCTGACGAATATCTCGTCGACAAGGGACTGACCAATTACTGGGGTTACAATACCATCGGTTATTTCTCGCCCGATGCCCGTTATGCGGCCGATCAGGATGATGCGCTCTCAGAGGTACGTCGTATGATTGCGGCCTATCACGAGGCCGGGATTGAAGTGATCATGGACGTTGTCTACAATCACACGGCAGAAGGCAATGAGCTGGGCCCGACTCTCTCTTTCAAGGGGCTCGACAATGCTTCCTACTACCGTCTCATGCCAGACAACAAAAGATTTTATATAAATGATACCGGAACGGGTAACACGTTCAATCTGACAAAATCTGCTTCCATACAACTTGTCACTGACAGTCTCCGTTACTGGGCAAACGAGATCGGAGTTGATGGATTCAGGTTTGATCTTGGAACAATTCTTGCGCGTGAGCTTGATGGTTTCGATAGTGATTCCGGCTTCCTGAGAATTTGCCGGCAGGATCCGACCCTGACCCATCTCAAGATGATTGCCGAACCCTGGGACGTAGGCCCGGGGGGCTATCAGGTCGGGCATTTCCCACCTGGCTGGGCTGAATGGAATGACAAGTACCGTGATACGGTGCGTGATTACTGGCGAGGCGAGGCCAAGGCCGATGTCCTTGCCCCGCGTCTGCTGGGCAGCCCGGACATGTTCAATCATTCCGGGCGACAGGCCTGGGCGAGTGTGAATTTCATCACGGCACATGATGGCTTTACGCTGCTTGACTGTGTTTCCTACAATGAGAAACACAACGAGGCGAATGGCGAGGACGGGAAAGACGGTACTTCGGATAATCGTTCCTGCAATTACGGTGTCGAAGGACCGACAGATGATGAGGCCATCAATGAAGTGCGGTGGCGTCAGTGTCGCAACATGCTGGCAACCCTGATCTTTTCTCAGGGAACGCCGATGATCCTGGCAGGAGATGAATTCGGTCGAACCCAGGGAGGTAACAACAACGCCTATTGTCAGAACAACGACATATCCTGGGTCAACTGGAGTATCAGTGAAGAAGGAGCCAGTCTTTCCAAATTCACCCGGCGTCTTCTGGCTCTGCGTCGACGCTTCCCGATTCTTCGTCGCTCGCGCTTCCTGACGGAAGCCTATAATCCCGAGCTGGATGTCAAGGAACTGAGCTGGGTAAGTGCTTCGGGCGGGGTCATGCAACAGGATGAATGGTCGCAGGCCCAGTGCTTCGGTCTTATGCTTGACGGGCGGGCGCAACAGAGCGGCATCAAGCGTCGCGGCGCTGATGCAACATTACTGCTTATCCTGAACAGCTGGCATGATGTCGTGCAGTTTACACTGCCCGAAGCCGAAGGGGAGGAATGGAAGCTTCTGCTTGATACCAATCGTCCTGATGACGGGGACACCCTCGAAGAAGAGCGTTTCGCGCAAAAGCAGGTCTATACGGTCACCGGAAGATCAGTTCTGCTGTTCGAGCTTATTACCAAGCCGGAAGAAAAATAGGGTAAACGGGGCGGCGGCAGAATGCCGCCGCTTTTTCATATCAGACGGGCATGTCCCGGCTATCAGCAATGGCTTCCATGGAGAGATAGGAGGTCACTGTGTCGAGTTCGACCTTACTGATCAGGATCTGGTAAATGCCGTCAAAGGCATTCATGTCCTTTGCCACGATCTTGAGCATATAGTCGTAATCGCCGGCCAGCCGGTGGAAATCGACAATATGAGGGATAGACAGTACGGCTTCCCTAAAGTGGCTGAGCCATTCGCGGGAATGATAGCGCGTACGGACCATGACAAACACTGTCACGCCCAGCCCGATGGCTTCTTGGGAGAGACGCAAGGTCTCACCCTTGATAACGCCGTTTGCCCGGAGTGTGTGGAGACGGCGCCAGCATGCGTTTTGCGAAAGCCCGACTTTGTCAGCAAGTTCACGCTGGGACAGTGACGCGTCCCTCTGAAGGGTACGCAGGATGGATTTGTCAATTTGATCCATAAAAATCCTGAAAACAGATCATGTGATAGAAAAATAACACGAAATACGAGGAGAAAAGGAGAGTTTTTATGCTTCGGCCGCTCTAATCTTGCCGGATCACCAGTTGGAGACTGCCCGATGTTCGATCCCGAGACCTGTCTTGCCGATTTTGCCCGGTCCCTCGATACGGAAAAGGGGTTTGATGCCCTGAGGCAAGGCGTGATTGGTGAGGGGATAGCGGTACCGGGCCCATTTGGTGATCATCCCTTGTTATATGCCGATTATGTGGCCTCGGGACGGGCATTGCATCAGATCGAGAGCTTCATGCTGACCCAGGTGCTGCCCTATTACGCCAACAGCCATACTCAGGCTTCGTATTGTGGTCGTATGATGACCCGTCTCCGCGCCTCGGCACGCAGGCATATTGGGCGTCTTTGCAAGGCACCGGAGAGTTTTAGTGTGGTTTTCACCGGTTCGGGAGCCACAGCCGGAATCAATCGTCTTGTCAACCTGATGGGTGTCACCAACGCAGTAGCCGAAAAGAAGAAACCGCTGGTCCTGATCGGGCCGTATGAACATCACTCCAATATATTGCCCTGGCGGGAGAGTGGCGCCGAAATTGTCGAGATCGAGGAGGGGCCGCAAGGTGGGCCTGACCTTGTAATGCTGGAGCGTATTCTGGCAGGGACAGACCCGGCTCGTCTGGTTGTCGGGGCGTTTTCTGCTGCTTCAAATGTCACTGGTATTCTGACAGATGTGGATGCCGTAACGCGTCTCCTCAACGCATATGGTGCGCGTTCAGTCTGGGATTTTGCGGGTGGGGGTCCCTATCTTGCCATCGATATGGCTGCGGGAACGGATGCTCAGAAAGACGCAGTTGTTATCTCGCCCCACAAGTTCATTGGCGGACCCGGAGCTTCAGGTGTCATGATCGTTCGTGACGAAGCTGTGGCCCTTACCCGCCCCAGCCTGCCCGGTGGAGGTACGGTGCGCTTTGTATCACCCTGGGGGCATGATTATTCCGGTTGCGTGAGCGATCGGGAAGAAGCGGGTACTCCGAATGTCGTCGGTGATATCCGGGCGGCTATGGCCTTTCTCGTCAAGGAGGCTATCGGGCAGGAGTTCATGAATTCACGCCATGCCGAATTGCGTGAGCGTGCTCTCGATGCCTGGCGCAAGGTACCGGAAATCGAACTGATCGGTATTTCGAAAAACAGTCCTGCTCTGCCGATTTTCTCCATGCGTATACGGGATCGTCAGCGCGGCGGCTATGTTCATCAGCAGCTTTTCACCAGATTGCTGTCGGATTGCTATGGTATTCAGGCGCGTGGTGGCTGCGCCTGTGCCGGTCCTTACGCCCATCGTCTCCTGTCCATTGATGCTTCTGCTTCCGCCCTTTTGCGTCAGGCTATCCTTTCCGGACAGGAAATCGAGAAACCGGGCTGGACACGCCTCAATTTCAGTGTGCTGATGAGCGACGAAAAAGTGGATCGTGTGATTGACGCTGTCGCAACTCTCGCCCGCCAGCCCTATCCGATGGCGGATTTTTACCGCTGTGATGAGCAGACAGCCCGTTTCGAGGCACTATCCGCCTGAGGGGTATTCAGGCGTCTTCCTCGGTTTCATTCTGTGCGATCTGGAAGGCGCCTGCATTGAGTCTGGAAGCAGCCTGATGACCCAACGATACGGCGCCCAGGCAAAGCAGGGCTGAAAGGGCGATATTGAGTGCGGCCCGCCCCCAGGCGTCAGCGCGTAACAGGTCGAGCGTCTGCAGACTGAAGGATGAGAAGGTCGTATAGCCGCCACAGATTCCGACCATCACGAAAAGACGCATGTTTTCCGAGGCCGGAAAGCGTCCATGGGCGAGAGTGAGCGTGCCGAAGAAGCCGATAACAAAAGATCCGACCGTATTGACGGCCAGGATCGTCCCCCAGGGCATGGTACGGCTATAGGGGGCGGTCGCGAGTGTCATCAGATAACGCGCAAGGGTGCCTAGGGCGCCCCCGAGCATGACGACAAGACAGGTGACAAAAGACATTTGTGGCAGAAACTCCAGTCGGTGACAGTGTTGGTGGGGTCTTGTTACAGGGCCGTCTCGCGCGGCATGACTTTCCTGAGGCGGTAAAGCATCAATCGATCGAGCGTTGCGCCGGCACCGGTTGCTTCAAGTTTGAGGAAGGTGAGGGGATTGGCAGGAAAGAGGAGTGCTGTACCGACCGAGAGACCGGCATTGGCAAATACCTCGAGTGTGCAGGCATCGAGTATGAGTCGTACGTCAAAATGGCGGTCATCGGGGTTGAGCGCTGTTGAGAACTGGCCGGTGAAGAAAGGCTGCTTGAAACCATTGAGATCGGCGCGGTCTATCCAGAGTTGCCCGCTGAAGGCATCAAAGCCGATCGTGAGTGTCTCTCCCTGATCATTGCCGAACACGATAACGAAACGCCCTGTGCGCCCCTTGTCCCCCAGAGGAAGATCAGGTGCCATCTGGTCGACTGTCACACTCAGAATGAGCTCTATTGCGGCGCCGGGAGGCAGGGGTACCGAATTGCTGGAACCAGCAGTGAGCTTGGGACAGGCAAAAGGCACAGCCTCCTCACGCAGGGCCTCAATTCCCCTGGGAGCCTGCGCAAGTCTCAACCATCCCGCCGCGTCGTGGCGGAGGGTCATGACCCGAGGCAGGGTCATGCAGCCACGCCAGCTCTGGGTTGGCAGTTCCTGACAGTATTGCCAGTTGCCGAGCCAGGCAATTGAAACGGCTTCGTCGCCCGGCATGTTCTCATAGCATTGCAGCGCGTAGGCATCTTTGGCGAAATCGGTCAGACCAATCACCGTATCATCGGGGGTGAAGCGGCTGCCATCGAAATGGCCGACGAAATACTGGGTGATACTGCCTCCTGTCGGGCCACCCGGATTGACCGAGATGAACAACACCCAGCGCGATCCTCCTCCTTCAACCGGGATTTCAATCAGATTGGGACATTCATAATCGACACCGAACAGACCTGAAGGGCCAAAATCGCTCAGATGCGTCCAACGTTTCAGATCGATCGAGGCGTAGAATGCAATCTGATGCAGCCGCGCTTTTGCCACGACCATGACCCACTGAACTGTTGGTTTATGAAAGATCACTTTGGGATCGCGGAAGGAGTTGCTGCCGATATCCAGCACCGGGTTTTGTGCAATATCCTTGAAACTTCTGCCTTCATCATTGCTGATAGCAAGAAACTGCGTCTGTTTTTGCGGCGTTGCGCGGGTATAGAGGGCAACCAGCCCACCCTGATCCGAAGAAAACAGGCCGGAGCTGTTGCGTGCGTCCAGTACAGCACAACCCGTATAGGCTTCTCCCTGTGGTGTCTCGTTCAGTGCGACAGGCTGGTCTTCCCAGGTCAGGAGATCCGGGCTTGTGGCATGACCCCAGTGAACATGGCCGGCATAAGGCGCAAACGGATCGTACTGATAATAGAGATGAAAGATCCTGCCATCATGAATCAGTCCGTTCGGATCATTCATGAAGCCCCGCTCCGGGGAGTAATGCACTGTCGGACGATAGAAAGCATCGGCCTGGGTCCTGATAACAGGATGAGAGGTCGCGCCTGGCTGATCCGCCGGTGAGGGATGCGACGTATTCGGTTCTCCCTTGCGCTCGTCTGCCGGAGCGAGAGGGGCTGTCTGTGGGCCCGGTTCGGAGGCACGGGCAATGGACAATCCGACGACGCCACTGCCTGTTGCGACGAGGGAGGCCAGTGCCGTGCGTCGACTCAACCTGGGGGACACGTGACGCTTCACCATGCGGGTCTTCCTCATCTCTGTTCAGGAGAGAAGTAGCATAAGCCTGGGGTAAGCTTGCTGCCAAATCCGCGAGGACTGAAAACCTGCCAAGGTCCGGGCTATGACATGTTCCATGAATCTCGTTGCATTCATACTTTGTAATACATAACGTAATCAGAACGATGCGGAGTCGTTTCCGTATTGATGGGAAACAATTTGCGGAGGCCGGTTCAGAATGAGTCAGCATGGCAAGGGGCGACCTATCCTTGACGTCAAACGGGCATTGTTTTGTGTTTCAGCTTTGTACGGTTTGGCGACACTCGTAATTCCCCAGTCAGCGCTGGGCAAAAGCACCGGAAATGTGCCGCATCATACAAGGGCCTCGCTAAACCATCCCGCGAGGCTCGGGGACAGAAAGGCCAGGCCTGGTCGTGTGGTCCCTGCCGGTGGTCGCGTCATTCCGTCTCACGCTAAGAACCGACGGGATATCGAGGCCCGGTCCAGTGAGTCGATGGTTATTTCTGCCCATCGTATTGCGTCTCATGGTGCGACCGAAATGGTTACACGTCAGACCATGGATCATTTTACGGCGGGCACCAGTCCCATGCAGATTCTGGCACTCACGACACCGGGGGCCAATTTCGCCTCAGATGACGCGTTTGGCCTCGATACGGTTGCCAATACGCTTTATATTCGTGGTTTCAATCAGTCGCAGCTTGGCGTCTCAATGGATGGGATACCCATGGGGACGCAGGGTTTTCATAACTGGAACGGCCTCGGTGTCGACCAGATGGCGATCCAGGAAAATATTGCCGGTATGACGCTTACGCAGGGGGCTGGAGCGGTTGAAATGCCCTCGGCCCAGACGCTGGGGGGCGCTATTACCTTCACGACAGACGATCCTCTGGACAAGGCGGGCGGGCGGGTCAGCCAGACATTTGGCAGTTTTGATCTGTTTCGTACTTTTGCCCGCGCAGACAGCGGTATTCTCAACCAGACCGGCACGAAATTCTATGCCTCCTATGCGCGTACGGCGCAGGATCTCTGGAAAGGTTACGGTGACCAGCAGGAACACCAGGCGAATTTCAAGCTTGTGCAGCCGGTTGGCGAGCATGGGAAAATCACGGCCATTTTCGATTATTCGAATTTTGACCAGTATAATTTCATGAGTCTCACCAAGAACATGTGGCGCCTTCTGGGACGCAATACGACTTATCTCAAGCCGGATTACGACAAAGCCAAGCAGTATGCCTATTACGCCCAGAATGGAGGTATTCCGCCCGGACTGCCGGCCGGGATTACCAATGATGAAGTTGGTGATTTTGCTTATGATGGTACGCAGGAGCAGCGCAATTATCTTTCGGCTGTGCGTGCTGATTTTGACTTTGCCTCGAATGTCACCTCCCATATCCTGGCGTATGGTCATATTTCCAATGGCGTTTATCAGGGAACCAATCCCTTTCTGGTCTCACCTTCATCCGGCGTGCTGATGGCCGATCAGGCAGGGCATCCAGATGTCCGACGGCTTGGCATGACGCAGAGTTTCGATATCAAGCTGCGGAATCACACCATCCAGACCGGGCTCTGGTATGAAAATGACCGGTTCAATTATCCGATGCGGCTCTATGAGGATGGTCAGGATGCTGCTCATAATTCCAAGAGTGATTATTATGCCTCTCAGGCGACTACCTGGTACGCGGATGCCTTCAATACCAATACCTTTCAGTTCTATATCCAGGATGTCTGGCATCTTGCCAGGGGAATGACACTGACTGGCGGTTTCAAATCGCTTACCCAGACCACGCATGGGGGAACAAGTTTCGATCAGACAGCAGCGCTCGCTGATAGCTGGGGGACGTATTACAGCCATCCGGCTTCAGGCAGCCTTACAGCATCGAATGCATTCCTGCCCCATTTCAACTGGGACTGGCATTTCGGTAGTCACCACGAACTCTACTGGGATATTGCCGAAAACATGCGTGCCTATGATTTTGGTCAGCAATCCAGTTCGGGCAATCCATGGGGTGGCCTTGGTTCTTCTTCCAATCCCGCACAATCGGTGTTCGATGCCAGCAAGAATACATTACGTCCTGAGCGTACCTGGAACTATGTGATCGGCTATCGTTTCAACTCAGAATTCTTCTCTGGTAGTGCCGATTTTTACCATACCGACTACATCAACCGGCTTGCGGCTATTACCAGCGGACCGACAAATAACATCTATGCGGCGTTTCTGAACGTCGGGCATGAGACGATGAATGGTGCTGATGTTCTTGGCACGATCCGACCCGTCAAAGGCCTCGAAATCACAAACAGCTTCAGCTGGAACAATGCGACCTATGAGGATTCGGCGTTGCCCTATAATGCACGACGATCAGTATAAAAGGAAAGCATCAGGTCTATTATCCAAAATTCATGTACAAGGCGAATGTAACCTATACATGGCGTCGCGCTAGTTTTAACTTCAACACAACATATACAAGCCGTCGTGCCATGACCTATACAAACGATCAATACATACCGGCTTATTGGACATCCAATATCAATGCCAGTTATGATTTCGGAAAGATTCTGTTTGCGCGTGGTATGAAGCTCTCCATCGGGGTCACCAATCTTTTCAACGGTGACTATATCGGCGGTGTCTATGGTGCAGCCTCTGTCTCGGGAGATGACAACGCCAATCTCTTTGTTGCGGCGCCAAGAGAGTTTTTCGGCACAATTGCTGCACAATTCTGAAATGGGTCTGATGTGGGGGACGGGAAAAATCGCTTTTCCCGATCCCTTGCAAATTCTGCTCACGGAGTGGTGTTAGTTTACCGCAAGAAATCACCGGTTTTTGTTAAGTTCGTATCTATTATGTGGGATTGTCCTGTTATATTCAGCGATCAGGGCCAGGGGGTTGGTAGCCTCCCGGCATGCCTGAGAGGAAAATGACAAGATGGCACAAGCCCTGGTTCTTGAAGAGCGCGGCATTCTGTCGCTGAGAGACATTGCGCTCGACGAGGCGCTTGGTCCCGAGGATGTACGTATTGCCATCCACACGGTCGGGATCTGCGGCAGCGATGTGCATTATTACACCCATGGGGCAATTGGCCCGTTTGTTGTGCGTGAACCCATGGTTCTTGGGCATGAGGCGTCGGGTACGATTACCGAGATCGGCTCGGCAGTCACAGGCCTTAGGGTTGGCGACCGTGTCTGCATGGAGCCGGGTATTCCCGATGCACAATCGCGCGCAGCCTGTCTCGGCCAGTACAATATAGACCCTGCGGTGCGCTTCTGGGCAACGCCGCCAATCCATGGTTGTCTGACCCCCTCTGTGTTCATCCGGCTGCCTATACTTTCAGGCTGCCTGATCAGGTAAGTTTCGCTGAAGGCGCCATGGTGGAACCGCTGGCAGTAGGGGTGCACGCCTGTGTGAAGGCGCGCTTGCAGCCGGGTGATGTCTGCCTGGTTACCGGAGCAGGTCCGATTGGCATCATGACGGCACTTGCGGCGCTGGCGTCAGGAGCCAGTCAGGTTTTCATCAGTGATTATTCGGCACCCAAACTTGCAATCGCCAACGCTTACAGAAACATCGTCCCGATCAATCTGGCCAATGAAAAACCTTCCGAAATCGTGTCTGCCATTGTGGCGCGGGCTGGGGCGTGGATGTGACATTCGAGGCAAGCGGGTTTGAAAGTGCCTATCAGGATGCGCTGGACTGCACCCGCCCGGGCGGACGTCTGGTGCTTGTGGGTATGCCCCCCCGGAAAGTCGCATTCGATATTGTTGCGGCTCAGGCAAAAGAACTGACTGTCGAGACGATCTTTCGTTACGCTCATGTCTATGACCGGGCTATTGCACTGATCGCCTCGGGCAGTATCGACCTCAACCCCCTCATCTCAGCGAGTTTTCCATTCCGGGACAGCATTATGGCGTTTGAAAGGGCCGCTGAAGGCCGGCCTGAAGACGTCAAACTGCAGATAACGCTCTGACCTGACTGTCTCGATAGGAATTATCCCATGTCATTCCTGAATGGCATTTCCATGGGGCAGGGCTCGCGACGCGCGCGCAGTCCTGCTGTACTGGAGGTGATACCCGAGCAGAAAACAGGCAGTTTCCGGTGGCATCAGCACGATTATCCTGCTGCAATCGCCTGCTGGAACTATCACCCCGAATATGAGCTGCATCTCATCACGCAAGGGGCTGGCCGGGCCATGATCGGTGATTACATAGGTCCGTTCGAAGCTGGTCAGCTTGTTCTTGTGGGGCCGGATTTGCCTCATGCCTGGTTCAGTCCCCTTTCAGAAGGGGAGGTAATCCACGGTCGTGATGTCGTTCTTCAGTTCAGCCAGAGCTGGATCGACGGTATGATGGCCCTGTGCCCCGAGCTTGCCGGGCTGGCCCACATGCTGGCAGATTCCATACATGGTCTCGAATTTACCGGTATTCAGGCTAATCTCAACGGACAGGCCCTGAAAGCACTGGGTGTTCAGAGCAATGCCCAGAAACTTGGGTCGTGTCTCTCTCTGCTGGTGTCGCTTTCACAATCACCCTGGAGATGTCTGGCCAGCTGTCGTGATGGCACCTTGCCGGTCGGTGTCTCCGCTCCGGGAGCGGCGCGTATCAATCGCCTGGTACGCCAGCTTCTGACCGCTGATCCTGCCACGATCCGGCATGAGACGATTGCGGCCTCGATCGGCATGACAGCCTCCGGCTTTTCGCGTCAGTTCAGGACTGTGACAGGCGAGACGTTCATGGGTTTCATGCAGAAGCTGCGTATTGGTCATGCCTGTCATCTGCTGACCACTACGCCTATGGCGATCACTGATATCTGCCGGGAGGCAGGCTTCAGCAATCTGTCCAATTTCAATCGTGTGTTTCTGGGGCTGCGAGGCTGTACCCCGCGCCAGTTCCGTCAGCAATCACAGCAGATTGCCTCACCCAATCCCGTTCCACGCAAGGATGCGTCGCTTTCAGGAGGCCTGTAGCCGTTATGACCAATCTTTCGAACCGATTTTCGCTTGCTGGCAAGGTCGCCGTCGTCACAGGCGCGTCCCGTGGGCTTGGTGTCACCATTTGTGAGACCCTGAGCGCGGCAGGAGCTGATATTGTCGCCGTTGCGCGCGACGAGGCCTTGCTGGATGAGACACGCTCGCTCGTTGCGGCTCAGGGGCGTAACTGCCTTGCTGTTGCTGCCGATCTGCTCGACGCTGCGGCAGCAGAGGATGTGGTCGCACGTATCAGGTCTGAGCTCGGTGAGGCAACGATCCTGGTGAATAATGCGGGTATGAGCATACCCAAATCGCTGACCGAACAGAGCGTCGAGGAATGGGATTCCATTCTCAACCTCAATCTGCGTGCCCCCTGGCTTATGGCACGGGCGCTGGTGCCGGGTATGATCGCATCGGGCGGTGGCAAGATCATCAATATCAGCTCGATGGCCAGTACTGTCGCCCTGACCGAACATGGCCCCTATGTTGCTTCCAAGGCCGGGCTAAACGGGCTGACGAAAGTCATGACTGCTGAATGGGCGCCCCATAATATTCAAGCCAATGCGGTCTGTCCTACTGTGGTGTGGACGCCCATGGGCGAGCGTGTCTGGGGCGTAGGTGACAAGCTTCAGCGTTTTCTCGAGAAATTCCCGCAGGTCGTGTCGCTACTCCTCAGGAAGTGGCCGATCTGGTGCTTTACCTCGCCACCCCTGCCTCGGGGATGATCAACGGGCAGGAGATCTTCGTTGATGGCGGTTATACCGCAATCTGATCCAGACCTGATCGCGCATTTTCCGCGAGCCTTCCTTGATAAGTCATGCCCTGTCAGCAGGGCAGGAAAACTGCACCGGGCAGCAAAGCCCATTTCGATACGAGTTCAAAATGAACAAGATGCTCAAGACGCTTCTCGCAACGACTTTCATCGCCGGTTCCGCCTGTGCTGCAGTCAACGCACAGGCCGCCGAACCTCTCAAGATTGGCGTGTCGTTTCAGGAAATGAACAATCCTTATTTCGTGACGATGAAAGACGCGCTTCAGGATGCAGCCAAGTCCATCGGTGCAACACTTGTCATCAGTGACGCCCATCATGACGTGTCCAAACAGGTCAGTGATATCGAGGATATGGTTCAGCAGGGTGTACAGGTCGTACTGATCAATCCGACGGACTCCGTTGGTGTTGCGTCCATTGTGAAAACAGTACACGACAAGAACATTCCGATTGTGTCAGTCGATGCCCAGGCCAACGCCGATAGATGCATTTGTCGGTTCCAAGAACTATGATGCCGGTTTCAAGGCCTGTACCTATCTGGGGCAGACCATCGGCAAGGGAGATGTCGGCATCATTGACGGTATTCCCGTGGTGCCGATCCTGGAGCGTGTCAAGGGATGCAAGGCAGCCCTCGTCAAGTTCCCGGGTATCTCGATTGTAAGCACACAAAATGGCAAGCAGGAGCGTGATCAGGCCCTGACAGTCGCGAGAACATGCTGCAGGCCAATCCCGATATGAAAGGGATCTTCAGCGTCAATGACAACGGATCGCTGGGAGTGCTTTCAGCCATTGAGGCGAGCGGACACGATGTGAAGCTTGTCAGTGTGGATGGAGCTCCCGAGGCGATCAAGGCTATCGCCAAGCCGGGTTCACACTTCATTGGTACAGCAGCGCAATTCCCGCGTCAGCAGGTTCGTCTGGCTCTGGCCATGGCTCTGGCGAAATACTGGGGTGCAGTGCCGCCTGCCACCGTGCCGGTTGATGTGCAGCTGGTCGATGCCAAGGGGGCGCAGAGCTTCAGCTGGTAAGATTTCATCAGGCCCAGCATCATGAAGAGGCAGCGTGGCATCATGACAGAAACTGATTCTCCTTTTGCCCCGCCGCTTCTGAAGCTGCAGGGCATTACCAAAAGCTTTCCCGGTGTAAAGGCGCTCAAAGGCGTTTCTCTTGACTGGTGCGTGGAGAGATCCACGCCCTGCTGGGTGAGAATGGTGCCGGGAAATCGACAATCATCAAGATTATCGGTGGTATCCAGAGCCAGGATGAGGGCGTGATGCTTCTGGCAGGAGAGGAGTGCCGGTTTTCGAGCTATCGCGATGCAATCGCCAGGGGGATCGGCATCGTTTTTCAGGAATTCAGCCTGGTCCCTGATCTGGATGCTGTCGATAATATCTTTCTTGGACGTGAAAGTCGTAACGCTTTCGGTTTGAGCCGCCGAGCGTTCATGGTCAGACAGGCAGCGGCCTTGTTCGAGCGCATTGGTGTTCACATTGATCTGTCCGTACCGGTTGGACGTCTGAGCGTGGCCGAACAGCAATTCGTCGAGATTGCCAAGCACTCTCGCTTGATGTGCGTATTCTCATTCTTGACGAGCCAACGGCACCTCTTACCCCCAACGAGGCGGATTTGCTGTTTCGTGTCATGCGACAGCTGCGTGATGATGGAATAGGTATTATTTTTGTTTCGCATCATCTCGAGGAAATCTTCGAGATATGCGATCGCATTACCATTCTGCGTGATGGCGCCAATGTCGGTCTGACCAGTGTGGCCGAATGCAGTATGGATCATCTGGTTGAGATGATGGTGGGTCGCCGCATCGAGAACAGTTTTCCGCCCAAAGCGGCGCATGCCAGCCGGGTCGTGCGTCTTGAGGCGCGTCATCTGCGCAGCCGTGGCGATGCACCAACCAGTGATTTCGATCTGCATGCCGGAGAAATTCTCGGATTTGCAGGACTGGTCGGATCAGGCCGGACCGAGACCGCTCTGGCTCTCATCGGCGCGCTGCCCTGTCCGGGAAAAAGCGTTACGATGGATGGGCAGGCAATCACCCTGTCCGATCCTGCAGCGGCTCTCAGAGCCGGGATCGGGCTTCTGCCTGAAAACCGCAAGACCGAGGGGCTTATACTGTCCTTCAGCATACGCGAGAACGTATCGATCAATAATCTTGATCAATACACAGGCAAATCGGGCCTGATAGACCGGAGCAAGGAGCATGAGAAAACCCTCTCGCTCATGCAGGCTCTTCAGGTCAAGGCTCCTGGTGATGAAACCGCCACGGTTACCCTGAGTGGAGGAAACCAGCAGAAGGTGGTGATTGCGCGCTGGCTCAATCGTCGCTGTCCGATCCTGATTTTCGACGAGCCGACACGCGGTATCGATGTCGGTGCAAAAGCAGAAATCTATCGTTTGATGCGGAATCTGACCGAAGAGGGCTATGCGATCATCATGATCTCGTCCGAGCTCCCTGAAATCGTCGGAATGTGCGACCGCGTCGCCGTTTTCTATCGTGGCGCCATCTCGACCATTCTCGAAGGAGATGCGCTGAACGCTGAGGAGATCATGCGCCATGCAACAGCAAGCCTTGCAAAACCCGTCGCTCATGGAGAGTCGATCCATGCGTGAGTCTCTTTTTACGCTTTCACGACGCTCTACGGCATTTTTGCCGACGATTGGCCTCATCGTCGTTGTGATCGGCATGATGTTCCTGAACAGTCGTTTTCTGTCTCTGGGAAATCTGGAAAATATAGGTCGTCAGGTCTCGATCAATGCGATTATCTCGGTTGGCATGACCTTTGCCATTCTTACCGGAGGTATCGATCTTTCTGTCGGGGCAACCATGGCCCTTACTGGTACGCTGACGGCAGGGCTTCTGGCCAGTGGCGTTTCCGGGGGGCTGGCAATTGCAGCCGGTATCGGGGCAGGGATGGTATTCGGACTTGGTAATGGCTTGTGCATTGCACGACTGCGTATGCCGCCCATTATTGTCACTCTGGCGTCGATGAGCATCGCGCGCGGGTTGGGGCTGATTTACACCAATGGTTATCCGGTGACCGGACTGCCTGACTGGTTCGGGTTTCTCGGGCGGGGCAGAATGCTCGGGGTGCAGACTCCCATCGTGATCATGGCTCTGACTTTTCTGATTGCCTATGTCATGCTGCAGAAAATGCCTGTCGGTCGCTATATCTTTGCAATCGGTGGGAATGAGGATGCAGTGCGCCTTTCGGGTATAGATGCCCGACGTTACAAGGTGATTGTCTATCTCATAAGCGGGGTGACCGCAGCCATTGCCGGTATCTTGCTCAGCTCGCGTCTGATGAGCGGTCAGCCCAATGCGGGTATGGGATTCGAACTGGATGCCATTGCAGCGGTGGTTCTGGGCGGAACGGCGATTTCAGGGGGAAGAGGTTCGATCATCGGCACTCTTATCGGAGCGCTGCTGTTGGGTGTTCTCAACAACGGACTGAACCTAATGAATATTTCGCCCTATGTGCAGAATGTCATCAAAGGCGCCATTATTCTTCTGGCTATTTTTATCAGCCGCCAGACACGTCCCGGTAGCCGGTAGGATTTGCTTTTTACCCTGTGGGGAGAGAGACGACACCTCTCCGCACAGGAACTGGCTGGTAGCATGATTTTCCGGTAGGCAGATTTTCCCACCGTCCGGGAGGAGATCATTTTCTCGAAGAGAATTTGAAAACCGTCGTCGCATCATAAGCTTCTCCGGGCCTCAATACGACGTTCGGAAAAGAAGGGTGGTTAGGGGAGTCCGGGAAAGCCTCGGTTTCAAGAGCAATCGCATCTGTCTGGCGATAGGCCTTGCCCCCTATGCCGTAATAATGTCCGTCAAGACCGTTGGATGTATAGAACTGCAGGCCGGGTTGTGTTGTCAGGATATCGAGAACGCGTCCGGTTTCAGGCGCGTAAACTGTCGCTGCCAGGCGAGGATCGCTACCGCTTTTACCATTGAGTACGAAATTCTTGTCGTAACCATGGTCCTGTCTTATCTGCGGATAAGCGTCACGTAGATGGGCGCCGATAGGCTGCGGTTTACGGAAGTCATAAGGGGTTCCTTCTACAGGTGTCAGGCTTCCTGTAGGAATGCCGGTCGGATCTGTTGGTGTGAAACGGTCTGCGTTGATCTGCACAATCTGGTTTTCGACAGATCCTGCATCTTCACCATCAAGATTCCAGAAACTGTGACTGGTGAGGCTGACAACAGTAGGGCGATCGGTTGTCGCATGGAAGTGCAGGGTCAGACTGTTATCATTGCCGAGTACATAATCGACACTGACCTTGAGTTTGCCTGGAAAACCCTGATCACCATCCGGACTGGTCAGCTCCAGCCTGAGCCGGGCGGTATCCTTGTCTTCTGACCAGGAGGCTGCGGTCCATGTTTTTTTGTCAAATCCTTCCTTTCCTCCATGGAGGGCATGAGGGGCAAGACTGATGGGCACATGATATGTCTGGCCATCCAGTGTGAACTGTCCATGGGCGATACGATTGGCATAGCGACCAATCATCGCTCCGAAATAAAGCTGACCTTCACGTACGTCATGCAGATAATGATCGAGGTCTCCGAAGCCGAGTACGATGTTTTTCGATATGCCGTTGCGATCGGGAGCCTCTATGGATTGTATTGTCCCGCCATAGGTAAGGATACGTACAGTCATTTTGTGTGTATTGCTCAGAACAAACCGGCGAACTGTCTGGCCATCTGGTGTATGTCCCCAGTTCTCCGAGGTGACGGTTCCGGCTATCGCAGAAGTCGCAAGTATGTTTGTGAATACAGAAAAAAGTCCTGACAGCGCAACACGCCTTACAGATCTGAAAGTAATCATTCTTGTCATGGCAGCAACTCCAGTGATCAGGAGATCATCTCCGGTGTGAAAATGCGGAGCAGGGTAGGGGATTGTACTGGCGAGGGGGGTAATCGCCGGAAATGGGAGGCGATCAAACGGGATGCACGGGTGACCTGTTCGAGCGGATCCTGATCGATCAGGGCGTCGATACAGCCTTCTTTCAGCAATTCAGTGCGATCAGGCGTCAATTCATGCGTGATGAAGACCGTATCATGTGTGCGGCCGCGCTTGCGTATGGCCTCGACCAGAGGGGCGCCTCCGGCGCCGGCATTATAAATGCCGCGTATATCCGGATGGCTGGCGAGAAGATGATAGAGAATATCTGCGGCGCGTTCTGCGCGATCAAAAGTGCTTTCAGGCACATCAACAAGTCTTATATGGCGAAAGCGCGCTCTCAGTGCCGCATGAAATCCTTCACGCCTCTGTACATGGGCAGCCATGGAATCGAAGCCTGAGAGGCAGAGAGCAGCACAGGGCTGAGGACCGAGATAGCGGCCCATCAAGGTGCCAATCACCCGGCCAGCCTGCATGTTATCAATTCCGACATAGGCCAGACGGGACGTATTGGGAATATCGGTCAGTAACAGCACGACAGGCATGAGGCTGAGAGCCTGCGTATCTCACGTCTGACAAGCGTCTCGTTTGGCACCGAGGCAATAACGGCATCATAGCTTTTGCGGGCAACCTGGAGGAAAGCAGCAATATTCTGTGTTTCGGCAATCGCGAAATGGTGGATGTAATAATGGATATTCAGAGAACGATGCTGAATCCCTATATCCAGAAAGCTGCGCTTGAGACCATCATGGAGCGGGTCTTCCGTATGCTGGAGGATTACCGCGACACGGATCTGTCTTGCATAGGCCGGCTTGAAGACACTTGCCGCTTCGAGACTATGCAAAGCATCGAGTACCCTGATTTCACGATTGAGACGCACGCCTCCACGACCATTGATAACCCGATCAACAGTGGAAATGGAAACTCCGGCCTGTGAGGCAATATCCTCGATCCTGATTTTTGCGGCCATTATACGTCTCCCTCGTTATCCCGCCTTTAAGGATGCATTGCGGGATGAGCTGACAGATCAGGTTTTGATTCACCACTCAGGCTCCAGTCATCAGGGACAGGACCAACCTGGCGGAATTGTAGAGTCCTGCGCATGGCTTTGACTTCCTCCGGGGTAACAGCAGAGGCATTGTTCCCCCAACTGTTCCGGATATAGGTGGCGGCAGCAGCAATCTGTTCGTCCGAAAGGGACCAGGAAAAAGAAGGCATGGCCGCACCTGTCGGGTTCTCATGAGTCATGGCTCCGCGCCCCCCTGCGAGGATCGTATGCAGAATTGAGTCCTTGACCGGTGCCAGTATGGCGCGATTTGCAGGGAAACCTGTGATCATCGTACTGACGCCGCGGCCATCGGAACGATGGCAAGCGGCACAGGCCATCTCGTAGACGGCTTTACCCTGATGCATTCGTGGGTCAGATGCCGGTAATGATGCAGGCAGAGAAGCCTCCTGGCCCTTTATGTCACTGAAATAGGTGGCAATGGCCTCAAGATCCCCGTCCCGTAAATATTGTGTGCTGTTCTCGATGGCTTCACCCATTGGTCCGGATGCGACATAGGGGCCGACACTGCCGGTTTTCAGATAGGTTTTGAGATCGTCCTTGTGCCAGCTGCCAATGCCCAGGGTGTGGCTGTTGGTAATATCAGGCGCATACCACCCCTGGAGTGATGCACCCCTATAGGCCTGGCTGCTTTTGTCGCCACCCAGAAGATTTTTCGGTGTGTGGCAGGAGTTGCAATGCTCAAGTCCTTCGGCCAGATAGGCACCCCGGTTCCAGGCTTTGGATTTCGAAGTATCGTCGACATAGCGTCCACTCCGGAAATTCCAGAGATTCCAGACGATAAGGGCCGCCCGTATATTGAAGGGAAAAGGAAGCTGATTACTGACGACCCTGTTTTTCACCGGGGTAATTGTTTTCATGTAGAGCCAGAGATCATGAACATCTGCATCAGTGAGCTTTGTGTAGGATGGATAAGGCATGGCAGGGTAAAGATGCTGCCCCTGTCTGCCGATACCCTCACGCACGGCTCTGGAAAATTCGGCCTCGGTCCAACCGCCAATGCCGGTTTCAATATCCTGGGTAATGTTTGAGGTGAGCAGTTTGCCAAACGGGGTCTGAAGAGCATAGCCGCCTGCGAATGCCCTGTTATCTGCAGGGTTTGTATGACAGGCTACACAATCGGCAGCCCGGGCAAGATATTGGCCTCTTGCAACAGCCTGTGCGTCCTGAGCTCCTGCCTTGATAGGAAACATCAGAAACAGGACACCGCTCAGCGATGCAATAAGAAAGTTGCGATCGATCATGGATCAGGCTTTCACCAGCGGTGCCGGGTTTTTCAGGTATTGATCGATAATGGCGCGTGCAGTCCAGAGCGCCAGGGCGCCGATGGTGCCAGTCGGATTGTAACCCGCATTGTTCGGGAAGGATGAGGCACCCAGAACAAAGACGTTATGTACATCCCAGACCTGTTGATAGCGATTGAGTACGCTGGTCCTGGGATCCGTTCCCATGACAGCACCACCGATGGTGTGATCTGAGGCAAAGTTATAGGGCGTGAAGGATGAAGCCGCAGAATTGGTGCCAATAACTGTTTTGGCTCCCATTTTCCGGCCGATCTCGACACTTTTGTCTTCTATGAACTGTGCTGAACGTCGATCATTTGTGTTGTATTCAAAGGTCATGCGTAGCAGCGGCTGGCCATACTGATCCGTATATTCGGGATCCAGGTCGAGATAGGCCTCGTCATGGGAATAGCTTGTTCCCTGGCCGAAAATTCCTGTCGCGTTCTGGAATGCGTCTTTGTAGGCTTTTTTCCATGCTGCTCCCCAGCGTGGCGTATTGGGCTCCAGAAAATCTGCATTTCCGATCGGTCGTGATCCACGTGAGACGACCAGAATGCCCGCTCCCCCGATGAAACCCAGACCGGAATGATCGAAGTTATCGCCATTGAAGTCATCGATCTGCGCCGAAAGGGCGCCAGCTCCGGCAAAATGGTTGAACTTCTTGTCCTGGAAAAAAAGGTTGGCGCCGGACACGGTCTGGAAACAATAGGCGCGGCCGACTACGCCTTCCCGCTTTGCCGGGTCATAAGGTTTACCAATGCCAGAGAGCAGGAGGAGGCGTACATTCTGCATCTGGAATGCCGAGAAAATAACGATATCAGCGGGCTGCTCCCACTGATCACCTTTCTTGTCACAGAAGATCACGCCGGTAGCCGTCTTGCCATCGGGAGCGAGAGTTGCTTTCAGAACAGCTGAGTCGGTGAGAACTGTAAAATTGCTTCTTTGTACCAGAGCCGGAAAGATACAGGCATTCGGGCTGGATTTCGACCAGTTGCCACAGCCGTAATACAGGCAGTAACCGCAATAGGTACAGGGCGCCATACGTATGCCCAGGGGGTTGGTATAAGCTTCTGACGTGTTGCCTGCAGGTACCATGAAAGGATGATAACCGAGTGCATTACTGGCTTCGGAGAACAGATCTGTCAGATGTGTGGTCTTGAGAGGGGGCAGGGGATATTCGCTGCTTCTGGATCCCTCGAACGGATTGCCCCCTTGCATGATCTGTCCATTGAGAACGCCAGCCTTGCCAGAGATGCCAGCAATTTTTTCAAAACGATCGTAATAGGGCTCCAGCTCGTCATACGTGACACCCCAATCCTGTACAATCAGCCCTTCGGCCAGTTGTTTTGCGCCATAGCGCGATACGGTCATGGAATAGGGCTGGAAATCGAAAGGGGTGAACCGCCAGGCCATTGCCGCCCAATGGGTGCCAGATCCTCCAGCGTTATATCCCCATTCATTGATACTCCAGTCCCGTATTGGCAACGCTTTCTGAAAGCGTGTGTTACGCACAGTCGTTGTTTCGATAGCCGGCGGCAGGAGCATGGAGCGGCGTGTATCCCAGCGGAGCTCGTCCGTGTCGACACCAGGAGCGAAATCAATCGCAGGCTCGACCCAGGGGCCGCGCTCGATTGCGACGACATCCAGCCCTGCACGAGTCAGTTCTTCGGCTGCCAGAGATCCACACCAGCCCAGCCCTACGATGACGACATCTGCTTTCGGGCGTTTTCTTGTCATTACTATCGTCTTTCAATCCTGTTCGGAGCGTCTCAGATCGTGCGATCGCGCAGGCTGAGTGGTGCAAGCCCAAGGTCCTGATTTTTGATGTCCATGTAATCGCGGTAATCATAGCGGGCACCGGGAAAGCCAAGCATTTTCCAGCTCGCCATATCGCGATTGCCGCCATAGATCGGATCGGCCAGGTAGCCCTCCCGCATATTTTGCAGAATCTGTTCGAAAAATATCCGGCTGTCGATCGAGGGAAAGGCGATACGGCCATTTTCGAGACGCGAGAGAATATCATCCTGTTTCTCAGGCGGTAGTGCCTCAAAAGCTTTGCCCGTGTCGCGCTGACAGAACAAGGCGAGCTCATGCAGCCCTTTGCGGTAACGCTCGGCAGGGGTCATGGCGGATTGTATGCCCTGCTGTGTTGTTCCTTTAACGAAACGTCCTCGCATGTACATGGATGCAGCACGACCGTAAGGTCCGGCGAGCTGCCGATCGATAAAGGTCACGCAACCGGCTTCGGCGCCACCGATGCTCAGCTCGTCGGAGGGAATGATCCGATCGGCAATGGCCGTAAGCAGGCGTCGCTCAACCGGGGTCAGGTAGGTCGGTCCGTTAGGGTCCACCCCATGAACCGGCGCATTCAGACTTCCCGGCTCCCAAGGGAGCTTTTCTTTGACAACACCGGCTTTTGCGGTCCCGGCATATCCTGTCAACAGGCTACCCCGGCAAGAAGAGAGCGGCGATCAAGCCGCATGGAAGAAGCATGAGCCATGGAAAACCTGCTTTTTGATTTAAGAATGTGTCGGAAGAAGTCCATCGGACTAGAAGAAAACCCGCAGATCAAATCCGAGTATTGGAGCGCTTTTGACACGACCGGTGCCGCCCGGCCTCCAGAAATACTGGAATTCGGGGGAGAAATATAAGCCTCGGGAAATATGAACCCTGTAGAGTATTTCCATGACAGCCTGGCGCGAGGAAACAAGAGGCGTCTGAAATCCGCCACCTAGACCTGGCATAGTGATCATGGCCGGTGCGACATTGTAATAAGGCTGATAGCGTGCCTGGACGTTGGCGCCATAACGCATGCTCGTGAAAAGAAAACCGAACCCGTCATAAGGTCGCGACCGTATCATGCCAAAATCGACCATGCCGACATACCACTGGTCCGAAAGAGGGGCGATTGAGGCGGTCGTGTGGGTATATCCGGCAAGGGCGATCAGCCCTGCTGTCGCATAGGTGCCGTGACGCCACAGCATCTGGTCCATTGCCACCCATTCCATGAGTTGACCCTTGCGAGAACCAGGTGGAGCGGGATCAGTCACAAGACGGTTATAGGCGTGTGGACTGGAATCCCACATCATGCCGATCTTGTAATGGCCGCTCAGACGGTTGCGCCCCAGCTCGGGCTCCCATCCGATCTCGTTGTAAAGCGAGACACCTGTCGCAGAATTCCAGTTGGTTCCAGCTGTGCCGCCATGTTGCGCCTCGGAGGTGAATATACCGGGGACGACATAAGTATCTTTTGTCGGACGGAATTTGAGATTGGTGCCCCAGGCCGTGCTCGGCCAGGAAGCATAGCCATTGATCGTCGTGGTCAGGCGCGGCTGACTGCATACGGCGCCGCCACCAAATGTGCACAGTAGCATTGAGGCGTCGTAATCAGGTCCTGTGGCGTAGCGTCCGATGATCCAGCGAAAACGTTCATCGTCCCAGCTTTTCTGGAAATAGAAATAGACGAGATGGAACAGGACATTGCCGCCACCGCCATAAATCTGGGCAGGATTATAGACGTCATCGGCAAACACATCCGTGGAGAGGCGTCTTCCGGCGCGTTCGGCACCGCTGAAAACAAGAGACGCATGTTTCCATCCGAAAATCCTGTCGAGATCAGTGTTGGCGAGAAAACTGATCTGATGCGCATAATCCTGTTTCTGATCTAGCCCGCCCGCCAGATTGGCAAAAAACTGGGGCCAGTATTCCATATCAATTGTTACCCCTCTTTTTATCAGCGCGCGTCTCAGATCACCGTAGCCATGTTCGAAGAAATGCTGCGTATCTTCCGGGGGCAGGGGGTCATGGATTTCGGCAGGGCCCAGCCCCAGAATGCGGGTCAGTGTGAGATCCTTGAGAGGCTGGATCTGCAGATTGGTCTGCAGCTCATTCCGATGCGCGGTGTAACTTTGTCCGAATGCATCAGCACAAGACAGAAAACCCAATGCGCAGAATAAGGACTTCTTGAGTCCAGTATATCTCACGCCGCTCACTCCGATATGTCCAATATTCCAAGAGTATTGGCTTGTTAAGATTTGGTAGGGACTTACCTGTCTTTTCGGTAATTTACGGGTGGCTTCTTGAAGGGAAACCTTCAGAAACCGGCATATAACGGCTTCGTGATCATTTTCGAATATGCTGTTTGTCTTCTTTGATACGACGCATGATTCCGTCTGCCTGCAGGGTCCTGAAAGAGGAATCGTCACGGATAGAGAAGATTTCGCGAGAGCAGCTACCGCTGAATCTGGCATTTTTTGAAGTGAAACGGTCAGGAAGGTACATTCTGGCCGAACTCACCGTTTCGTGGGCAATGGGAGGGTGGAAAGGTGATCTATATCTTTTTAGACGTTACATTGTGTTTAAGTATAACAGACAAGGTCCCGGGTGCAGAATGGTCAATAGGTGTCGTTGATTAACCGGTTTGCATGATCCCGTCATGAGATCATGTTCTGTCGAAAAGAAGTAGTTGATAATGACTATTAATTACTTGTGGTCGTCAGTCGTATCATTCCGGATTTTGACCGACTTTAGAAACGCCTGACCCATTCTGTGAAGCTTATCCCATCACCAGGGGCCTTTCTGTCAGTGAGCAGGAAGCAGATCATGAAACTGGTTCTCGACCCCTATATGCAACGCCATCTTTCCTTGCCCGAGATTGCCAGAACGGTATCGGGCTATGGTTTTGATGGCATCGAACTGTCACCCCGCGCCGATTTTCTGGACTGGTGGGTCATGCCGCGCGCGACATCACAACGCATACGCGACTTCAAGGCGGCCCTGCGTGACAACGGCACCGAGCTTTCCACCCTGCAGCCCATGTATCGCTGGTCGAGCCCGATCGAGGAGGAACGTCAGGTCGCGATACGCTACTGGAAACGGGCCATCGAGATCGCATCGGAAATGGAATGCCCCCTGATGGTCTCGGAGTTCGGACGTGGCACCTCGCCCGAGCGCTCATCGGGTCTGCCACCCGGTGTCGCCACTCCCGAAACCTGCGAGGCGGCCTTCTGGCGATCGATGGATGACCTGGTGCCCGTTCTGGAGCGTTCGGGCATCACCCTCTCTCTCGAGCCCCATCCGGAAGACTGGGTGGAAACCTTCCATCCTGCTGTTGATATCATCCGCAATATCGGCTCTGACGCGGTCAGAATGTCCTATATCGTGCCCCATACCTTTTTCTATGGCGAGGACATGGCGTCGATGCTGCGTGAGGCGGCCGATATTCTCGTGCATATTCGTGTGGCCGATACGTTCGATCACCGCAAATCATCGGAGCTGCGCTACATCGTCAACCCGCCGGGCTCGAAAGTGCGCGTGCATCAGCATCTCGATATCGGTCAGGGCGAAATCGACTGGACAGCGTTTTTTGATACGCTCGCCGAAATCCGCTTTGATGGCGTTCTCTCTTCTTGCGTCTTTGCCTGGGAAGAACGTGCAGAGGACTCCTCACGCTTCATGCTCGAAACCATGCGACGCGAACTCAGAAAACGCAGCCTCTGACCGGCTTCGCGTTTCCTGGAATTTCGGTCGTTTTATCTCTATTGGCCTGTCTTGGCAGGCTGGCAGGAGCGGAGTCCATGTTCCGTTTCAAATCCCTGGTTCTGGTTCAGTCCGAGCGACATGATGTCGGTTACGTACTCAGAATATGTGCTGTTGCGGCATTGGGTGGCATCCTCTTTGGTTATGATACTTCGGTCATTTCCGGTGCCATTGCTTCGCTGACTGATTATTTTCATCTCTCGCCTGCACAGACAGGATGGGCTGTCTCCAATGTTGTAATAGGCTGCATTATCGGTGCTTTTTCTTCCGGCTGGCTTGCGCATCATCTGGGCAGGCGATGGGCTCTGTTTGTCTGTGCCATCTTGTTTACGATCTCTGCCATTGGTGCAGCACTTGCCACGTCATTCGTCTGGTTTGTCATTTATCGCATCATAGGCGGGCTCGGTGTCGGCGTCGCATCTGCTGTATCGCCCATGTATATGTCAGAGGTCTCTCCCAAGGATATGCGTGGTCGCGCTCTGAATATGGAGCAGTTTGCTGTTGTGGGCGGCCAGGTCGTGGTTTTCATCGTGAATTATCTCATTGCCAAGGGAGCCGCGGCTGAATGGCTGCGGGATTACGGCTGGCGCTGGATGATTGCCTCTGAAATCGTGCCTTGTGCTGTTTTCTGTGTTGCCGTCTTTACTATTCCGGAATCTCCGAGATGGCATATTCTGGCAGGAAGGGATCAGGAAGCCCTGAAGACACTTACCCGGATCTCCAACGAGAAGCATGCCCATGCTTTGCTCAGGGAAATCCGGCAATCCATTCAGGGCGATACTGAACAGGCAAGTCAGCAACAGAAAAAGCTGGCGGGACACGGCGCCAGATGGATCATTTTTGTCGGCGCCATGATTGCCATGTTGCAACAGCTGACTGGCGTGAATGTCATGATGTACTATGCGCCGATGGTCCTTCGATCGACCAGCGGCACTATGGAAGCAGCCTTGTTCCAGACAATATGGATCGGCTTTGCGTCACTGGCAGGCTGTGCGATTGGTGCCTGGTTTATTGATCTCAAGGGAAGACGGCCCCTCATGGCGATAGGGTCGGCCGGTATGATTATCGGGCTTCTGGTAGTCTCGGGCGCGCTCTACACCCAGTCGAGCGGACTTCTTGCCCTGTTCGGTATGCTTTTGTTCATGGTGATGTATGGCATGTCCTGGGGGCCGATTGCCTGGGTACTGATCGCCGAAATATTTCCTAACAGGCTGCGTTCCATGGGAATGAGTATTTCGGTCGCCTGTATGTGGATCATGAATTTTTTTGTGAGCCAGTTTTTCCCCATGATCCAGTCCAATATCTGGCTGAATGCTCATTTCCACGGGGCATTTTCAATGTGGATTTTCGTCGCCTGTTCCATGGTTGCGACATGGTTCGTACTTCGATTTGTTCCGGAAGCAAAAGGGGTTTCACTGGAGAAAGTCGAAGCTCTCATACTGGGCGGGCAGAGATAGCAATACTCTTTCCTGCTTCCTGAAGGAAATAATCATGAATGATTCCCAGCTTCTTGCCGATTATATCCAGCAAGAAGAAATATGCCGCTTTGCAAAATTCAGCCATGATGATGGTTGGGCACTGGGTATGATACTCAGACGTCTTGCTATCGAGAACAAGGCGCCTGTTGCCATGGAAGTATTTGCTTTCGGGCAGCAGGTTTTTCTGGCGGCTCTTCCTGGTTCGTGTCCGGAAAATCTGGAGTGGATCTGGCGCAAGCGCAATACAGTGCTGCGCAGCTGGAAAGCAAGTCTGCATGTCGGTGCGGTCAATCGCCTGTCAGGCCAGCGTATGGAACAGCAGGGTTTCATACAGCAATCCGATTATTGCGATCATGGTGGCAGTTTTCCCGTCAGGCTGGTCGATGGCGTGGTGATCGGTGCTGTTACGGTCAGTGGTCTGCCCGAACAGGATGATCATGCTCTGGTAGTGCGCGCGATCCAGGCCCTCCTGCGTGATGCAGCCTGCTGATACCTGCCGGTTTATCCCCAACAAATTAGTGAAAGACAAAACGATGTTTCTTGGTCTTCATGGTGTTTCCACCAATCATTCCAACCTCCTGACCGATATACGTGTTGCTCGTGAGACCGGATATGACAGTCTCGAGATTCTGGCCAGCAAGCTGATACGTTATCTGGATAATGGCGGTACCCTGTCACGTCTCGCTCATGCCATCAAGGCCAGCCATCTATCGACGGGATGTGTAAATGCCCTGCTCTCAATCGAGCGGCATAAGGGAGAGGAGAAGCAGCAGATGCTTGATGAGGCAAGACGTCTGACGCTTGCCGCCGAGGCACTGGACTGTCCGACAGTGCAAATTCTGGCACTGAATGGAATAGATCATGAATCTGATGATACGATCATGGATATCATGACGGAAAACGTCGAGGCGATTGGTCGTATCGGTCTGGAGCATAATGTGCGTTACCAGATTGAGGTGATTGCCTTTACCAAATTCAGAAAGCTCGAACAGGGGCTTGAGATCATCCGCAGGGCAGGGCTAACCAATATCGGTATGGTAATTGACTTCTGGCATCTTTATGCGGCCGGTAATACGCCGGCAGATGTTGCTGTACTCGATCCCGGGCTGATCTACGGTGTTCATTTCTGTGATGGACGTCTTCCACGTCCGGGTGAGGCGTGGGATCAATCGGTTCTGAGAGCTTATATGCCGGGTGAGGGTGAAATGGATGTTCAGGCCTGGACTGATGCCGTCAGGAAGACCGGATATGATGGCATGTGGACGGCCGAACTTTTCAGCCCGGCCTGCTGGGAAACTGATATCTTTGATGCAGCGACGATATGCCGCGAAAATATGGAGCGTTTCATCTTTACCTAGAATCCCCTGAGAAATCGGTCAGGTCTCTGCCCCGACGTGACAGCGTGGCGACATGCCACCAGTCCCCGGACCAGGCCATGTCACGGATACGATATGTCAGCAGCTATCTTGCTGCTGGCATATCGACCAGTCGTCAGTCTGCAATTGTGTACAGGCAAAACACTAAAGCCTCAGATAAACAGGCAAGAGTGTCTTCAATGCTATCATCTTTGTTCTTCAGATAGTTATCGGCGTAACTGGAACCTTGCTCCTGAAGGTATTTCGTACCAGGGAGCCTCGGGTTCAAAGACAGTTCGAGTTCCTGTTCATCGGGTTTCTATGAGAAGGAGTCACTTTAACGTGACACATGGCCGGTCAAGCAAAAAGCTGCGCTGTCTCGTTCTATTCGCGATGGTTCCAGTTTCTGCCTATTCCCTTTCTTCGGAGAAAGACGATGTCCATGACCGCCAGACGGCGTTTGCACGATATCTACCAGTTGAGCGATTTCGAAAAGGCCGTCAGGCGTTATCTGCCCAAGGCAGTCTACGAATACGTTCGCAACGGTGCGGGGGCCGAGCTCAGCCTGCGTCGGAATCGGGCGATATTTCAGCGCTATCTGTGGCGTCCTTATCGCTTGCGTGACGTATCTTCTCTCAACACCAGAATTACGCTTTTTGGCGAGGACTATGCGCAGCCTTTTGGTCTGGCGCCAACAGGGGGCGCCGCCATGACGCGCTTTGATGCCGATCGCATAGAGGCGGCGGCGGCGCACAGGCATAATCTGTTCTACGCACTTTCCGCCAATTCACTCACGCCGCTGGAAGAGATCATCCGTATCAACCCGCGCGCGTGGTTTGCCGCTTATCTGCCAAGCGATCTCGCTGTGATCGACGGAATGATCGACCGGGTACAGAAAGCCGGCTACCCGGTGCTGCTGATCACTTGTGATGTACCTGTCGGCGCACAGCGTATTGCCGAGACGCGTGCGGGTTATTCCATGCCCATCCGTCCTAAATGGCGCTCGACAATCGGGGCATTGCGCCATCCCGGCTGGACGTTCGGAACATTGGGTCGCACGATCCTGCGCGATCGCAACCCCAGAATTGTCAATATTCGCCCTCAGGGTGGGCCGGGCCTGTTTTCAAACGAAATTGCGGCGGTCGGAGGGGCTCCTGATTTCACATGGGATCACATCCGTCATATTCGCGCGCGATGGAATGGTAAGCTCATACTGAAAGGTATTCTGCGTCCTGAAGATGCCGAAGAGGCGGCAAAGATCGGTGTGGATGGTATTGTCGTCTCTGATCATGGCGGGCGCCTGCTTGATTCGAGCGTCGCGCCGCTCGAAGTTCTGCCTGAAATCAGAAAGGCAGCGCGGAATATGAGCGTCGTTATTGATGGCGGTTTTCGCTGTGGTGGAGATGTGCTCAAGGCAATGGCGCTTGGTGCTGACGCAGTCATGCTCGGCCGTCCCTTTCTTCAGGCCTGCGCCCTGGCTGGAGGGGCGGGGCTCGACAAGGCGGTTTCCATACTTGGTACGGAACTCAGGCGTGATCTCGCCCTGATTGGCCTTGCCGAGCTTGCTTCGCTGGATGTCTCCCTGCTCAAGGATCTGGGATCAACAGGTTTTGCCGGGAGAGCGGAAGAAAACATCTGACCGATGAGAACCTGACCTGATGAAAAGGATTATTTTAACGCCCCCTCGGAAGCGGTGGGGGCTTGTGTCATGATCGTGCAGAAAACGCTTAGTCTTACAGGAAGGTCAGGCTGATGAATGCGACAGAACGTGGAATCCGCGAACAGTTTTCGTTCTGGAGGGCGCTGACACAGCCGCACTCCACCCCCGAGAAGGGGCAGATGCATGCAATTATCGGTTGTGGTACCTCCGTCCATATTGCTGACAGTATTGCCTGTGCCCTCAACGAAGCAGGTTTTCTTTCCCGGGCCGTACCAGGAAATGAGTGGACGCGTCGCGCCTCATCCTATGTGCCATCAGGCATGAAAACCCGGCTGATGGCCCTTTCGCGCAGCGGGGAATCGACAGAGACCCTGGCAGCTGCCTCCGCCGGACGAGCCTCGGGACATGAGGTTCTTGGTGTGACCTGCGCACCGGGCAGCGCATTGACGAAGATTTCCTCGGAAGTATTCGAAGCCGAGACCCATCCTGAAGAAGGGATCGTGATGACGGCTTCAGCCAGTCTCATGCTTATGGCCGGGCTACGCTATGCAGGGATCCATATTGGCCATGACAGTATCGCAGCCGCAGCGGCCTTGCTCGAAGCGGCTGATCCTCATCTTGTGGCATTGATTCGAGGCCGCTCCCATTTTGTGTTTCTGGGCGGTGGCACGCATTATGGTGTTGCGCGTGAAGGCGCTCTGAAAATGCAGGAAATGAGCCTGAGCCAGAGTGAGGCCCATCATCCGCTGGAATATCGCCATGGCCCGATCAGTCTGATCGATGAGCGCTCTTTCGTTATCATGCTCTATCATCCTGATACCTGCGAGGAAGAGGCTCTGCTTGCCCGTGATGTAATGGAAAAAGGGGCCATCGTGCTGGGTCTTGGGGGACCGGGCACGGTCTCTCTTCCGGTCGGGGGCGATCATGGCGCGGCGCCGCTGATCTGTCTGCCTGTTCTGCAGCTTCTGGGTGAATATGTAGCCCGGGCACACGGACTGGATACGCTGGCGCCCCGCCATCTCACGAAAGTCGTAACACTCGCCAGCTGACTGGTAGCCCTCATGGGGAAAGGCGGGGATCGGAAAATTTTCCCCGCTACTCTAGCAGGCCTGATGAGAGGCTGTTCCCTGTCTTCTGCAAGAGTAAAAGAGAGTTGGTAACTGAATACTGATAAGCTCACTTTATTATACCGAACCCAGGAGGTGGGAGTGGTTACACTTACTGGTCTTGCGACCATTTGGTCTGGCGCTTGATAGATATCCTATTGCACCATTCAGAGATTTATTGTAGATCTTAAGAAATAAACATTTTTATAATGATAGATATCTCCAAAACTATCTTGTATAGAATTCAATATATTTTCCATGGTTTGCATTTTTATTTTGTTTTGGTGTTCTGAATAGTAATCGTATATAAAGACAAAGCCAGAAAAGACTCCGTTGGAGAAATGATCTTCGTCAACCACTTCAAGGTTGTTGAGATTTAATCCCACAGCAACAAGGTTTTTATCGGGACCAATAACAAATGTCCCCAGAGCTATATCGGCGCCTGATTTCGAGCTGCCTCCTAAAGTAATGTACCCATCTATAGTTGATGAAGGACCACTGTTGTGATCCTCCCATGCGTGTGCCATTGTGCGATCTAGCCGTTTATGCGTTTCTTCATCAAAATTCTTGAAAACAGCATTTCTGTAGAGATTTTCCGCGCATCTCAGTAATAATGCGGCCTGTTTGGGATTATATGTTCGATAGTCGGAAAATGATAGATCGGCGGCCCTTCCAGTCGGCAAGGTTTTTCCTTTGATAAAAGAAGGGATGTCTGAAAAATAGCAATTTCTTGCTTCTGCAGATGATTTTGACGGAAATATTATATGAGAAAACACCATAGATATGGCTATTATTGATTTTATCATAATTATTACTCCAATATATTACTTGGGTATCTATATATCTGTTATCACGGGGACCAAAGCTTTTAATATAATCCGAGGCTTCGGAAAGAATTCTATCGTCTGCGGAAGAGGTGCTGTTTGTACGTGATGTGATGAAAAACTGACCATCTTTCTGGGTCTAGAGGTGAGTACGGTCTCCTTTACGGTCAGGGGCGATCGTGGTGCAGCACCACGGATCTTCCTGCCTTCACAGCAAAAGGGTTGTCGGTAATTGAATGCCGATGAGCCCACCCTTGCATGCCGAAGCCAGGCAGTAGGAGTAATTGCCCTGTTTGATCAGGAGGAAAGTTCTGGTCTAACTGAATTACATGTTTGCTCTCACTATAGGGTTTCAGTGAGGATCGAAGATCTTCAGGTACGCTGGTTTGGCATGACATCATCACTCTTTCAGTGATATCGGATACGCTTTACAATTAAAATCTGGATCCTATAAAATACTCATTGTTCAATACATATCTATCATAAATATTTTTGTTGATAGTATCGATTATCATACTTATCTTGGATATAGTAATGGGTTTTTTATCTTCAAATGGAGTAAAATAATAAATAAATAAGAAGTTCGAGGAAAAATAATTAAGCGGCTCATTGTCGCCGACGCCATCTTTTTCATTGAAAAGAAGGCCTATCGCTACCAGTTTTTTATCTGGGCCGATAATCATCGTTCCCAGATCATTGGCGCTTCCAATCTTCGAGCTGCCTCCCAAAGCAATATACCCGTCTTTCTGAGCTGTTGCTGAAGTGTCATGTTCCTGCCAGGTAGTATTCATGGTACGATCCAGTCTCTTTCGGGACGTATCGTTGAACTGTGATAAATCTGCATTTTTATACAAAGTTTTAGCACATCTAAGTAATAATGCAGCTCCCTGAGGGTTAAGGGTCCTATAGTCGGCAAAAGACAGATCTGCAGGCTGTCCATTCGGAAGAGTTTTCCCCTCGGAAAAAGAAGGAATATCCGGAAAATAGCATTTTGTATCGTCCGCATATGTTTTAGATAGAAATATTGCATAACAAGACAATATAGATGCGATTACAAACGATTTTATCATAATTATTACTCCACTACATTTCTTAGAGTATCTATATATCTATCTATTGCTACTGGGAATAAAGCTTTTGATATAATCCGAGGTTCCGGAAGGATATCCGGACTGGATCTTATCGTCTGCAGTAGGAGTGCCTTTTGTACGTGATGTGATGGGAAAAGGAGTAATTGCCCTGTTTGATCAAGAGGCAAGTTCTGGTCTGACGGAATTGTATTGTTGCTCTCACTGTATGATGTCAGTGAAGATCGGTAATCTTCAGGCACGCTCGCTTGGCATCATCGGTTTTCCAATGTTACCAGCTAAAAGGTATATTCTATAATCGAAGACTGGACCCTAAAAAATATTTGTTCCCGAAAACAAAAGTACCATAAGTATTTTCATTTATTATATTGAGTATAGAATCCATTTCATTTATGGCAATAAACTTTTTATCTACAAAATCAGATGAATCATAAATGAATAAAAAATTCGCGTAAAAATAATTGTTTTTCTCGTTTTCGTCGATTCTATCTCTCGTGTTAAAGAGAAGACCTATCGCCACCAATTTCTTATGTGAGTCGATGATCATCGTTCCCAAATCATTGGCACCTCCAATATCCGAGTTGCCTCCCAAAGCAATATACCCATCTTTCTGAGCAGTTGCGGCTGTGTTGTGAAGCTGCCAAGTAGTATCCATGGTACGATTAAGTCTTTTTCGAGACGCATCGTTGAACTGTGACAAATCTGCGTTTTTATACAAAGTTTTAGCACAGTTCAGCAATAATGCAGCTCCTTTAGGGTTAAGAGTCCGATAGTCGGCAAAAGACAGATCTGCAGGCTGTCCATTCGGAAGGGTTTTCCCCTCGAAAAACGAAGGAATATCCGGAAAATAGCATTTCGTTTCTTCTGCATATGATTTTGACGAATAAATTAGTAAAGAAAATATTGAGAACATAACAGTAAATAATGACAACATGATCATTTATCCAAAAATTTATTTAAATCATCAATATATCGGGCGTCATCGAAGATAAAGCTTTTGATATAGTCCAGAGTCTTGGAAAGAATTTTATCTTCCAACACGCTTTTACCGCTTCAGACCCATTGGACGTAGTCGATATTGTGTTCCAAAGAAACATGGCGTTTCCCAAGCCATTTCAACGGAAGACTGTTTGTTTTTCACGGGTCTTTTCCAAATTCGTTGTACGAAAATGCACGCTTGCCGAAGGGAGGGGATTAATCACAATATCCAGGCGTACTGACCGTAATAGGGCATCGCACTTTGTGGAGTGCGGTTCGATGTCCAGATTATAGTGCTGCGCTGCCGTGCAGTCGACTGAAAACGCGATCCGCCACTTATCACCGGGAAACAAAAACAGCATCATACGAATGAGTGCAGTGTTAATATTCGTTCAAGAGATAATAGGACCTAGTCTGGGAGATATAAATAAGTTACCTCTCTTACAACAGCCCATCCATTTTAATTATAGAATATGTAATGAAATGTCCAGTATTATATCCGTTGATCTCAGGTAGGTTGAGTTTTTCTAGGTCTCCGAATATCCTCCTTGTTACTACATCTGCATCATCCTTAGAAAAGACTAGGCTATTGTTTTTGATATCATACTCAACAAAGAGATTTTTCTCCATTCCGTATTGAAAAAACTGAGGAAAATATCTATTTTTTCCTGGTTCTGTTCTCTGGATCATCATTGAATATAGGTTATCACTGGAAGTGAATTCCAATATCATATCAAACTTGTTAAATATTTATATGTTACCTGCTAAAATTTATGGACTTTACCGTATATTCGGATGCAATAGATTGTATAGTTTAACCCCTTCTCAGGAAAGGTGTTGTTTGATGTTTAATTTAAGGATGATTTTTCTACAGTGTAGAAATCCTGCTAAAATCGATAAAGATTTTGTCCGAGTCTAACGGTACTCTGAAACTAATTGGTTTTGTGAATTTGGTCTCAACGGCTTTGATGTCACCAAAATAACCTAAGATCTCACGACACAATAATCAAAGTCTGAATATCACGAAATAATGACAAAATATTTCTTATTCGTGGAAAGTTTTGTCACTAAAAATAGGAGTGACTGATTCGGGGTTTCATCTATATCTGCGCGCAGCCAGCCCCGTTCAGAGTGTTTCGAGCCTATCGCGTGCGCCATTTGACCACCCTGCTACTGCTTTGCAGTGCAACGTTTCCTGTCTCTGCCTTCGCAGCAAGCCAGTCTGACGATATCGCCGCCTTGCGACGTGAGATGCTGGAAATGCGCGCCCAGATGCAAAGCCAGATTACCGATTTGCGGCGTCAATTGTCGAAAGAGCGGACGTTGCGACGTCAGTTTGAACTGGCGCAGGCCCATTCTTCTCATGGAGAGGACGCGGGAAGTAGAATGCGCGCTCCCCGTGGTGTATTACAGGCCTCACGGCGGACAGGGCCCGAGCACTCCGGCGTTGCCATATCGAATAGAGCCCAGGCAGTAGCCCAGTCTGCTCCTGCTCCTGCGAATTCTGCCCCATCAGCCGCGTCGAAACCCGTGTCTGCTCCGCTACAGAATGCTCCGGCGACATCCGGCCCCGTTCAGCTTGCTTCGGCTCCAGTCAAAGGTGAGGGCAGGCCGTCCAACCCTCAGGTCGCTTATGATACCCATCTGATTCCACCGCCTGATCACGGTCTGAACATGTCCCTGGCTGATTTCCGACGTGCCACACGCACGGCAGAGACGGTCGATATAGGCGGGATCAGGATCGGCTTTCCGGCAGGCCGCCCGACTATTGCTTCGAGTGACGGGCTCTATGCCTTTTCGGTCGGCCTTGTCATGCATCTTGATATAGGCGGTTTCCCTTCTTCGGGTGGATCGGCGCAGGGGCAGACGGGCCGCTTCCCCAAAATGAATGAAAACGCACGTCGTCTGCGTCTGCCCCTGACATGGCGCTACGGCAATCTTCTGGCCAATCTTACTCCTGAATGGGGACGTACGGTCGATGGTACAGCGGGTCTGTACGAAGCCAATATGGTCTATAGCGGTATTCACAATTCGCAGTTTACTGTCGGCTATTATCAGCCACGTGTGACGATGCAGGATTCGGAGTCCTCAAACGGCTTTATCCTGATGGAACGTGCGTCAGTTTCGGAGGTCGTACGTCTGATTGCTGCTGGTGATACCCGGTTGAGCATCGGTGGTCGTACACATCAGAACCGCTGGTATCTCGGGGCCTATCTTACAGGCCAGACCTATGGTGATCGCACCAATGATCCGACGGTTTCCGACAGCCAGATGGGTGGGTTGTTGCGTGTTGCGGGTCGCCCGGTTGCCACCAGACACATGGATGTGCATCTGGGCATGTCATCAACCATGTCATTCAAGCGTAACCAGACATCACAGGGGCGTGTCCTTTCCCTCAGTGATCGTCCAGAGACGCGACTGACGAATGAGCGTCTGATCTCCAGCGGAACCATCGCCGATGTTGGCAAGGTATGGGCTGTCGGACCGGAACTGGCCTTTCGTTATGACCGGGCTCTGATACAGGCGGAGTATTATCATATCGGGGTTGATCGTACGGCCGACGCACGACGCAAGGGGCCCGCGCCCAATCTGGGCTTTGAGGGATATTACGTAGCAGGAAGCTACACGCTTTTTGGTCAGCCGCGCCGTTACAGCCCCAAGGATGCGGCCTTTTCTGCACCGGCTCCGAAAGAGGATTTTGATCTCTGGAACAATCAGTGGGGCGCCCTGGAACTGGTTGGACGCTGGAGCGTGATGGATTTTGACAGCAACATCCTGAAGGATATTCCGGCTGCGATAACCGGCGGGGTACGCGGCGGCGTTCAGACTGTCTGGTCAGGGGGGCTGAACTGGTACATCAACCGGCATTATCGCATTCAGCTGCAATACAGCCATATCAATGCAACCCGTTCGCAGACGGCTGGCAGCGTGAATACCAGAGGGCGCTCGATCAATGCGATAGGCAGCCGTATCCAGGCGGCTTTCTAAGAGAGCTTGTCGCGGGATAAACCCCGCGACTGTTTTCAGCGTGGCGGAAGACTGGTGGCAATCTTGTCGGCAAGCCGCTCGAAGAGCTGTTGCAACAGGGCTGCCTTGGCTGCGTCATCTGCAACACTTCCCTGCACACTGACGGTTGCATGTCCCTGCAGAGGAGGGCTGGTTTCGTCGCGCGGCAACTCGCTCCATGATGCCAGAAGGGTTGCCTGTCCTTCCTTGAGCAGATCCAGGCGCTCGATCGTAATTCCAAGGCGCGCATCAGGTGTGTCGATTGGCGGATAGGCTGTCACCATTTTCTGGGGCCAGTTCTGCGACAGGCGGGCGACAATCAGGTCTGTCGCGGATTGCGACAGGCGACTTGCCCAGCGTCCGTTACTGCTGCGAACAAGGCGGCTGCCATCACGCACAAGGATATCCTGTGTGTCGAGATAGTCGGGCAGGGAGAGGCGTGGCACATAGATGACGGGGGCATTTTTCTGCGGCAGCGTCATGTCGCTCGCTTTGGGCGCAATGGTGTAGAACTGGACCGGTGCCGAGGCGCAGGCCGAAAGCAGTCCCAGGGCAAGCGCAGAGAGAAGAGGGCGCATGTTCATTGGCGGCGTCCTGTCAGCAGAAGTTGCGGATTCCGTTCGACATCATTGGCAAAGCCGCGCAGTGCAGCCGCGGCTGCAGCGATGTCACGAAGACTGGCATCCAGATTGGCGCGATCAATCGAACGGCGCGAGGTGATGCTTTGCAGATCGATCATGGTCTTGTTGGCATTTGACATGGTTTCACGGCTGGTAAGCAGCAATGAGTGCAGCTCCTGGCCGCGAGATGAAAGCTGCTCAGTTCCTGCGGCAACAAGGCGATCGACGCTTCGTAACGTGGTCAGCAGTTGCGGTTGCAGTGTTGCGATCATGTCATGGGCTGCATCCACCGTGGCACGGCTGTGATCAGAGGTTTCCTGCAGGCTCTCTGCAAGAGCGGGTAGCCGCTGATCAAGTGTTTCGGCGAGATGATGGACAAGAGCGAGTGTAGCCGCCGCATCATCGCCGATCTGACGCAGGGGCATATGGGTAAATGTGTCTGTAATGGCCTGGATCGAGGATTTCTGCGTCGGGATTTCGGTTTCGTCGGTCAGTTCCGGATGCAGGATCGCGGGCGTGCCCGGGAAGATATCCAGATCGATCTGGGAGGTGCCGGTGACAAAGCTCTTCAGGTTGATTTCCCCTCGCAATCCATGTGCCACCATTTCAGTCAGGCCTGGCATATGGCCGTGCTTCTCTCCGGCAATCATGATGCCGTTTTTCTTGAGTGTGACATAGACCGGAATAAACGCTTCGCGCGTTTTGGGCTCGTATGCGATGGCAATGCGATCAACGGCGCCTACCTGCACACCGCGAAAATTGACAGGGGCGCCAACAGATAAGCCGTTTGTCGAGCCTCGAAAAATCAGGACGGCCCGGTCTGTATGTGTAAAAGGATGAAAATTGCCGAAAAAGACGAAGGCGGCGACCATAAGGGCCATCCCTCCGAGAACGAACGCACCGACAAGCGCTGATCTGTTCATGATGCGTTTCCTTCTTCGTTGCGTTGCCTGTTCATGAAGGCATGGACCTGTGGGTCGGTGCTGTGATCGCGCAGATCGCGTGGTGAACCGAAGGCGATCGGACGTTTGCTTATGGCATCAAGAAAGATGCCGTCATCAGCAATGCTGAACAGGCTGGGAAGCTCGTGACTGACGATGACGATTGTCGCTCCGAGTCCGTCGCGCAGATTCAGGATCAGATCATCGAGACGTGCTGAGGTGATGGGGTCCAGACCGGCCGAGGGTTCGTCGAAAAACAGGATATCCGGATCTAGGGCAAGCGCACGGGCCAGTCCTGCACGTTTGCGCATGCCACCGCTGATTTCGGCAGGTGTCAGATCAATGGCATCAAGCAGGCCAACCAGAGCCAGTTTGAGTTCGACCAGACGTCTGATGGCGCGTGGGTCAAGACTGGTAAACATCTGGAGCGGTAAGGCAACGTTGTCGCCGACTGTCATCGAGCTCCAGAGTGCTCCGCTCTGAAACAGAACGCCAAAACGGTGATTGATTTCCGTACGCTGTGCCTCGCTTGCCGCCCAGTAGTCCTGGGTACCCACATGAAACTGGCCGGAGCTGGGACGGAGCAGACCAATCATGCTCTTGAGCAGCGTCGATTTGCCGCAGCCCGATCCGCCCATGACAGCGAAAATGCTGCCGCGTTTGACTGAAAGGGAAATATTGGACTGGATCACCTTTGGCCCGAAGGCCAGGGTAACATCCTGCATGGTCATGACGGGATCTTCTGCCATTGGATCAGATCCCCACGCTATTGGCGATGACGGCAAAAAGCGCATCGAGTGCAATAATACCGACAATACCGATCACTACAGCATGGGTTGCGGCAATTCCCACGTCAGCAGCGGATCGCCCGGCCTTCAGGCCAATGCGACAGCTCGTTAACCCGATAAAGGCGCCGAAAACAATACTTTTCAGGAAACCGAAGATGAACTGGCCGACCCCGAAGGCGATGATCGTTTGGTGAAAATAGCCGAGGCTCGTGATATCGAGCATCGAGATGGCGACAAAATAGCCGCCAAGCATGCCAATCAGACAGCCATAAAGATACAGGAATGGCATGGTAAAAACGAGTGAGAGCACCGCGGGCAAGATGAGATAGGACGAAACCGAGATGCCGAAAACTTTTAGCGCATCGATTTCCTCATTGCCCTGCATGGTTGAGATGCGCGCTGCATAAGCGCCGCCAGTACGACCTGCCATAATGATGGCAGTCATGACAGCGGCCAGCTCACGCACCGTCGCAATGCCAACGAGGCTGGCTACATAAATGCCAGCGGAAAATTTCTGCAGCTGTACCGCACCTACGAAGGCCAGAATGGCTCCCACCAGAAAATTGACGACCCCGACGATCAGAAGTGCAGAGGGACCCGCGTTGAAAAGATCACTGAGAAGATCGTTGCGTCTGAGGCTGGCCTTGCCGAAAAGAGAGCGATAAGCGGCAATGGCCGTGCGTCCGGCGAGTGTGGCTACCGTGCCGACTTCGGCCAGAATAGCAATTGATCTGACACCAACGGCATCGAGAAAAGGCAACCTCGCTGTACGGGCTGGAGCTATCGGGGCTTCCTGGTCCGGCAACAGATCCAGCAATTGCTGCATGGGATGAGACAGGGCTCCGGTATCGAAAACGATGTCCGCCTTATCGCAGAACCGCCTTACATCCCAGAGAAACGCAATAAATCCGGTATCCCAGCTCGACAGTTTTGTTATGTCGCATTTCAGGGTCGATCCCGGATCGGCTTCGCGGCCCGAAAATTCCGGCAGGGCAGAGTTATGGCTGACCCAAGAGCCGTAAAGGACGAGGCAGGAAATATTTTCTTGCGTGACGATATGCCAGCCCGGCGATTCATCAGATATCGCTGCGCCGTGAGGAACCGGGGGCTTTGTCAGGGCCATAAAGATATCTTTGTGTATAATACCGTCATGCCGCGGCATTCTGATGACAAGCCCCGCCTCTGGCAAGAATGCCTGTCGGTATAATCAGGTCCGGGTGGTAAACTGTGATCGCCTTTGCAGGCATGTGATCACAGACAGGGCTGCCTGAACCCTTTGCCGGGGGCGGGCTTAGTGCCCGTCGAGATAGAACTCGACCGGAACAGTAAGGGTAAGCGTTGAACCCGGGATCGTCTCGGGAGGCTCGGGCAATGGCTCGGCGCGACGGATCAGAGCCAGGGTTTCCTCGTCGAGTAACGCATAGCCTGTCGGACGCACGAGAGAAGCGGCGAGCACATGTCCCTTGCGATCCATGGTGAAGCGCAGCATGGGTACGCCTTCCTGATGCTCGGTCTGGGCCTGGGCGGGGTAGCGTTTGAAGCGCTCAAGCGGGCCAGTATCCTGCCCTGCCAGCTTTCCTTGGCCTGGGAGGCTTCGCGTGACGATGGGGCTCCTTTTGCGTTCGTGGCTGATACGGTTGAAGGGGGAGCGTCGGATGGAGGGGGAGCCGCATCGGTCGTGGATTGTGTCGGTACTGGCGGCGGTAAATGCCTGGGCACCGGCGGCGATGGCGCGACTTTGTGATGCACAGGTCTGATCTTGATCTTCTCCGGCACAGGGACAGGGGGCAGGGGCGCTGGTGACGGAGGCGCCATTACCTCAGGTGGTTTTTCGGGAACCGGCGGCTCAGGAGTCGTGATTTGCGGCGGGCCAGGTGGGCGTTCCTGAGGGGGGGCAGGGACACTGGCCGGTTCGGGAGCAAGATCGATCGCAATCGCGGCAGGGGGCGGTGAAAAAGGGGGAGGTGTATGGCCCGGAAGCGTTATAACCAGCCCGATCGCCAATACAGTGATCACTGTAATGCCGGCAGCGGCGCAGCACCGTAACGTCGCCCGAGACGGGCTTCATGTTGCAGATGCGTCTGATAGACCTGCCGGAAAGGCAGAACGCCCACCGAGTCATGTGCACGGAGTTGGGGGCGGTGAGCAGGCAGAGGCATTGTGTTGCGCAGATCGCGGGCGGTCACTGTTCCTCACCCTCCTCCTGACCCTGCAGATTGACCAGCGCAACTTTCAGAAAACCGGATTTGCGCAAAAGATCCATGGTTTTCATCAGTGTTGCGTAATCGACTGTCTTGTCGGCACGCAGAAAGATACGTTCGTCCTTGTGGCCATTGGTCTGCGTCATCAATCTGACTGGCAGCTCTTCGTTGCTGACATCGTCTTCACCCAGAGCAAGGCTGTGATCAGCCTTCACGGTAACAAAAACCGGGTTGTTCGGGCGCGGTGCAGGCTTTTGCGTCGAAGAAGGCAGATCGACCGGCACATTCACTGTACTGAGGGGCGCTGTCACCATGAAGATGACCAGCAGGACGAGCATGACGTCAATCAGGGGGGTAACGTTCAGTTCGTGGGCGTCGAGTGCGGTATCATCCGCATGGCGCATGCGTAGGGCCATGGTTAGCGCCCGACCTGCTCTGCGCGGGCTGTAGCAAAAGGCAGAACCCGTGCACTACCGTTCTGCACATGGAGGCGGCTCAGATCGCGCGAGACCAGGCGCAGGATCAGCGCGGTCAGATCGCCTACCTGCGCTTTGCAGCCGAGACACTGGCGGGAGAGGTAATTATAGATGACGACGGCCGGAATGGCTGCCACAAGTCCAATCGCTGTTGCAAGCAGAGCCTCGGCAATGCCAGGCGCCACGACAGCAAGGCTTGTTGCCTTGGTGGCCGCAATACCTGTGAAAGAGGTCATGATACCCCAGACCGTACCAAAAAGGCCGATAAAAGGTGCTGTAGCGCCAATAGTGGCCAGAATGCCGGTACCGCGCATCAGACGTCGGCCTTCAGCTGATTCAAGACGTTCGAGATGCAGCATGATGCGCTCTTTCAACCCCTCACGGTCTTCGAGAACATCGGCCGACCGTATCCACTCATTCGACGCCGCCGTCAGGAGTGCCTTGACGATGCCGATATCAGGGCAGAGCTGGTGTGCGGTATCAAGCGAGCCGGCGTCTTCAACAGCCATTTCGGTTCTGGCCAGCGCCGTTCTCACGCGGATCATCTCGACTGTCTTGGCTGCGAAGACCACCCAGCTGACAATGCAGGCAACGATCAGCAGCAGCATGACGCACCGCACGACAGGACCGGCACCAAGGAACATTTCCCATGGTGTAAACGGGAGTGAGGCGAGATCGCCGGCTGGCGTAGCCATGGGGGCTCTCCTGATATTGCGGCTGCCCGTTGAAAGGGCGCATCGGTTCTTGTTACGGGCTGTAACCCTGTGGCTCTTATGTGTTAATCAGATTCATTCTCAATTACAAGAATTCGATTTCCCAAGGAGCGCGTCGATGCTGGTTCATATTCCCAATGTCCTGACCCCGGAGGAATTGCAGTATTGCAGACAGACGCTCGAGAGGGCGGCCTGGCTGGATGGCAAGGTGACGGCGGGTCAGCAATCGGCCAAGGCAAAGAATAACCTGCAGGTTCCGCAGGATTCGGCAGAATCGCGTGAGCTGGGTGAGATTGTGCTGCGCGCTCTGGGCCGTAATCCCACCTTCAACAGCGCGGCCCTTCCGCTGCGTGTCTTTCCGCCCCTTTTTAACAGATACGATATCGGTATGAAATTCGGGGCACATGTCGATAATGCGATCCGCCCCGTTCCCGAGACCGGTTTCAGGATACGTACTGACGTGTCCTCTACACTCTTCATTACCGGGCCCGACGAATATGATGGTGGGGAGCTTGTCATTCAGGATACCTACGGTGAACAGAGGGTAAAGCTGCCTGCCGGTGACATGGTGGTCTATCCCTCGACCAGTCTGCATAGTGTAAGTGAGGTAACGCGCGGGAGCCGCTGGGCCTCGTTCTTCTGGAGCCAGTCCATGGTGCGTGATGATACCAGACGCGCACTGCTCTATGATTTCGACCGGTCGATCATGGAGACCCGCAAGGCCCTGCCTGATGATCATCCGGGTGTTCTGGGGCTGACCTCCACATATCACAATCTGCTGCGTCAATGGGCCGAGTTGTAAGGCTGATTTCAAATCGGGTGTGGTACTGGCGTGCTGGCGAGAGCCGGTTCTATACCCGGGATCTTTCTTTCCGTGTCCAGAGTACGCCATGACTGTCTTTTTTAGATTTATCCGGTTGTGGCATGGCTTTCTGGCTCTGCCTTTCGTTGCGGTGCTGGCGCCAATACCCTTTCTGTATGGGGTCCCGTTCCATATTCTCGGTTTGCCCGTCCTTTTGCTCTGGCTGTTTTTCTGTCTGCCTCTGACGGCTCTCTGCCTTGCGGTCTCGGCAATGCTTCGTGCACGTGAGACTGAGCAATGAGTCTCGCAGTATTCGTTTTTGTATTGATGACTGCCCTGTGCCTTTCTCTTGTTCCAGCGCGGCGCATTTCGGGCGGAGATCCACGTGCATTTTTTGCCGCACGCGGGCAATTCGGAGCCGTTCTGTTCTTTCTCCTCTCCGTGGGTGAAACCTATTCCATAGGCTCGGTTCTCGGATTTCCAGGGGGCATTGCTGCCAGTGGCTCGGTGGATGTCGCGCTCTGGTTCATAGGTTATATTCTGCTCGCATTTCCCGTCGGGACATTGCTCTATCCTAGGCTCTGGCAAATCGGTCAGCGTTTTGGAGCGATCACGTTGCCCGATCTGCTGGGGGGGTATTTCGAAAGCCGCCTTGTGGCCCGTGTGACGGGGTGTGTACTGGTCATTCTGATGCTGCCGCTCGGAACGATGCAGTTCATCGGATTGGGTACGGTCTTTTCTGCACTGGCGCTCCCTGTTTCTTCACCTCTGCTTTATTCTGTTGCTGCGGTGCTGGCTTTTCTTTTTGTAGCCAGTGCGGGATTGCGTGGTGCGGCACTTGCGGCTGTCCTCAAGGATTTTCTGATCCTGATTGCCATATCCGGTGTTGCGCTGGCCGCTGTGTTTCACTGGTCGGCAGGGGCTGTGCGACCGGTTGAACAGGCGCTTCATGGCGCGGGGCCGCATCCTTTTGCTGCCTGCGTCATGATTGTCAGTACCATCCTCATCCAGTCGGTCGGATTTTGTATAGCGCCACAAGCCATAGCAGCCGTTTTTTCGGCACGTGATCCTGAAACGATACGTCGGGCGCAAATCTGGATGCCCCTTTATATGGTGCTTTTTCCCCTTCTCGTTGTGGTGGCCTCCTACGGCCTGACCCATCCTGCGGTCATGACCCATCCTGATGCCGTCTTTCTTTCGGTTGCCTTTTTTGTGCTGCCTGCTTGGCTGTCTGGTCTTGTGGCCGGTGCCGTCGCGCTCACGGCTCTTGTCTGGCTGGGGGCGGTCTGTCTGAGTCTGGCAGCCATTGTCACCCGTTCGATCCTGCGCGTGTGCCGGTCGATGCGCAAAAGCGTCTGGGTCTTGGAATAATCGCTCTGTATCTGGGCCTGTCAGTCATAACTGCAGCTTTTCAGACGACATTGATCGTCACGCTTAATCGTCTTTTCTATGTCGGGCTTGTGCAGCTTCTGCCTGCGGTGCTGCTTTGCATATCCGGATATCGAGTTTCCCCGTGTCGTCTTCTGATCGGCCTCATGGCAGGGCTGATTACGGGAACAGGGGTATTCATCGCCGGACTGACTCTAGCGGGAATCAGTCCCGCCGTGCCTGGTCTTGCTGTCAATCTTATGGTGCTCTTTCAGGCGGGGCTACGACGATTTGACCCGATCCTAGGGTCTAATGCGGGAAAAAGCGTATTGCGCAATGCAGGCTGTGACCAGGGTCGAGAAGGCAAGGATTATGAAAGATACTGATGGCGCGATGATATAATGACCGCTCAAACCACCTCTCATGCCATCAATGCCATAAGTGAGCGGATTGCAGAAAGCCAGACCCCTGATCAGGGAGGATTGGCCTTCCAGCGGGAAAACTGCACCGGAGAGATAGAAAATCGGGGTTACAGTAAAATTCACGATCTGGGAAAAACTCTGCGCATCGCTCATGACAGATCCCAGAATGGAGCCGAAAAAAGCAAATAGTAAGGCCACCAGCAGAGCAAAGACAAATATTGTCAGGCACTGACCCAAACCCGGCCATGTAGCACTCAGGACAAGGCAGGTCATTCCTACTACCAAGGCCTGAATTAAGGCTACGCTGGCAACGCCAAGAGCTCTGCCCAGCAGGATCCAGTGCCGCGAAACCGGAGAAACGAGCGTTTCCTTGATGAAACCGAATTGCCGGTCCCAGAGCAGATCGGCCCCCGAATAGATGGCGTTGAACAATATACCTGCTCCAATGACTCCCGGAGCCAGAAAGGTGAAATAATCGCCCTCGCCCGCCTTGCGGAAGACAGGAGCAAAGCCCAGACCAAGAGCGACCAGAAAAATGAAGGGCTGGGCAAAAGCAGACACAACCCGACCTCTGGCGCGCAGAAAACCTCTGACCTGTCTGAGCCAAAGGCAGAATAGGACATCGATCATGCTGTCGAACCGTCTTCTGCTGTCAGAGAGAGAAAGCTCTCTTCGAGCGAGTTGTGTCTTGCCTTGTCAATGATCATGCTCACAGCACCTTGTGTCACAATCTGCCCGTTTTTGATGACGGCCACGGTTTGGGCATATCGTTCAACTTCGTCCAGGTAATGGCTTGTCAGGAAAATGGTTGTGCCATGACGTGATTGCAGCTCCTTCAGATGATCCCAGAGAACACGACGGCTCTGAGGATCGAGACCCAGTGTTGGTTCATCCAGAAAAATGAGGGCGGGTCGATGGAGCAGGGCGCGTGCAATTTCGATCCGTCGCTTGAGGCCCCCACTCAATGTGCTGACGAGGCTGTTCCGACGGTCGGTCACGCCGAACAGAGCAAGCACATGATCAATACGCGCAGGCCGTTCCGGACGTGGTATGCGATAGAAAGCACAGTGCATCCAGAGATTTTCCTGAACCGTCATGGCAGGGTCCAGTGTGCAATCCTGGAATACCACGCCAAAATGGCGGCGGGCTTCCATCGGGTTAAGGGCAGAGTCAACGCCATTGATCAGAATGCGTCCCTCATCGGGTGGCAGCAGGGTTGTGAGCATTTTGATTGTAGTTGTCTTCCCTGCGCCGTTAGGGCCGAGGAAGGCAAAAATCTCTCCAGCATTGACCGTAAAAGAGAGCCTGTCCACCACCCGTCTTCCATTATAGGTTTTAACCAGTTGTTCAGCAGCGATAGCAGGGAAAGGTGATGTGGCAGGCTCCTGGCTCATGGATTTGCCTCTTCATCCCGTGGTGTCTCGAGCTTGTTCTGATCGGGTAAAAGTCCCCAGTTTTCGAGAGTTTTCAGGGCACGATCCACGCCATGCTCCTCTTCGACCAAGACGCCAAGTCTGGATGCGGTCTCGACGAACGATCGTGATCCTGCCCGTCCGATGGCCAAGGCGAGCTTTTCGGCAGTGAGCGTCTTGCGTGACAGCAGAACCGGACTTACGCCGATTTCCTGCAGACGCCAGCTCCAGTAGAACTGATCAGCGAGAAACGGGATGACGATCTGGGGAAGGCCGGCGCGAGCCGCAGACGCCACCGTGCCTGCACCACCGTGGTGAACTGCCATGGAGACGCGCGGAAAGAGCCAGTCATGTGGAGCATTGTCGATAAAGAATACGCTCTCTTCCTCCTGATCTGCAGGAATCCTGAGTGCCCCCCAGCCGGTAGCAATGACAGCCCGTCTGCCGGTCAGGCGTACCGCTTTGAGAATTAGATCTGTAAAGGCCTCGGGATTGCCGCACATCATGCTGCCGAAACCGATATAGAGGGGTTTAGGGCCCGAGGTCATAAAGGCTTCCAGCTCCGGAGTGGGACGCCATGTGCTGGTCTGATCGTAAAACCAGCTTCCTGTTACAGCGATCCGCTCTTTTGACCAGTCGGCGGGTTGTGGTTGCAGATGGCGGCTGAAAGCATAAAGCAGATAACGTTTTCTTCCGTTTCCATCCGTTTCCGCCCAGGGGCCCGTCCATCTGATCGGGGGAAGCTCCAGTTCACGCCTCATAAGGGCAACAGGCGAGGAGAGAAATTGCCAGATGAGAAAGCGCGCCGCATGAGTCAGCCCCAGATTGATCAGACCCGGCAGGCGCAGGCCCGGACTGGGCCAGAGTGGTGGCACGGAACGTGACGGGGTCATGGGCATGAATTGCGCCTGAACAAAGGAAATGCCGCGTTTTTCCGCAATCGAGGCGCCAAGAGGCGTACCCGACCCCGAACCAATGATCAGATCTGCGCCCTGACTCGCCTCCATTGCCTGTCTCACCCAGAGAGGCATCCAGTCGCACAGCGCCTTGGCCATCTGCCGACCGACACTCAGCTGGTTTCCCTTGTCCATGGCAGCATGTTCCTGCGCCATGAGATCGGCGAAATCTGACTCAATAGGCGTGAAATCGAGGCCCCCATCAATAATCAGCGCCTTGTGTCGCGTCGAAGTGACAATGCACACTTTGTGGCCGCGTACTTTCAGGCCTCTACCCAGTGCAACGAACGGACGTGCATCGCCCTGTGTGCCGATTGTAAAAATGACGATATTCATGACAGGCTCGACGGGTTTTCAGGCTGCGGACAGGTTGGTCAAGGCATTATGGTCGGGTGGCAGGCTGGCATTGATCAGATGCGCCACTGTCTCGACATGACCCGGCAGCAGCATGTCGCCATGACGACAAGATATATCATGGACGACAAGACGGCCTGATGTGTAGGCGCCCCAGGAAAGGGGATTATCGATGGAGGCCTCGAGCATTTCCATGTTGCCTTTGAGAGCGGCACGCAGAAAGAGGATATCGACATCGTTTCGTGTCGGGCGATGGGTCAGCAGGATTTCGATATTACGTCGTGTGACAAGGCGGAGTTTTTCGGCGAGGCCGGTCAGTCCTGTAAGATCCTGTGTCGGCAGATCCGGTAACAGGGTGGTATCGAGTGTGTGAAGAAAAAGATCGGCCAGACCATCCAGCGTTTCCGGTATTGGAGTGGTCTGAGCCGGTTCGAGATGGAGAAACCCGAGAGCGGCACGTACGGTCTGTTCGCTGTCCAACTCCTTGCCGGTACCGTCTGTCAAACTTGGATAGGAATCAAGCATGGCCAGAAGGGCAATCTCTTCCCCTTCTTTTCGGAGTATCGTTGCGATTTCATGCGCGATGACACCTCCCATTGACCATCCGATCAGATGATATGGCCCTTGCGGTTGAAGCTTTCGCAGATCATTCACATAGTGCAGCGCGAGCGTATGCAATGTTTCGGGAGTATTTTCTGCCAGCAGGAGGCCCGCATTCTGCAACCCGTAAACAGGATGCGATGGTGGCAGGAGCGGTGCGAGTGTATTGAAGCTCCAGCTCATGCCAATGACAGGATGAAAACAGAAAATGGGAGCGCCACGGCCTTGTGTACTGATCGGCAGACATGAGGCCAACGGATCGCAGGTAATGGCTCCCCCCTCGAAAAGAGGGGCGAGCATAGCGATTGTCGGTGAAGCAAAAATCTGCCCTACGGGCAGCACATACCCTCGCTCCGACAGGACAGAAATCATTTGTACCACCATGATGCTGTCTCCCCCCATATCGAAAAAACTTGTGTGGATGTCGATCTGGTCGAGCCCGAGCAATTCGCTCCATAATTGCGCAAGCATGTGTTCTGCAGGTGTGCTCGCGTAGACTACCTTGCAGGGCAGGGTCTCTTCTTTCAATGCGCGTAATGCCGCACGATCAAGTTTGCCGCTTGTCATGCGGGGAAGCGCATCAACACTGACAATACGTACAGGAATCATTTGTGGCGGCAAAAGGCCAAGCAGTGCTCGCCTGATCTGTGCAGGATCAAGTCTGGCGCCTTGTATGGCGGGCACAAGATAAGCTGCGAGCAGAGGCTGATCGCGCTTGGGGCTTTCTTCAATCATTACCGCGGCCTGGAGAATTTCAGGCAGACTGAGCAATGTACTTTCGATTTCATTCGGTTCGATACGCATTCCCCGTATCTTTATCTGCTGATCAGCCGGCCGAGAATGCTGAGCAGCCCCCGGGAATCCAGTGCGGCACGGTCTCCCGTGCGGTAGGCCAAGGCACCCGTACTGCTCTCGGGATCTGGTACGAAACGACTTGCAGTAAGAGCAGGACGATTGAGATAGCCGGTGGCGACACCATCGCCTGCAATCATCAATTCACCTACTACTCCGTCAGGAAGAAGGCCACCTGACCGGTCAGTTATATAAAGCCTTGTATTGGCCAGAGGTCGACCTGCAGGTGGTGTATCCGGCTCGTCAGGAGCCAGGCGATGGGCGGTTGACCAGATCGTGGTTTCTGTCGGTCCATAAAGATTGTAGACGGCCCTGCCAACGCTGCTCATCTGTCGTGCCAGATGGGCAGGCATGGATTCCCCGCCACTCAGAAGAAGCAGGCCCTGCAATGCTTCGCTTGCCGCTGTGCCGAACAGGGTCTGCCATAAAGTAGGAGTGGCCTGCATCGCCGTTACCCGGTGAGTACGGATCAGGGCTGTCAGGCGGCCGGGGTCACGTACATCTGCAGAGGAGGCGATGACACAGCGACTACCGCTTGCAAGAGGGAGAAGTATCTCCAGCACGGCAATATCAAAAGTCCAGGTGGTCACGGCGAGAAGAGTCTCGTCAGAGCCGAAATCCAGTGTCTCGCGGATGCTGTGCAGAAAGTTGAGAAGCGCTTTTCTGGGGATAATCACTCCTTTGGGGCGCCCGGTCGTGCCAGAGGTATAGGTGACATATGCCGTATCAGGCGGCACAGTACCGATCTTTCCAAGTGGTTTCGTATTTGCAGCTATCCGACAGGGCGTGAGCTCAAAGGCATCAAGACACCAGGCTTCATATCCGCAGGCCCATCCGAGATGGTCGGTGTCAGGCAGAAGCACAAGAGCAGGGCGGGCATCCTCGAGAATGAGTCGAGCACGGTTCTGGGGAGCTTCAATATCGATAGGTAACCAAGCCGCTCCTGTTGCAGCGATGGTCGCGACACAAAGCATCATGCGTCTGTCACGAGGCAAGGCAAGAGCAACGAGCTTGCCTGGTCCGATTCCTGAATTATTCAGAAACGTCATGATCACTTGCTGATGGCGATGAAAGGCGTCCCTCGTCAGGCCGCCCAGTCCGTCACAAACGACCATGCCCTTGCCTGTCTCCAAACCTGATGCGAGTAGCGCGCCCAGGCTCATTTCCGGCCAGTGACGCCGTGTTGCGGTCTGGCGTTCTGCCTGAACAGTAAGTGCCTGTGCGGTCAGAAGAGAAATCTGGAGCAGTTTCCGGTCTGGAGCGGCAAGAAGCTGTTCTGTCAGGTGAAGAATACGAGCAAGATGAGCATCAAGTTCATCTGCTGTGTAAAGGGCGGGATTGGCGTCACATTGCATGCAGAGCCTGTGCCGTCACGACGGTCGAAAACGAAGAAGGTAAGATCTTCCATTGCGCCGTTGCTGAGGTTTTCGTTACGGGATGTCACGTTGCCAAAGCATAGATCGTAATCGAATGGTTCAATATTTATGCCGATACGACTGAGTTGTGTGGTATTGCTGAACATGCCCAGATCACGGCGCATATCCTCATAACGATATTGCTGATGACGCAGTGCGTGACGCATGGCCCGTCTGGCCATGACGATCAGCTCGGCGAAACTGGTTGCATCGGTCAACCTGAAACGCAAGGCAACGGCATTGGCCACCATGCCGGGAGTTTGTCGCAAGCTGCGATTGGCGCGGGCGCTGACAGGCATACCGACCACCAGATCGTCTTCTCCGGTCAGGCGATACAGATAGCTGATGATGAGGGCCGTCAGGGTTTGCGGCAGAGTCGAATCATGCGTTTTGCCAAGAGCTCCAAGTGCGTTTGCAAGGGATTCAGGTAAATGGATAGCCCGTGTGATTGCGCCGCCCAGTTCTCCACTCGTGGCACGATGGGGGCGCAGTGAAAGGGACACAGGTTCGGGAGTGTCTCTGAGAGTCTCACGCCAATACTGTCTGTCGGTCGCGAAACGCGATGAGTGACGATAAGCCATCTCCTGCTCCTGTAAGGTGGCAAGAGGAAGAAAATGTGGCTCCGGTATTTCTGATCCTGTGGCAAGAGCACTGTAGATGGCGGCAACACGTGTCACGACCATGCCCCCCGCATAGCCATCCAGAACAGCGTGGTGGCAGCAGTGAAACCAGATTCGATGGGCAGGGCCTATGCGGAGCAAGGCATTCTGCCACAGAGGATCCTGCTCCAGATCGATCGGGGCTCGAATTCGTGCCTGCATCCAGTCCCGCGCATAGAGTAGGGGATCGCGCTCAAGGCGACAATCTACTGTCGGACAGACAAGTGTACCTCGGGGATGAAGCACATAGACCGGACCGGAGGTCGTTTTCATGATGGAGGTACGCAGGGTCTCGATCTCGGCTTGCACGCGGGACAAGGTTTCCACGAAAAGTGTTTCGTCCAGATCGCCATCTAGGTGAATTGCCTCGGCGATATTGAGACTGGACCCTTTCGGGGCGAGAAACTGTGTCATCCAGAGTCCCCGCTGAGCGGTGGTCAAGGGCAGTATTACGGCACGGTGTTCCTGCGACATGGATTCCCTTGAGAGCCTTTTTCTGGTTTTTAATAATTATTACTTATTCACAAACTCAAAAAACAATACGTATTCAAATTCTTATTTAGTCAATACGATTTGTATGAAATCTATATTCAATACCTCAAATCACTCATGTGTGGCCTTCCGGATCCAGAGGGTGACAATCTGTTTTGCTTAAGCTGTTGTATCAGCGCAAACATAACATCTGTTCTGTTTGGGACTGATCCGTCTCCGGATGGTTTGGCCGTGTCCGGCTTGGGATTCTGGTGAAAACCTATTGATCATTATGGTCTTTCTGGGTGCAAAACCTATCACTGAGCTCGTCAGCGGGACGGAGAGGGAGACATATAAATTCAACAAACTATATCACGAATATCACTCTCATTAGTGTGATTTTACGCATGTTGCGTGTTATGGTTAAGACGATTGGACGCACAGAGTGTTTTGTTGGCACTGAGTATGGGGCCCATGATGGATCAGTCTTTCGTTCACGCAGCACATGCCGGACATGGGGGTGCGGCTACATCGCCGTCCCATGCTGGACGGCCAAAACTGGATCGCATCTTCAACGACCCCGATGGGTGGTAGAAGATGGTGTACGGGGAGCGCTTCTCGCTCATCCTGACATTATTGCCGAGACAGCCAATCCGCGTGTCATCAAGCGCGCCAGAGATACAGGGCGTCGCAAGGTTGGTGTGATCACAGGGGGTGGTTCGGGCCATGAACCTGCCTTCCTGGGCTATGTTGGTACGGGTCTGCTTGACTCCGTGGCGATTGGTGAGATTTTTTCATCACCAACGGCGGTCAGTTTTCTTGACGCCATGAAAGAGGCTGACAAGGGTGCAGGCGTAGCCTGTCTTTTTGGCAATTATGCCGGCGATACCATGAATGTGCGCATGGCCGCGCGTGATGCGCAGCAGGCAGGAATCAGGGTCGAGACGGTTGTCGCTACTGATGATGTGGCCTCGGCTCCTTCCGGCGAAGCCGAGCGTCGTCGTGGCGTCGCCGGTGAAATCCTCATGTGGAAGGCCGCTGGTGCCCGTGCCGAAGAGGGCGCCTCGCTGGATGAAGTGATTGCCGTGGCCCGCAAGGCCATTGCCAATACCCGATCGATTGGTGTGGGCCTCACGCCCTGCACCATTGTCGCCAACGGCCACCCGAATTTCGCTATCGAACTCGGCACGATGGAAGTCGGTATCGGCCATCATGGCGAACCTGGCGTATCGGTTCAGGAACTGGGTCGCTCGCGCGACATCGCCAAACTGATGCTTGAGCACATCCTGCCTGATCTGCCTTTTGGCAGGGGCGATCGCGTGACAGTGCTGCTCTCGGGGCTCGGCGCCACGCCTGTCATTGAACTCTATGTGCTTTATGCCGATGTGGCCGATCTCCTGAAGGAGAAGGGTATTGAGGTAGCGCATCGCTTCGTGGGCAATCTCTTCACCTCGCTCGAGATGAAGGGCGCTACGCTGACGGTCATGAAGACCGATGAAGAGCTGGACCGCCTAATGGCCGCTCCGGCTGAATCCATTGGCCTTGTGCGTGTCGGTGCCGGTGCCGCCGCTGCTCCTGCCGCCGAAGCACCAGCCGCAAAGGCCGATCCGGTCGAGGCTCTGGTCAAGGCGCCGACGGGTGAGAAATACGTGCCCAGGAGCGGTGTGCCTGTTGGTGAAACCACACAGGTGATCCCGGCTCTGGTCGATGCGATCGTCAAGGCGCGTGACTGGCTGAGCGAGATCGACGGCAAGATCGGCGATGGCGATCATGGTATCAACATGGCCAAGGGCTTTGCCCGCTGCGGTGAGGCTCTGGGCGCCAACCCGCCGGTCATGGAGAAAGGCCTTGATGCGCTGTCAGACTCCCTGATGGCCGGTATTGGCGGCTCTATGGGCCCGCTTTATGGACGCTTCTTCGAGGGCATGGCGATCCCTCTGCGCAATGTCGAGTTTCTCGACGGCAAGCTGTTCGCCCAGATGCTCGATGGCGCGCTCGCCGGCATCAACAGTCTCGGGAATGCCCGGGTGGGTGACAAGACGCTTGTCGATACGCTGCAGCCGTCTGTGGAAGCGTTTCACAAGGCTCTGGATGATGGAAAGTCATTCGAGCATGCCTTGATTGCGCTGTCGGAAGCGGCAGAGCGCGGTCGAGATTCCACGATCGATCTGGTGGCCCGTATCGGTCGTGCCAGCCGACTGGGTGAGCGTTCACGCGGTGTCCTCGATGCCGGCGCGACCTCCTGCTGCCTGATCCTTCAGACCATTGCCAAAGAACTTGAGGCTCCGGCGCGCAAGCACAACGCCTGATCAGCCTTATTTCTGAAAGACCGAAGATCATGAACAAAGTCCTCACACCCGATATGGCCGCCCTGCAGAAAGAAGCAGGCAGCGTCACCCTGCCGAACAGGATGAAGGCCGTCGTCGCCTACGAACCCGGCGATTATCGCTGGGAAGAGGTGGATGTTCCCCGCGCTGGTCCCGATGACATCATCGTCGAAGTCGAGGCTGTCGGCATCTGCGCCGGTGACATCAAATGCTTCCTCGGCGCACCGTCCTTCTGGGGCGACAAGGAGCAGCCGCGCTACGTCAAGCCGCCGATGATTCCGGGCCATGAATTCGTCGGTCGCGCCGTCGAAATCGGTGAGAACCTTCGTAGCCAGTACAAGATCGGCGATCGCCTGATCAGCGAGCAGATCGTTCCCTGCGATGATTGCCGCTACTGCAAGGGCGGTCAGTACTGGATGTGCGAACGACATGATCTGTACGGCTTCCAGAACAACACCAATGGCGCGATGGCGAAGTACATGCGCTTCCCCAAGACATCGCGCACCCATCGTGTTCCCGAGAACATGCCGCTTGATGCGGCAGCCCTGATCGAGCCCTATGCCTGCTCTGTTCACGCCGTGAACCGCGCCAATATCCAGCTCGACGATGTGGTGGTTCTGGCTGGTGCCGGTACGCTGGGTCTGGGTATGGTGGGTGCAGCGCGTCTGAAGAATCCAAGCAAGCTGATCGTGCTCGACACCAAGCAGGACCGCCTGGATCTTGCCAGGAAATTCGGCGCGGATATCGTGATGAATCCGCTTGAAGAAGATGTGGTCGCCAGGATCAAGGAAATGACGGACGGCTATGGCTGCGATGTCTATATCGAGGCAACGGGTCATCCCTCCAGTGTTCGTCAGGGCCTGCACATGATCCGCAAGCTCGGCCGCTTCGTGGAATTCAGTGTGTTCGGTGACGAAGTGACCTGTGACTGGTCGATCATTTCAGATCGCAAGGAGCTGGATGTTCTGGGTTCGCATCTTGGCCCGTATTGCTATCCCTTCACGATTGCTGCCATTGCCGATGGTCGTTTGCCGGTCGAGGGCGTGGTGACCCACACCCTGCCGCTGGACCAGTGGAAGGAAGGCTTCGACCTGATGAAAAAGGGCGACAAATCCATCAAGACGGTTCTGATCCCGTAAGATCTGTTCGCCTGCAGATCAGGAAAGCGGCTCCGGAAGGGGCCGCTTTTTCTGTTCAGATCGAGATTGTGCCGGTGATGCGAGGTGTCACCGAACCGCCGATCCAGATTGTGTTGCCTTCGCTCTCCACGACAATTCGTCCATCACGACCCAGCGCTGCGCCCTGGGAAGCGAGATAGCGGGAAGGGGCAATTCCTCTTTCGATCAGCCACTGCGCGATGGAAGCGTTGAGACTGCCTGTCACCGGATCTTCATAGCCTTGGCCGCCACCTGCAAAGGCGCGCAATTCGAACTGCGTCTCGTTGCCTTCGGCACAGGCGGCCACAACGCCGTATTTTGCTTCACCGATCGCCTGCCAGTCAGGTTTGATGCCACGGAGAACAGTTTGGTCACGTAAATGCAGAACCTGCCAGCCGGGGCCATTATCTCCCCAGGCTGCATCAAGCACCATTTCGGATGTGAGATTGAGCGCGGCGAGAGCTGGGCATATTCAGCATCGTTCAACCTGCCGCTTTTCTTTCTGGGTGGTGCAGCGAATGAGAAGAGTTCCTCCTCTACTTTTACGCGTACAAGACCGACACCGCATTCCTGAATGATCGTTCCATTATGGCTATTGCCGGGGAGCGAGGCCCAGACCGAGGCTGTACCGAGTGTCGGGTGTCCGGCAAAAGGAAGTTCATGAGCCGGGGTAAAAATACGGACGCGATATGAAGCCTCGGGTGTTGTCGGGCGTAGCAGGAAGGTCGTTTCGCTCAGATTTGTCCAGTTTGCGATCTGCGCCATCATGCGTCGCTCAGATGGTCAGCATCGGCGATGACCGCCAGGGGATTTCCTTTGAAAGCCTGCTTGGCAAAAACGTCGACCTGCCAGTATGCGTGGTCGCTCATCCTGATTCTCCCGTGTTAAATGCAAAGATTTGGCAAGCGTAACAGACAAATCGTTGCAGTGGGATCGATTACTGGAAAATGCCATAAACCGATGTCATAGCCCGGACACGTCAAGCACGGAAAAGGAACCAACCTGATGACATGCCGTGTCCGTGGTATATCCCTAACGGCCCCTCTGTTTCTGCTTGTGGCTATTGTCATTCTGCAGCGTCCGGCCCTTGCCGGTGCAGACAGGCTTCAGGCTGGCCTCGCGGCTTTGAGCGAGAGAGGTATCGTCCTGCATATCCAGAATACAAACGAAATGCAGGGCATGCTGAGCGACCCGGACCCGTCTTTGAAGAAGGGCGTTGGGAATGTTGGTATCGTCACCTATGGCAATGATATCGATTGGGAACGTCTGGCGGGATTTTCCGGTGTGTCGACTCATATCATACTTGCCAGCGGTTATGGGGCACCGACGAGCCGGAAATTCGGTGATCATCTGACCCCAAGCCAGGCTACCTACGGAGGGGTCGGCAACGTCGTTATTCATCTGGTTTCTGCATATATTGAACGATCCATGTTCTATGACCGTGTCAATGCAGCGGTAGGACGTATGACGTTTCTGTCTGATTTCTCGGCTAACCCGCTTTATTGCAATTTCATGAATGCTGCGTTTTGCGGCAATCCGAGGGCGGCAAGCGATAATACAGCCCACGCAGCTTTTCCGACAGCGACCTGGGGCGCCCGTTTTCGGGTGCAGATTTCGCAGGCTCTCCAGCTTCAGTCAGGTGTCTATCTGACACAGGCAGGATCCCAATATGCGCTTTCACAGATGCGGAGCGGCTTCAAATTCAACGGGGCGACTATTGACGGTCAGGCAATTCCTCTGGAACTCGCATGGGAGCCTCATGCGGGAAGAGGGGGCGTGTTGCCGGGCCATTACAAAGTCGGTTTCGTTTATGATACCGCACCCCATACCAGTCTTTTCGAAGATCATGATGGTGAAGTGCTTGGCCTGACCGGTGCGCCAGCGCGCGTTGTCAATGGTTCCTGGTCAACCTGGGTGATGGCCGATCAGCAGCTGATCCGTTTTGCAGGACGGGGTCCTGATGCCGGTCTCACAATTCTTGCCAGCGCTTATTGGAATAACCCGCGTACAGCACTTCGTGCAGCGCAATATTCATTCGGCGTCATGGTGCGGGGCCTTATGAAGCAACGTCCCAATGACATGTTTGCGTTCAATCTGGCCTATACCCGTATTGCACATCACATCACGCGCGCGCAAAAGCATCCCTTGATACAGCAAAAACCCGGAACAGGCTCAATGCCGATTGTTCAGGAGGACGCGTTTATTCTCGAAGCCTTGTATCAGATTCGTCTATTGCAGAACATTACGATTGCGCCGGATCTTCAGTATTACATCCACCCGAACGCACAGCGGAATTTGCGTAATCAGTGGATGCTTGGTGTCAAGACGCAGATCAAGTTCATCTGATCCTGAATGTCGGCGCAAGCATAAGGGGTCACGTTGTGTGCGTGACCGAAAAGGCACAACATTGGAAGAGTTAAGAAAGATCTTAAGAATCATTTGCATCTTCTCGTAACATGGCGGTAACACCGCCGGCGAAGACAGGACAGCGGATTTGCATGTAATAGTTTGTCTTCTTGTCCTTACTGAGGTCGGAAGAGAAATAATTACAAAATATGTCAAAGTCTCTGTTTGGTGTTATCTGATTCGAAACCGGTTAAGTGGTGAAATCTATGCCAGAAGATTGCGGATTCCGTTTTGCTGATCGATCATCTTATGGTGATTTATTATCCTCACCTCGTGAGGCACTGAGGAAACAGAAACGTCTTCTTCTTCTGGCATTGACTGCCGGAGTTGGTTTTGGTGGCGTTGAAGAAGCCGAAGCGCAGAATAATGCCTCAAGCGAGGCAAAATCGACCGAAAATACCGCCATGCAGCTTCCAGCTGTAAAAGTGCGCGGTGCCACTCCGATCAACACGATGAACACCAACACGACGTCGCTTGATATTGGCCGCATGCCAGCCACAGTGCGTGAAACTCCCCAGACGATCAGTGTTGTTCCAAAGCAGCTTATTGAAGAGCAGCGTATTTTCACTCTCGATCAGGCTTTGTCGAACGTTCCGGGCATCACCATGTCTGCCGGTGAGGGAAATGGTGGCATGAATGGCGACCAGTTCCGTATCCGTGGTCAGCAGGCTCGTGGCGATATCTACGAAGATGGACTGCGTGATTTCGGCAATTACGTGCGTGACGTTTATAACACGGAAAGCGTCGAAGTCGTCAAAGGTCCATCTGGCCAGTATTTTGGTGCAGGCAATGTGGGTGGTGTGATCAACCAGACACTCAAGAAAGCCCATCTGGGAAAATCATTCGGGGCTGACCAGTCTTTCGGCAGCGGGATGCTTTATCGCGGCTCGGCTGATGCCAATTATGAGATCAATTCCCATACGGCGCTGCGTGTGAACGGGATGTACAACAAGCAGATGATGGCGGATCGCAATAATGTGCGTACCGACCGTTACGGTGCTGCAGCAGACCTCGGGGTGGGTCTGGGTACAAAAAACACCTGGCATCTGAATTACCAGTGGCTCGGTAGCCGTGGTCGCCCGGATTATGGCGTATCGATGATCCAGACCGGCACGACTTTCCGGCCGATTACCGAACGTGGCCTCGCTCGTGATACAAATTACTCACGTAATTTCGATCGTGACAGTGGCAACGTTCATATGGTCACTTCAAAATTCTCATCACAGATAGCAAAGTGGCTCACGCTCTCCAACGATACGCGTTACTCGCATTATACGCGTGATTTTGCTGCCACGACGCCAGCTGCCTGTTCAGGAGCATGTGCAACAGCATTTCTCGCCGGCCGCAATCCTGCTCTGGCTTACGGTGCTGGCGGCGGTATGGCCTATGATCAGGCTGGCTGGGGTGTTCAGAACGTTACTATGGGACATTCGAAATTCAAGACAGGGTTCTTGCGTCACGATTTGCGGGCTGGTGTCGATATCAACTATACCAAGGACAATCGTGTTTACGGCACATATATCAATCGTTCGAACACTCAGCTCATACGTACGCCACAATTTGAATATCCCGGTACGCAGATTACCTATCCGTCAACAGGCGGCCGCACGTCCGATTTCCGGGATCTGGGTCTTTTCCTCGCTGACAAGATCAATCTGACCAAGCAGCTTTCGGTTTATGGTACAGTGCGTTGGGACAGCTACCGTTCGACCTACTGGAGTGCCGCAGCTGCGACTCAGGGCGTGCAGAAGCAGAATACGAACAAGTTCAGCCCGTCTGCCAGTCTCATGTACGAGCCGTTCGAGAACGCGACTTTCTACTTTACCTTTGCCCAGTCCTACAAGCCGGTCGGCACCGATGTTTCTTCCCAGACAGCAACATCCATCAATATCGGAGATGTGGCTATAAATGGTCGCGACATGAAACCTCAGCGCAGCGATCTCTATGAACTCGGCGGCAAGGCCGATTTCCTGAACAAGAAGCTGGGTGTCACGGCTGCGATCTTCCAGATCGAACAGAACAATTCGTTCACCTATGACGATTTTGGCCAGATTATTACAGGGTTCCAGGATGCAGGTTCAGGCAGGCGTATCCGTGGCCTTGAAGTAAGCGCAACGGGCAAGATCACCAACGACTGGGAGATTTATGCTTCCTATTCCTATATGGGCGGCAAGGTGACGCATAGCACCAATTACAGGAACAACAAGGCGCCGCAGCTGCCCAATAACAGTTTGTCGGTGTGGAGCACTTATAATGTGTCAAGCCTCGTTCTGAAGCCCAATCAGGGCAAGCTACAGGCGGGCGGTGGCGTACAGTATTCTTCGGGCTACTGGTCCAATGAAGCCAATACGGGGCGCATGCCTGACAACGTTTCGCTCAATGCCATGCTCTCCTATGATTATGAGCGCTATCATGTTCAGTTCAATGCGAATAACCTGACCAATCATCTCAACTATGCTTCCGCTTTTTCTGCATCCCGTGCCGTTCCTCTCTCAGGTCGTACGTTCCTAGGGTCTGTAGGATTACGTTTCTGAGGCACGAGGCTCGATTTTCTTGACGAGCCTCTGCACGATGCGGGCAGGAAAAAAGGCTTCCTACCCGTATTGCTGCTCTGCTCCTCTCAGGCTCTGCACCCGGGTCTGAGGGGCCGGAATCATCCCTGATCACAGATCCTCGTGGCCAATGTCATCTCCTGTCTCCATAACGCCTCTCGATGAACGTCTTAAGGCCGAGCTTTACCTCGCCCAATGGTATCTGGATGTCGGCGCGCCTCAGCAGGCATATCGTCTTTTTGTTCGAGCGGCCCAGTCTCGTCATCCGACGGCGCTCAATATGCTCGGACGTGCTTATGAACGCGGCTGGGGTGTGGCCCGTGATGTCGCAACGGCAATGGCCTTGTATGAGGCTGCAGCAGAGGGTGGCGAGGGGTGGGCCTTTTACAACCTGGCTGATCTCTTCCTGAAGGGAGACGGCGTACTGCAGGACAAGGCAGGTGCCTATGCTTTGTATGTTGAAGCCGCTCGTCGTGGTATCAGCAAGGCCTTCAACATGCTTGGCCTGCTTCATGAGGAAGGCTGTGGCGCTGTTGCGGCAAACACCGAGTACGCCCGCCATTATTTCGAGGCAGGGGCGGCAGCTGGCGATAACGATGCCCGGATCAATCTTGCAGGTTTGTTACGGGAGAGGAGCTCTATCGATGGTGAATCTCACCGATAGGGGAACGGTGAGATCCGGTTCACGAGAACAATTTCTTCTCAGTTGACAGGAGCTTCCTTGCGCTCTCCCATTGCGAAAGCTTTCAAAATAGACTCGGCCAGAAGCTTTGCTGCCTTGGGGGTCAGTCTGAGATGCGCAGTTGGTGCAATTACAATTTCGTTGCCATGAGGACGTTCTGCAGCAAGGGTAACGGTTATGATACCCCCGACATGTCCGTAGACCGGCACATTATCGGCAAAGATGATAGGTGCTGATTCTGCATTAAGCGACGCTATGCCCTGTGCGATCTGGTTCAGGATCTTGTCTGAATTATTGTCTGCCATTTGCAGAATACCTTTGGAAATTTAAAAGGTGCAGCCTGATCGAAACAAGGTTGTCACAAAGAGGAAAAGATCACAAGTTTTGTGATCGATTGGCGGTTTTTCGGAGGCAAGCACTGGCCTCTTGGGACATGCATACGTGACCGATGCCGCTTTGGACAAGACCAACTTGTGACAATATCCATAATGTGAGCCGGATAAGCGGATTTTAGCCTTGCTCATAGGTCGTTCTGCCCATCAAATGATTGAGCTTGCGCCCCTGACGACGGGTGATTCTGTGTCACCCGACACCAAGATCGCCGACTGCTCGGCCATGATATTGTCAAGTGTGAGATCTGCTCGGAGTTTGCCACTTGGGGTGCGGATAACAAATCCTTTGCGGATGGCGTAATAGGCAAACTGCGTAATCCGATAGCGTTTCATTGTCTCGGACACGCGTGCCCGCAGACCCGTGGGATCCGGTGCCGTTTCGTACTCTATAATCAGGCTGGGTAATCTGCGTTGGGGAAGGCATGGAGGCGCGACCAGGCATACCGCGCCTGCAAATGCCTTGCTCAGGGAGAGGGAGATATCATTTGTATAATAGATATTGCCTTCATGCGTAAATTTTTCACTCGACCTGCCTACATGATAAAGTTCTTTTTCATGTAGAAATCCTAGATCCTGTGTTCTCAGATACCTTTTTCCATCGATTTCTATAAAACTATAGGCATTACGCTGGGGGTTATTTATATAACCGATGCTGACGCAGGGGCTGTCGACCCAGATTTCGCCAACAAGATCCTCAGCAAGAAAAGTCATTGTATCGGGATCCACAATATGAACATGCTGTTCTTCGTGTGGTAAGCCGCAACTGGCGAGAAGTGTCGTGGAGCTTTCGATATGTTGCGATGTAGCCACCGCTTTCCCCTGGCTGAGCGAAAAGCGGTCAAAGGATGTCAGTCTTATGCCTTGATCCTTGGTACCCGATGTCACGAGCAAGGCATTTTCAGCGAGGCCGTAGCAGGAATAAAAAGCTTCTTTCACGAAGCCGTTGTTCTTGAAAACATTGTAGAAATTGTCGAGTGTTTCAGGGTTGATACTATCGGATCCGTTAAATGCAACCTTCCAACGGGACAAATCCCAGTGCGGTGAGATTTCGTTGGGAGGAAGGCGAGCGCAATATCGATAGGCAAAATCCGGACCGCCGGAGAGTGTCGCACCAAACCGACTGATCGCATCAAGCCATCGAGACGGCTTTTCGATAAATTTATCAGGAGACATGAAGTAGAAGGGCTTTCCGGCCGCGAGAGCAGGTAAGACACCACCAATAAGACCCATGTCATGAGTGAAAGGAAGCCAGATTAATCCGGTATCCTGATATTGATAGGAAATGAGCTGAATATAAATATTGTGACAGATATTTCTATGCGATAATCCGACTCCTTTCGGAGTCTCTGTCGATCCTGAAGTGTATTGTATGAGAGCTAGAGATTCCGAAAGTGCCGGAATCGGCTCAATTTCACGTGACGATTTTAGTGCGCTCTCCAGGGGGATCCATTTGACAGGCTGTTCCAGACCAGCATCAAAATGGAAAAGCTGGAGCGTTTCCTTCTTACCAAGCACGGCCTGTCCCTGACAGTCCTGCAATACGAAAGCAAAACGCTCTCTCGCGCCGATCGAACTCGGATAGATCCCGGATACAGGAACATGCCCTGCATAGAGGCACGCAAAAAAAGCAATAATATAATCCAGACCGTTCTCGAACAGCAGGACGATACGCGAATTACGTTCGAGTGTACGTGCAAGATGAGCGCCGGCGCGTGAGGCCTGTCGATGTAATGTTTCCGCACTCAGTGTTTCGGTAACGTTTTCACCATCTCCAAGGAAAAGAAAGATCGGATCTTCACCTTTTGTTATTCTTCTGAAGTAAAGTAATTCGATCAGACTTCTCTCTTTCCACGCCTGCGCGTCGATGAGCAGCTGATTTTCTTCGTACATTCGATAATATCCGTTTATCTGAAATCTGGGGAGAGGAATTATTCTTCGATCGCGGGAAGCGATTGCTGTCTCTGATGTATAGTGTTGCAATAGGAGATGACGTGTTCGGGTGAGATCAGGCGGGTGCACTCGAACTGCCTCGAAGTATTTTCATGTCGTGGGCAGAACAAGACGTTCCCGTGATCAAAAGGTGTGCGAACATCATGCCAGCAGCTATTGCAGACATGAGGATTAAATACGCGGTAGGGGGTTTCGAACTCATTCAAGGGGTGGGTAAAGCCGCTTATCAGGACAACAGGCGTTCCCGCTGCCCAGGCTAACCAGGAGAGGCCACTTGAAAGGCCGATAAAGAAGGTGGCGTGGCGCAACCAGTGTACACGTTCGGCAAGCGGGCGATCTCCCGTCTCATCACGCGTTCCGTGCGGAATATAATTCCAGTTGTTACGGTGCCCGCCCACGGGGCTTTTGTCGATGCAGACAACTTCGTAACCAAGCTGATTGAGATGGGTAATCACACGTGACCACCCGTAAGGATTGTTCCAGTATTTGCACTGGCTGGATGCCTGAGTGGCTATAACGACATACGGCCCTTCTATCGGCGGTTTCGCCTCCGGCCATGGCACCATGCGTGGAGGCACTTCGGCAGGATTCACACCCAGTATATAGGCAGCCGTGCGATGTAATCCGACCAGACGGAAATCAGAAGGCTGCCAGTCATGGACCTCGTCATTAAAAAAGAGACCTATATGATAGGTGGCATATGAGAGGTGCTTGATTTCCTCATATTCCGTGAAGGTGCAACACCTGATGCCGGGATACTGCCCGGCGAAGAGTTTGCACGCGTCCGGGTTCATGGCGACGGTCAGGTGGCATTGATGAAGCTGCTGAAACTTGACCGCGTATGAAAACCATCCGATCGCATCGCCCAGCGTACCCCCGGGCAAAAGGATGGCTACGTTCTGATCGCGGCAATCGTAATCATGCACGAGAACAACTTCATTTGTGTCGAGTGAAAGAACTTCGAGCCGTGTACGGATATAGTATTTTTTCGACCCGACGATCATACAGGCGCCGGTCTCGGCTCTGTAGAGATGCACGTCACGATCCAGATCCAGCAGGTTGACCCGCCAGCGCCCCTCGGGAAGGCTGATACGCGGGCCAAAATTGAAGTCATAGGCAATGCCTGTCGGAGTGATCTGTGTCGGAACGTCCGGGGAGGCTGGAAAGGCGCTGTTGCTGTTTGACTGTGCAGAGACCGGGGCAGAGCTTTCAAGGGCAACGGCGGAAGACGGAGGTGGGGTTGAAGATGATTCAGTCTGGTTCGGTCCAGCGTAGTTCAAAATCGAATCAATAATGGAATTGATATCGCTCATACTAGGCATAGTCCTGTTGATCTGCGATCAGCTGTTCAATGGTCTGTTCGACATGGCGTGAGGAGATCATCTTGGTGCATTCGAAGTCGCGCTCTGTATCAGCATGACGCGGACACCACATATAGTTTGACCGTTCGAACTCCAGGGTCACGTCGTTTGAACATCCGTTGCAGACATTCCGGTTGATCACGCGATAAGGTGTTGCAAACTCATTGTAAGGTTCCGTAAAGCCACTGATCAGTATGACAGGGCACTCGGCAGCCCAGGCGACCCAGGAAAGACCGCTCGATAGACCTATGAAAAAGGCCGCGTGAGTTAACCAGCGTGCGCGTTCAGTTAGCGGGATCTGGCCTGTCATATCCTCTACTCCATGAGGAATATGATGCCAGATCGTGTTGCTGCCGGTCACGCGGTCACGATCAATGCAGATAACCCGGTAGCCAAGCTTTTTGAGAAACGGGATCAGATTGAGCCAACCTGTCGGGTTGTTCCAGTATTTGTTATGCCCGCTTGCCTGGGTGCCTATGCAGACATATTCTTCAGGAATTGGTCTGCCTCCCTCGGCAATTCTGATGGTTGGGCGTCGATCCTGAGGGGGAAGGCCAAGAATGTAGGCAGCCATAACGCCTAGCCCAACCTGTCGATAGTCGGTGGGTTGAAAGTTTCGGTCATTGTCGTTGAAAAAGATCAGGACCTTGTAGCGGGCATAATATTGATGACTGAAAAGCTCGTGATTGTCAGTGATGGTTATAAGATCGCTTTTTTCCCGGAAGAGTTCGACAATATCGGTTCGTACGATGCAGGTAAGATTGCAGCCATGTCGTTCCACAAAAGCTTCAACATGCCCCATCCAGGCAATATGATCGCCGATCCCACCGAGATGCATGTCAATCAACACCTCCTGATCGCGGAGATTCATGATATGATTGAAAATAACTCGCCCGGCGCGGCTCACCTTGATCGAGAACGGAATAAAATATCTTTTGGTGCTTGTAACAAGTCCGCCGGTGCTGTTGTCGGAGAAAAGCACTGTCTGGGTGAGCAGATCCTTGATCTCCAGATGCCACTGTCCTTCAGGAAGGCTGACACGGCAACCATCTTGAAAATCATATCTGATTCCTTCAGGGCCAATTTGGCTCGGCATGCTGTCCATAGGTAACTGCCCTTGATGTTTACTCTGTAAAAATCCTAGGCAGCCAATGGTGCGAGGATCTCGCCATAAACCTGGACTATAGCCTGATATGTGGCACTGACAGAATATTTTCTGGCAGTCTTTTCTGCTTCGTCAAGCATTCTGTCAACGCGTGGTGCACCATGAGAGATCTCAAAGATAAGCGATGCGATGCAGTCAACGATTTCCTCGCATTGCTCTGGGGAAAACCAGTGCCCGTTATACGGTGTCGCGTAATCGATGCCACCTGTGCCATGGAAACCGACCAGAGCACAGCGCGAAGCCATGGCTTCCAGTGGTGTCAAAGGAGCCGCTTCCTGACGCGACAAGGCCAGGAAGATGCTGGCTACACCCATGATTTGGGCGACATCGTGCTGTGCCAGATTTTCGAGCGGAATCCAGGGAATATCCTTCGTGTGGGGATATTTGAGATGCAGCATGGAACCGAGAAGCTCTGCTATGGCGGAGTTGCCTTTCTGAGCAGGCCATTTGCTAGGGTTCGTCGCAATACATAGCTGCTTGGGGCGTGGGTAAAAGAGCTCGGGATCAATCGAGTTCGGAATGACATGGATATTGGGTAATCTGAGTACGGAGGCGAGGGATCTGGCTGTTTCATGGCCGGGTACGATAAAATGTTTGAATCCCATCCCCAGAAGATCCTCTCCAGGCAGCCTGAAACTGTAAAGGTAAAACTGGTTCTGACAGAACATCACTTTGGTACCCGGGAGCGGAGCGCGGGCGAGATCAAGCATGAAGCCGTTCAAGGTCTCGGGGTAGACCAGAAGAGTCCGTTCATCCGATACAATATCACTACAAAATGTGATTCGATCGGAAATCTCAAGCCACTCAGATTTCCCTGCTGGCTGAAAAATCGACACATCATGGCCAAGTTCTGCAAGAATGGCTGCGTGCTGATAGGTTACTTTAATGCCACCTGAAATGGCTGTAGGACTAAAAGGGTTAAGGAAAATTATTTTACTCACTTCGCGACCACTTCAATTCCAGGACATCAGGGTCGATACTGAACTCTGAGGGCATTAAACGCAATATTTTTAGGTGCGGATTTCCTGTCTATTGTAAGGTTAATAATATGGGTGGCTACATGTAATGGGGAATAGGATTTGATAAAGCGCATAAAGTATTATCGCATGGAGATTTGTCTATGGGAAAATAATAAATAGTTAATCGAGAGGAAGTAAGTTTTTTTTATCAAAAAAAACAATGTATCAATCTTTGTTTTTGAGAATAAATATACATAAATGATAATTCTCCTGTACGTTTTCAGACTTTACCGAAAATTTACATGAAATTTACTCTAGATAAAGTAATTTTTACTATAGTATAAATAAATAATGCATAGTGTTTCATTTTTGGAAAGGATCGGTAACTAATTATCCATTGCGTTCTTTCGTTTTGTGTGTCACCTGAGTGTTGGTAAATAGGAAACGATAATTGCCAGAGATAGACTGGCTGAATGCGCGGCAGACCGCGTGAAACTGCGGGACTCATTTCCACGGGGATTCCGGTGGGAAATTCTGGGTTTGCCGCGTCGGGTATTTTGTGGAGGCCGGAATGGCAATTACATCGGATGTTACAGCCAGTGGTGCTACAATCACCAGTAGTGGTGGGCAATATTCAGTTCTGAGCGGTGCTACCCTGGTTGTTCAGGGTGCAGGCTATGTCATTTCGGGTCCTATTGTTTCCGGCTTCGGTAACGGACCCAACAATAGTTCGGGTACGATACCCGGACAGTCTGGTGGCACAAATTACCCGGCACTCGTGATGGCGTCGGCAGGTGGTATTGTTTCCGGGCCTGAAGTCGGGTTTGGTGGTGCAGCTCTGGGTGTCTATGGCGGTACTGTTGTAGGCGGAATGGCCACTAACAGTGGCTCTATTGCTGCTATCAATGGTGGTTTTGTTGACGGCGCGACGATCGGCTCAATGGGCGCTGTGTATGCAGGCGGGGCTGCGGGTTCCGGCGGTGGTCCTGGGGTTGTCCGCAACACGCATGTCCAGGCCGGTGGATATGGTGCGGTGGGTGGTAAATTTACGGTCAAGGGGCAGGATTTTGCGGGTCCCGGCATCATGTCCGGAGGAACATTCGATGTTGGCTCGACGGAGCTTGTTAACTCGGCCGGTACTGAGGTCGGGAGTATTATCGGTGGTACCCAGATCGTCAGTTCTGCCGGCTCGGCCCTGAAGTCGATCTTCAGCGCAGGTACGCAGATCCTTCAGTCCGGAGGTTTTGCAAGTGGGGCTACGGCCCTGGCAAATGGTCTAATCATGGTGAGTGGGGGGACTGCATCAGCGGTTACGCTTGCTTCTGGCGGTTCTTTGCGTGCGACAGCTAGTGGTCTTGTCACCAATCTCCAGGTTCAGGCAGCAGCGGCAGCTTCTGCGGATTCTGCTGCTGTGATTTCCAATGTTACCATTTCCGGTGGGGGCACATTTACGATCGGTTCGGGTGCAACACTCGTGAATGCTGTCATTTCAGGCATTGATTCTGGCGGTAGTGTTGGCGGACTTCTGGTTCTCCAGTCAGGAGCTGTACTCAACGGCGTTACGTCCATGGGTTACAAGAGCCGGCTTGATATCGACGGTGTCCAGTATGTCTCCGGAGCCAAGACTGTTTATAGCGGCAATACGCTGACAATCACGGATGCAAGCGGAAACAAACTCTGGTCCGGTCCTGTTGTTGGTGTCCCGGCTGCTTCGAGTGCCAGTGATTTTCGTGTGCAGCCAGACTCAGACGGAAGTCTCTCAATTGTTTATGATAAATGCTTCCTTAAGGGTACGATGATTCGTACCGAGAAGGGTGAATGTGCGGTCGAGGATCTCGCAGTAGGTGATCGCGTGGCGGCCTTCTCGGATGGAAAGGAAATCTATCGTGAGATCATCTGGATCGGGCATCGTGCTGCCACCATCCGGCCAGGGCTCCATGATGACGAGTGTGGATATCCGGTTCGTATTGTGAAGGACGCTTTTGGAGAAAATGTTCCGTATAAGGATCTTCTCGTAACGCCGGAACATGCAATATTCCTCAATAATGCCTTTGTTCCTGCGCGTATGCTGGTGAATGGTCGCAGTATCTACTATGATCGTTCGATCAGCCATTTCGAGTACTTCCATGTCGAAACAGATCAGCACTCGATCATATGGTCTGATGGTGCACTGAGTGAAAGTTATCTCGATACAGGTGATCGCCTCACGTTCTCGCAGAATGATACCGTGGTACGTCTGCTGAATGCGCCTGCCAAAAACTGGGAAGAGCATGCTGCCGCACCGCTGCGTGTCGAGCGCGATTTTGTCGAGCCTCTTTTTGCCGAGCTCTCTGAAAGAGCGGAAAAGCTCACTCTTGGTGTGACTCTTCCAAAGCCGGCTCTGACAGAAGAAGCTGATCTACGGCTTGTTGACGACAAGGGCAGAGAGATCCGTACGCTACGTATCGTCAAGAATACGCATGTTTTCATGGTGCCGTCCGGGGCGCAGAAGCTTTATCTTGCTTCTCGTATCTCTCGTCCCATCGACGTTGTCGGGCCCTATCTCGACGATCGACGCGAGCTCGGGGTTCTGGTCGGTCAGATCCAGGTGTGGGAGGCTGGGCGTACGCGTCTCATAGATGCCCATCTGACATCACATGATCTGAGCGGCTGGGCTGGTAAGGAAGAAGAATCGCATCGCTGGACAACCGGTTATGCAGAATTGCCTTGGGATGACGGCGCCGTCGATACCATAGCCATGGTGTCGATCGAGATTCTGGCGGGAGGTCCTTACATGCTGGAGTCTTCATCTGAAGCTAAATCGGCAGTACTGGCCTAAACATCGTAGTTCTCGCCTTCTCACGCCCGGCAGACAATGCTCGTGGTACGAGTAGGCGAGAACTTATCCCGTAACAGATTCTGTAGTTCTATATTGATGTGCGAATTAGCTCGAACGAGTGTTGCAGACATATTCTGCTTCGGTTTCTTATCGAAAAATAAAAATAGTGGTTTAGGTGTGTGTGTATCCTTGTGAGCGGCATCACCGGAAAAAAAGCCAGCTTAACAAGGTTCTAACTGAAGTCGAAGAAATGGTTTTCCAAAAAGAAACGCGAGATCGTCAATCATCATAAAAATTCCCTATATATACTTGTATTGATTAACAAAACCCCATGTGCCAATTGATTTTTAGTTAACAAAACATAGGCGAGTGAATTTCGTATCTTGCGAATTGGGCGTTGATCTGTGACGCAGCGACATGTTTTTCGTCTTGTCATTCTCTTTTCGTTTTAATGATGCGTACTCGTATATTCGAGCGGGAGCTGGCATATGGGTATTACTTCTGATGGTATGACGGGCGCAGCGTCCATTACCGCAATCGGTCCTTACAGTTACCGTGTGTTGAGCGGTGCGACGCTCATTACACAAGGCGCGGATGCTGTAACGATTGACAGCTACGTTGCAGGTCTGGGTGCAGGTGGCACCAATAATCCTGCCATGCTGATTGCTTCCGCAGCTGCAATGGCGTCGGGAGCCACCGTGGTGTCAGGCGGTGTGGTTCTTGCCGGTGGCGATGGCTCAGTCATGGGAGGAACCGCCTATGACAGCGGTGGTTTTGCAGCCATCAATAATGGCCTTGTCAGCGGCGTTACAGTAGGGCCCCAGGGAGGTGTGCTTGCAAGCCAGATACCTGCTCACGGAGGGCGTCCCGGCCTTGTGCTGGATGCTCATGTGCAAGCCGGTGGGTATGGTATTGCAGGGGGAGGGTTCACACTAAAAGGGCAGAGTTTTTCAGGTCCTGGTGTTATATCCGCAAGTAAATTTGATATCGGTTCGACCGAGGTTCTGGAGAGCGGAGGAACGGATATAGGCAGTCTGATTGGTGGGCTTCAAACTGTAGCGTCTGGCGGCGTCTCGATGAAGACCATCTTCAGCGCAGGGACGCAGATCCTGGGTCCTGGTGGTCAGGCAAGCGATACTATCGTCTCTGCTGGTGGTCTTGTGCAGGTCGAGCGTGCTGCAGTGACAAGTAATCTTTCAGTCGGAGCTGGTGGGAGTGCTCATGCTCTCGCCGGAGGCAAGATTAATACGGCAAATATTGCGGCGGATGGTGAGGTTACGCTCGATGCAATGGCATCTGCCCAAACGGTTTCTATTGCGCGTGGTGGTACCATGACGGTTAATTCCGGTGCTACTCTGACGAATGTCACGATTTCCGGTATTGCGGAAGAAGGTGAGGGTGCTGGCGGGTTACTCATCGTTCAGTCGGGTGCTGTGTTGCAAGGGGTTCATATTGGCTGGAAGGGGCGTATTGATGTTGATACCCTCGGATGGACCGAGGGGCAGCGCATCGTCTACAGCAGCACCCAGATCAGTATTGTCGACGAAAATGGACAGGTTCTGTGGTCAGCCCCGGTCAGTGGGACGGAAGCGAACGCAGCGACGGATTATCATCTGGAGAGAGATCCAGTGGATGGCAGTACGATCCTCGTCTATGACAAGTGCTTTCTCAAGGGAACAATGATCCGCACGGAGCATGGTGAGGTCGCTATCGAAGATCTCAGGGTCGGTGATCGCGTAGCCGCTTGCGTCAATGGAGAAGAAGTTTTCCGTGAGATTGTGTGGCTGGGGCATCGCTCGACCATTGTGCGTTCCTGGCTGGATGACGATGAAGCAGGTTATCCGGTTCGTATTCTGCGTAGTGCGCTTGGTGAAAATATTCCGCACAGGGATCTGCTTGTCACACCAGAACATGCCATGTTCCTGAACGGTGCGTTTGTACCTGCCCGTATGCTGGTTAATGGGCGCAGCATTTACTATGACCGGACAATTACTCATTTCGATTATTATCATATTGAGACGAATGAGCATTCCATTCTCTGGTCAGAGGGGGCGCTGACCGAAAGTTATCTCGATACTGGTGATCGCAAGCGTTTTGCCCAGGCCAATTCGGTCGTGCATATCCTCAATGCCGCTGAGCGGGATTGGGTAAGCGATGGAGCGGCGCCGCTGCGGGTTGAGCGTCGCTTTGTCGAGCCGCTCCACGCATCCCTTGCGCACAGAGCGGCAGCTCTCGGGCTGGGAGAAATCAAGCGCGAACCGGAAATCACGGAAGATCCTGATCTGCACCTTGTTGACGATCATGGCCGAGTGATGCGTAAAATGCGGACAGTCAATCGTTCGAGCGTATTCATGTTACCGCCCGATACCCGCAAGGTTCGCATTGTATCGCGCGTCTCTCGTCCGGCCGACGTTATTGGCCCCTTCTATGATGACAGGCGTCATCTCGGAGTACTTGTAGGAGATATCCAGATATGGGAGTCTGACAAGACCCGCTATATCAGTAATCATCTCATTGATGAAACGCTTGAAGGATGGGCCAATGTGGAAGACGGACGACAACGCTGGACTACAGGCTCTGCAGTGCTTGATTTGAGTGACCGACAATCAGATGCAGTGTGTATTCTGGCTATAGAGGTTCTTGCTGGTGGGCCTTACCTGGCGGAGTCTACGGCCCCGTTTTATGGGGCACAGGCAGGATAGGTTGTAGTTTCAAAACTGCCCCGTGGTTTGTGGGTAAACAGGGCGGCTGTCATGGCCGCCCCATTTTTGTTCAGGGATTGATTAAAATGTTTCATGTCATGGCACTGCGTCACGCGAGGCAGAACCCTCAATCCCTGGCTTTTGACAGCCTCTCACAAGACTGGACCTTTGCCCAGTTCGACCACGATGTGATGAAAGTCTCTGCTGCCCTGGACAAACTGCGCGAAGCCAGACCGAAGCTTGTCGGTATCCATTGCGGCAATCTCTACTGGCATTGGGTTTTCGTCCTGTCCCTTGCGTCTCTAGGGGTGGCAAGTGTGTCTTTGCCTGAGAGTTCTGACCCTTCTTTCCTCCGTGATATCCAGCTTCTTGAGCCGGATATGGTTCTTTCTTTCGGGGGGCTGTCGCTTCAGAATACCCAGGTCTTGGAGATCAATGAGGTCTGGCTGACTCGTGTACGTCAGGCTGAGGCCAGACCGCTCGATGTTGCCATTGATTGCGATACGATATGCCGTTACGGCATTGCTGCCGGAACGGATGCAGAGCGACGTGTCCTGTCGATGAGCTTTCGTCAGGTAGAGATGGCCATCATGCATATGATCTTTCAAGATCAGATTATGGGGGGCATCACAGCTGAAAGACCGCATGTCCTGTCCACAATTGGTATTGTTTCATTGACCGGGTTTATTGTCGGCTGCAGTGCATTATGTGGTGGTTCGCCTCTTAATTTCGTAAGTCACACAGATATAGGCATTCTGATTGCTCGTAAGATTGCGACGGTTGCTGTCGTGACACCCAGTCATCTTGCTCATATCATTGAAGTCCTGCCGCCGGGTATGGCACCGTTGGACACGCTGAAGCTTGTTGTAACAGGCGGTAAACTGAGCTCATCCCTGAGAGAAAAGACACTTGCCCGGCTTACGCGCAATGTCACGACAGCCTATGGCACCGATGAAGTCGGGGCGATAGCGATTGGAGATGCTGCATCTTTCGAGACCGAAGATGCGGTTGGTATGGCTCTGCCCTGGATTACATTACAGGTGGTCGATGACCATGGTGTGCCCTTGCCTCAGGGAGAGGAGGGTATCGTCCGCGTCAAAGGTTCAGGCCTGCTCGATGGTTATGTTGATATCCAGGAAAAACAATCCCGGCATTTTGCAGAAGGTTGGTTTTATCCGGGTGATCGTGGCATTCTCGAATCAGACAAGAAGCTTCGTATTACCGGCCGTATCGATGATCTCGTTTCTCTGGGAGGAGAAAAATTCGATCTGGGCGTGATTGATGACATCGCACGAACCTTGTTAGGGCAGCGTGATGTCGGCAGTTTTGTATCACTGGCCGAAGACGGCAGAAATCAGCTCAACATCGTCCGTACCTCGTCAGACGATTTCAGTGCTGAACAGCTGGCCCAGGCACTGCGAGCCTATTATCCGACTCTGCCGCCGGTCAGGGTTATGTCAGTCGATCATATGCCTGGTCCCTTGATGGACGGATCGATCGTCAGCGGCTTTCCTCGGCTTTTCAGCGGTCGGAAACAGGCCGTCGCTGAAGAGCGGAGAGACAAGAAAGTTTCACGGGTAATGACCGTGAGGTGTCGATAGTCTTCCTTGTGATTATTTGTAATATTTTGGGTCTTTGTCATGTTGCGCAAGAAAACATCTGATATTGCTATTGTTGGAATTGGCTGCCGCCTGGCGCCGAACATCAGGAACGTCGATGAACTCTGGTCTTTTCTTTGCGATGAGGGAGAGGCGATTACAGATATTCCCGAGGAGCGCTGGAGCGTAAGACGCTTCTATGACGAGGAAATTGAGGCTCCTTCGAAGACCTATATGCGGCGAGGCAGTTTCCTAAAGCAGAACATACACGAGTTCGAACCTCTCTTCTTCGGTATCTCCCCCAGAGAGGCACAGATCCTCGATCCCCAACAGAAATTATTGCTCGAAGTAACCTGGGAGGCGATGGAAAATGCCCGGGTTGTTCCCGCCAGGCTATCGGGACAGAAAACAGGTGTTTTCATCGGTATCTTTGCTGTTGATGCGCATGTGCACACATCCAGTCCCTATAACTTGCCAACTGTGCGTGATCATTTTGCAGCGACTGCAACGCCCTCAACCATGCTTTCAGCCCGTTTGGCCCATGTTTTTGATTTTCAGGGTCCGTGCATGTCGATTGACACGGCCTGTTCCTCGTCACTCGTTGCCTTGCATCAGGCTTGCCGTAGCCTGAATGAGGGGGAGATAGATGTTGCTGTTACAGGCGGCGTCAGTCTTATGATCTGTCCCCAGACCTCTATCATCATGTCCAAAGGACATTTTATCGCGCGTGATGGGCGTTCGAAGAGTTTCGATGCTGCTGCTGACGGTTATGGCCGTGGCGAGGGCGGGGTGGTTTTCATTCTCAAACGCCTGGAAGATGCCGAACGCGACGGTGACACGATTCATGCCATTGTCAGCGCTACCGGGGTGAATTCGGACGGACGTACCCAGTTTCTGACTTCGCCTGATGCCGGAGCGCAGTCGCGTCTCATGACTGAGGTTCTTGAGATAGCCCAGGTCGAACCCAATGATGTCGCTTATGTCGAGACCCATGGCACGGGAACACCGGCAGGTGATCCGATTGAGACCTATGCTTTGTCGCAATCTATTGCCCGGTTCAAAGACGAAAAACTGGTCATCGGTGCGATCAAGGCCAATCTTGGTCATACAGAAGCGGCGGCTGGAGCACTTGGCACGCTCAAGGCTGCGCTGTGCCTGCGTCATCAGATGGCTCCACCGCAACCGCGTTTGCAAACGATCAATCCTTCCATTCATCTTGATGAATGGAATCTTGATGTTCCTCGAGGAGAGATGCGGTCAATCGCTACAAAGGGCGTAGCGCGTTATGCCGGGGTAAACTCGTTTGGCTATGGCGGCACGAATGCTATTGCCCTGCTCCGTCGTCCGGAACCAGGTAAGGCAGTTTCCAGCAAGGCTGTCAGGGCAAAGCGGATCAATGACAAAATTCCGTTTCTGCTGACGGCTTTCTCCAAGCCCTCATTGCCTCTCATGGCGGCAGCCTATCGTGACCGTCTCTCTGATGAGTCCTGTCCGCGATTGGGAGATCTCGCGTTCAGTCTTGCTACGTCGCGGACCCTGTTTCGACACCGTCTTCTTGTCCTGGCTCGTGATGAACAGGATCTGGGTGAAAAACTCGACGCGTATCTGCAGGATCAGCGTCATGAGGATATGTTTCAGGCAACCGTCGAGGCCCAATCCGGTCTGGGTATCGTTTTTGTCTATTCTGGTGTGGGCCCGCAGTGGTGGGGGATGGGGCGTTATCTGTTAAGTCATGCGCCTGAGCCGGTTTTGGCCAAGGCAAGACGTTGCGATACGCTTTTCAGGGCATTGTCCGGATTTTCCATCTGCGACGAAATCCTGAAGGAAGAAGACTCTTCCCGTATCAACAATACTGCTATTCTTCAGCCTGCAATTTTTGTCATTCAGATTCTAGTGACCGAATATCTGGCCCAGCAGGGCATCATGCCTGACGCTGTTCTGGGACATAGCATGGGGGAGGTCGCGGCAGCCTATATTGCTGGCGCGCTGAGTCTTGATGACGCTGTAAAAGTCATTTACCACCGAAGTGCCTTGCAGGGCAGCCTTGATGGTACGGGGCGTATGCTCGCTGTTGGCCTGTCTGCCGAGGCTGTTCAGGAGATTATTGACACGCAAGCACCCGAACTCTGCGTGGCAGCGGTCAATGCTCCCAATACCTGCACTGTGGCCGGGCCGGAAGCTGGTATAAAGATCCTCTCAGCATATCTATCGGAAAAAGGCCTGTTCAATCGTATTCTCAATGTTGAGGTGCCTTTTCACAGTCCGGCTATGGATCGTATCGAATCCGATCTGAAATCCGCTCTTGAGTCGCTTGCTCCCAAGGCGGCCAGCATACCCTTCTACTCTACTGTTTCAGGGACGCTCACGGCAGAAGATCATCGTGTGGATTCCGGATACTGGTTCAGTAATGCCCGACAGCCCGTCCTTTTTGCTTCGGCTGCCGAAGCCTGTCTGAATGATGGTTTCACTCAATTTGTTGAGATAAGTCCGCATCCGGTGATAGGGCGTTCACTCAAATCGGTTGCAGACAAGCATCAAGCCAAGCTGAGCGTGATCAGTACGCTAAATCGCCAGGAGAAAGAGGAGAAATGCCTCGAGAATGCAGTCGCCGCGATCATCTTGCAGACGGCACGTCTTGACTGGCGGTCCATCACAGGCGGTGAGCTGATTGATCTTCCGGCGTATCGCTGGTCACGCGAAGAGTTCTGGGTCGAGAATGAGCGTGAGAGACGTTTCCGCCAGGGTGGTGACAGCCATCCTCTGATTGGCTTTGGAGCCATGACACCGGGCAAGTCATGGGTCGTCGATCTGACCGGACTTAATGTGCCGTGGCTCAAGGATCACTGCATTGATAACGTGGTTCTGCTGCCTGCAGCAGGCTTTGTTGAAGCAGCCCTGGCAGTTGGGCATGAGGTCGAGGGCCAGACAGGAATTATCCTCGAGAATTTCGAGATTACTGCGCCGCTGGTAGTGCAGACTGGCGATAACCCGGTCATGCATCTTGATTATGACGAAGCGAAAAAGACCCTGCGCTTTTTCAGCGCAAAGGAAGAATACAGCGAGATGTGGCTCGACCATGGCAGGGTCGATATTCTGTCAGCTGCACCGTGGCCCATGCCGGTGCTGGACAAAGACGAGGCACATGATTGCCTTGCCAAAGGGCTTGAAGGTGCAGGGCTTTACGAGAAGGTTCGCGCTTTTGGTTTCCATTATGGACCACGCTTCCAGACCTTGCAGCGCTTTGCCGTACAGGGAGAAGTCGCCTATGCCCGTATTGCACTGACTGAGGCCGAGCTGGACGCTGCTCCTGCCTATTACCTGCATCCGGCGCTTCTGGATGGCGCCATGCATGCTTTGATCGGTCTCATTCCCGAGAGTTACAACGATCATATGTATGTGCCGGTCGGTTTTGAGCGCCTGAGCTGTTTTAGCAAGGGCGTTACTGAAATTGTTGCCCGGGTGGAGATTACCTCGATCAGTCAGAGCCAGATCGAGGCGAATATGCGTCTTTATACCATAGAGGGCATGCCAGTTGCCGAAGTAAGGGGGATGCGTTTTGCTGAAGTGCCGCGTGTTCGCAAGGATACGGCACAGGTAGCAGAAAAGCAGGAATATTTCACGAAATGGACCGAGACCGAGCCGTCTATCCTTTTCGCTGAGCCCAAGACCATTCTGGTTACCGGACCCAGGACTGCACCTCTCAAAAAGCTTGTTGCACTTCTTGAAGACAATGGTGTGACCGTTCTCTCAGTCCCGCGGTCCGGCGATATTACCGCAGAGACGATTGGTCTGGAGCCAGGCCTCTCTCTCGATGCCATCCTGTATCACGCAGGATCTTTTCCCGATGGCGCATTCGACACAATTGTCGATCAGGTCAATGCATTGGTGAAATTTGGCAAACGCCTTCTCATCGATGGAGGCGAACAGCAGCCTCAATTCATCTTCGTTTCTGAAAATGCACTGTTTTTCGATCCGGAAGAAATGCTTGCAAAACCGGCCATAGTGTCTCCCGATGGCGCTGCCTTGGTCGGATTCTTCAAGGGTTTTGTTGATGAGCGTCCGGAATTCCGCGGCAAGGTGATCGACATCGATACACTGGCCACACCCGATTCCCTGACGGCTCTTGCAGGGGAGATCCTGCATGATGATTCCGAAGCCGAGGTTGCCTTGCGCGAGGGGCGCCGCTTTGTGCCGCGCTTTATGCCAATTGAAGGTCAGCCAGACAGGAAGCTCGCACAATTGCCGGGCTCGCCTGGCATCAAGCTTCAGAAAAGCCGTACTGGTACGCTGGATGGACTTTACTACACGGCCTTTGATGTGCGTCCACCAGGGCGTGGCGAAATCACAATCCGGATTCTGGCGACCTCACTCAACTTCAAGGATATGCTGAAAGGCATTTCCGTCCTGCCGGAGAAATTCCTTCTCGATACCTATCACACGACTGAAATGGGCATGGAATGCTGCTTGGAGGTTGTTGCGGTTGGCAAGGGAGTGAAGAGATTTGAGGTCGGCAAGCGTTATCTGACCTCCCATCCGGGATGCTTTGCCTCGCATATGACCCTGCCGGCCAAGGACCTTCGTGTAATGCCGCTGGATCTGTTCGAAACGGCAGGTCGTCCTCTCACAGTCATCGAAGCAGCGGGACTCCCTATCGCCATCGGGACTGCACTGTATTGCCTGCATGATCTGGCTCACCTCAAGAAGGGTGAAATCCTGCTTGTGCATTCTGCTGCCGGTGGTGTCGGACTGGCTGCGATCGAGATTGCCAAGATTATCGGTGCGCGTATTTTTGCCACGGCAAGCAGTGACGAGAAACGGCAGATTCTTCTTGATCGTGGTTGTGAAGCTGTCTGGGATTCACGCAGTCTTGCTTTTTATGAAGGCATTCTTGACGCGACTGACGGCAAGGGTGTCGATGTTGTGCTGAACAGCCTGCCAGGCGAAATGCAGGCTCACAGCCTTGCCTTGCTCTGCAACACGGGACGTTTTGTCGAGATCGGCAAGAAGGATATCTGGGAAAAGCGTGATCTGTCCCAGTTCAGCTTCAACGGGAATGTCTCGTTCCACAGCTTCGATCTTGATCTCATGATGGCCAGAGACCGTCGCAGAGCCGTGGCACTTTTTGGTCGTATTCCCTACCTGTCGCGGAGATTCGATACGGTCATCCTGCCTCATAAGGTCTTTCCGGCATCCGAGGTACGCGAAGCCTTCAAATTCATGTCTTCGGCGAAACATATCGGTAAAATCATCGTATCTTATGAGGATCTTTCGGATGTACGCGCCCAGCGTCAGCCTGTGAGACCAGTTGATCCGGAAGCCGCCTATCTTGTGACAGGCGGTCAGGGCGGGTTGGGACTTGCAACTGCGGCATGGCTTGCAGGCAACGGTGCGCGTCATCTCCATTTGATGGGGCGTGGGAAACGTAATGATGCCGAGACCGTAGCGAAGATCAAGGCGCTGAAAAAGGCCGGTGCACGGATCACTCTGCACTATGGCGACGTGAGTGTGCGGGACGATGTGGCTCGTATCAAAGCGGCTATTCTTGAGGCTGGCCGCCCGTTGAAGGGTGTTTTTCATGCTGCAGGCGTCCTTGATGACAGATTGATCTCGAAATTCACCGAGGAAAGCCTGCGCAAGGTTATGACTCCCAAAATCCTTGGTGGACGTCATCTTGATGAGCTTACGAGAGACTGCCCGCTTGATTACTTTGTGCTTTACTCGTCAATCGTGACTGTTACCGGTAATATTGGCCAGAGCAGTTATCTCGCGGCAAATGCCTGGCTTGATGCCCTTGCCAGTGCGCGGCGCAAGGAAGGTTTCCCGGCCATTTCAGTGCAATGGGGGCCAATTGCTGAAGTGGGCATGCTGGCTCAGGAAGCCGGTGTCGTACAGCTCTTTGAAAATGCCGGTTTCAGGCTCCTGCCTGGCGACGAGGCTTTGTCGCTCTTGCCGGATCTTCTCAACCGGGATCGCGATACGGTCGCGGCGATGGCTATCGACTGGGAAACCTGTTTTGCCCATCACGGTGCGTTGGAGCGCAATCCCAAATTTGCACTCATTCGTCGTGAGAAGAATGTGCGGAACTCTTCAGCGCAGAAGCTGGCTCACCTTCAGGCACTGTCTCCGGAAGAGCGCTATGATTTCATACTGGAGAACGTCAAGACGATCCTTGGTGGTGTTCTGAAGATGGCGCCTGACAGTATTGATCCGGGTGCCCGTCCGAATGAGCTGGGTGTCGACTCTCTTGCTGGTGTTGAAATCCAGACGGCGATCAAGACGGAATTCAATGTCGAGATTTCGCTGCTCGTACTTTCGCGGAACGAACCGGTTCGTGAGATTGCCAAAAATGTTCTGCGTCAGATCAGCCTGAATGCCCTCGCTTCTGCCTGAGGAAAGGGTAGTATCCTGCAGGAAAAAGGCCGGAAGAGGTTTCCTCTTCCGGCCTTTTTTATTCGAAGAAAAAGCCTGTGCAGATCAGTCCTGTTCGATCTCCATGGTTTCTCCAGGCAGTTCCTTTGGTTCAATAAGGCAATTGCCCCCACAATCACGCTCGATCCGATCACAAAGAGCTGCGCCGACAACGGTAACCCCAGAGAGCGACCGCAAACCGGCACGAGCTTGCCCGCCAGACCCTGACCCAATGAACCAATCGCATAGCTCAATCCCATGCCAAAGCTACGCGTATCTGACGGAAAGCGTTTTGCGAGATAATGCGGCACCAGAGCGAACACGCCTGAGGCTGCAAGCCCCATGATCACAGCGGCAATCAGCAGGACAGGATAGGAACTGGCGCTCAGGAAGGGGTAAATGGTCAATACGACGACAATAAGCGTCCCGATAATGACGCGAAGATCGCCAAAACGGCTTGCCAGCGCGCCGCACCCAAGCTTGCCGACGAGAGAGCCGATACAAAAGCAGCTGATTGGCCAGAAAATGAGAGCCGGGCTCAGATGGTGAACGTTGCGCAAAATTGTTGGATAGAGACTGTAGATGGCAGCTTTCTGGAATTCCAGAAAGGACATAAGGGCAATGGCCTGTATGGCAGCTATGGTCAGTACGAATTTTGCCTTGGCTACCGGTGCCTCTTCGGTCGCGTTCTGGCGTTCTTCCTGTTTGAGCTTCCAGACCGGACTTTCCTGGACGCCGATGCGGATAAACAGAGCGAGCAGGGCAGGGGCGAGCCCGATAAAGAAGAGAAGGCGCCATGAGTAGTGCGGCAGGATGATTGCTTGTGCAGCCGTTGCAGCCAGAAAGCCCAGTTCATAGCCCGACATCATGATGGCAGACGCCATGGCGCGGCTGCGACCGGGGACGCTCTCCATCAGCAATGCAGCAGATGCAGTCCATTCCCCTCCAAAACCGATACCAAAGAGAAACTGTATGACGATCATGCTGATCAGACCGTTCGAGAATCCTGTCGCTGCCGAGAAAATCCCGAACCAGAGCACGCCGAGCAGAAAGGCAAGGCGGCGTCCGTAACGGTCAGCCAGCCAGCCCCAGCCTGTGTTGCCAATGGCTCGCCCGATGCTTTGTGCAAGCAGAACCGTACCCATGGCACTGATAGTCACGCCGAAATCATGAGAGATATCAGGCAGGGTCAGAAGCAGGGCTGTCTGATCGAAGGCATCGAGAAACCAGCCGAGAAAGGCAGCGATTGTTACGCGCCAATAGGGTTTGAGGGCGACCAGCGGGGGGTAGGAGAGCAGTTGTGACAGGGGTGAAGGGCGGGCGGAGGCCGACATGGTCTCGTCCTTGAACAGAATGGAAAGTGAAGAGGGAGCGTAACTAGCGCATCAGATAGGGGACTGTTTCACTCCCTATTCTGCCTTGCCCCTGTGCAAAAATCGAGTCCTGTCTCGGGAAAGATGGAGAATGCTCCGGATCATCCGGCAATGCATTATGGGAAGCTCAGACCTGTCTTTCACGCAGGGCAGAAGGAATGAGACCGCATTGATGCTGATTGACGTGTTCAGGCTGCACAACCAGACGGCGTCCATAACGTGAGTTTAACTTGCCCTGCAACGTCTTAAGCTGTTCTGCGCTAGGTGCTGAAGAGAAGGAGAAGAGATGGCGCAGGCAGATGCGGTCTATGACCGGTTTTTCCAGACAGCCCTTGACGGGCTCAAGGCTGACGGCAGCTATCGGCATTTTGCCGAGCTGGAGCGTCATGCCGGTCAGTTTCCCCACGCCTATCATCATGGGCTCAAACGCGACATCACGGTCTGGTGCTCCAATGATTATCTGGGGATGGGGCAGCATCCCGACGTGTTGAAGGCCATGCATGAAAGCCTGGAACGTAGCGGTGCCGGCGCCGGAGGAACACGCAACATCTCAGGTACCAATCACGAACATGTGGCGCTTGAGGCCGAGCTGGCCTCTCTGCATGGCAAGGAAGCTGCCTTGCTCTTCAACTCCGGCTATCTGTCCAACTGGGCGACGCTGGGTACAATCGCCGCACGCCTGAAGGGCTGTGTCGTGCTGTCGGATGCTGCCAATCATGCTTCGATGATTGAGGGCATTCGTCACTCCCGTGCCGAGAAGATGATCTTCCGTCACAATGATGTTGCCGATCTCGAAGAGAAGCTGAAGGCACTTCCACTCGATACGCCCAAGATCATTGCTTTCGAATCCGTCTATTCCATGGATGGGGATATTGCTCCGATCGAAGCATTCTGTGATCTGGCGGATCGTTATAATGCCCTGACCTATCTTGATGAGGTCCATGCTGTCGGGCTTTATGGCCATCAGGGCGGTGGCGTGGCAGAGGAGCTGGGTATTGCACACCGGCTTTCGGTCATTGAAGGAACACTCGGTAAGGGGTTTGGTGTCGTTGGCGGCTATATTACCGGCACGGCAGCCCTGTGTGATTTCGTTCGGTCCTTTGCATCGGGTTTCATTTTCTCGACAGCTTTGCCACCCATGATCGCCGCAGGTGCCCTGGCCAGTATCCGCCATCTGCGCCAGAGCCAAGCAGAACGTCAGGCGCATAGACAGGCTGTTGCCTGGCTGCGTGAGAGCCTTGATCGGGCCAACATACCGCATCTGGCCAACCCATCGCATATCGTGCCTGTGATGGTGGGAGATGCCACGCAATGCCGGGCTCTGTCAGATGCGTTGCTTCAGCGCTTCGGCCATTATATCCAGCCCATCAATTATCCTACTGTTCCCCGTGGAACAGAACGTCTGCGCATTACACCAGGCCCGCTCCATCGTCGGGAAGATATCGCCTCTCTTGTCTCGGCGCTTGCAATCCTGTGGCGTGAACATCGTCTGTCAGAAGCGGCCTGATTGCTCCCCGGGAGTGTCTGGCGTTTTTTCTGACGCTGCAGATCTCCCGGCCGACCCTTCCCGGATTGCTCTGACTGCGCCCCTCGTCATAGGCAGGGGCGTTTGTCATGTCCTGTTTCCTGCAAGGAATTTCCTGATGCTGCCCCGTTCCCGAGCGTTATCGTGCCGTGCCCTGTTTCCGGCATTCATGACGCTGCTGTTTGGTATCCTGCTATGCGTCACCCAGCCTGTGCAGGCGCAAACGGTCTCTACCGGCAATGATGTGCCACGCATCACGACCGAACAGGCCAGACAGCTTGCTTCTGTTCTGAATGACGAGACCAAGCGTCGCGAATTTCTGACGACGCTGCAAAATCTGACTCAGGCTCAAAAGGGGAGTACCCACGGTACTCAGGCAAAACTGAAGCCTGACGGACTTGGTGCAGAGATACTGGGGAGTGCGACTGACTGGAGCCGCGCTGTCAGTGGCCAGGCGCACACGCTTTTGCGGACGGTTGTCGATGTGCGCGCCATTGAGCCCTGGTGGCGCCATATGAGTAACAGTGAGAGCGATCGGAAAAAAACGCTCAAGCTGCTTCTGAGAGCTGTCATTCTGGCCGGCAGCAGCACGGCCCTGTTCTATGCACTTCGTTTCCTGCTCCGTGGTCCGCGTGGCCGGATCGAGGCGATGGCGCGCAGGAAGGGTCATGCAGCGTTCATCAAGGGAAGAGGCGATCGGCAAGCCGCTCAGGAGGCAGTCGAGAGAGAGGCGTCGACCGTTTCTCCTGATAAGGTGACGGTCGAGGAAGAAGAGAGCAAGGACAAGGAACGCCTTTCACGCCTGCGCCATCAGGGAGCTCTTTTTCGCCTGCTTCTAGTACTCAAGCGTCTGCCCTACAGTATTTTTTGTCTGCTGCTTGACTGTCTGCCCGTACTTGTCGTGCCGCTTATTGCCCTGCTGATGGTCATGTTTGATCCAGATGGCGATGACACAACCGAGGCCCTGCTCCGGGCCTTGAGTCTGACAGCGCTGATTGCCGGCGGGCTGATCGTGGCTGCCAGGACCATTCTGGCGCCCAAGCGCCCGTGGCTGCGTCTGGCCATGCTTTCTGATTCCGCCTCGGTCTTTCTGTTCGACTGGATCCGGTTGCTGGTGATTACCACAGGTATTTCCGCCGCCGCGCTTGAAACACTGGATGATTGCGGTCTGCCGGACAATGTCGTCGAGGCGCTTCTCAAGATTGTGACCCTGGTATTGCATCTCATGGTTGCTGTCATGATCATGCGGAGCCGCGGACGTGTAATGCGTTTTTGCGATCGGGGTGAGAAGAAGGGGTTGGCTGCTGGCTCGCTTCATCTGTTCGGACGGGTCTGGTGGATTGCAGCCTTGTTCTTCGATATGGGCCTGTGGCTGGTCTGGGCTGCAGAGATCCATCATGGCTATGCTGCGATCTGGAAGCTGTTCCTGCGCAGTGCGATTGCGCTTGTCATCATGCGGTTTGTCAGCATTGTGCTTTACGGATTGCTGGAACGGGTGTTTCGTACCGCGCCGGGGTGGGTGGCTCTGGGTGAGGATACCCAGACACGTTTTACCCGGTATTACGCGCCTGCACAGCGCGTGACGTCTGTGGTCATCATTGCCTTGACCGTCCTCGCTCTTGCCAGTGCATGGGGCGCGCCCATCAAAGCACTGTTTGGCGTGGGCGGTCTTGGATACAGGCTGATTTCCTCTTCGATGACAGTGCTGATCGCCCTGTTTCTGGGTGTACTCGTCTGGGAGGGCAGTAACATCACTCTGGAGCGTTATGCGCGCAAGGTAGGGGCGCAGGACGACGGCGCGGCGCGGCTTGCTCGTGTGCGCACACTTCAGCCCATGATTCGTATTGTATTGCTGGTTGTTCTGGTAACGGTAATCGGGTTGACGATTCTTAGCGAGATCGGGGTGAATGTGGCGCCGTTGCTGGCTGGTGCATCGATTTTTGGTGTGGCGCTGGGCTTCGGGTCCCAGAAACTGGTGCAGGATTTTATCAATGGTATCTTTCTGCTCATGGAAAATGCGCTGACGGTTGGCGATGCGGTCACCCTGAACGGCACTTATGGTATCGTTGAGCATCTCTCGCTGCGTACAGTGCACGTGCGTGCCAACGACGGCTCCATGAATATTTTCCCCTTCAGCTCGCTGGGCCAGATCATCAATTACAATCGTGATTTCGCCAGGGCGATGATCGTGACCGAGACAGGGTATGAAACCGATACGGATGAGGTTGTGGCAGTGATCAATGAGATCACGGCGAGATGCGGGCCGAAGAGCGTTTCGGTGCCCTGATCATCGATAATTTCCAGTTGTGGGGAGTTGATTCCCTCAACCAGACTTCGGTAACAGTACGTGGAACGCTACCCACCACGACCGCAGGGCGTTGGCCGGTTCAGCGCGAATTCTATCGTCGTCTCAAGAAGGCCTTTGAAGTTCGCGGTATTCATCTGCCCTATCCGACTCGTTTTGTTGAAGTGACAGGGCTGGCCGGGTTGCAGCCAGGGGGTGAGAAGCCGGAAGGTTCGGGAAAGAGCGAGACACTGACAGTATCCTGAGAGCCGTGATGCAGAAACTCAGCGACCACCAAGCGTGGCTCTGAGTTTCTCTTCCAGATGGGCGGTAGAGAAGGGCTTCGGGAGAATATGAATTTTCTCGTCCGAACCATCGCGATTGAAAAGGGCCTGTTCGGCGTAGCCCGTGATGAACAGGACCGGTAATCCGGAGCGTAATTCGCGCGCTGCGTCGGCCAGCTGTCTTCCGTTCAACCCCCCCGGCAAGCCAACATCAGTGATCATGACATCAAAAAGACGCTCCTGATCGTTGAGCAGAGCAAGGGCTGCTGCGCCATCGCCAACCTCCTGAACCATAGCTCCCCATTCTTCCAGAGTTTCACGAATGGTAAAGCGCAGGGTCTCTTCGTCATCGACGAGCAGAACCCTGAGATTGCGCAGAGAAGCGCCGCCGGCCTCACGTTCTGGTAACGCCGAAGTCTCGAGCAGGGCCGCCACATGACTGGGAAGCCAGATGTGAACGGATGTCCCGGCACCGGGGATGGAACTGATGCTGACCCTGCCGCCGGACTGACGGGCGAAACCGTAAATCATGCTCAGTCCCAAACCGGTTCCCTTGCCAAGTGGCTTGGTCGTGAAGAAGGGGTCAAAAGCACGCGCCATGACATCGGCGCTCATGCCGACACCGGTATCGGTGATTGAAAGCAGCAGATAAAGGCCGGGACGTATCCCCCATTCCTTGGCCTGAACCGTGTCGAGCTGTGTGTGTGTCGTTGCGATACGCAGGGTGCCGCCATCGGGCATGGCATCGCGCGCATTGATTGCAAGATTGAGCAGGGCGTTCTCGAGCTGATTCGTATCCACCAGCGCAGGACCAATGACATCACTGAGATTTAGGTCGAGAACAATCCCGGGTCCGACCGTACCACCTATCAGGTCCTGCATGCCGAAAATAAGCGCATTGATATCGGCAGGTTGCGGATCAAGTGTCTGCCGACGGGAAAAGGCGAGCAGACGGTGGGTCAGCGCCGCAGCGCGGTCTGTTGCACCTCTTGCAGCAACAATATAACGGTCGAGACCGTCGGTACGTCCCTGTTCCAGGCGTCGGCTGAGCAGGTCAAGGGCTCCGCCAATTCCAGCTAGAATATTATTGAAATCATGGGCCAAACCGCCGGTCAGCTGTCCGACAGCTCCATTTTCTGAGATTGACGCAGCTGATCCTCAAGGGCGATCCGATCGGTAACATCGCGTCCGGTCAGGTAGATGTCATCGCTCTCAATTGACCCCGACCAGTTGAAAGTGTGCCAAGCGCCGTCATGACAGAGAAAACGCAGATCTACCCCATGATCGAGTTGTCCTTCGCTCAGAAGTGCCACAACTTCGGTGGCGCGGAGGATATCATCAGGGTGAACGAGCTGTTCCAGCTTGCTCCCCAGCCAGTCACGCGCCTTGTCGCCGAAACAGTTCTGCCAGCTGGGATTGAGATAGCGCAGTCGGCCATCACGATCCATCAAGGCAAGGAGGTCCGTGCTGATAGCCCAGAGGCGGTCGCGTTCGCGGGTGCGGCGTAGCACCTGTTCTTCGAGCGTTTCGTTCAGGCGCCGCAGTGCTTCCTGGGCGCGTACCTGACGTATGGCGGCCCAGCTGCGATCGGCTATGGTCCGGACAAAGGCGAGAGTGATCTCGTCCCAGCAGTGCGGATGAGCGAAATGGACGATGGCAACTGCCTGCAGAATGCCTTTTTCCATGATCGGCACATTAAGCAGGGCACGGATCTGAAGCGGCATGAACGAGTCAGCCTGATCTGTCGTCAGAGGGCTGGTTCTGACGTCGTCGATCGCGACGACCTCACCACGTTTGAGAAGATCGATATAAGTGCCGAACGCACGAAAGGCGTAGAGCCCAGAAGCATCCGGCACCGAGGAATTCCGTCGCCAGCTATCAGTGACCTGGGCAAGTTCACGTTCATGATCGACATCGGCAAAGCCTGAACGATCGGCTTCAATCGTGATACCGATCGTGCGCGCGGTCAGTTCAAGGATATCGTCGGCGGTAGAAAGCGTTCTGAGCTCGTCCCCGAAAAGGACGAGGGCATCGCGTTTGAGTGTCTGTCGTTTGGGGGTATCGATATCGAGCAGGATACCGGGGAAATGACAGAGTTCACCATGCTGGTCATAGCGAGGTGCTCCATTCGCCTCGACCCAGCGGCTGGTCCGCAAGCCTTTGTCACGCAGTCTGAATTCGCAGCGGAAACGTGTCTTTTCATGAAGAGCCATTTCGAGGGCAGCTCTCACAGCAGGGCGGTCCTCGGATAATATCTCTTTCATCAACCGTACAAGCGAGAGACCGGTTGCAAGCTGCTCCGGGGGCAGATCAAGTGTCTCTGCCATTCTCGTATCGCCTGTTACGAGCTGGTATCTGGCGTTCCAGAGCCACATACCGATGATCGTCCCTGCTTCGAGGGCAAGCTCCAGGCGTTCATGCTCCTGGTTGGCGACTGTCATGTCGCGCGAGACACCCAGAATACGTTCAGTACGACCATCGGCACCCAGAATGGGGGCGACGACCACATCCCACAGACGGGTGCGGCCATCCGAGGTCTCCACATATTCCTGAAAATGACTCGTTTCGCCTCTTCGGGCTGCGTCAATGGCCTCAAGGGTCAGATAACGGCCGCGCTCCTGCCAGACGTCAGGCCAGTATAGTCCGATCATATCTGACGGTGCACAAAGATTGAGCACGCGTACTGCACCGTGATTGACGAAGGTGATGACACCATCAAGATCAAGAATCTTGATGCAGTCATTGGCACTGACCAGTATCGAATTGATGAAAGACTGGCTGGTTCTGAGTGCAAGACGATCTTCGTGGGTGATATCTATGGCGGTTCCGGTGCATTCCTCTCCATGGCGTTGGGCACTGATATGAACGCGCGAAAGCCGCTCCCGAGCGGTAAACAGACGAATACCCTCTCTGGTGGAATCGATCATCCACCTGACTGGTTGCTCATGCGGTGCGGGACGATCATGCTCATGAATACAGGCACAGAATTCGGCCCACGTAATGCCATGCCTGAGCCTTTCTGCATCCAGTCCACACAAGGCTGCCATGCGTGGATCCCCGGTCAGCCTGTTTCTCTTGCTGCTCCACAAGAAGAAGCCAAGCTGGATCAGAGGGGGGTGATCCTGCGCATTCCCTGATACAGGGTTGGTTTTCTGGGGGGTGTCTGAAGGTGCATGATGCCTTCTGGACACAAGAGTGCCCAGAAGGCTGGCCTGGGCCTGAATGGCGCGGTCCTGATGCGGCTGGAGCATTGCGCGTTTTGCATCAATGGCGATCGCCCCGCAGGCAGGAATGCCGAATGGGTAGAAAGACCAGCCGGAAAAGGAAAGGGTACCCTCTTCAGGCAGGGCTTTTTCCCAGTCGTGATCGGTCCAATCTGCAAGATCGGGCTGATCGGTGCGGCTTGGGTCAGCATGGCAGGGTTGCCCGCTATTGATATACAGAAGCGAAAACCGGATTTCGGGGAACAACGCCCGCAGGGGTTTCAGCACATGATCATGAAAGTCGTGGTGTTCCCAAGGCGGGTATGAAGTTTCTTGCTTTGCCAGCATCACAATGACCACCCTGCTGTTGTATGATCCGGTTTTCAGAGGGAGGCCGGGTGTCTTCAGGATGGAAGCCGATAAGCCTGCGCAACTGACTGTGATGATAGCGTCAGGAGCGTAAAGTAGTAAACAGTGAATGAAAATGAGCTTCTTACGCCTGACTAACAAGGGTCTTTGGCAATCAGATACCGTAACGCCCTTAAAGCGATCCATCAATAATAATGAAAATAACCAGCGCAAATAACGAAATTAAGTCATATGATATATTGATATTTTTATTTATTCAATAAAAATTATACAATTATTCGTTACGAATTACAGGGGGCATTGATATTTGCAATATCTCATCGAGCCCAATAATCTGGGCTCGATGAGATATCTGTCAATCCTTATTCCGGATTTTCTATAGAACCTCTATCGCAATAATATTAAAATTATCTTTCTTACTTATGATACCTTCAAGCTTACCACTTCCTGACGTCCAGCGACTATGAGTGTTTTCTTTGGAGTGCCAGCCTACGACCGCATCTTCTTGTAAATGCTTATCGTAGGTATGGGAATCTTGACCAGAAAAGACTGTAATTTTCCCGATAAGCGCCCCTAGGTTGCGACGATCATCAATGAAAGGGCCAATATCGTCACATGGAACGAACACATTGGATTGGATGGCCATATCATGGCTGTCAGTTTGAACATGGAAGATATGTATATTGCCGTTTTTTCGTGAACACTCAAAAACCTGACCACTTTGGTCCAGCAGGGAAATATCATTTTTTATAGAGGTCTTATCTTCCATTCTGCCTTTGTCAGATCCTTGTTCAATGGAGATTCGTTCTATTATTCTGAAATATATTGGCTTAACGAATTCCGCAGATGTGTTCAGATTTGCGGCTGAGTTAATGTTCCACTCATGTTTTATATTATTCTGATAAAGAACATCTTCTTCGAAGAATCCTGAATTGTCATTCAGATATCTTTCAGTACGAAGGCCATTAGCTCGATAATAGAATGATTTTTTAGGTAAATATGGTAATATTCATAATCTGTTTTCGATTTGTCATAGTAGATGCTGTTCCCGTTAACCAGCATCCTGACAGGAACGAAAAAATCATCTATAAAAATACAATGTTCTGGTGTGACAGTAAGGTCAGAATTCGGAATGCCGTCAGCAAGTGCATTTTCTTTTATTATTACAGGGCATGATTCAGTATTCAAATCCGGGAACCAGTTCTGATTTTTTCCATTATAGACATAATCTATAATGGACACGGATTTGTTTCCTTCGCAATCAAAGCATAGTATTTCGTCACCAGCGCTCAGTTCTTCTACGGGAACCTGCCCTTTGGGTGTCGCAATCAATGCCCCGGCAAGAAAACATTTGCCTGTCCATCCTGCAACGCCTGCATACATGCCGCGAGAGTATGTGCTCTTCTCGGCTGCTGTTGCGTTGGGTGCATTGTAAGACATGCTAACCGTAGTCTGAAAACTTCCCATGGTTGGCATGACAAATATCCATTTGGACAAATCAAAGCCTGGTGCAGCAAGCAGGATATTCGCGCCTCCAGTCGCCTTTATCATCATAACCGGATAAGACGGGCTATAGGGGCCAATTGATGTCTTCAGTATGTACTGCACAGAACGCGTGACGCCATCGATTGTAAATGTTCCATCTGCATTGTAAGTTATCTTGGTTAGTTTCGCGTTTGCGGCACTCTGATTATATGGAGCATCAGCGAGTATTGTATACTGTACTTCGTAGGTTCCGATTGTTGGCAAGCCTACAGCTTGTTCGTCGAGTTGAGGAAGAGCCATTATATTAACCTCATTATTTTTTATAAATCTATATTATGGATTTATCTTTATTGAGGGAAAAAACTAATATGTTATATGATAACAAAGTTTGAATGAGTAAGAGATATTGTTTCCGCAAAAGAATGAAAGTGGGCTTACCCCTGTACTCAGAAACCATTGCTCTGAATGGAGAATTCTGGTTCAGATCCCGTGAGGAAATGAGGGTAAATGACCCGAGCTAGGTGATGTATAGGCTGATGGCTTTTCGGGAGCTGTTTTCCTGAAAAGCCGCAACAGACTGCGTACAATGAGTCTTGACCAACAGATATGGATGATATGTTGCGGCTCGTTTCAATGGCGGTTCGCAGTTCTTTATATTTTATGCAGCATTCTTCCTTGTAATTACGGTTCTCCGTCGATGGGCAACGTCGCTAGACAGAGGCCGTCAGACCGCCGTCAACAGTCAGAATATGGCCATTGACAAAGCTTGAGGCATCCGAGGCCAGGAACACGGCGGCGCCAATCAGCTCCTCACTTTTGCCCCACCGGGCGGCAGGGGTACGCTGACACAACCAGGATGAGAACGCCTGGTCGGCGACAAGAGCTGCGTTCATCTCGGTTTCAAAATACCCCGGGGCGAGACCATTGATTTGCAGCCCGTGCCGCGCCCAGTCGGTTGCCATCCCTTTTGTCAGCATCTTCACAGCCCCTTTCGTGGCCGTATAGGGCGCAATTCCAGGGCGGGCGAGTTCACTTTGAACCGAGCAGATATTGATGATCTTGCCGCGATTGCGCGCGATCATGTGGCGTGAAACCGCCTGGGCGACGAAAAACACAGAACTGAGATTGGTCGAGATCAACCGGTCCCATTCATTGCGGGGGAACTGATCAAGCGACGAACGGAACTGGATGCCGGCATTATTGATCAGGATATCAATCGGTCCTTCCTTTTCTATGGCCTCGATTCCTGCCATGACCTGATCCTGATCCGTGACGTCGAATACGCTGCCGCGCGTCGCAATGCCTTCCTGTTCAAGTCGGGCACGCGCTGCATCCAGAGCCCCAGCCTGACGACCGTTCAGAATGATCTCGGCGCCGAAACTTCCCAGACCCTGCGCCAGGGTAAAGCCGATTCCGCGTGATGCACCGGTGATCAGGGCGCGCCGCCCTTTGAGAGAAAACAGGACAGGGTCGGACATTGCGAATTCCTTCTCATCGCGGCTCATTTTGTGGGTATGCTAACAGGCTTGCCGAAGCTGCCCAGCCGACATTTTCGTGTGGTTTCTTACAAGTGAGCCCGAAGTATCTGTCTCCGGATGCTGCTGTATCTTGGCGATTGCGGGAGGGCACGCCATAGATGGATTATGATCAAGGAAGCGACCTATCTCCCTATTGCCATGCGTCTGGATGACGCGCGCACTCTCGTCATCGGGGGCGGACAAGTAGCCGCAAACAAGTTGCGCCTTCTTCTCGGGCGCTGTCCGGACATTGCGGTTCTGGGGCAGATCGACGATCACGAGATCGCACAGGAAGTGGCATCCGGACGGGTTACCCATCTTGGTGACGAGATTGCGCCTGATACGCTTGCAGGCCTTATGCCCGGAATGCGGCTGGTTTTTGCCGCAACTGGTGATTTTGCGCTCAACCGGACGATTGCGGCGATGGCACAATCATTGCGCGTGGCTATCTGCGTTGTCGATGATCCCGAGCCTTCCAGCTTCATCACCCCGGCTATAATTGACCGCACCCCTGTGCAGATTGCCATCTCAACCAATGGGGCCGCACCGGTTCTTGCGCGTCGCCTTCGAACCCAGATCGAAGCACTCTTGCCTGATGGGCTGTCCCGTCTCGCTCGTTTCATGCAGGCCCAGCGCGCCTGGATCAAACAGGCCCAGCCTGACACGCAGATCCGTCGTCGGGCATGGGAGAATTTTGTTGATGGCCGTGGAGCCGAGCAGGCTTTGCAAGGCGATGACATGGCTGCCCGCCAGAGTCTGGAAGACGCTCTCACAGGCGCCCCCATGCAAGGAGAGGTCTGGCTTGTGGGGGCCGGGCCGGGTGACCCGGACCTGCTCACACTGGCTGCCTTGCGCCTGATGTCAAATGCGGATTCCGTGCTGTATGATCAGCTGATCCCTCCGGCGATCATGGATCGTGTGCGTCGTGACGCCGAGCGTGTGTTCGTGGGCAAAAAGCGCAGCAAGCACACTTTGCCTCAGGACGGGATCAATGAGGAGCTGATCAGGCGTGCCAAAGCGGGTGAGCGGGTGCTGCGTCTCAAGGGTGGCGATCCGTTCATTTTCGGGCGTGGCGGCGAGGAGATGGAGGCGCTGGTCGATGCGGGCGTGACAGTGCGCGTCATCCCTGGCATCACGGCGGCCAGTGGCTGCGGGGCCGCTGCGGGAATCCCGCTGACCCATCGTGATTGTGCGCAGAGCTGCATTTTTGTGACCGGCCATGCACGTGCCGATGGAACGCTCAATCTCGACTGGACCAGTCTGGCGAAGAAGGGTCAGACCCTTGCTATCTATATGGGGCTTGCCCCCATGGCTGATCTTTGTGCCCAGCTGATGGCCCATGGCCTGCCGCCTGAATGGCCAGCTGCTGTTATCGAGCAGGGCACAAGGCACGACCAGCGCGTTCATGTCGCAACATTGGCTACCCTGCCGACGTTGGTTATTGAGCGTGGGATCGTCAGTCCGGCGCTCACACTGGTGGGAGAGGTGATCAATCACCGGCGCTTAATTCACCATCAAGAAGCGTGAAGTTCGTAGATTACCCATTGCACGTCGCGGTCTGAGCTATTATGTCGGGCATATTGTCGCAATAAGCGATCAATTGGTGTGGATTTATTCAGTCATGGCCCTGACCCGGACAGAACGGCAGATCCTCGAAGAGATTCCTGAAGACAGGCTGCTGGCGCATGCCATGGAACTGCTTCACGGGCGCGTTGCGCTCGTCTCGTCTTTTGGTGCCGAATCCGCACTGCTTCTGGCAATGATTGCCGAAATTGACGGAGATTTCCCTGTTTTCTTTCTGGAAACGCGACGTCATTTCCCTGAGACATTAGCTTATCGTGACGAGCTGGCCGACTTTCTGGGCCTGACCAATCTGCGTTCCGTCGGGCCCAGCGACAAGGCCCTGCATGATCGCGACCCACAGGATATGCTGGCCGATTTCGATCCCGATGCCTGCTGCGCCCTGCGCAAGGTGGAGCCGATGGACGCCGCTTTGAACGATTTCGATGCGTGGATTACGGGGCGCAAGCGCGGTCAGGCTGCGACCCGTGCCGCCATGCCAGTATTCGAACCGCTCGATGACGGACGGGCCAAGATCAATCCTCTTGCAGCCTGGACGGGTGCGCAGATCGAGGCGGAAATGACTCGCCGAGCCCTGCCACGCCACCCTTTGACCGCCCTCGGCTTCCGTTCCATCGGCTGTGCGCCGTGCACACGTGCCGTGGCGGAAGGCGAGGATCCCAGAGCCGGTCGCTGGGCCGGTCAGACCAAAACCGAATGCGGCATTCACCTGCCTGCGCGATAACGGAGCATAACATGAGTTTGGCGTCCCCCCGCGTCATGGACGATCTCGATCAGCTCGAGGCGCAGAGCATTTTCGTGCTGCGTGAAGCCTATCGCAAGCTTCGTCCGCTTTCGCTGCTCTGGTCTCTGGGCAAGGACAGCAATGTCATGGTCTGGCTGGCACGCAAGGCCTTTATGGGTCGTGTGCCCTTTCCGGTCATGCATGTCGATACCGGCAAGAAATTTCCCGAGATGTATGCCTTTCGTGAGGAATACACGAAGAAATGGAATCTCGATCTGATGCTGGGTGATTGCCCGCCGGTTGAGGAAATCGATCCCTCCCTGCCGCCCGCAGCACGCTCTGCTGCACGCAAGACGGCTGGTCTGGCGAGTCTGATCGAAAAGCACAAGCTGCGCGGCGTTATTGCCGGTATCCGTCGCGACGAGCAAGCAACGCGTGCCAAGGAGCGCGTGTTCAGTCCTCGCGGTGCGGGTCATCGATGGGATGTGCGCAACCAGCCCCCTGAATTCTGGGACCAGTACGCTACGCCTTATGAAGACGGCATGCATATCCGCGTGCATCCGCTGCTCTCATGGCGTGAGATCGATATCTGGCGCTATATCGAGCGCGAGAACATTCCGCTGGTTGATCTGTATTTTGCCAGAAACGGCAAGCGGTATCGTTCTCTGGGTGATCAGGACATCACGAGCCCGATCGACAGCAATGCCTCGACTTTGGCCGAAGTCATTGCCGAGCTGGAAAACAGCAAGACCTCCGAGCGCGCCGGTCGCGCCATGGACCATGAATCCGAAGACGCTTTCGAGCGTCTGCGTGTTGCGGGCTATCTCTGAGCTATGGGCGATACCATGACCACCAACGATCTTCCCGCCTCGCTGCGGCCGCCGCCACACCGATCGTCATCGTCGGCCATGTCGATCATGGCAAGTCGACGCTGATCGGGCGTCTGCTCTACGACACCGACAGCTTGCAGGATGGCAAGCTTGCGCAGATTGTCGAGAGCAGCCGCAAGCGTGGCCTGGCTGTCGAATGGAGCTTCCTGCTCGACTCCCTCCAGATCGAGCGCGATCAGGGCGTGACCGTCGATTCCACGCGTATTCCGTTCCATCTGGGCGGGCGTGAATTCGTGATTGTCGATGCGCCGGGCCACCGTCAGTTCCTGCGCAACATGATTACAGGTGCTGCCGATGCCGAGGCTGCCGTTCTGGTGGTTGATGCGCTCGAGGGCGCGCAGGAACAGACGCGTCGTCATGCCATGCTGCTGCGCCTGATCGGTATTCGTCATGTCATCGTTCTGCTGAACAAGTCCGATCTGCTTGATTTCGACCAGACGAAGATCGCTCAGGCTGAGCGTGATGTGCGCGATCTTCTGGGGCGTCTTGAAATCACGGTCGAGGCCTTTGTTCCGGCCTCGGCCCGCGATGGCGATAACATTGCCAGCCGCTCCGAGCGTGCGCCTTGGTATGCTGGCCCAACGCTGGTCGAGGCACTTGCAGCGGTGCCAGCCCCGGCCTCGCGTCTTGCACTCGATTTCCGTATGCCAGTACAGGATGTCTATCGCTTCGATGATGTGCGCTATGTTGCCGGGCGCATTGAGCGTGGTGTGATCCGAGCAGGGGATCGCATCATGATCGGATTGCAGGGGCAGCAGGCGACGGTAGCTGAAATCTGCCGCTGGCATGCGCCTGAAAATCCTGTTGCGGGTGCGGGTGAATCGATTGCCCTGCGTCTTGAACCTGATCTCGTTCCTGATCGTGGTGATCTGCTTTTCCATGCGCATGAGGCTGGCAAGCGCCGATCCGTGCGGCTCGCATTCGTACTCGTCTGTTCTGGTTGCGCGGCGATCCGCTGCGTGTAGGTGAGAGCTTTACCCTTCGACTGGCGACCGCCGAGCATGATGTGACGGTAGCTTCTATTGATGCTGTGGTGAATCTCGACGATCTGACGCTCTCTCCGGGGGACGAAGTGCCGCCGGATGGTTTTGCCGAGATCACGCTGACAACGTCTCACGCCATTCTGTTTGACCCGTTTGCTCCGGGCTACAATGATGGTCGTGGCGTGCTGGTCGATCGTTTCCAGCGTATTGTAGGCGGCGCGCCGCTGCTCGGTGCTGCGGAACTTCCCGAAGGCGCGCATGCTATTCACCCGACCGCCAGCAAGGTAACAGCAAGCGAGCGTCGTGATCTGCATGGTCACGAAGGGGCTGTCTTCTGGCTGACTGGCCTGCCTGGCTCGGGCAAGAGCACCATTGCACGCGCGGCAGAAGCGGAACTGGTCAAGAAGGGGCTACGCACCACGGTTCTCGATGGTGATACGTTGCGTGCCGGATTATGCAGCGATCTCGGGTTTTCTGCAGCTGATCGTCGTGAAAATATTCGCCGTACGGCACATGTCGCCCGCATTCTGGCCGAGAGCGGGCAGGTTGTGATTGTTGCGCTGGTTTCGCCTCTGGCTGAGGATCGCGCCCAGGCGGCGCAGATCATAGGGCAGGGCTTCCATGAAGTTCACATCGATGCAGCGCTTGAATTATGTGAGACCCGGGACCCCAAGGGGCTTTACGCAGCGGCTCGTGCTGGCAGGATTGCGGAATTTACAGGTATCTCTGCACCGTATGAATCGCCTGTGGCTCCGGCGCTGCGTCTGGCGACCGAAGGGGAGATTGGTGCAAGCGTGAATGTCCTGCATCACTTCATTCAGGGTATTGTGGCAATTTGATTCTGACGAGGGGTCTCTGATAGCCGGCAGGCATTGTCAGAATCCCTGTCCTGACGGAATGGTCGGTCCCAGAGCGATTCTCCAATCGTTCCGGGACCATGTGATCAGCCAGTTCCGGAAAACTCCTGATCCTCTAAAGACTAGGCGTCAGGCTGTCCCTCGCTGATGATCGTGGCAAATTGTGCTCCGATGTGAGGTGAGGCGCCTGTCATTGGCTGAGGCGCTTTTATCTCGCCAGACAACAGGGACAGAATGATCTGAGCTCTGTGTTTTTCCAGCGATGAGGCAAAATCATAGATAACTTCGCGCGCTGAGCGTTTTGCTGCGACTATACCGGCCCGCCTCAGCTCTCCCAGTTGCTGTGACAGTGCCGGCTGACCAATCTGGGTCTCCCGTTCGATTTCAGAAACCGATCGGGGCTGTGCACAGAGACAGGAGAGGATGGTCAGGCGTTGTGCCTGATTATAAAGACGCAGCCGTTCCAGAAGGGAAGCAAAGCTTTCTTTGCTGTTGTTCTTCATTTTCTATCCTCCTTGAGCCGATAAAACCAGAGTGCCGAATCCTGCATCGAGACTTTGTCAAAAGTGCAGGATGACGGTTCGAAGAGAGGCTTGCCGGGCTCCCAGCTTTCAGGGGTCAGCATGCTGCTTTCAGCCGAGTGTTTCAGGGCTTTGACCGTACGCAGGATTTCTTTAACCGATCGTCCCACAGAAAGCGGATAAACCAGAATGGACTGGATGTTGCCTGCAGGATCAATAATGAAGCTCGATCGTACCGTACTGCTGTTTTCCGCAGACTGATCAAGCATGCCATAAGCGCGCGCGATTGCCATGGACGGGTCTTCGATCACCGGAAAGCGTATGGTCACGCCCAGTTCCCGTCTGATGGCATCAAGCCAGGCAAGATGTGAAGGCAGGCTATCAACAGAAAGACCGAGCAGCTGACAGTCGAGGGCGTCAAAATCGTCCTGTGCATTGGCGAAAGCAATAAATTCACTGGTGCATACAGGGGTAAAATCTGCCGGATGAGAGAAAAGCACAATCCAGCGCCCGCGAAAATCGCCCAGAGTCACGACGCCTGTGTTGTGCGGGCGCGAAAATTTGGCGCTTTCGATCCGAGTTGAAGAGGCAAGATAGGCAACGCGTCCTGCACGGGATGTCCTCTCTTTAAGAAAGCAGTTCTTGACCCAGGACATTATCATTTTTACATAAAGAGAGAAATGTCATATTATGAAAATATGAAATTGTGAGGAGCGCGACATGGATGACGTCCATATAGGCCAGGCCACAAAGCTGATAGGTGACACACATGATGGCGTGTTGCGCAGGCCGATGGTCAGAAGCTTCTTTGACGAGGCTACGTTTACGGCTTCTCATGTTGTGTATGATCCTGAATGTCGTGAGGCGGCTGTCATTGACAGCGTGCTCGATTACGATCCGGCCTCGGGTCGTACCTCATCGGAGAGCGCGCAGGCGCTTGTTGATTTCATAAAAAATGAAAATCTGACGGTTGTCTGGCAACTTGAGACACATGCTCATGCCGATCATCTGTCAGCAGCGCCCTGGTTGCAGGAGCAACTTGGTGGCAGGCTGGCAATTGGTGCGGAAATCACGCGTGTACAGGAGGTTTTCGGCAAAATCTTCAATGCTGGTACGCGTTTTGCCCGGGATGGCTCGCAATTCGATCATCTGTTCAGGGATGGTGACGTTTTCAGAATTGGTGAAATCGAGGCGATGGCCCTTCACGTGCCAGGTCATACTCCGGCGGATATGGCTTTCGTGATCGGTGATGCCGCCTTTATCGGCGACACATTGTTTATGCCTGATTTCGGTACAGCACGCGCTGATTTTCCTGGTGGCGATGCAAGACAGCTCTATCGTTCGATCAGGCGTCTTCTCTCTTTGCCACGTGAAACAAGGTTGTTCCTTTGTCATGATTACAAGGCGCCGGGACGCGATTTCTACGCCTGGGAAACAACGATTGGTGCCCAGCGCGACAGCAATCTGCATGTTCATGACGGGGTGAGTGAAGACGAATTCGTGGCGATGCGTACGAAACGTGATGCGACATTGTCCTTGCCTAATCTCATCATGCCGTCAGTTCAGATCAATATGCGAGGTGGGCGTCTGCCGGAACCGGAAGAGAACGGTACGCGCTACATAAAAATACCACTGGACACGCTTTAGGCCCGGCCACGCTCATCAATAAAACAGTCTGACAAGAGAGAGTCATGCTCATGTCCCATCGCTTCCTTACGGCACACTTCGCCGTTTCGCCCCAGATTCAGGTAGAAGACCTGCCAGCGCTCAAGGAGCAGGGGTTTACCGCCATCATCTCCGTTCGTCCTGATGACGAGGAAAAGGATCAGCCGGGTGTAGCGGCTCTGGGCGTCGCTGCAGAAAAAAGCGGACTCGCTTTTGCCTATATTCCGGTACGCATGGGTACGACGCCCGATGCCCATAGTGTTACAGTCATGCGGCAGACACTGGCCGAAATGATCGGACCGGACAATACCGGAAAAATTCTGGCTTACTGCCGTTCAGGTCGTCGTGCGTCCGATCTGTTCGAACTGGCCTCCGCCCAGTCTGAAGAACCTGCACACAAAAACCAGCGTTTTGATGTGGTGGTTGTCGGGGGTGGGGCTGGTGGCCTGGCCTGTGCCGCGAGCCTGCTGCGTCGCCGACCCGAATTGCTGGTAGCTGTGATAGAGCCTCTACCGAGCATTATTATCAGCCGGGCTGGACGCTGGTCGGTGGTGGGGTATTCGAGGCAAAGGATACGCGCCGCTCAGAAGTGGGGCTTATCCCGGCGCGTGCGAGCTGGATCCGTCAGGCCGTGACGGCGTTCAATCCCGAGCAGAGCCGGGTCGCGCTCGGTGACGGCAGTGAAATCCTGTATGACGCACTTATTGTTGCTACGGGGCTGAAGCTTGATTGGGCTGCGATCCCGGGTCTGACCGAAACACTTGGCAGGAATGGTGTAACCTCCAATTACCGCTACGACCTGGCCCCCTATACCTGGGAACTGGTTAGCGGGCTTGATGAGGGAACTGCTCTCTTTACCCAGCCGCCCATGCCGATCAAATGTGCCGGTGCGCCCCAGAAAGCGGTGTATCTGGCCTGCGATGCCTGGCGTCGCCGGGGCGTACTTGGACGTGTTCAGGTTGCATTCGACACGGCCACGCCAAGTCTGTTCGGCGTGGCTGATTTCGTGCCGGCGCTGATGGATTACATCAAGGGATACAGTATCGATCTGACACTCAGATCACGCCTTGTCGCGGTCGATGGCGACAGGAAGATTGCTACATTCGAGCGTACGACCGATAACGGAGTCGAACGTGTTGAGCGCAGTTTCGACATGCTGCATGTTGTGCCGCCCCAGACCGCGCCCGATGTGATCAAGTCGTCTTCCCTGGCCGGCCAGGACGGGTTCGTTTCCGTTCATCCCGATACGCTGCAGCACACCGTGTTCCCGAATGTTTTCGCTGTTGGTGATGTCGCCGGGACAAGCAATGCCAAAACCGCCGCTGCAGCGCGCAAACAGGCCCCTGTGGTGGTCGAAAACCTCATTGCCCAGCTTTCAGGTCGCAAGCTGGATTATGCTTATGATGGCTATGGTGGATGCCCGTTGACCGTCGAGCGTGGCAAGATCGTACTTGCCGAATTCGGTTATGGCGGCAAGCTGTTGTCGACTCTGCCGGGCTGGATTCTGGACGGCAAGAAACCTACCCGTCTTGCTTGGTTCCTGAAAGAGAAGGTCATGCCTCGTCTTTACTGGGATTTCATGCTGCGCGGGCGTGAGCTGTTCGTGCGTCCTGCCAGAAAGAGCAAAGGCTGATCACGTTTCATGATCGAGACTCCTCTTCTGCCTGCCCTTGCGTCAGGCAGTCTTGTCGGGTTGGTTCTCGGCCTGATCGGTGGAGGAGGCTCGATCCTTGCCGTGCCCTTGCTGATTTATGCTGTAGGGGTGCGTAATCCGCATGTCGCCATCGGGACCAGTGCCTTTGCCGTAGCAGTGAATGCGCTTGCTGGCTGGTGAGTCATGCGAAGGAGCATACCGTCAAATGGCGTTGTGCAGGGTTTTTCGCCCCGGCAGGAATGATGGGGGCAGCGCTGGGCGCGCAGTTGGGCAAGGCGGTAGACGGGCAGCGTCTGTTGCTGCTTTTTTCCGTTTTGATGGTACTGGTTGGCGTTGCCATGATCAGGGGGCGCCATGACGAAGGCATACCCGGTGCGGCGTGCAATCGTGACAATGTCTGGAAGGTCGGGCTGTTCGGTCTCTGTACGGGAGGACTTTCCGGCTTCTTCGGTATTGGTGGTGGTTTTCTGATCGTGCCCGCGCTGATGGCTGCCACCCATATGCCAGTGCTTAATGCGGTTGGTACCTCGCTGGTGGCGGTAGCAGCATTTGGTGTTACGACTGCGGTCAGTTACGCGTTCTCAGGTCTTGTTGACTGGCCGCTTGCCGGATGGTTCATCACAGGTGGTGTAGCTGGTTCCTTGGCGGGTACCTGGTTGGCGCGAAAGCTTGGCAAAGGTTCCGGTTCCACTTTGAAACTGGTTTTTGCAGGTCTCATTTTCCTCGTGGCAGGGTATATTGTCTTTCAGAACCTCTGAAAGTGAAATGCCATGAGTGCCTCGGATCATAAACTGACCCAGGATGATATTCTTTCCGCTGTTGAAGGCCTCGTCGCTGTCGAGAGCGATCTGATTGCCAATATGGCCAACATCGCGGCGGTATTGTTTGAGGCTTTGCCACGGATCAACTGGCAGGGTTCTATCTCTATAAGAATGGCGAGCTGGTGCTTGGACCGTTTCAGGGGCGGGTGGCTTGCACGCGTATCGCTATGGGGCGTGGTGTCTGCGGCACGGCAGCCGCGGAGCGCCGCATCCAGCGCATTGACGATGTACACAGCTTTCCGGGGCATATCGCCTGTGATGCTGCTTCTGCCTCTGAAATTGTCCTGCCGCTGATCCGCGATGGTGAATTGCTGGGTGTGCTCGACATTGACAGCCCGGAACCCGCGCGGTTCGGCGCAGAAGAAGAAACCTTGCTGAGCAAGCTTGTCGTCCTTCTCCTGAACGCCTGAACCAGAAGCGTCTCAGCTGGCCAATGTGTTTTGACAAAACCTTGTTCCGTCCTTGCCGCAGGCGTTATTTCTGCCAGACGATAATCGAAATCGGAAAGAAGAAACGTATACCTTCTTCAACATGCCAGGCACCCATCCCCAGCCGGTTGGTGCCGCTGGCAATATCCTCGGCAAACAGATCATGCAGGGCAGCCTGATCTTCGGGGGCGACCTGATCGTTCAGACAGGCCTCGAGGCGATAATGATGGGTCCGGATTGTAGTCAGGCCGAGTTCTTCTCCCAAAGACAGGAGCTGTGTCCGGGTCAGGGCATTTATATGGGAGGGGTCACGTACTCTTTCTGCCTGATCATAGGCCTGCTGGCACTCGGGAGCCGGGGTGGCATCGATAACGACAATGCGACCGCCCGTGCAGCAGACGCGGACCATTTCCTTCAGGCAGTCAAGGGGACGGATCATGTGGTGGAAGCTGTATCGCGTGACCACTCTGTCGAATGTACCGTTCCCGTAAGGCAGGTGGTAGGCGTTGCCTGGATCGAACGTGACAGGGAGGGCACGCCGTGCGGCCAGTTCGCGCCCTTGGATGAGCATGGCCGGGGTCATATCCAGAGCGGTTACATCGGCACCTTCCGCAGCCAGCGCGCAGGAGACAATACCTGGCCCGCAGGCCACATCGAGTACACGTGTTCCTGATCTGACGTCGCAGGCAGCAACAGTCATGGCCATGCTCTCGGCCTCAGCATGGATCGGCAGTGCGGCAAAACATGCTGCCCAGCGGGTGAACTGTGTGATGATCCGGTTATCATGGGTAGACGTCATGCTCATTCCTTTCCTGATACGCGCAGGATAGGAGGGAAAGAGATGGCCGTCTGACGCGGGTCGGTCAAAAAAGAGCGGATAACGGCCAGATGAGAATTCTGACAGTCGAGGAAACGAAGGTGGCTCTCGAGGACCATGGCCTTGACCGCCTGCAGGGCATCGGAATGGCTCGCAGGGAGTCGCATGAGGCCCTGTTCTATGCATGGCACGACCACCAGCATCATCAGATTCTTTTTGCCAGAAAAGGTACGACGCAGGTGGAGGGGCAGGACGGGCGTCATCTTCTTCCTGCCGGGCATGCGTTATGGATTCCGGCCAGAACACGTCATCGCACCATGATCCGTGATCTCGACGGATTGTCGCTGTTCCTGGATGCCGAGGTGGTTGTCGGGAGCTGTGAGACTATTTGCGTTTTTCCGGTGTCACCGGTTCTTCAGGAAATGCTGTTTCACGTTGTGCGTTGGTCAGAGGGATCGCTTGATCCTGATCCTCTGGCCAGGAGTTGTTTCCAGACCCTTGCCCTGATGGTGCAGGAGGTGATCGGTAATGCGGAAAAACAGGCATTCGTGCTGCCGAAAGCGACGCGTCCTTCGCTCCAGCGCGCAATGGATGCCGCCTTGCTGGATCCCGGCAGGGCCAGTCTCGCAATGGCACTACGGGAGGCAGGTATGTCGGAACGAAGTTTCCGGCGGCATTTTGACCGGGAGACCGGCATGAGCTGGCAGCAATGGATCAGTCAGGCGCGGCTTTTTCATGCCGCGACGCTTCTTGCCCAGGGAGAAAGCGTGACCCGTGTTGCGGTCGAGACCGGTTATGCGTCTCTCAGTGCCTTTGCCAAGGCATTTACACGATTGCTCGGCGTGCCCCCGGCCCGCTTCCGCGGCCAGTCCCGCTAGGCTGGTCTGGATTGGAACGGAAAGGAGACGGGGAACGAAGCTCTGTTGTTGCTATTTTCCGGTGGAAGGAATCACCTTCTCGTAGCGGTCCCAGTGTGTTGCCAGCTCGCGCACGACGACGCTGCCGACCTGATAGGCAGCGTTGACCGAGGGAATGAAGGCTGAATAGCCTTTTTCATTGGCTTCATCAGCAAGGAGCTGCGCGGCAGTCCGGCCCGGCGGGGGCATGTCGAAATTGCTCGAAGTCCGCAGTACGAGGGCACGATCAGGATCCACACGTCCGGCCTTGGCCTGGAGGGCGAGGGCCTGGCAGAATGCAACATCCTCTTCGGCAGTGGTGGCCATGACACCCTGATTGTCAGTCCAGTAGCGCACCCAGCGTTCAGCCCAGCGATTCATGAGCTTGCCAACCCAGAAGGTCTCACCTGAAATGGTATCCCCCATCATGACAACAGGAGGCTTCAGCGCCGGGGCGTAGCACGGTAGCGCGCCCGGCTCTGTTTCATGCCTTCGCTGTCAGGCAGGGTGATGGATCTGGTAAGATCGAAGGCCCAGCGTGTCAGTCCGGGGTTGAGCGTATACATCATGTCACCGGAGAGCGAATGCAGAGGCGGCCGTGGCGTTTCGTCGGGGCGGCTACCCTGCACAGGTGTGAAACCGTCAGGCCAGTCCTTGGGGATTTCACGTGGATCGATCAGATGGGCCAGTCCACCATTAATGACGCGTGGTGCCCAGACTGCCGCGCCGATTGTCCCGAAATTGGGGTTGATCCCGGCAATACCGGCAAGCACGAAATAGCTGTGTCGAAGGTCAAAACGTGGGTCGAGAACAAGGGCGGTCATGGCAGAAGCCATATGCTCCGGACCTTCACCGCTGGCGATTGCCAGAACCTGCAGATCAGGATTGTAGTGCATCACGCCATGATCAGTCCCCGGAGCAGGGAGGGTCTGGGCGAGGGGAAATTTCTCGATCCAGTTCTGGTATTCACCCGGTGTGTCGCCTGTATCCTTGCCGATTTCGAAGGTCGTAACGACTACGACGCGTACCGGGATCTTGGCTGCCGCAGGGGCCGTTTCAGCAGCCTGTGCCACCACAGGGGGGGTGAGAGGAATACTGACAAGCGAGAGTGTGGTGAGAGCGAGAAGGCTTTTCATCATGGGTGAGGGGATTTTCACTGGAAAAGGGGTTCGTGGCTGATCGTGTTCTCGAAAGTAGCAAAATTCTGTTCGAGCTGAAGCTGAAGTCGGGCTTTCTCGCTCTTTTTCAGGAAATCCGCGCAGGCAAAGCTCTGGGGGGCTTTGCAAAGCGTGGTGATATGATCGCCGTCCCACAGGCTGGTACCTGGAATAAAGGCATAGGTCAGACTGTTGCGCGAGAGGGTCTTGAGATCGGCATAGGTCAGGCTGGTGGTAGATAGCGCTCTCAGATAATCGAGTGTGAGATTGCTGCGTGATACGCCTTCATCATCGGTCGAGAGAACGACCGGGACATGGGCACGGCGGTAGAGATTCAGGGGGTGGGCGCTACCACTTACCCCTAAAATCTGGGCGTTGCTGGTCAGGTTGATCTCGACTGCAATGCGTTGCTGGGCCATTTCATTGAGCAGGCGAATGGAATCTTTCTCCCATACGATATCAACCCCGTGGCCAATGCGCTCCGCTCCTGCGATTTCAACAGCGTCGCGTATATGGCTCTGCAATCCGCTGGACGGAACGAGGGCAGGGGTCAGTTCTCCTGCGTGAAGACTGAGCCTTACATCGGGATAGAGAGCGCCCAGCTTGGCGAACATCTGCATGTGCAGACTGTAATCGGCCATGGCAACGGGGTTGTCTTCAGGGGCGACGAAGTTCAGCCCCACAAAACGTTTGTCGTCATGGACGAGCTGGTAGCCCGCATCCAGCTGGGTAAAGACCTGCGCAGGCGTCATGGTACGTATGGCCTGAAACAGATAACGTACGGTCACGGCACAGCCGGGATGAGCGGCGGGTGTGTCGCATTGCAGGATGTCCCGTGCATCATGTTCCATCTCGTCCGTGTCATGTCTGGCTTCGGCAACAAGGCGCGGACGATCATCAGCCAGGGCCTCATGGGCCGCCGAGAGGTCAAGATCGTGCAAGGGGTGCTGATCTCCGGCCTTCACCATGGCGCCAAGTCCCGGCGAGATCATGAGTTCGAGATAGACAATGTGATCGGCAGCGGCCTGATCACGTGCCTGAGCCAGCATGGCCCCCTGATGGGCAGCCAGAACCGGTGCAAACCGTCCAAAAGTCGAGAAAAAGTGATCGTGGCCGGAACGATCTGTCGCTGTGGGAACGAAATCATGCATCGACAGGGAATCGATCATGACCGCGCGCGCGTCGTCATGTGCCCGTAGCTGGGCAGCGGGGATATCGCCCGGTGTGGCAAGTCGGCATTTGGTAGAAAGAAGGCGCCCCTGGGAGAGAGACACACAAAGTCCGTCCTCAGCCGCCCAGTCGAGAAAGCTCTCAGCCGGGATGGCGCCTGCCAGATGATTGTGCAGATCGCCCCCTTTCGGGAAGCTGCGCATGAACAGGGTGAGGCGGGTCGGATCGTTGCGGAGATGATCGAACACGCGTGCAGTAGCCTGTGCTTCAGGCGTTTCGGCCTGGGCAGAGACGAACGGAAAAGCGATGAGGAGAATGGGTAGAAAGCGGGGCAGCATGCCGCGGAACGTGACGAAACCAGTCTACTTTTGCAAGCATCCCGGACAGGACAAAGTAACTTTTACGTCCAATTATTGTTCGCACCTCAGCCCGTGAAGGGACCATGGAGGGGCAAAAGGGAAGGGTAAGGCCCTGTTTTCGAGAAAAACGTGGTTTTCAGGAAGAACAGGGGCCTGACCCGATCCGGGCTGTCAGGGCGGGGCGGAAACCACCCTCAACCGACTGACGCCCTGAGCGGCTTACTTGCCGGCGAGCGCGTCCTTGACGTTCTTGGCCGGGGAGTAGCTGAGCTTCTTGGAAGCAGCAATTTCGATTGTCTCACCCGTCTTCGGGTTGCGGCCCTGACGGGCAGCCGTCGAGCGGACCTGGAACTTGCCAAAGCCCGGAATGGAAACTTCGTCGCCCTTGGTGGCGGCGTCGATGATGCTGGCCCAGACCGTGTCGAGGGCGGTCTTGGCGTCGGCCTTGGTGCCACCGGTAGCGGCAGCGATGCGGTCGATCAGATCAGTGGATTTCATTGTGATCCTCTTGCGTTTGGAATGGCCGTGGAGCCTTAGGCGCAGTTCGAAGCGAGAACAAGGCAGGAAATGCAATATTCCTGATTGTTCTCTGACGTCGAATCTCACAATCATACAAGAGTTTCAGGAAATGGCGAAGGGGCAGCCCCCTCTCATTCATCTGCTTTCCGCTTTTTGAAGGGGGTCTTCATGCGTCATTCAATACGGTTCTATCTGGGAGAGCGTCTCGTCAGTCTGAACGATGTAGCCCCTGACCAGACTTTGCTCGACTGGCTGCGTCATAAGGGCCGCACAGGGACCAAAGAAGGCTGTAATGAAGGTGATTGCGGTGCCTGCACGGTGATTGTCGCTCGTTTGCGCCAAAATCGCGTGGTCCTGAAGGCTGTCAATGCCTGTATCCAGCTTTTGCCCATGCTTGATGGTGCGGTCCTGTTTACCATTGAGGATATCGGCAGTGCTGCTGCCCTGCATCCGGTTCAGGAGGCGATGGTCAGTCTCAACGGGACGCAATGCGGCTTCTGCACGCCGGGATTTGTGATGTCGATGGTAGCCTATCGCAATGCCGAACAGCGTCCGAACGACGATGCGGCGATTGATTCGGCCCTTTCAGGCAATCTCTGCCGTTGCACAGGCTACGCCCCCATCGTGCGCGCCATGAAGCAGGCGCTTGCAGCACCCGACAGTGCCTTTGAAGAAATGCTTTCAGGCCTTGTCCCAAGGCTGGAGGCGCTTGAGGATCATGCGGATGTGGTCATCCAGACTGCAACCGGGACGGTTTTTATACCCGACACTGCCGACACGCTCGCACAATATCTGCTCGATTACCCGGATACGCTGATTGTGGCCGGGGCGACCGATGTAGGGCTATGGGTTACAAAGGCCATGCGCCCTCTGCACGTGTGGCCTTTATCGGCCAGTGCCGCGAGCTGATGAGGCTCGAACACAGGGAAGATGGGCTCCATATCGGCGCAGCATCACTTATGATGCTGCACGTGAAGCACTCTCTGCGCACCTGCCTGATTTTGGCGCGCTTGTCGGACGGATCGGCTCGACCCCGATACGCAACAGCGCAACGCTTTGCGGCAATATTGCCAATGGTTCGCCCATAGGTGATGGACCGCCCGCGCTGATTGCGGCCGGAGCCATGCTGCATCTGCGTTACGGCAGCGAAAAACGTGTCATCCCGCTTGAGCGCTATTTTCTGGGCTATGGCAGGCAGGATCGGCGCCCAGGGGAGTTTATCGAGGCGGTTCATATTCCACCTCTGGCCAAAGGCACATTCTATCGCAGTTACAAAATTTCCAAGCGTTTTGATCAGGATATCTCGGCAGTTCTGGCTGCTTTCGCCATATGTGTGGACGAAATCGGTCATGTTGTGGAAGCCCGTCTGGCCTTTGGAGGCATGGCGGCTACGCCCTGCCGGGCGCCTCGTGCGGAAGCTGTGCTGACGGGCGCATCATGGAACGAGGCCACGCTTGAGGCTGCCCGCCTGGCCCTGGCTGAAGATTTCACCCCACTGAGCGACATGCGTGCCAGCGCCTGGTATCGACAGACTGTGGCGGCCAATCTGCTGACACGTTTCTACGAGGAGAGCCGCGGCGAGACCATACGTCTGGCCAGAGCGGGAGGGCTGCTCCATGCCTGATCAAAGCGCGCTCGTCGCATCCCCTCAAAGCGTATCGGTCACCGAAGCCGCATCCGCCCCGGGACCTGCCACCAACGACACCCGTGACATGAAACATGAAAGCGCGGTGCTGCATGTAACCGGACGGGCGCTCTATATCGATGATCTGCCCGAGCCGAAGGGATTGTTGCATGTGGTACCGGGCCTGAGCGAGAAAGCGCATGCGCGGCTCGTATCCGTCGATCTTTCGGCTGTACGCGCGTACCGGGTGTCGTGCGTGTGCTGACAGCTGAGGATATCCCGGGTGAAAACCAGACCAGCCCGGTTCATGCCAATGATGAGCCGCTACTGGCGCAGGATCTGGTGCAGCATGTCGGTCAGCCCATTTTCGCCGTAGTGGCAACTGATCGAGCCATTGCACGTCGTGCGGTCAGCCTAGCGCGTATCGTCTATGATGAGCTCCCGGCCATTCTTGATATCGACAGCGCGAAGGAAAATGGCAGCGCCGTTGTCTGGCGACCGCTCACCATGGCGCGGGGGGATGTGGCGTCGGCTCTCGGCAGGGCCCCGCGGCGGCTCAGGGGCACCCTGACGATAGGCGGGCAGGAACACTTCTATCTCGAAGCAGGTAGCCCTTGCCCAGCCTGGTGAAGCCGGTGAAATGCGTCTGTGGTCCTCGACGCAGCACCCTTCTGAAACGCAGCACCTTGTTGCGAGTGTTCTGGGACGGCCGCACCACCTCGTCACCACTGAAATCAGGCGTATGGGAGGAGGTTTCGGCGGTAAGGAATCCCAGGCCAACGGGTGCGCCTGTCTTGCTGCTCTTGCCGCTGAACGGACAGGGCAGGCTGCCAAGATGCGCCTTGATCGGGATGACGACATGGTCATCACCGGCAAGCGACATGATTTCCAGGTTGGTTATGATGTCGGCTTTACCGATCAGGGCGATATCCTGGCCGTGGATATGGAGCTTGCGGCCCGATGTGGATGGTCGGCCGATCTTTCAGGCCCGGTAACCGATCGCGCTCTGTTTCATGCCGACAACGCCTATTACTACCCCGATGTGCGGTTTCGCTCTCTGGCACTCAAGACCAACACGCAGTCCAATACCGCGTTTCGCGGCTTTGGCGGCCCTCAGGGCATCATCGCTGCCGAACGGGTGATTGAGGAGATTGCCTATGCCACGGGCATGGATCCGCTCGATGTGCGTCTGCGGAATGTCTATGGCACGGGTGAACGCAATGTGACGCCCTATCACATGGTGGTTGAGGACTCGATTACTGATCTGGTTCTGAGCCAGCTTGCCGAACGCTGTGATTATCGCGCGCGTCGCGAGGCCCTGCGTGTGTTCAACAGCACGAGCCGCAGCCTGAGAAAGGGCATTGCCATTGTGCCGGTGAAATTTGGCATTTCCTTCACCGCTACCCATTACAATCAGGCGGGCGCGCTGGTTCATGTCTATACAGATGGTTCTGTGCAGGTGAACCATGGTGGCACGGAAATGGGGCAGGGGCTGCATACCAAGATGGTGCAGATCGTCCGGCATGAATTCGCCCTGCCAGCCGAGAGCGTCCGTATTACCGCCACAACAACGGGCAAGGTGCCGAATACTTCTGCCACGGCGGCTTCTTCCGGGGCTGATCTCAATGGCATGGCGGTGCTTGATGCGGTTACCCAGATCAAGGGGCGCATGATCGGTTTTGCTGCAGAGAAATGGCAGGTGGCCCCTGAGCAGATAAGCTTCGAGACCGAAGGCGTGCGCATCGGGGATGAGCGCATTTCGTTCCGCGATTTCGTCTGGCAGGTCTATTTTGCGCGCATCTCACTTTCGGCCAGCGGATTCTACAAGACCCCCAAGATTTCGTGGGATGCAGCGACAGGGCGTGGTCGGCCATTCTATTATTTTGCCTATGGTGCTGCTTGTGCCGAAGTGACGCTCGATCTGCTGACCGGCGAAAACACGATTGACCGCGTCGATATTCTTCATGACGCCGGGGAGTCCCTCAATCCGTCTATTGATATCGGTCAGATCGAAGGCGCTTTTGTCCAGGGGGCAGGCTGGCTGACAACCGAGGAACTTGTCTGGGACACGCAGGGCAGGCTGCGTACCCATGCCCCGAGCACCTATAAAATCCCGGCCTGCTCTGACCGCCCGCGTATTTTCAATGTTACCCTGCTCGAGAATGCTCCCAATCGTGAGGCAACCATCTACCGGTCCAAGGCCGTTGGCGAACCCCCTTTATGCCATGCGTAGCCGTGCTGCATGCCTTGTCGGATGCCATTGCAAGCCTTGATTCCTATCGCGCCTGTCCGTCGCTTGATGCGCCTGCGACGCCTGAAACGCTCTTGCGTACAATCATGCGCGTCAAGGCGCAGAACCAGCAGGGAGAATCCGGCTGATCGATCTGGCTCTCATCCAGACATGGCAGCGTCAGGCTGTGGCCGTATTGCGTGTGGTGGTTGCTGAAACGCGTGGTTCGACCCCGCGTGAGGCAGGAGCTTTCATGCTTGTGACCGAAACCGCCCAGACGGGTACGATTGGCGGTGGTGCGCTTGAATGGGAGTCGTTGATGCGGGCGCGGCAGATCCTGCGCGGCGAGGCCGGGCGTGAGGAAAACCGCTTCGTGCTTGGACCACAGGCCAATCAGTGCTGTGGTGGCGTAGTGGTGATCCGTTATGAACCGGTCTTTGATCTTGACGCTGAACTGCGCGCCCTGGATGCGCAGCGTCAGGCCTGGCCCGTTCTGTCCGTATTCGGGGCAGGACATGTGGGGAGAGCACTCATGCAGGCCGCAGTATTGCTTCCCATCTCCCTGCGCTGGATCGACCAGCGAGCGGACGAGTTCGGGACGGTGCCGCACGGAGTGAGTGTCTGTGTAACCGATGATTGGGAGCACGAGATTGTCCGCCTGAGGCCGGGAGACGGGATTCTGGTCATGACACACAGCCACAGGCTTGATGCCATGATCGTGGCGATGGCGCTTGAGCGTGACGATCTTGCCTATGTCGGGCTTATCGGATCGCGTAGCAAGAGAAAACGCTTTGAGGCAGGTTTCCGTGATATCGGTCTCCCCCAGACAAAGATTGACCGGCTTGTCTGCCCTGTAGGCGCTCAGGGGCTGGGCGACAAGCGCCCTCAGATTATTGCGGCTTTCGTTGCGGCTGAGCTGGCGGCGCGGTTGGTCTGTCATCCCGGATAGGGCAAGATAAGGTGTCGTCTGGAGCCTGGTTGCCATTTTGCGCTCGCGGCCAGACGGCGTGAGGAGAGATTCGATGACAGGACCCGGCCCGATACGGGGTGTTTTGTTCGATATGGATGGTGTGCTGCTCGATAGTGAGACACTCGCGCTTGAGGCCTTTGTCACCGCAGCGCGAGATCTCGGTCATGACATTCCTGTCGAGTTTGCCCGGCAGATGATTGGTCTGCCAGGTGACGCCTGCGCGCGTCTTGTAATCGACACTTATGGATCAGGCGTTGATCTTGATGCCCTGTTTCGTACGCAGGACAAGCGTATGCATGCACTGGTCGAGGCTGGCAGGCTGATCCTGAAGCAGGGGGTTATACCGCTTCTGGATGATCTGGACAGACTGGGTTTGCCGCGAGCGATTGCTACGTCATCGAGCCGTGCACGTACCGATACCCATCTTCGGCATGTCGGGATTCATGAGCGTTTCGATGCCATCATCACGCGTGACGATGTCACGCACGGCAAGCCTGATCCGGAACCCTACCTCAAGGCAGCTCATGCCCTTGGCATCGAGCCTGCCTATTGTCTGGCGATAGAAGATTCCCACAATGGCGCGCGCGCGGCGCATGCAGCTGGTATTAGGGTGATTGTGGTACCGGATCTTATGGCACCGAATGAGGAAATCATCGGCAAGGCCCATGCCATTATGGAAAATCTGCATGAGGTTCGCGAGTTCATCACGCGGGCTGAAAGCAGCATATAATGTCTGGCCGGCTGCTTAGTGACACCCCCCGCCCTTGCAGCGATCACAGCTGTTGCAGCCTTTTTTCTGTGTTTGAGGCGCTGTCTGTCGGGCAATGCCGAGTTGTGTCCTGAGGCGCGCTGCCTGAAGCGGAAAAAGTCTGTTCAGCCAGAAAGCCAGCGCTATGCCTACGAGAACAATAACGATGATGCTTTGTGTCATGAGGAAGCTCCAGTCAGGGCGCGTGTCACGTGATACGTAAGCAGCGACGCTACGTAAGCAAGGCCGAACAGATAGGCAGCAGCGCCCAGAACAACCTTGAGTGAGCGTGTTTCGCGACGCATCACAGCAAGAGTTGAGATGCATTGCGGGGCATAGACATACCAGGCAAGCAGGGAGAAGGCAGTTGCCATGCTCCAGTGCGCACTGAGCAGGGGCGTGAGCTGGCTTGCCGCCGCATCGTCACTCGCGCCCAGTGCATAAACGGTAGCCAGCGCACTGACCGCGACCTCACGAGCGGCAAGGCCAGGAATCAGTGAAACACAGATCTGCCAATTGAATCCGAGTGGCGCAAAGACCGGCAGCATCCAGTGGCCTATCATGCCTGCCAGACTGTAATCGATAGCGGCTCCTGGGGCACCTGCTGGTGGGGACGGGAAACTCGACAGGGCCCAGAGCAGGACATTCAGGGAAACGATGATCGTGCCAACACGCGACAGAAACATGGTGGCACGTTGCCACAGACCAAGCGCTATGCTTTTCAGATTGGGTGTACGGTAGGGGGGCAGTTCGAGCATCAGGGGATGCTCGTCTGATGCTACGCCGTGCGTCATGAGGCGTGCCGCAAGGATGCCGCTGATGATGGCGACGAAATAAAGCCCGAACAGTACAAGCCCCTGTAGTCCAAGAAAGCCGAATACCGTGCGATGCGGCACGAAGGCGCCAATCAAAAGCGTATAGACAGGCAGTCGCGCGGAGCAGGTCATGAGCGGTGCGATCAGGATGGTCACCAGCCGGTCACGCGGATTCTGGATGGTACGCGCTGCCATGATGCCCGGAATGGCGCAGGCAAAGCTTGAGAGCAACGGTATGAAAGAACGTCCGCTTAATCCGGCAAGTGCCATGATCCTGTCGAGCAGAAAGGCCGCACGGGGCAGATAGCCGGTTTCCTCAAGGCACAATATCCACAGGAACAGGATCAAGATCTGTGGAAGAAAAACAATAACCGTTCCCGCCCCGGCAATAACGCCATCGGCGATCAGACTGCGAAGCAATCCCTGAGGCAAAGGTGAGACAATCATCTGGCCAAGCGAAGCAATACCCGCTTCAAGCGCATCCATGATTGGCTGTGCCCAGGCAAAAACTGTCTGGAACATGAAAAACAGCACGACCAGAAGGATGACTGGCCCCCAGACGGGGTGGAGAAACCAGCGATCTAGCCTGTCGGCCAGCCTGTCACTCCTGAGCGACGATTCATTGGTAAAGCGCGCGATCAGTGTCCCGACCTGAGCATGCAGATCGAGCCCCTCAGGTAATGCGGGTGGCAGGGGGAATTCCGGTTTGTCGAGCGCTTCGAGCAGATGGCTGATTCCGCTTTTGCGCAGGCTTATGGTGGGGATGATCGGTACACCGATTGCGGCGGCGAGTGCCGGGACATCAATTGTGAGGCCGATACGTGCTGCCTCGTCCATCATGTTCAGCACGACCAGCATTGGCCTGCCGAGCTGAACAAGTTCGAGCAGAAAGCGTAGATGAAGCCGGAGATTGCTGGCCGAGACGACACAGATGATCAGGTCAGGTTGTTTCTCAACCGGATGAAGCCCCATGCATACATCACGAGTGACATCTTCATCGGGGCTGGTTGCGCTCAGGCTGTACGTGCCGGGGAGATCGAGCAGTCTGACAGAACGGCCAAGAGGTGTGGTCAGTCGTCCTTCCTTGCGCTCGACCGTTACACCGGCATAGTTGGCTACCTTCTGCCGGCTGCCGGTAAGCTGATTGAACAGCGAGGTCTTGCCGCAATTCGGATTGCCGACAAGAGCGGCTCTCAACGGCTTTGTGGCCGTTTCCGGCAGGGTAACAGCATCCATAAGGGATCAGAGATCGTGCTGAAGCGCGATGCGCGAAGCCTCACCACGGCGAAGGGCAAAGCAGGTGGAACCAAGACGAACGGCAATCGGGTCATGCCCCACAGGGCCTGTGGCCACGATCTCGACCGGGCCCGGGTATGAAACCAAGCTCGCCAAGACGGGTGGCGATCGGATCGTCTTCCATGCGGGCAACGACCTGACTGACGATCGCGTGGGCGCCTTTGGGCAGGGTGTCGAGTGTCATGGCTAGACCCATCCGAACAAGAATTACGGCGTCCTGTGAGAACGCGTCTCAATTGCCTAGATAGGCTGTCGCGGATTGTTAGGAAAGAGGAAAGGGTACAAAACGTGAGCAGAGGCCAGATTGCACCCTTACTTCAATCGGTCTCTCTACACTTGTTGGCGCCTGCGAACGCTCGGGCGATTGTGATGGCCATGGTAACAGCTGAACGCGCCTGTGGACTGTTTCGCCAGCAGGAAGCTCCAAGCCTCACACTGATCTGATGACATAGCTCATCAGCAATCTGCCGGGACAGCTCTTCAAGGCTATCGATACCACTTTCTTCAAGACGTTGTATGACAACCGGTCCTATGCCCTTGCAATCCAGAAGAATCTGACGTTCTTGATCGGAAAAAGGCATAGTATAAACGGCCTCAAAATCTTATGACGGCAAGCGTCGCGATAATGGTGTTGAAAAAACGTATCTCTGTTCATCACCCGCGAACGGGTATGCCGCATCTGTATACCAGAAAGAAAATTCCGTCTTGAAGCAGCAAGTTATCACGACATGTTTTAGGTGTTAAACAAAATATAATTCCAGGGCGATGCACATGTCGTGTAAAGTACAGAGTGCTTGTGTCTTTATAACAAAGAAAAAGTGGACTGGTTTATTCCGTTTGCGGACTTGTAGGAATTTTCAAAGTTCGCATCTTTGGATTCATCGGTTTTTTTGAAAACAATGACGCTAATCGAGGGAAGTGCGTTGTCAGATAGAGAGTCGAATACGTTTCATGATGTCCTGATCATAGGCGGTGGCCTGGCAGGGCTGACCCTTGCGCGTCAATTGCTGATGGCAGATCCTGATCTGGACATCTGCATCGTACATAACCGGAAATTTCCAAATCCCGAGCGTATTCACAAGGTGGGTGAATCTACCGTGGAAATAGGCGCTCATTATCTTGCCCAGACCCTCGGTTGTGTACAGCACCTGAACACTCAGCATTACAAGAAGATGGGACTTCGCTTTATCCAGACCAGCGGTGTCTCAGAAGAGGATCCTTATCGTGAGCTTGGCCTGAGCTTTTATCCCCGACACAACACCTATCAGATTGATCGTGGCAAACTTGAAAACCATCTCCTTGATCTTGTTCAGCCATCGATCACCGTAATCGAGAACAACAAGGTTATTGACTTCGAGAAGAAAGGCGATCTGAACCAGGTTACTATCAGAGATCACGATGGCGCGTGCAAAACGACTTCTGCACGCTGGGTCATCGATGCCTCCGGACGCAGCCGCGTATTAATGAAGAAATTTGGTCTCCAGAAAGAAGCAGGGATCGATCATTCGGCTATCTGGTTTCGTGTGGGAGGAAGAGTCGATATCAACGAGTTTCTCGCCTCGCGTGATCCGGCCAATTCATTTCTGGACGCAGATGATAGATGGCACAGCACTACCCATCTCGTAGGGCGTGGCTACTGGGTATGGATTATCCCGATCAACGAACAAACGACGAGCATCGGGATCGTTTTCGATAACAGCATTCACAAGCTCTCATCGATGAGTGCTTATCCTCTGGCTATGAGCTGGCTGAAACAGCATGAGCCCCGTTTCCATAGCTATATGGAGGCGAAAAATTTCGATGTGCTTGATTTCGCCATGCTGCGAAACTACTCGTATCTTTCCAAGCAGTATATTTCTGCAGATGGCTGGGCATTAACGGGCGAGGCTGCGGGTTTTGTCGACCCTCTGTATTCGAACGGTACCGATCTGATCGGTCTTGCCAACACAATGATCACAAATGCCATAACCAAAGCTGACGGTCTGTCACTGATCGATCAGATGAATGACTTTCTTGAAGAAACCTATGGGGTTTTTGCCGAGACGCATCGGTCGTCCTATGGTTATTTCGATGACTGGAATTATGTCTTTGTCAAGACAAACTGGGATACAGTCTTTTATTTCCTGTTGATGTGCGTTCTTTTCATGAATAATAAATCAGAGAACGTCTCATATGTTGATTCCATTCATGGGAAAATATACGATTTCATCAACCTCCATAAAGAAGTTATGGAGTTTCTGAAACGGCCTGGTGCGGTAACGGAAGATTACGTGCTCTCCGATTTTATCAATCTTGCAGGATCCATACAGGATTATGCAAGCGGAGCTATTATTTCTCTTGATAAAAGCGACGAGGGAATATCGGAATTACTTGATCGCCATATGGAAATCCTCAAAGAGCTTGCTGCGTCGATTATGGAAACCAGAACCTTCGACCGGAATTTCTACGAGATGGGAGGACGTCTCATGGCCAAACCGGATCAAGACGCTCTGATCTGACCATATAGAATGCCTGTTTGAAAGCTCCGGTGGCTTTACCTATATAGTGGGACTGGGTCACCGGAGAGTATGGAATGCGTCATGTAATCGAGCAAAGAATTCAGCAAGGCAGTGGCAACATGCCTGCTGATCTGGTCATACGCAATGTCGGTTTGTTCGATCTGGTAACCGGTGACATTCTTGATGGTGATATCGCCATCTGCGGCGATCGCATCATTGGCACCTTGGAGCGTTATGAAGGGGTGCATGAGATCGATGGTACAGGCAAGATTGCTGTGCCAGGTTTTATCGATACGCATCTCCACGTCGAATCTTCCCTGATCACGCCCTATGAGTTTGATCGCTGTGTATTACCACACGGGGTGACAACTGCGATCTGTGATCCTCATGAAATGGCCAATGTCATGGGAGAGGCAGCGTTCGATTATTTTCTGAACTGTGCCAATCGCACCATCATGGATTTGCGGGTCAATCTCTCGAGTTGCGTTCCGGCAACTCCAGTTGAAACATCCGGAGCTATTCTTGATGCGTCGGCGCTGGGTACTTACCGCGACCACCCCAAGGTCATTGGCCTGGCTGAATTCATGAATTTCCCGGGTGTGTTGTCCTGCCAGCCGGATTGTCTCGATAAGCTGGCTCTGTTTGCTGACAGTCATATCGACGGCCACTCCCCTTTGCTGCGTGGCAAAAGACTGAATGGTTATCTGTCAGCAGGGATATCCACCGATCACGAGGCGACTACGGCAGAGGAAGCGCTCGAAAAGATACGCAAGGGCATGACGATCCTGATCCGCGAAGGATCAGTCTGTAAGGATCTCGCGGCTCTGGCTCCGCTTCTTACTCCCGAAACATCCCAGTTCTTTGCATTTTGTACGGATGACAGAAACCCTCTTGAGATTGCTCATGAAGGGCACATCGATTTTCTCATCCGCAAGGCGATCGACCTTGGGGTGAAGCCGCTTGCTGCCTATCGGGCAGCATCTCTTTCGGCAGCACGTGCTTTCGGCCTGAAAGATCGAGGACAGATCGCACCGGGACTGAGAGCTGATATCGTTCTTCTCGATGATCTTGAAACCTGCAAAGTGGCGGAAGTAATTTCTGCAGGTCGCCGCGTCAGCGAGGAGCTCTTTGACGGTCGTGATATCGTCCCTCCAATCGGCTATGGCTCTGTCCGTCTGGCCGCGCCAGTTACCGAGCCTGATTTTGCAGTGCGTGGATCCGGGAAAAACCAGGCTGTAATCGGTATCATTCCAGGACAGATCATCACCGAGTTCAGACGCTTTGACCTGCCGGAGGTAGAGGGGCTGGTTTGCCCCGATGCAGCTCAGGATATTGCCAAGATCTGCGTCATCGTCCGCCATGGCAAGAATGGCAATATTGGTCGTGGCTTCGTGCAGGGGTTCGGGCTCAAAGAGGGTGCATTGGCCTCATCTGTTGGACATGACAGTCATAATCTTTGCGTTGTCGGAATGAGTGACGCTGATATGAGGCTGGCTGTGGCGCGTCTGGCAGAGATCGGTGGCGGTTTTATTGCTGTGAAGGGCGGGGAGGTCATTGCCGAACTCAGCCTCCCCATCGCTGGCTTGATGAGTGATTGTCCCTTCGAGAAAGTGCGTGACGATCTCGAGGTCCTTCGTCATGCCGTGGGCCATATGGGGGGAACGCTAGAGGAGCCCTTCCTGCAACTGGCCTTTCTGCCTCTGCCGGTTATTCCCCATCTCAAGATCACTGATCTTGGCCTTATCGATGTGGATACGATGACGCTGGTGTCCTGAAACCCGGCAAGACGACCGGGCAAGTCAGGGGTGACGGTATTCAGAAATTGGTGGTGAGCTGACCTCCCAGTATCGCGGCATCCTTGAAAGTAGTGGTGGCGCCGGGATGCTGCAGGTACTGAAAATCAAACTGAAGCGATGTAGCAGGCAGGAGATGCAGGCTGTAGAAAGCCTCATAAACCTGCTCCCAGTTCTGCACTCCGTAGACATTGCCCCATTGATTGGCGACATAATGCAGGCCAAGCGCCAGAGAAGATTGCTGCTGCAAGCGTATCGAGCGGCTCATATCCATGTGCTGGAACATGATGCCGACTTCATCCAGAGGGCGGTGCCACGGTGTACCGCTTTGCAACAGGCCAATCCATTCATGATCGCGCATGGCAACAACATTGCCCTGAGCATAGCCGACACCGCCAATCACGATCAGCCCGTCAGCAATGCCCTTGCCGCTTCTCATCAGCATCTGATCGAACATGAGCCAGCTTGACCACATCCCGGACTGGTTACGTGCTCCCAGCCCACTGGCCTGATACGAGCCGCCATACCGGTCTTCGTAAAGATGGGGATAGCGCGAATTGTCGTAATAGAAACCTATCTTGTAATGACCAAGAAGCTTGTCCTTGCCAAAAGCAGGGTCCCAGCCGGCTTCGAATTGCGAGCTGAGCTTGCCGAGACCGTCCTGAGCCAGAGCCCAGCCCGAGATGCCGCCATTGAAGGCGTGAGGGCTGACGGCAAATAATCCGCCCATGAGATAGGTACGTTCCGTCGGGCGCACACGCAGAACGGCGCCGATATTGGCAGACGGCCAGTCCCTGCCACCGGGGGCGTATTTGCCTGGGGCAAAATTGCCGCAAACGCTGACATTCATGAAATTACAGGCCAAGGCGTCAAAATCGAAGAAGGTGCCTGTCGGAATGACACCGGCAGAAAGAATAACGCGATCATTCAGGAATGTCTTGTCGGCATACATCGAGACGAGATGAGCCACGACATTGCCACGCGAACCGTAGATCTGTTCGGGATTGGAGACGTAATCACCCAGGGTAGAACTGAAATTACGTCCATGGCCATTGACGACGAGAAGGTGGGTCCAGAAACCACGAAATCCTGCAAGCTTCTGCCAGTCGATGTCCAGTTCGGCAGCAACCTGTCCTGCCAGTACGTTGTCGCGTGTGCGGCCGCCCGTTACATTGCCCATATATTCTTCGTTGAGGGCAATGTTGAGAAAGATGCCTCTTTTCTGCATCCAGCTCTGGGCTCCCCCCCAATCCCCGAAAAGATGGGGGTTGCCATAGAGCGAGGGGACGAGTGGTCCGATCGGCACAGCACCCTGTCCGGCTATCGGAAAGCCGATGGCCGTATAATTGTCATTATCGAGGGTTTTAGCGGTTTCTGATTGCGCATATGCGGGAATGGAAAGCAAACCGGTGAACAGTGTGGTGATGGCCAGTGCTGCGCTTACCCTGCGTCGTGTTTTCCTGCTCGATCGGGTGAAAAATGCAAGAGGACGAAGCACGCTTCTTCTTCGGGTCGAGTTAAATTCACTCGTCATGTTTCTCAATTCAGACATCTAGAAAGCCATATATCTATCGGTGCGGCGCCGCGCTGGCAGGGTTTTCCGGAAGGTGTACCTGTCATGCGGGCGTCAGCAACAGAACGTCATAAATGAGAAGGGAAAGTTATATAGTACAAAAATACGTGTTCAGTTGTTATGATGCAGTGAAAATGTTGTTAAAAAATGAACACATCAGACGCACTGATGCGTTTTTTGCCCGTTTACCCAGACTTCCCTGATCATCAGATCCCGATCGAGAATGACAAAATCCGACAATCTGCCAACTTCCAGAGCACCCCGATCAGTCAGGCCCAGATAGGTGGCGGCGTTGCTGCTTACGAGGTGGCTTGCTTCCGGCAGAGAGGCGCCATGGGTAACGGCATTACGCAAAGCCTGATCCAGAGTAAGTACACTCCCGGCAAGCGAACCGTTGGGCAGACGTACAACCCCTTCACTGATCAGGACATCCTGTCCTCCCAATGTGCTCGGTCCATCAGGCTGACCAGCACCACGCATGGCATCGGTCACGAATAGCAGGCGGTTGCGCATAAGACGCGAAGCCAGGCGAAAGCTGGCGGGATGCACATGATGCGTATCAAAGATCATCTCAGCATAGCTGGCATCATGGCACATCAGCGCTGTCACCGGTCCGGGCTTGCGTCCTTCAACGGGAGACATGGCATTGAATAAATGCGTACCTCCAGCAATGCCGCCACAGGTGCAGATTGCTGAAATGGCGCCCAGCGTGGTCTCATAATCTGCTATCGTATGACCGATGCTGATACGTACACCTGCCTTGGCAAGGCTTTCAATCGCGCTTTCTGCATGATCGAGTTCCGGTGCCAGGGTGACAACCCGTACGCAGTCTAGAGCCAGTACCTCGGCTATTTTGTCAGGTGAGGGAGGGATGGCAAAAGGAGGCTGTGCACCAAGTTTGTGGGGGCTGACAAAGGGCCCCTCAAGATGGGCGCCATGGATACGTGGACCGATAGGGTCTGGTGTTTTCATGACCTCCGCAACGGCTTTCAATGCCAGAATGACATCTTTCCATGGTCGTGTGATGGTGGTGGGAAGAATGGTCGTTGTACCATGGCGCATATGGTATTGTGCGAGCTGCCGGATGGCCGCGACGCATCCATCGTATCGGCGCCATCGCCACCATGAATGTGACCATCTATAAAACCAGGCAGGATATAGAGCGGCTCTTTCGTGGTTCCACTTTCGATCTCCCTTATGTGCGAATCAAAGCGGATCGTCCCGGGAAGCAGACGATCAGGCAGAACAATCTGACCAGTCAATGTATGTGTCATGAGTTTACTCCTGTTCGGTCAGACCGACGCGACCATAACGACGGGCATAGGCCAGAATGATCAGATAAGCGGGGATGACAATCATGGCGAACATGCCCTGGAACCCGAAGACAGGTTTGAGCCATACATAGATCTGCGGCACGATGGCACCGCCGCTATAGGACATGACCATGATCGCGGAAGCCATGGCTGTCATGGAGCCTGCGCCGCGGATGGCGATGGGGAAGATGGTGGGCATGATCATGGCATTCGTGATGCCAAGCAGGGCCACACAGAAGACCGAAGGATAACCCTGGGTCAACACGGCAAGAATTGTGAGAAGACAGCCAACGGCACAGGAGAGTTGTATATAGACCTCCTGCCGGATGAAGCGGGGTACGATTACAAACCCCATGATATAGCCGATGAGCATGCCGGTCAGGGTAAGTGAGGTAAAGAATTTTGTCTCATCCAGCGGAAGACCGAAACTCTGACCATAGGTGCCGATAGCGTCGGCAGCCATCACCTCCACACCGACGTAGAGAAACATGGCGATGAAACCGGTCACAAGATGAGGTTTGAAGAGACGGCGTTGTGATCCTTCGCCGGAGACGATGACAGGGGCTTCGAGATTAGGCAGGGGGGCAAGTGCTACGCCCGCCGCAATCAGGACCAGAATCCCGGCCATGCCCAGATAGGGCGCATAGATAGCCTGCACAAAATTGTTCAGCAGCGCTTCGCGTATTGCTGGATCCGTTGCCGTTTGGACTTTTTCAGCCACCGCGCCGATATCACGCATTACCAGCAATCCCAGAACCAGAGGCGCAAGGATCCCGGCTGTCTTGGCGCAGATGCCCATGATGGCAATGCGCTGGGCAGCGCGAGCCGGTGGACCGAGAAGGCTGACAAGCGGATTGATCACAACCTGCATCAGGGAAATACCAGCCCCAAGAATGAGAAGCCCTGTCAGAGCGCCCGCATAAAGGCGCCAGGCGACGAATTGACCAAAAGCGGCCACACCCAGAGCCGAGATCAGAAGTGACAGGGTCAGTCCGGTCTTCAATCCGAGTTTGCGTGCGATGAGTGATGTCGGAACAGAGAACAGGAAGAAGGAAAAATAGAACGTCAGAGGAATAAAGAAAGCACTGAACTCGCTAAGCGAGAAGGCAACACGAACAAAGGAGATCAGCGGACCATTCAGCCAGGTGACGAAACCCATGGCAGAAAAGATCAGCGCCGCAACGGCCAGCGGAGTGTAGCCATAGGGGCCAACCAAGCTGTCTTGGGAAGAGGGTACCTTGATCATGACCGGAAATCCTCAAGGAAACGAGAGGTATTTATTTTAAAAAATAAACTAACCGGATTATAGGTAAGAAGCGAGGCGCAGGCCAGTATCATTTCGGTTGTTCAGTTTCACAATCATCGGAGAGACTGCCTGAAACCCGCTCATATCAGGTGTGATGACCGGAAACGGCTGCGGTCCGGTTTGTGGCATGTGTAGTCATTGCAACAGGATTTCCGGCATGGCTTGCCCGGGTTGTTCTGGTGAGTTGCAGATATTGTTGAGTAAAGTGTTACATGGACGGATTTGGAACAGACAGCTTCAGGAAAGGACAGAGAAAGTAATTCGTAATTTCTGAGGCAGTGATTTATAATGATTTCATTATCTCATTTTATCATGATTTTAATGATATGGAACAGGATTGGTTCAAACAAATGATTATTTTAGCATAATATATTAAATGTTCTTATTTTCAAGGTTTATGTAATGTCATCAATTTCTTTTTGATCTTATAGACAGATTAAGTCTTCTGTCGCTACTATGAATTCTGACTTTGGGGCCAAGTCGCACCACGATCTCTGCAGGGCGCAAGCTTCTTAATATGTGGGATGACAGCACAAGGTTCCGTAATTATTTTAGCGAACGAAGTAAGTATGTTCTCGACAGGCCATCATCGCATTCTGAGTGTGCTCAGTCGTTCCGGGCCCCAAAGCCGTACCGACCTTGCCCGTATTCTAAATCTGAGCAAGGCAAGCGTCACGGCACTGGTACGCGAGCTGATAGAGCGTAACATCCTTGATGAGAGGGAGCGTGTCTTCGGTTTCGGACGACCGGCAGTCATGCTTGGGCTTCGTCGGGACGCGGCAAGTTTTATCGGAATCTCTCTCCAGTCCGATCCGGTTCATATTGTTCTTACCGATCCGCATGGACGGACTCATGTTCACAAGACCATGCCTCTCGTTACAGACGTCGAGGCTTGTCTCGAGGCAATGGTAGGCGCCGTCAGGGCAGTTGCTGCGGAGGCGCCTGAAGGTGTGGGCGCGCTTGCAGGTATCGGTATTGTAATCGCCGGGATCGTGTCGAGCGACAGTCATGTCTGTCGTATCTCTGCAACGCTGGGATGGAAGGATGTCGATATCGGGCAGCGTCTCTCTGCCCTGACCGGTTTGCCTGTCTTTGTCGAAAACGACGCAAATGCCTGATTATTGGCGAGCAGCTCTTCGGCGAGTCTGGTGATCTGCCGGATTTCAGTCTTGTCTTTGTTAGTGAGGGTATTGGCGGCGCCCATATAATCGGTGGCCGTCTGCATCGTGGCCGTCATGGGGGGGCGGGGGAAATATCCCATTCTCCTATCGCCATCGATGGTAATGCGCTTCCCTGCCGATGTGGTAACCGTGGCTGTCTTGAGACTCTGGCCGCGTTACCGGCTATCCTGGGGGCAGCCCGTCGTAATGGTCTTCCCGGAGATATCGCAACTATCAAGGCGCTTGCCGCTGATGGTCAGCCTGAGGCTCTTTCAATCCTTCATCAGGCCGGTACGGCGTTGGGTATTGCGCTTTCATCAGATTATCCAGTTCATCGATCCGGCACGTATCATTATACGTCTCGATCCTGACCTCCTGAAAAGTGTATTTGCCCGGGCGTTGAGGCAGTCTGTTGAGGCTCATGTTCTGCGGCGCGAAAGCTACGAAACTGATCTGGTGCTGACTGCATTGCATCCTCGGGATTTCGCAACAGGTGCTTCCAGTCTTGCTGCCCAACATTTTCTTTTCGGGAATACCAGTCTCTGAAAGCATTTCGGTAAGATCATGAGGGGTTGTTTCAGGTGGTTCTGGTGAGGAACATGGACAAGGCGCTCAGGTCATTGGCGGAACTCCCCACCAGTCTTGAGATCTGTGTTGATGATGCCCGGGGATTGGCGGCGGCGCAGCTCGATTGTGTGTCACGCATTGAGCTCTGCTCGGCTCTGTCTCTTGGTGGTCTCTCTCCCACACCGGGCTGATCGCTCTGGCCCGTCAGTCACGTATTCCTGTTTTTGCTCTGATCAGGCCTCGTGCCGGAGATTTCGTGTTTTCTCATGAAGAGGAGGCGCAGATGCTCGATGATATTGCGGCTGTACGGGCAGCCGAACTCTCTGGTGTCGTTCTGGGGGCGGCATTGCCGGACTCTTCGCTTGATCTTGCCATGCTTGAGCGTCTCTCGGCTGCCTGTGGCCCATTGCGACGGCAGCTTCATCGCGTTTTCGATCTTGTACCTGACCCTCTCCAGGCACTTGAAGGGGCGGTTTCGCTTGGCTTTGAGCGTATCCTGACGTCCGGTCAGACGCCACGCGCCTTTGACGGGGCGCAAATCCTGCGTTTGCTGCGTGAGCGCGCTGCCGGACGTATTGATATCATGGCGGGAGGAGGTATTCGGCCGGAAACACTCTCAGCACTTTTCAGACAATCCGGGATAAGATCTTTCCACGCCTCTTGTCGTCGCAGGTCGTCGGTGCAGGATGAACGGCTGCTTCTTTTTGGATTCGCTGCAGAAAACGTCGTGACCTCTGCTGAGGAAATCATGAGGCTGGATCATGCGATACGATTAGCGTTGCACTGAGGAATGACCCGGAGAGAAGGATTGGGCTCCATGTTTTCTGGCCGGATGGCATTTTGTCGTGGATTGGGCTTGAGTGCGCTCCTGCTATCCTGTGTGTCAACGTCTGGCGTCAGGGCGGCGCCTCTGACGCCAGCATTCATGCCCCAACCGGCGAAATCAACAGTGAGCGGACGTATCACTGTGTTTTCTGTCCGTCCGCAAGTGATCTGGGCTCAGCCGCCTACACCTTTGCTCAAGCGGGCTCTCCTCCGTTTCGAGGCGAGGCTGAACCAGATTGGTATCGTCTCCGACCCAGCTGCCAACAGGAACGTTCTGCTACTGAAGATCAATGCCGGTACAGATCCGGATTATCTCTCGCTCAACATGCGTGAGGCCTATACGCTTGAGACAGGTGAGAAAGAAATCGTGCTGAATGCCGATGGCCCGGCAGGGGTCATCCATGGTTTTGCCACGCTTCTGCAGATGATTGATACGCATGGTGCGGTACCTGGTCTGTTGCAGGGACGTATTGTGGATGCCCCACGTTTCAGATGGCGGGGTATAATGCTCGACGCGTCACGCCATTTCCAGTCGCTTGATACGTTGAAGCGGCAACTGGACGCCATGGAGCTGACCAAGTTCAACGTACTGCATTGGCATCTGAGCGACGGGACAGGTTTCCGGGTAGAAAGCAAACGTTTGCCACTTCTCCATCGGTCTGGCAGTCACAGCCAGTATTATACCCAGGATCAGGTCAGGGAAATCATCGCTTATGCTGCTGATCGCGGGATAAGGATCGTACCGGAATTCGATGTGCCAGGGCATACCCTGTCTATGCTTGCGGCCTATCCTGAACTTGCGGCGCAACAGCCGGTGCCGACGGTCCAGGACTGGCAACAGGATTGTCAGGTGAAATCGGGTAATGATGATATCACCACGCGGTGCACAAGGCGTTCTGATCTCAACCTGCCAGCCATGAACCCGACCAGTGACAAGGTTATTTCGTTTGCCAGAACGCTTTTTGGCGAGATGGCAGCGCTGTTTCCGGACCGGTATTTCCATACCGGGGGTGATGAGGTTGTCGCTCGTCAGTGGAATGATAATCCGCAGATTGTCGCTTATATGAAGACGCACGGTTTTGCTGACGCTTCCTCCTTGCAGGCGGCATTCACAGCAAAAATCGAAAAGCTGTTAAGCGCTGATGGCAAGATTATGATGGGATGGGATGAAGTGAGTGAAGCCCCTATCCCTCACAATGTAGTGGTCGAGGCATGGCGCGGGTCCAAATGGATCGGTACGGCTACCAGGCTTGGGCACCCTGTGGTTGTATCATCAGGCTATTATCTCGATCTGCTCACTGATTCTGCCAGACATTATGGTGTTGACCCATATGATACACGGGCGGATGGGCTTGCGCCTGGGGTGTTGGGGGCGGGTGCAAAGCCGGTCCCCCGGGCATTCATGCTCGATCCGATGGCACCTCCTTTGGATGAGGCGCAGAAGAAACTTGTGCTTGGTGGTGAGGCGCCACTCTGGACCGAGGTTGTATCGGATGAAATGGTTGACGCCAGGCTGTGGCCACGAGCGGCGGTCATTGCGGAGCGGTACTGGTCGCCTCAGACAGTAACTGACAGGGACGCACTCATCGGGCGTCTGCCCGAAGTGCTGAATTTTCTGGAGTGTTTCGGTCTCCAGGCCTCAGATCATCAGGCCAGGATGATTGCACGACTTACCCCCCAGAATATCGTCCCGCTGACACAGCTTGTGGCTCTTACTGTGCCGGTACGCAATTATGCACTCAATCGCCAAGCCGACCGCAAGGGGGAGAGAATTCTCCTCAGTCCCGCTGCAATCGCGTCGCCAGACAGTTTTGAGGGAAATGAATTCAATGCGCTCGCGGCCCGTTATGCGGCCGGTGAACGTGATGTTGCGGGGGCATTGCGGGAAAAGCTCATGCGATACCGGTCGAATGACGTGGCTTTCCAGGCCCTGACGGGCCCCGATTCCGTGAATGAGGTCAAGCCGCTCTCATCCCAGATTGCAGCTCTTTCGGACCTCGGGATCGAGGCTTTGCAACCGGGCAGAAAGGGAAAGGCATGGCAGGATCATGCCGCGGCGCTCCTGGCTGATCAGGACAGGGCCTATGCAGCAAGTCGTGATCATCAGGCTGCCAATCATCTGCCTCAACCTGCAGGGGGGGTGCTGATTGCAATCGTGCCTGGGATCAAGGTGCTTGTTGCCAGCACAAAGTGACCCACTATTCTTGCAGAACGGTCTTTTGGACTATGAGTGCCGGTTATGATCACTTCCGATCGAGGGCGCCAGATCGTGCTGTAAAGCTGGTCATGCCTGCAACAAATCGCCTCGCATCAATCACTTCCTCAGATAATCTGCCTTCTTTCTTGTCTGAGGCGTGAGCTGGGACGCGCTTTCCTTGTCCAGAATGACCGTACAGTTTGTGTGTAACCTGACAGCAGAGGCGCTGACCTGAGGGTCTATTTTCCCTTCAAGAGCTTCTGCAACAATTTCAGCTTTGGATGAGCCCAGGGCAACCAGAAGAAGTTGACGCGCCTCCAGAATGGTACCGACCCCCATGGTCAGGGCCTGGGATGGAACGTCCTCAGGATTACCGCCGAACATTGGCGCATTCTGCTCGCGTGTCCTGGCGTTCAGGGTGACACATCGGGTACGCGTGTCGAATGGGGAAGGAGGTTCGTTGAATCCGATATGCCCCGTATCGCCTATACCCAGAAGTTGCAGATCAATTCCGCCGTGGTCGATGATGGCTTGCTCATAAGCAGCACATTCAGCATTCAGATCGGTAGCCATGCCGTTTGGAAGATGAACGGCGTGCGTGCTGATATTGACGTGGCGAAAAAGAAGATCGTTCATATAGTGGTGATAGGAATGCGTGTCTGAAGCGGGAACGCCTACATATTCATCCAGATTGAAGCTGCTCGTATGTGAGAAATCGAGCCCGAGTTCGTGATGAAAAGTGCTTAAATGGCGGTAAACGCCTTCCATTGTCCGGCCTGTTGCGAGGCCCAGGACGGGTTTGGTGCGTGAATTGATCACTGAGGCGATCTCGCCTGCCGCCAGGCGCGTAGCGGAATGTTGATCCGGCATAATGATGAGGCGCATGGGCAGACATGATCCAGTAGATTGTTGGTACGAAAAATTCGCGAGTAGGAGCTCAGATGATCTAGGTAGCCTTACTTTGTTTATCCATAAAAATTAAACAAAATCACAAATATATGAAAAAACCCTTTCAGATCATCGGTTTATTCGTAAATTACATTATTTTATCATGGAGGTAATTAATTTAATTTGCAAACAATCATGAAGTGCATAATTGTTTCTACAATAGAGCTTAGAGGCCCGTTTTCTGAGGGTTCAGAGCTGATTCATCTTGTTTTCTGGCTTCATACGGTGGGTCTGTCCAACTGGAGGTGATCATGCGATCTGCACAATATGGTCTCGCCCGCCTGGGAAGCTGGACAGAAGTAATTCATAAAAGTCTGTCACATCTGATTGGGTGTGGTCTCGCAAAAATTACTGAACAAATATTTCTGCCGTTACGCTGGAAAGTTTTATGGGCTATCACGGCCCATGATTGACTCGTCTCTCCTTGCCAAGGAAATAACGGCCCCGTTTCAACGGATTGAAAACGGAACCGACGTGCAGAATACAGAAGTCATCGCAATGGATGGCGGCGGAACAAAAACACTGCTTTTGCGCGTGCGTCGCGATGCCACCATTGCAGATTGCCGCAAGGCAGGCGGTCGAACCCTTTCAACGTGCCTGAATGGCGCAGTGTGATCAGTGGTCTGATGGTCGGGCAGCAGGAGAGGCTTGCTTCTGCGGCTTTCGGTCTGGCGGGGTTTGGTGAGAGTGCTCGTATAAGTATGGAGCTTAGCGAGACTGTCTCTGTATTATGTCCGGCTCCACACTCTATTCACAATGACGTCGATATGGCCTGTCGTGGCGCCTTTCTGAACGGGCCTGGCATTCTGCTTTTGTCAGGTACCGGATCGATGGGATGGGGATTGGGTACAAACGGTCAGACGGTCCGTGTCGGTGGCTGGGGAAGCCTGTTTGGGGATGAAGGAAGTGCCTATTGGATCGGGCGCATGGCACTGATCCGCCTGGCTCATTGTCTCGATGGACGTGAAACTGCAGGCAACGACTACGTATCGCGGATTGCGTTTCTTCAGGGCTGGCCGGACGACAAGGCACTATGTACTGCGGCTCTTCAGGACTGGTATGCCAGTCTTGATGACGTGCGTCCGAAGGTGGCAGCGCTTGCTGTCGGGATCGGGCGTCTCGCCGAGCAAGGCTGTGTGGTCGCCCGTGAAATCTTCGAGCAGGCTGCTGCTTTACTTGCTGCGCATGTCCACGCTTTGCGTCGCAGTCTTGGAGAGCCGCATCTGCGTTGGAGTTATGCTGGCGGGACCATGCAGAGCGTTGTTTTGCGCGAAGCCTCATTCGGGAATGCGGCGTACCGCAACCGCCTGGCCTGCCCCCTATTGGAGGCGCCGTACTTGTTGCGGCAGAGCGGGCGGGCTGGTCTGTCGATGCAACCTTTGTCGCACGTCTTGCAGAATCACTCAAAGCTGCCCGGCTTGTATGAGTGGCGCTGAGGCGACGGACAATCATCCGAGAAAGGCAGATTCTCCCGGTGATCTTCCGGGCAGAATCTGTAACATCCGCAAGGCTGTTTCAATCCGATGGGTTCTCAGTGCCATCAAATGTGGCGTCTTTTAGAAGAATGGCAGTTTTCAGCCCTTCATCAGCGGCCGAATGCGCCATGCGCAGCTGATAGCTGCCTGGCGTGACGTGCCAGCGATTGTCGCCCTGAGAAAAGCGCGCGATAGTCTGCAGATCAACAGGAATGCTGACTTCCTGACTTTGATGGGCGGGTATGGTGACGCGCTGCCAGCCTACCAGACGTTTTCCGATGCCCTGTCCTTCCGCATAAAGCTGGACCACATCGCATCCATCCCGATCGCTTTCATTATGAACCGTCGCTTTTGCAATGGGAGTGCCGTCGGGCTTCACAGTGAGATGGTCGTAGGTAAAACGAGCATAGGACAGGCCATAACCAAAAGGAAATAACAGTTTCTTTTTGGTGCGGGCAAACCAGCGATAGCCGACATCGGCGCCTTCATTGTAGGTCACCCTGAAACTGGCCGGACGCCCTTCTGTCAAGGGTGGTGCCACTGGCAGAGAGGGGCGAGGCAGATCGTCAACCGAGAGTGGAAAGCTCAGGGGAAGGTGGCCAGACGGATTGATGTCGCCAAACAGGATCTGGGCAATGGCTTCACCGCCCGCAACACCTGGATACCATGCCTGTATCACGGCTTGCACCTTGTCGAGCCATGGCATGAGCACGGGTCCTTCGGTTTCGAGCACAACCGTTACATGCGGATTGGTGCGGGCTATGGCGGCAATCAGTCTGTTTTGTGCTTCCGTAAGGGAGAGGTTGGCACGGTCACGCCCTTCTGTTGACCACTGAGCGATAAAAATGATGACGGCGTCGGCTTTTCTGGCAGCGGACTGAGCCTGTTTCAGATCATCTTCATCGGTGTAGGAAATGGCAGCTTGCGGCGCCAGCCGGCGCATGAAGACAAGGGGAGGCGAGGGTATCCAGACCGGCTGGGACATGATGCCGGTACCCTTCTGAGGAATGGCATTGCCTCCGAAGGGCAGAACGGTGGGAGAGCCGCCACCTGAAATGACGCCCTTGTCCGCGTGACCGCCAATGACGGCAATCGATTTGATCGTTTTTGCGAGAGGTAGCGCATCTTTGTCATTCTTCAGCAGGACAATTCCCTGCTGAGCGGCTCTCAGAGCCGTTTCGTAGCCGGCGGCTCGATCAACAGGCCGTTTTTCTGCAGGCTGATCTGCACCATTTGTGAGAAGAGCGTAGAGAATGGGTCGTGCAAGGGTTCTGAGTTCGTCGTCAGATACATTCCCGTCAAGCTGTGCAGGGGCATAGAAGGCCTGCCTGAAAAGTGCGCCGTCCCTGGTTGCCGCAGCAATACGCTGCTGTGTCTCTGTGGAGATGGGCGTATCCTGCAACAGGCCGGTGCCGCCAAGACCGATCGCCGTATCAAATTCCGCGCCTGATTCCTGGTTTAATCCTGCTGCGAGCGAATTCTTCGTGTTGTGTACTGCTCCCCAGTCGGACATGACGTATCCGGGATAGTGCCATTGTTGACGGAGGATATCATTGAGCAGCGCTTTGCTTTCGCAGCTGTAATACCCCCAGACCATATTATAGGCACACATCACGGCGCCAGGCCTGCCAATGCGCAGGGCAATGTTGAAGGCAAGCAGATCAGATTCCATGGCTGCGTCCCGGGGGATGGAAACGTCATATTGCGTACGGCCTGTCTCATATGCGTTGAATGCGAAATGCTTGATCGTTGCCACAATATGGTTGGACTGGGCACCTTTCGCATAGAAACCGGCAAGACGACCGGCGAGAAGCGGGTCTTCACCAAGATATTCGAAATTGCGGCCACCACGCGGATCGCGTGTCAGATTGGTGCCCCCTGAAAGAAGAATGTTGAACCCGCTATCCCGCGCATCCCGTCCGACAGAGCGCCCAAGCTCTTCGAGCAGAGACGTGTTCCAGGATGCTGCGCTGGCAAGGGCGGCAGGGTAGGCGGTATTTTCATAGCGTGCGTCCTGAATGCGGGCACCGACACCGATCGTACCATCTGTTTCGGTGATAATGGGAATTCCGTATTCCGGCATGGCTGGTGACCAGCCTGCAGCGTGCCGGGCAGTGCCCGCAGCATCCGGATTTTGCATCATTTCCGGAATATGGGTGATGATCAGGCTTCAAGCTGAGCGCGGCCAAGTCGGGTGAGAGTGGCATCGACACGTTGGTCGAGTGCAGAACGGCTCTCGGCCAGGACAGAGAGGGGAAGGGAGCAGAGCGCTGTAGCGAGGAGGCCTGCTTTCAGAAGCGGGGACATGATCATTTCTCCTGATGTGCTGGGAGAAGGCGATGCTTTTCCAGCCTACGGACCAGACCCCGGGCTCGTCTCAAGACAGGATAGAAGAGAAAGGCACTGGTCAATCTGGTATTTTAATCGGAATTTATTTAACTGGTTCCGGTCATCACGGTTATTTTTACAAAATAACATGGGATCATATCTGAATATAAAAAATATACGTAATAATATTCTGTTATTGTTTTTGTGATAGAGAAAATTTTATACGTTTTATTCTTTCGGACTTGTCTGAAGGTTTTCCAGGGGACGATCAGGCTTGGTTTGCCTGAAAGTGCAGCCGAAACAAGCGCTGATGGAAGCTCTCCGATTATGGAACAGATTCCTGACCGTTTTTTGCAATTTTACCGGGATTCTGCATCCTGCGCGTTCTGAGTGAATGTTTTTTCAGCGTTCCAGTCAGGATGAGATATACAAACTGGCCGTAACGGGGTCAGATATTGTCTTGGGCAGAGGCGGGAAGGGCCATTCATGCGTGTAGCACTCGGACAATTTGCCGTATCGCCTTTATGGGAAAACAACCTCTCTTCCTGCAATTCTCTGATCTCCGAGGCGAAACAGGAGGGTGCACGTCTCGTCGTGCTGCCGGAAGGCATTCTGGCTCGAGATCCCTCGGATCCGGATCATATATTACGGACCGCGCAGCCTCTGGATGGTCCCTTTATTGCCGGTCTTCTCGCGGCCAGTATGGGCATCATGCTGGTTTTCTGTGTCAACGTACCTGACGGGAGCGGCCGTTTCTACAACACGCTCGTGGTGATGCGCGATGGCGCGATCATTGCCTGTTATCGGAAACTGCATCTCTATGATGCGTTTGCCATGCAGGAATCGCGTCTGATTGCGCCGGGTCATGAACTTCCACCAGTGCTTGAGCTTGATGGCGTGAAGATCGGGTTCATGACATGTTATGACGTCCGTTTTCCGGAGCTTGCGCGACATCTCGCTTTGTCTGAGGCTGAAGTCCTGGTCGTTCCAGCTGCCTGGTTGCGTGGGCCGGGGAAGGAGCGTCATTGGGAAGTGATGCTGACAGCACGCGCGCTCGACAATACCTGTTTCGTGCTGGGGGCTGGTGAATGTGGCCCCCAGAACATCGGCAACAGCATGATCATTGATCCTTTGGGCACGATCGTGGCAGCACGTGGTATTCTGCCGGGACTGGTAAGCGCAACGCTCGATCTGGCATTCTTGCATAGAGTTCGCCAGGATCTGCCAGTCCTGAAAAATCGTCGTTTTGCCGCGCCGCGTCTGATGAATACGCCATGATCATGCAGCGCACTGGAAAAATCAGATGTTTCCGGTGACGCGCTCCCAGTCGAGCCCGAAGCGGGCGAGATATTTTCGCAGCCTGTCGGCGTCGTTCTGACTGGTTTTTCCCTGTCGGGACACGGCAAAAAGCTGGCGTCCGGCAGCAGAAAGGGAAGAAGAGGCACGACAGGTGCGGATGACGACGGCAAGCTGCGTCCGATCAAACTGATCGATGGCCTCTGGTGTCTCGCAAAGCGCTTCCAGCAAGGCCTGATCCGGGTCCTGGGCCATGGCCCGCCATTGTTCTTGCAGCAGGGCAATTTCAGTTTCTACCATTGCCAGGGTAATGCGCCCGCGCTCTGCCAGTGTACAAAGACGGGTGATCGAGGCGCCAAGGTCGCGATAATTGCCAGGCCAGGGTGAGCCCGGATCACGTGCGAACCGTAAATAGCGGGTATAGGCATCCTTGTTAATGCCTGGCTTGCAGGACAGATGTTGTTCTGCCTCGCTCAGCTCATGGGCGATCTCGGCCTCCATGTCTTCGGGGCGGGTACGCAGGGGAGGGAGAGCAAAGACCCATAGCCTTAGGCTGGCGAGAAGATCGGGGCGGAGTCCTCCGGTCTGTGCCAGTTCGGCTACCGGGCGTCTGGTTGCGGCAACGAGATGAAATCGACTGCTGGAAGCATGATCGGAGCCCAGGGGGTAAAAAGCGCCGCTTTCCAGAACATCAAGGAGCAACCCCTGCTCGGCATCCGGCAGACAGTCGATATTGTCGAGAAACAGCATTCCGCCATTTGCTTCACTGATGAAGCCTGCGCGTTCTGTCCCGGCCAGTCCTGTCACATTCCGCCTCTGACCAAACAGGGCTGCCATGGCATGTGGGCCTTGCAATCCTGCACAGTTTATACTGACAAGCCTTCCCTTGAGACGTCTGCGTTGTAATTTGAGTTCATGAAGTCGTGTGGCGAGGGTCGTCTTCCCGGTGCCGGTTTCACCAGTGATCAGGACAGGAGCGTCGGAGAGTGAAACGACCTGTTCGAGTTTTTCGATCATTGCGCTGTAGGACCGGTTTTTTGTGTCGATATTCCCGCGCAAGCGTCCCGAATGGATGCGGGCTGTCGCCTCGAACCGGCGCTGTAACGCGTTATAGCGGGTCAGATCGAGATCAATGATGTCGATTCCGCCACGTGACGTATCCGTCTTGTAAGGCGGTATGCTCTGCAAAAGCGCAGCAGGGATATGGCGGCTTTCTGTCAGCAGGAACCAGCAGATCTGTGCTACATGTGTGCCTGTTGTCAGATGGACATGATAGCGTTCGCGCTCTTCGTCAAATCCGTAATTTTCTGCGAAATCATACAGTTTTCCGTAAACCTCCTGAAAATCCCAGGGATTGTCGAGTGCGAATTCGACAAGCAGGACCTCTGTATCAGGAGATACTGTCGCAATATCGCAGGCAAGATTGCGGGCAAGGCTGTCATGGTGCGGGTCGTAAAGCAGCTCGAAGCGGGACACAGGAAAATCAGGCTGCGCGCAGAGCTGCAGGCTTGGTCGCCAGCTGCGACGCGTCTGATCGAGAGAGGTGCCCAGAAAACCGATAACAATATTTTTCATGGACGATCTCACAGGATAAAAAGCGATACCAACAGATAGTATAATCAATTGATGAATTCTGTAAAACAGCTATTTCCTTTTCTGAATCAATAACTTGTCGCGATTTTTCTTTTCTGTTTCTGCCCTGTCCGCCGGGCAGTAAAACAAGGGGGTGAACGAGAAAGGAAATCATGTCATGGCAAACAGATCATTGTTTGCGTCTTCGCGGGGGCGGCTGGTGCCGCAAAGCGACTGTCTGAACCAGTCGGGTGCTCCCGCCTATGATCTGGCTGCGCCCCACAAGCTGGCACAGCTTGCCATGACCGGAAGTTTCGGGGGTGGCTATTACAAGGACGCCGCGTCGCAGATGCAGGAGCTGATTGCTCTTGCCGGGGAGGTCAGTCCCGGTTTTCTGGCCCGGGCTGCCATTCATGTGCGTGAGAGAGGGCATATGAAAGACACGCCATGCGTGCTGCTGGCGGTGCTCTCGCTGCGTGATCCTGCTCTTTTTGCCAGGGCATTCCCGCGGATTGTAACCAATGGCAAGATGCTGCGCAATTTTGTACAGGTTATGCGTTCTGGTCAGGTCGGTCGTAAATCGCTGGGTTCACGGCCCAAGGCATTGGTGCAGGACTGGCTGAATGCTGCGACAGAGGCCCAGCTTCTGTCGGCTTCGATTGGTCAGTCACCTTCTCTGGCTGATGTGATCCGCATGGTGCATCCGTGCCCGCGCGACAAAAGGCGCGAGGCGTTTTATGCTTGGTTGATTGATCGCCCTGCAGAAGTTGTGCTTCTGCCAGAGCCTGTACAGACGTTGATTGCGTTTCGCAGTGGTCAGAGTGATGTCCTGCCAGAAGTGCCTTTTCAGCTTCTGGGTAGTCTGCCTCTGACGCCTGCGCATTGGGAAAGCGTTGCCCGACGGGCTTCCTGGCAGATGCTGCGCCAGAGTCTGAATATGCTGACGCGCTTTGGGGCCTTCAGTGACGCAGGGACGGTTGCTCATGTGGCGGCGGTTTTGCGTGATCCGGAGCGTATTCGTGCAGCCAGGGCCATGCCTTATCAGCTGATGGCAACGTTGCGTGCTCTCTCGCCGGATGTCGATGGCGCATTGGCCGATGCATTGCATGATGCCATGGAACTGGCGGTGGCCAATGTACCGCATGTCGCCGGGCGCGTGGTGATCTGTCCTGACGTTTCGGGCTCCATGGCGTCACCTGTCACGGGCTTTCGGCGCGGAGCAACGAGCACGGTGCGCTGCATCGACGTGGCGGCTCTGGTGGCAGCAGCCATCAAGCGTGCCAATCGTGATGCGCTGGTTCTGCCTTTCGAGCAGCATGTCTGTGATGTTGTGCTTGAGCCGCGCGATACGATCATGACCAATGCCACGCGTCTCGCTGCGATTGGAGGTGGTGGAACGGATTGTGCAGCACCGATTGTGCGGTTGAATGAACGGAAGGAGCAGGCTGATCTGGTGATTTTTATCTCGGATAATGAATCCTGGATGAGTGTCGATGGGAATGCCCGAGGCACGGCGCTGATGCGTGAATGGGAATGTCTGAAACAGCGTTGTCCTGCTGCGCGTCTGGTCTGTGTCGACATACAGCCTTACGGGTCGAGCCAGGCCAGCGAACGGGATGATATTCTGAATATCGGAGGATTTTCCGATGCCGTGTTTGATCAGATTGCTGCGTTCGCCTCAGGAGAGGCAGGAGCCTCCTACTGGGTGAGAGAAATAGAAAAGGAAAGGATATAGACCATCCTGGCGAATGCCGGAGAGACTACATTCACGGCGGCTTCCCGTTCGGCTGGGTCCGTCCCCGTCTTTCAACCCCTTTGTCGCCAGGGATTTTAATCATGCCACGAGAATATGCGGTGAAACACAGTTGCCAGGTGGATTTCCGTCATTCTCTGCTCTTGCAGTAACCCTTCATAGCAGCTGGTCTCTTATGGGAAGCAGGAATGCCAGACGGACTACATGTCCCTGTCCGTCGTTTCCTTGTCCTGCTTTGCCGCAATGCCGTGTTGTGGGGACTTCAGGTAATCAGGTGAAAATATCTTCTGTTAGAGGAATCAACTGAGGTTCAGGAGGAATGCATGTCGGATTACATTGCAAAAATCCGACACATCCTTGTCCTCCTGGTCAGGCGTCAGCACTGGAGAAATGCCTACAGAACTACAGGTAGAGTGCCCGTTTATCGGGAGGGCGCAGGTTCAAATCCTGCTCTGCTCCGGCAGATAGCTCAGATAGAAATGTTCTGTATCTTCTTGTTCTCCGGTGCTGGCGTCCCGGACGCGGCATGTGTGCCAGTATGGCAGGTTATTGTTTCACGAAGCGGTGACCTCGCGTGAGGGTGAGCAACGCTCCCCGATTTTTCGTGCTTTTCTCAGGGAGAGTGTTGTTTTTAACGCCTCTCTTGTTGCGTTGCGGCATCTGGCCATTCCTTCGGGTTCGCCCGTGGATATGGTTCGTAAGAGCCCGTACGTTGCCGTGAGAGAAAGGATTGTTGCTATGTCCGCTTCCAGCTCCGCTCTTCCATTCCGTGAACGTTATGGCAATTTTATCGGAGGGCAGTGGCGTGAACCCGTAGGAGGGCGATACGTCGATAATCACTCTCCTGTTGATGGCAGAGTACTTTGCCAGGTGCCACATTCCACACCTGCCGATGTCGAACTGGCGCTGGATGCGGCAGAGCAGGCACGTGACGCATGGGGGCGAACCTCGGTTGCCGACCGTGCATTGCTCCTGCTGAAAGCCGCCGATCGCATGGAGGCCAATCTCGATCTGATCGCGCGTGCAGAGACCTGGGATAACGGCAAGCCAGTCCGGGAGACGCTGAATGCGGATATTCCGCTTGCCATTGATCACTTCCGTTATTTTGCGGGCTGCATACGTGCACAGGAAGGGAGCATTGGCGAGATCAATGACAGCACGGTAGCCTATCACTTCCATGAGCCGCTGGGCGTGGTGGCACAGATTATTCCCTGGAATTTTCCGATCCTGATGGCTGCGTGGAAGCTGGCTCCGGCGTTGGCAGCAGGGAATTGCGTGGTCATGAAGCCGGCGCAGACAACACCCGCCAGTATTCTTGTTGTGCTGGATATCATCGGCGACCTGTTTCCGCCCGGTGTTCTGAATATCATCAACGGCACGGGGCGTGATGTCGGTGATGCTCTGGCCAGGAGCCCGCGTATAGCCAAGGTGGCGTTCACGGGATCGACCGGCGTGGGCAGGAGCATTGCGCATGCTGCTGCGGAGAGTCTTATCCCGGCAACACTGGAGCTCGGCGGTAAATCCCCGAATATCTTCTTTGCCGATGTGATGGATCAGGATGATGCCTATCTTGATAAGGCCATCGAAGGCTTCACCATGTTTGCCCTCAACCAGGGCCAGATCTGTTCCTGTCCGAGCCGTGCCCTGGTCCATGAGTCGATTTTCGAGCGCTTTATGGAAAAGGTGCTGCCTCGTGTGCGCGCCATCAAGCAGGGGGATCCCCTCGATCCTGCCACCATGATGGGTGCACAGAACTCTCAAATGCAGCAGGACAAGATCCTTTCCTACATCCAGATCGGCAAGGACGAGGGCGCACAGCTCCTGACAGGCGGCTCGGCTGCCAAACTGGGCAAGGGGCTGGAAAACGGGTTTTACATCGAGCCGACTGTTTTTCGTGGCAACAACAAGATGCGTATCTTCCAGGAAGAGATCTTTGGCCCAGTTCTGGCGGTAACCACGTTCAGGACGGAAGAAGAGGCGCTTGCGATTGCCAATGATACCGAGTTTGGGCTCGGTGCCGGTGTGTGGAGCCGTAACGCGAACACCTGTTATCGCATGGGGCGCGGTATTCAGGCCGGGCGCGTCTGGATCAACTGTTATCATGCCTACCCGGCCCATGCTGCTTTTGGAGGCTACAAGAAATCGGGTATCGGACGAGAAACGCACAAGATGCTGCTCGATCACTATCAGCAGACCAAGAACCTGCTTGTCAGCTACAGCGAAGAGAAGCTCGGGTTTTTCTGATATCCGGTCAGAAATTCCGGCGTGGCAATCCCGTAACGCATTTCTGTAAATGCGTTACGGGGAGACAAGGTTATCTGGATGTGTCGTTATAGAAAGTGCTGACGTCGCGTGTGAGTGCTGCACGGCTGGCAGGGCGGGTATAAAGCATATGGCCGCCCTCGTAGAGATGCAGCGAGATACGGTCAGCTCCTACAGGAATATGGTCTTTCGTCCAGCGCGTTGTGCCAAAAGGGCAGGCCATGTCGAAATAGCCATTGGCGATAAAGATATGAAGGCTGGGGTCGAGTGCCAGCATCTTGCGCAGAATGCCTACCTGATCGGTCAGCTGTGAACCGGAGCTGGTGAATTTCCAGGCACTGTTCACTTCCATGTTCAGAAGATCATAGGTGAGCTCGGTTTTGTAACCGAGTTCATTGGCCAGATAACCACTATAGGCACTACCGTAAGCGCGACCAAAACCCGAGAGAGTCAGTTCAGGGCTCTGGCTGTTATCAATACCATCGGCATAGGGGTCAGGGATAGACTGTGTGAAATCGTAAATGCCATACAGGCGACCATCACGGCTCCGTACGTCATGTGCAAACGGATTGGGTTCGCCCATTTCCTTGGTGATGATTTCGACTGGCAGGCCTGTGCGTGCGGCAAGGTCGGTATAGAATTTCCTGGCGTCATCGCCTTTGGGCGGGGCATTCGCGATGGTGGTCAGATACGGGCCGAGCGCATAATGATAGGCTTCATCCACCGCTTGGGGTGTCAGTTTGCCCGTTTGCGAGAGATGCGAGGCGATGAAGGTCGGCAAAGCCATGGCCGAGGCCATGGGATTGTTCGTATTGTCCAGAAACTGCATCTGGATCGCAGGCGAAATCATCACGATGCCATTGACGATCAGGTTCTGCTGTTGCTGCAAGGCGTCAGCCACCTGTACCGAGCGGATGCCGCCATAGCTTTCACCAACCAGATAATGCGGTGAGGCCTGACGTCCGTTCTCGTTGATCCAGAGTGCTATGGCCTTTGCGAAGGCGGCGCCATCCTTGGTGACACTGTAGAAGGCCTCAGCTGCTTTTTTCGGGTCAAGAGGCTGTGAATAGCCTGTTCCAACGGCATCGATAAATACCATATCGGTCGCAGGCAGCCAGCTGTCAGGATTATCCGCAAGATGGGCACGCGCACCATCTTCGGGATGGTCTGCCGGGAATTGCAGGATGCGTGGACCTGCAGCACCCAGGTTCAGATAGGCTGTTCCTGCTCCCGGACCACCATTGAAAAAGAATGATACCGGGCGCTCGCGGCTGCTGGTGCCATCTTTCGTATAAGCCACATAGAATACCTTGGCCGAAGGTTTGCCCTCCTTGTCACGCAGCGTGACCGTACCCGCATGGGCGGTATAGGCAATATTGGCTCCACCTGCAGTCAGGTGATGTTTGGTGATTGAATCGGTCGCAGCAGAGCTGCCAGACCTTCTTTCGATATCTCGTTTTTACCCGCTTCGGCCGCCTGAACCGTAAGTGGAAGAGCGAAACAGGCCGAGGCCAGAAGCGCTGCAATGACCGTCTTGCGCGACATGGGAAATCCTTTCGAGTTTGGAACAGTATAACAGTCCCGAAAGGCTGTGCAATCAGGTCCCGTGTCCCGAAATGACGTCATTCCAGTGATGCCCTGTCGGACAGCCTAGAGATAGTAGCCGAAAATGATGAGAAAAGATGACTTGTATCTGTTGTCACCCCCACCGGCTGCGCCATTGGTATATTGACCGGCCCCGATATAGGGGTCGTTGCGGCTGAGATAGAATTCGCTCCACACGCGAAAGCGATTGGTTGCCTTGTCTGACCAGAAAGCTCCCAAACTCAGGCGTTGCGTATTGGGGGCATGGTAGCTGACATCTTTCCAGACATTGGCGTAATTGGCGAAGAGGTCGAGCTTGAGCGGGAATTTTCCCGTATCGATTGTCCGTGCCCCTTCCACGAAAAGGATGGTCGCATGGGTCGCTATATTATACGGAGAGTCGTAATCGCCTACCGTGACAATATCGTTCATTCCCGGATTTCTGAGATCCATATCCTGACGGACGCCCATCAGTTTGAAGCGCCAGGCGCCGCTATTGCGTTTCAGACTCAGAGCGAAAGCGCGTCTCTGACCATCTTCATGTGTTGAATAATTATGGATTGTCGAAAACCAGAATGATCCTGTCAGCGTCAGATTGCGCTCTTTGCCCGGTTGCAGCTGGTAGCCGATACGTCCGACCGTCATGTAGCGTTCGTCATTATTCGACCCATTGGGCAATGACGCGCCATGTCCGGATATATTAACCGAATAACGGGCACTGTCGGCGCTGCGGCCTACAGCGTTGGGTGCTGTAGTGGGGAAAAATCCGAGATCAAACGACCATCTGTTGGTTTTATGTTCCAGAGAAACGCCAACATTATAGACTTCTTCCACGCCATAGATGAACCCGATGCTATCAAGAAACGATGATCCCCACCAGCGGTCGTCAAATGGAACTGGTGTAATGCCTAGCTGATACGGGTCTTTTTTCCAAGTTTTGCGCCCATATAACCATAGACCGGGAAGTTCACTTCGCCAGGATAATTCTGATACCCTCCATTTTTTCCATACAGAAAGCTGCCGCCATAAAATCTGTATTGCGCGGCTCCAAATATAACCGGAGAGTCGTATTCTGCCGTCAGTATCGTCGTATCATAGGACAAATGGCTCGATCTATAGCTCTGACCATTTCTGTTGCGGTCATTGAAGCGTAGATCATAACGCCCGCGGACCGCCAATCCCAACGTAAGCGAATGATCCGGTTTTGCCGGCAGGGGAGGTGTAATGTTCTTTTTTCTGCTGACAGGCGCCATTACCACGGGTGCGGGAGAGGCATTTTCTTCTGAGGTATGTATCGGGTCGCTCTGCGCGCCGTCAGCCTGGGCAGATACGTCCTGAAAGGATACAGGTCCCAGACTGGCGAGGAGCAGAAGAGTTGGTGCGACTGCCATATTGATAAACCGTTACCCTATCAGTGAATCGAGAATTTCTGCCCTGATAGAGACAAGCCGGATCATGCGATAGCTCTGTAAGCTCTTCTGATTTTTTTGTGAACAATGCCATCTGGTCTTTATTAGAAAGACCAGATGGCATCACAGGAGAACCAGAACATATTATTCGTGCCATTACGCACAACCGGATCGGCGACGGTGGCACCACGATTGAAGGGATGTGTGCCATTGAGGGATTTGTCGAGACGAATTTCCGGTCTGATCGTGAATTTGCCCAGTTTGAGATGTCTGTTGACGAAATCAGGCTGATAGGTCACTCCCGCGGTCAACGCGCCGTAAGTGGTAGGTGGCGCTATGTAATAGGCAAATGGCCGGTTTCGTATGGCATTCAGATTTGATGTCGTACCTTCATAGGCTGCGATAACGGCTCCTGTATTATCCCGAAAGATCTCGCCGCGAAGATTGAGCCGCAGTGAAGGATTGAGGTCCCACGAAAAATAGGTGATGAAGCCGTAAAGATCGTCCCGGTTGGCATCGTCATGCATGTAGATTGTGTCGAGCATGACGCTCATCTTGTCGCTGAGATGATAGGTGAGCAGAAAATCAGCATTATACTGCATCAGATCATTGGCGATCCGTCCCATGCCGGCACTGGTCCAGCCCTCGGCTGACGTAACAGGCAGGCTGTTATTGGCCTGGGGACCGAAATGACCGATGAGATGCCCGTCAAGTTTTCCGTTCATGAGATGGGAGAAGGCGATACCAACTGTTCCCTTGGGGCGGTTATTGTTGCCTGCATTGCCAAATGACGTCGAATTGCCGGCATCCATGCCGAGAATCCAGTCGAGCTTGTCGCTCAGATGGGTCGTTGACATGATACCGATTGTTTCAAATGGTACGATATAGTCTGCCGCATAACTGTACGTATAAAATGGCCGGGTAAGGGCAGATGTTCCTTCTGTCCCGAGCATGCCAAAAATCTGGCCTATCTGAAAATCCATCCCGCGCGGCACAAGCCAGGGTGTATGAAAATCGATATGTGTCTGCAATGGAACGAGCTGGTAAAGCCCTGTCAGAATGCCGTCCGCCATACCGATGGTCGGGATGAAACGGGAGTCAGAACCGTACATGAGCTCAAGCATGAAACCGACCCCGTATCCTGATCCGATGTCAGTGACGGGATGGGAGATCGAGCCTACGATCTGGTTGAGGACAACCGTGTTGGCACGATCAGTATAGAACTGGGCGAAATTTCTGCCGGATTTTGTCCATGGATTGGCAGCGATACCGGCCTCTACGGTAAGATGTACGGTGATACCGTCCCAGTAAGCGGTTCCGTTCTTGCCTGATGGCACGATATCCGGATGTGTGACAGGCTTGGGAGCATGAGGGACGGGTGCCATGCCAGCATGGGGACGCGCAGGCCCGGTCTGTTTCTTGTTGAGGTCCTCCATCCGCAACGTTCTTGCGGACTCGACTGGTTCATTTCCCTGAAGGAGGTCGGGGTTAGCCAGACCTCCTTCAGGGAGGAACAGTATCCCTGCGAGCAGGGATACTCCTGAAAGCCTATTCCTGGTAAGGATATTGCTCACAGCACACGCCAGATCACTTTTCGTGTTCAGCGGCAACGTAATACGGTGCCGTGGACCGGGGAAGCGGCTTCTTCCCACGCATGAGATCGGCAATCTTTTCCGCGATCATGATTGTCGGCGCATTCAGATTGCCGGTCGGGATGATGGGCATGATAGACGCATCGACGACACGTAATCCTTCCATCTCGTGTACCCGTCCCTGATGATCGACAACGGCCATCGGGTCGGTCCCCATCTTGTTGGAACAGGAAGGGTGGTAGGCTGTCTCGGCATGGGCGCGCACGAATGCATCAATATCCGCGTCTGATTGCAGATCCTTGCCCGGCGAGATTTCGCGACCGCGATACGGGTCGAGAGCCGACTGGGCAAAGATCTCGCGTGTGATGCGAACAGCGGAGCGGAATTCGCGCCAGTCCTGTTCATGCGCCATGTAATTGAACAGGATGCTGGGATGTTTGTTGGGATCCTGAGAGGTGACCTGAATGCGGCCACGGCTTGGCGAACGCATTGAACCGACATGCATCTGGAAGCTGTGTTCGGTTACGCCGCCCGTGCCGTTATAGCTGATCGCTACAGGCAGGAAATGATACTGGAGGTTGGGCCATTCGAAACTGGGCTCGGAACGGATGAAGCCACCACCTTCGAACTGGTTGCTGGCGCCGATACCGGTTCCCAGAAAGAGCCACTCGGCCCCGATTGCGGGCTGGTTGTGAAGCTTGAGAGCTGGAGCCAGGGAAACGGGCTGCGTGCATGCATACTGGATATACATCTCCAGATGATCCTGCAGGTTCTGACCAACTCCCGGCAGATCTTTTACAACAGGAATACCCAGGGCACGCAGAACAGGGGCGGGACCGACGCCTGAACGCTGCAGAAGCTGGGGCGAGGCAATGGCTCCGCTGCACACGACGACCTCGCGTCCGGCATGGGCGCTTTCTCTTTCTCCCTTGCGCAGCCAGGTCACGCCAATGGCACGGTTATTGGAGAACAGGATGCGGTCGGCGATGGCATGGGTGACAATCGTCAGATTGGGCCGTGACCGTGCTTGATCGAGATAGCCGCGTGCCGTGCTGGCACGACGTCCTCTGCGCGTCACGGTACGATCCATGGGGCCAAAACCTTCCTGGCGATAGCCATTCAGGTCATCCGTGCGGTTATAACCGGCTTGCACACCGGCCTCGATCATGGCGCGGAAGAGAATGTTGTTATCCGGCTTCGTGGTCGTTACGTGCACGGGGCCGCTATCGCCATGATAATCATTGCCGCCGATATCCCGCGTTTCAGCTTTCCTGAAATAGGGGAGGCAATCGAGATAGCTCCAGTCTGACAGACCGGGAAGATTCGCCCAGTTGTCATAATCCATGGCATTGCCGCGAATATAGCACATGCCATTGATCAGGGAGGAGCCACCAAGCCCCTTGCCACGGCCACACTCCATGCGACGATTGTTCATATGCGGCTCGGGGTCGGTCAGATAGGCCCAGTTATAGCGACGCCCCTGTAGAGGATAGGCGAGAGCGGCGGGCATCTGGGTGCGGAAATCGAACCGGTAATCCGGTCCGCCGGCTTCGAGCAGCAGGACGCTCACATTGGCGTCCTCTGTCAGGCGTGTTGCCAGCACGTTGCCGGCAGATCCGGCACCGACGATTATATAATCATATTCCTTGGCCATCATCATCGTACTCTTCTGAATGTATTGTGGACTCTGTGAGTATTGTCTGTTTTTCGATCAGAATACCGATGCATAGGGAGCAAGTTCGACCTGTATTGACTTCACCTGAGTGTAGGCGAGCAGAGTCTGAATGCCGTTTTCGCGTCCGATACCGGATTGCTTGTACCCACCGACAGGCATCTGGGCAGGGCTTTCACCCCATGTATTGATCCAGCAGATACCCGCCTGGATCGCATGAATGACACGATGCGCTGCGGTGATGTCCTGGGTCACAACGCCTGCGGCAAGGCCGAATGTCGTATCATTCGCGCGCGCAATAACCTCTTCTTCCGTTTCATAGCTCAGGATGCTCATGACCGGACCAAAGATCTCTTCGCGTACGATCTGCATCGTATCAGTGCAGTCTGTGAACACGGTGGCAGCAACATAGGCACCACGATCGAATGCAGGGCCTGTCAGGCGATGCCCGCCAGCGAGAACCGTTGCCCCTTCGGCTTTTCCGGCTTCAATATGGTTCAGCACTGTCTCCATATGAGCAAAGCTTGTCAGGGGGCCGAAATTCGTTGCCGGATCCATGGGGTCACCTGCACGAATACGGGCGACACGTTTTGCGATGGCAGCCTCGAAAGATTTTTTCAGAGATGCCGGTACGAAAACACGCGTTCCATTGGTGCAGACCTGACCGGAACTGTAGAAATTGGCCATCATGGCAATATCAGCAGCACGTTCGATATCGGCATCAGCCAGAATGATCAGCGGTGACTTGCCGCCAAGTTCCATGGTCACGTCCTTGAGGCTCGACGCCGCGGCATCGGCCATGACTTTCTTGCCGGTCTGAACGCTTCCGGTAAAGGAGACCTTGTCAATGCGCGGGTCTGACGTCAGGAGATTGCCCACTTCGCGACCTGGACCCACAATGACATTGAAGACGCCGTCAGGCAGACCTGCTTCGGTGTAGATTTCTGCCAGTTTCAGTGCCGTAAGGGGGGTGACTTCACTTGGCTTGAAAATGACGGCGTTTCCTGCGGCAAGAGCCGGGGCCGATTTCCAGAGGGCAATCTGAATGGGGTAGTTCCAGGCGCCGATCGCTGCAACGATGCCAAGAGGCTCGCGCCTTGTATAGAAGAAACTCGTATCGCGAAGCGGGACCTGGATACCTTCAATGGCAGGGGCCAGCCCGGCATAATATTCCAGCACATCAGCGCCTGTGACGATGTCGACCGTGCTTGTTTCCGAATATGGCTTGCCCGTGTCGAGACTCTCCAGGCGTGCAAGTTCGTCGTTGCGCTCACGCAGGATGGCGACGGCCCGGTTGAGAATGCGTGATCTTTCGACGGCTGTCATGGCCGCCCAGATTTTCTGCCCCTTTTCGGCACTTCTTATTGCCGCATCAACCTCTTCGGCACCTGCCACCTGTACTGTGGCGATCGCCTCACCGGTCGCAGGGTTGATCGTCTTGATGGTACGCCCGGTTCTTGTCTGGACATGGCTGCCATTGATGAAGAGTGGTTCGCTTTGTGTCGTCATGATTTTTTCCGTTTTGTGCTGCTCGCGGACAGGGCGCAGTTTGAGGAAGGAAGGTGCTGGTCGATAAAATCGAAGGAGAGCCTGAGCGCCTGCTCGCTATCAAAGGCCTCCCCTGCAAGCGTGCCACGCAGCCACAGGCCGTCGATGAGAGCGGCAAGACCGGTCGCGGCATCGAGAGCGTTTTTCCGTTCCAGCTCGCGACCGAACTGATAGGCGAGATTGGAGTGCAACCGCCTGTCATTGGCACGTTGCAGTCTTTTGAACTGGGGATTGTTCAGGCTGGCGGACCAGAAAGCCAGCCAGCTGCGCATGGCCGCAGGGCTGGTCTGGCTGGGAGCGAAGTTCCCATGAACAATAGCTCTGAGCTGGGTTCTCGGACTTTGATCCCGTGCATGAATGCAGTGAAAAAGCACAGCCTCGCGCAAATCCCTGAGAATTTGTCTCATGGCTGCTTCGAGTAATCCATCTTTATTGCCGAAGTAGTGTGAAACTATGCCCGCCGACATCCCCGCCTCTGTTGCGACGGAGGAAAGTGTGACGTCACTTAAACCGCTATCCTCGATTACCCTGAATGTGGCGTCGATTAGCTGTTGATGTCTGACAGGCTGCATTCCAACTTTCGGCATGTAAGCTCCACCTCCCGAAAGATTTAATTTGATTGATTGCTCAATAAAGATAACCAAGATGTAATTCAACCCTGCGTTGGAGTCTGCCCGGTCACAACTGGCGTGATGAGAACAGCAGGAGCGTTGATAGGGAGAACTCGGGACGGCGGTCTGTATCCAGTCAGGGGACTGGCAGCTTGATCTGAGCAGAATAGAGATGGAGCACTCAGATGACGTCCCAGGTTGCGTCATGTATGAGATCAAGAAAAATGAGTGTTAACAGGCCGGTATTCTGGATTTCGGCGGTTATCACAACACTGGCAGGGCTGGCGTGCATGCTCTGGCCATCACAAAGCCGGACCGCGCTCGATCTGACCCAGTCTGCAGTGGTCGGGGCGTTCGGCTGGTTCTATATGGTGCTGATTGCTATTTGCATGGGGCTTGTCTGCTGGCTTGCCTTTTCACGTTATGGCGATGTGCTCCTGGGGGAGCCGGGATCGAAACCGGCGATCTCGACCCTTTCGTGGTCCACCATGCTGTTTTCAGCCGGGATCGGGATAGCACTCATCTATTATGGTGCCTACGAACCGCTCGACCATTATCTCAGGCCCCCCCAGGGGGCAGCGGCTACCGTTGAGGCCGCGCATGGTGCTATGGCCCTCACATTTCTGCACTGGGGTGTGCATGGCTGGACACTCTATGCAATGGTTGCCACGACCCTGGCCTATTTTGCCTATTGCAAGGGTATGCCGCTCGCCTTGCGCTCGCCACTGGTTGCGATTTTCGGTGATCGTATCAATGGTGGCCTTGGCGATCTGGTTGATTGTCTGGGCGTACTCGCCACGATGGTGTCAATGGTCACGAATGTCGGTATCGGAGCACTTCTGGTGCATTCGGGCCTGCATCATCTTTTCGGAATACCGATGACCATGCCGGTGGAAATTACCATTACGGTCGTCATGATGATGGCAGTCGCCGTGACGGTCGTGGCGGGGGTGGACAAGGGGATTGCCCTGCTCTCCAACGTCAATCTGGCCATTCTTTGCGGTATTCTGCTTTTCGTTCTGAGTACTGGCCCTACAGAACATATCTTTCAGGGTATCGTGCAGAACACAGGGGATTATCTGTCTTCGTTCATCCCCTCGACGTTCAACATGTATCTCTATGGTCATGCTGAAAAATGGATGGCGACCTGGACGCTTTTCTTCTGGGCGTGGTGGATTGCCTGGACACCTTTTGTCGGCCTGTTTATCGCGCGTATCTCGAAGGGGCGGACCATCAGGCAGCTTGTGCTTGGTGTAACCTTCATCCCTCTTGGCTTCACCCTCGTATGGCTTGCAATTTTCGGCAATACGGCGATCGATCTCGTCAGGAATGGCGCGGGTGCCGTGCTGGTTGATGCCGTGCAGAATGATCCTCCGATGGCGCTCTACCGCCTGCTTGAAACGCTGCCTTTGAGCGGTGTCATTGCCACGGTCGCGGTGTTTGCGAGTTTTGTTCTTTTTCTGACGCCGGTGAATTCCGGTGCCTTCATGATTGCAAGCCTTTCGATGCGTGACAGCGCGCCAGATGAGGACGCGCCGGTATGGATGCGTCTTGTCTGGGTTGCGGCAATTGCAGTGATCAGTCTCGGGCTTCTGATTGCCGGAAATTTTGACGCCATGCAGATGGCTGTCGTTCTTTGCGGCTTGCCCTTCTCCATTGTCCTATCATTTTACATGATCGGGCTTGTCCGGGCGCTTCGTTCGGACAACACTGCCGATGGTATGATGTCAGCGCAGCAGGACCACTGAACCGGTCGTGACGATGGCCTCCGTGATCGGCGGTGGCCGTCGTCTTCTGGTGTTGCGGGTCTGCTGATCCGCAAGATCATGTTCCTGATCTCCGGCGATCCTGTTTCTGGAAAAGAGTTTCAGTTACGAACGTTCCATATGCAGCGTTCTTGCTGACATGCGGAGCTGAGTCAGGAAACGCTCCTGCAATGCGCTTGGTAGCCAGTCCCTGCGTGTGAAAACGCCAATAGTGCGTATGGTGTCCGGGATTTCGGATTCGATTGGCGTGAGCAGACCTGCTGACATTTCAATGGCAATCTGATCGCGTGAGAGCAGCGTCAGAAAATCACTGCGTGTCAGCACGCCGCGTATGGTTGTGACCGACGCGCATTGTATCGGGGCCTTGGGGCGCTCGATACCGGCGCGATCGAAAATCTGCTGCCACTGATCGAGAAGATAGGATGTGCGTGGCCCGACAATCCAGGGATAGCGAGCCAGCTCGTCAAGGCTCGGCCTGTGCCCTGCGAGAGGGTGGCCAACCCTGCCGATCACTGCGATACGATCGCGCAAAAGCAGCTCCTGTCGCAGTTCGGGAGGAGGTTCTTCGCGCAGGGCACCGATAACAAGATCGAGCACACCGTTGCGCAAGGCAGAGAACAGTTCGCGGGCAGAGCCATCGACAACATTCATCTGTGCGAGCGGCGTGGTACGCGCCAGCTCCGCCAGGGCGACAGGCAGGAGCATGGAGCGCGCGAGCGCCATGGCGCCGATCGAGATATGATCTGTCTGGCGTGCGGCCTCGCGGCAGGCAATGACGAGTTCGTTGATGCCGAGCCTGAATTTTCTGGCCATGCGGTGACCGGCACGAGACAGGGTGAGAATACGTCCGTTTTTTTCCAGCAGTTCGATCTGGCTCAGCGTTTCGAGCGCCTTGAGGGGGCGCAGAATGGCGGGTTTTGACAATTCGCCCATACGGGCCGCCGCTGCGATGCCTCCTGTCTCAGAGAGCAGGAGCAGTGCCTTGACCTGCACAAGAGTCAGATGATGTTCCGGGCGAGCCTGACGGCGGGAAATCGCTGCACCGTTTTTCAGTCCTTCTCCCAGATAATCGAGGGCACGACGAAAGCGTATGACGATCTGCTCTCCTTCCCGGGTGAGTCTCAATCCGTGAGGCAGGCGATCGAAAATCCGGACGGCAAGTTTTGTTTCTATGCTGCCTATGCCCTGGGTGAGGGCGGGCTGAGAGAGATCGACTGCCAGTGCGGCTGCACTCAGGCTGTTTTCCTGCGCAGCAATAATCAGCGCACGTATATGACGTAGGTTCAGTTCCGGTATCGCCAGACCGTTTGTCACGAGACGGTGAACGGAATGCGTGTCTGAGGCTGCTCTGCCATTTATCCCGCTCTAAAGCTTGAGAGAACACGTTCCGACAAAAAACAAAATCTTATATCGTATCAGAAATTCGAATTAGGTTTCTCTGTCAATATCGGCTTGATTTTCTTCATACAGGGAGAAAAGCAATGCATATCGATGGTAAGCGTCGAGGAAATACGCTGGCGGATACTCTGCACATTCCTGCGCATGTGCGTCTCTGGGTTGAGGAAATTGCAGCCCTTTGCGAACCTGACCGTATATACTGGTGCGACGGAACGCAAACTGAATGGGACCGGATCGCCACGGAGCAGGTCGCGCGCGGTGCGATGGTCGCGCTTGACCCCGAACATTATCCCAATTCCTATCTGGCGCGCTCAGCCCCCAATGACGTGGCCCGAACAGAAGGCCGGACGTTTATCTGCGCCGCTTCGAAGGAAGAAGCCGGGCCAACCAATAACTGGATAGCGCCTGAAGAAGGCCGCGCCCGGATGCAGAAGATTTTCAAAGGCTGCATGCGCGGACGCACGCTTTATGTCGTGCCGTTCAGCATGGGACCGATCGAGGCAGAAAACCGGGTTATCGGCGTTCAGGTCACTGACAGCGCCTATGCGGTTCTCTCCATGCGCATCATGACGCGCATTGGCCGAGAAGTGCTTGAATCCATGAGCGAAAATGAATTTTTCGCCCGGTGCATCCATTCTGTGGGCGCGCCACGCGGCAAGGGCGAGCCGGACACGGCCTGGCCATGCAGTGATGAAAAATGGATCCTCCATTTTCCGGAAAGCCGTGAGATCTGGTCATTCGGTTCGGGTTATGGCGGCAATGCCCTTCTTGGCAAGAAATGCCTTGCCCTGCGTATTGCCTCCGTCATGGCACGTGATCAGGGTTGGCTTGCCGAGCATATGCTCATTCTCAAGGTCACGTCGCCGGAGAACAAGGTTCATTACATTGCGGGTGCCTTTCCGAGTGCCTGCGGCAAGACGAATCTCGCCATGCTCGATTCCACCTTGCCGGGATGGAAAGTCGAGACACTGGGTGACGATATCTGCTGGATGCGCGTCGGGGCCGATGGGTATTTCTACGCCTCCAACCCGGAAACCGGTTTTTTCGGCGTGGCCCCCGGCACCAGCGACAAGACCAATCGTAATGCCATGCAGACCATGCGGGCCAACAGTATTTTCACCAACGCCGCCCTGACCGAAGACGGCACGGTATGGTGGAAAGGCATGACTGATACACCGCCTCAGGGTCTGACAGACTGGCGTGGTCGCCCATGGGATCCGGATTCCGGTCCCGCCATGCACCCCAATGCCCGTTTCACGGCGCCTATCGAGCAATGCCCGTCTCTCGCCGAGGAATGGTGCCGCCCCGAAGGCGTCAGACTGTCAGCCATTCTGGTGGGCGGACGCAGGGCGAGCGCTGTGCCGCTGGTTACTGAAGCCTTCAGCTGGGAACATGGCGTGTATATGGGCGCGACCCTCGCCTCGGAAAGCACAGCCGCTTCTGAACACGATCTCGGAAGCCTGCGCCGTGACCCGTTCGCGATGAACCCGTTCTGCGGATACAACATGGGCGATTATTTCGCCCATTGGCTGAGCTTCGCGCAGGACGAGCGGGTCGACAAAGCCCATATGCCGCGCTTCTTCATGGTCAACTGGTTCAGAACCGATGAAAACGGCCAGTTTATCTGGCCGGGCTTTGGCGACAATATCCGTGTGCTGAAATGGATTGTTGAGAGGCTGGAAGGCTCAGTAGAGGCGGTCGCCACGCCGGTTGGCAACGTACCCGCAAAAGGCAGCCTCGATCTGGATGGTCTGGCCATGCAGGAAGACGATCTGGCTCCGCTCATGACGATCGATCGTAAAGCGTGGCGGAAGGAGGCAGAAGCGAACAGGGATTATCTGGCTGGTTTGGGCGCGCGCGTTCCAGAGCGTCTGTATGACGAGCAGAATGCTTTTGAAAATCGCCTGAGCACCTGAGAAAAGCGCGCAGCACTTCAGTGCAAAGCGCCTAAAGTAAGGCTCAGAAGTGATTAGCGAGTAGAGCCACTGAAGAAGAATGAGCCCGGGCGCGGCTGGATATTCGCCTCGTTCTTATTATAGGCTAGTTAGGAGACATTGGTGGAGGAATTGCCATCTTTACCCCGCAGCGTGATCGTGCCCGCATGGGCGGTGTAAGCAATGTTCTGCCCATGTGGTCAGATGATGCTCGGTGATGGAATCCGCAGGCAGCAGTGCCGCCAATCCTTCCTTCGGCGCCTCGCTCTTGGCAGGCTCAGGTGCATTGGCCGCGGGAAGAATGGGCAAGGCGAAGCCAGCAACGCCGCAACAAAAATCTTGCGCGACATGCAAAGTCCTCTCGAGTTTGGAACAGCATGACAATCTCGAAAAGGGGGAGGGAGCAATGGGGGAAGCATCGGGACGCTGCCCTGAAACCCGCCAAAGAGCCGTCGCCCTTTGGTAACCCGTTGCGGAGGCTAGCCATCGAACGGCTGCTTTCGCCGTCACTCCAGACCTCAGGTATTATAGTTTGATTTCTACATAGCAGACTGCCAAGGCAGGATTGTTGAAGGCTTGCGCGAAATTCATTATCTGACGCTGAACCGGTCTTACGAAGTACATATACGTTTCCCCCAAATTCCAATTTTTCGCTATTTTTCCGCTGAGGTAGAGAACTGATTCCATCCCACACCGGGACCCTAGAATATTTATATTTTACGATTCCGTTTAAATCAAAACTTTCATTCTGCTTTGTAAAGCATAAGCTTTTCTTTCATTGGAAAAAATAATAATATTTGTTTTTTGAATTCAAGTAGGTTATTTAGAAATATACTGTGCTTTTCTTTATATATTCTGAGCGCCTCATCATTGCATTTTTCATTTTTTTTTGCCATATGCAACAAAAACCTCGCGAGAGGCGGAGTTTATATCTCTATAAATAGATAATAAATTACCTATATAGTTATAAATTTCTTTATTTATAAATTCTGAGTGAAAAAAAATAGAATTTATACTTTGCAAATCTGTACCTATATAGCCTATTTCCGCTATTAATTTTGAATCCTGCTGCACTGAATAACTTCTTGCTTCAGCTCGTGAAATGCATCTGTCTATGTTAAATTTCATATTTAAAAATTCATCAGATTTTTTTAAAAACTCATTCACAAAAATATTATTTTTCATTGCATATTGTTTTTTGTTGTTTTTATTATACTGCCAAAAACTATAAATTACTGCCAAAATAGCAGATGTTGCACCTATGATCGAAGAAAGTACAGTCAAAATACCTGCATATCTAGCTGCTTTAGCTTGGATCTCTGCGGCACGAATTGTTGCTCTTGCAGCAACGCAGACGTCTTCAGAAACAAGGATATGCATTTGTATTACAGAATAACAATCTGGCATTATGAATGTCCCAAGTGCATGCGTTGTGATGATTTTATTTTGCCGGCAATAATTTCAACAAGAGAATGACTTCTTCAAGCTGAGGCCGCTTCAGCGTGCACGATCTCTATTAGCATATTGCTAATAGAGATCGTGCACGGAAATTTTGCTACTTCAATGTCCGATGACGGACTTTCTTCTTTCAACCCAACGCGTACGCAGCGTGGTACTAAATTTATTGCGATAAAAGGGCTGCCGCCCCTTTCCGGGGGGCGGGGCAGAGCCCCGCTTTCCCTTACTTCCCCTTCAGATTTGGTGCCAGCATGGTGCGCGGGTCGACCAGACGGTCGAAATCGACCTCGCTGACAGCGTTCAGGGCCAGGGCGGCCTCTTTCAGCGTGCAGTCATGGTCCATGGCGTGATGCGCGACCTTTGAGGCCGTGTCGTAACCGATGGTCGGGGCGAGGGCCGTTACCAGCATCACGGACTCAGCCACGTAGCGCTCGATGCGGGCGAGGTTCGGCTTGGTGCCTTCAATCAGGAAGGTGCGGAAATTCTCGCTGCCGTCATGCAGCAAGGTGATGCTCTGCATGATGTTCTGGATGATGAGCGGCTTGTAGACGTTCATTTCCAGCAGGCCACCGGCGCCGCCGAAACCCACCGCCACGTCATTGGACATGACCTGCACGGCCAGCATGGCCAGAGCCTCGGCCTGGGTCGGGTTGACCTTGCCCGGCATGATGGACGAGCCGGGCTCGTTCTCAGGCAGATGCAGCTCGGCAAAGCCGGCGCGCGGGCCGCAGGAGAGAAGGCGGATGTCGTTCGCGATCTTGTAGAGCGCGCCTGCCGTGGTGCGGAGCGCACCCGAAAAATGCACAAGCGCATCATGCGCGCCTTGCAGGGCAAATTTGTTCTCGCCGCTGATGAAGGCCGCATCGCTCAGACGGGCGATCTCGGCGCAGGCGCGACCAGCAAAGGGGGCATCGGTATTGATGCCGGTGCCGAGTGCGGTACCGCCAAGGGCTAGGGGGTAGAGGCCCTTCTCGGCTTCCTGAATGCGAGCAATGTTCTCGCGCAGCATCCCGGCATAGCCGTGGAATTCCTGTCCTAGCGTGACCGGCACGGCATCCTGCATATGGGTGCGGCCAATCTTGACGATATCCTTCCACTCTTCGGCCTTGGTTTCGATGGACTCCGCCAGACGGGTCAGGGCCGGGATCAGTCTACGACGGCTGCCCAGCACAACCGCCACATGCATGGCCGTGGGGAAGTTGTCGTTGGACGATTGTGACATGTTGACGTGATCATTGGGGTGAACCGGGCGCTTGCTGCCCAGAGCCTCGCCAGAGAGCTGGCAGGCGCGGTTCGAAATGACCTCGTTGATGTTCATATTGAACTGGGTGCCAGAGCCGGTCATCCAGACATGAAGCGGGAACATGTCGGCATGCTGACCGGCCAGGATCTCATCGCAGACCGTGGTGATCAGCTTGTATTGCGTCTCGGCCAGACGCCCGCTCTGATGGTTGGCACTCGCACAGGCGCGCTTGACGATGGCATAGGCCTCGATCATTTCGCGCGGCATCAATTCGCGGCCGATGCTGAAATAATGAAGGGAGCGCTGTGTTTGCGCGCCCCAGAGCTTGTCGGCTTGAATTTCGATTTCGCCGAGGCCGTCGCTCTCGATCCGTGTGTCTGTCATGTCAGATCTTCTCATAAGCACAATATTCAGGCGTCCAGACGAGGGACTGAATGCGGTCATGCAGTTCCTCATCGCTCAGATCAGGACATACGCCATCTTCGCGCGCCTGTCTGGCAGAAGCTTCAGCAACAGCGAGTGCGACCTTTCGCAATTGCGTGACCGGGGGCAGGAGATTGCCGTCCGGGTTGCTCCGCAGGGGGGAGAGCGAAGCAAGGCCACGCGCTGCCGCCATGAACATGGACTCCGTCACCCGCGTGGCCCCGGTGGCCAGAAGACAGAGCCCCAGTCCGGGGAAGATATAGGCATTGTTCGTCTGGTCGACGCGATGGGTGTGGCCATGCAGGTCGAGTGGCGGGAAGGGGCTGCCTGTGCTGACGAGGGCGCGCTCTTCAGACCAGTTCATGATGTCTTCAGGCGTGGCTTCGGAATGCGAGGTGGGGTTGGAGAGCGGGAAGATGATCGGGCGTTTGCAGTTTCTGGCCATTTCACGCACGATTTTCTCGCTGAACAGTCCCCTGACACCCGAGACACCAATCAGGATGGTGGCCTTGGTCTCACGCATGACGCTCTCGAAATCGGTAGGGCGTTTCTCCCAGTCAGACCTGGCGAAGAGGGCCTGCCCGTCGGTAAGTCCTTCGCGGTCAGCACAGAGAAGACCGTTCTGATCGAGCATGTAAAAGCGTGACAGGGCCTCATCTTCGCTTGCGCCTTCATCCTGCATGACCTGTAGCAGTAATCTGGCGATGCCAACGCCAGCAGAACCTGCACCCAGCATGACGACAGTCTCGTCTTTGAGCTTGCCGTCATGGGCGGCATTGGCACTGAGAATGGCGGCCGTGGTGACGGCGGCCGTGCCCTGTATATCGTCATTAAAAGTGCACAGCCGGTCGCGATAGCGTTCCAGAATGGGCGCTGCATTGACGCCGCTGAAATCTTCCCAGTGCAGCACGACATGCGGCCAGCGCGTTTGCACAGCCGTGACAAAGCGCTCGATGAAGGCGTCATATTCGGCACCGCGCACACGCTCGTGACGCCAGCCGATATAAGCGGGATTGTGCAGCAGATCCTGGTTGTCTGTGCCGGTATCGAGCAGGATCGGGAGTGTCTGGTCCGGCGAAATGCCCGCACAGGCTGTGTAAAGCGAGAGCTTGCCAATAGGAATGCCCATGCCACCAGCACCCTGATCGCCAAGGCCGAGAATGCGCTCGCCATCGGTCACGACTATAATACGGATATCATCATAGGCCGGGTCGGAAAGGATATCCTCGATCGCATCCCGCTCGGGATAACTCAGAAAAAGGCCGCGTGGACGCTGCCAGATCTCCGAAAAGCGCTGGCATGCCTCGCCGACGGTCGGTGTATACACCAGTGGCAACATGCTTTCGAGCTTGCGGGTCAGCAGGGCATAGAACAGCGTTTCATTCGTGTCCTGCAATTCCCGTAAATGCACATGACGAGCAAAAGGCGAGGGCAGGGCGTCGAGGAACTTCAGTGCGGCCTCAACCTGCTCATCCAGTGACAGGATAGCGCGTGGCAGATGCCCGTGCAGTTCGAATTCCTCTCGCTCATCTGCACTGAAAGCCAGTCCTTTGTTCAGGAAAGGATGATTGAGCAGCTCCTGTCCGGAAAGAGCAACAGAGAGGGTTTTGGTCATGAGAAGTCTCCCGGCAGGAATGTACCCGCAATTTTGCCAGTCATTACGGACGGAAAGAGAACCACAAGCCATCAGGCCTTGCGAGCCTCATTGACCCCAACGTGAACAACCTTACCGGGATTTATTTCAACAACTGCTCAGCGATGATGCGTGTGGCTTTCAAGATCGAAGATGCACGTCATGGCGCGCCATTTTTCGTTTTCTGCCGAGCCGGGCAGACGGCACTGATAATGGTCCATTTCCGCCTCCCATTGCTGTACGAGCGGCGGGATCTCTTTCTGTGCCGGGTGAGTGGGATCGTTTTCGGTGATCATGAAAAGACGGTCGTCGCAGCGCCAGATTTCCATGCTGACAATGCCCCGGTCTTTCATGTCCGAAAGAATTTCCGGCCACACATTCCCTGGCTGATGACGTTTTTCATAAGCCGTGATGAGCTCAGCGTCATTCACCAGATCCAGCGCGTAGCAACGGCGTTCGCTGGCAGAAAAGACGGTGCCTGAAACGCGAGGAGAAAGTGACATTTCTGACTCTCCAAACAGATTGCTCGCAATTATGTGTTACATAACATATATATCACTAAATAATAGATACATATAACATATAATAATAACGATTCGGTCTTGTCTGTCACGCGGAGTTTGATGTGGCGAAGATTATTTCCCTTTCTGTGCGAGATATCCGTTTCCCGACATCTTCTGGTCTGCATGGCTCAGATGCCATGAATCCGGATCCCGATTATTCGGCAGCCTACGTCACGCTTGCGACAGATGTGGCTGGCCTGATGGGCTATGGCCTGACCTTCACGATAGGTCGCGGGAATGATCTCTGCTGTGCGGCGGTAAAAGCGCTCGCGCCTTTGGTCGTGGGGCTCGAACTCGAGGATATCAGGCGGGATCCGGCAGCCTTCTGGCGCAATATCACATCTGACAGTCAGCTTCGTTGGGTTGGGCCCGACAAGGGAATCATGCATCTGGCAACAGGGGCTGTGGTCAATGCCGTATGGGATCTATGGGCACGCGCCGAGGGCAAGCCGCTCTGGGCGTTGATCGCCGATATGTCACCCGAGCAGCTCGTTGGCACGATCGACTTCCGTTATCTCACTGATGTCATCACCAAAGACGAGGCGCTGTCTCTGCTCAAGCGGCGTGCCCGAGGCAAGGCATCACGACGCGAAATCCTGATGCAGGAGGGGTATCCCTGCTACACGACTTCGGCCGGATGGCTCGGTTATGGCGACGAGCGCTTGAGGCAACTATGTGGCGAGGCCATCGCGCAGGGCTTTTCTCATGTCAAACTGAAGGTCGGTCGCGATCTGGATGATGATATCCGCCGTGTCACGATCGCACGCGAGGTGATCGGGCCGGACCGTAAACTCATGCTTGATGCCAATCAGGTCTGGGAGGTTTCCGAGGCGATAGAGTGGATGAGACATCTCGCCTTTGCACAGCCGTGGTTCATTGAAGAGCCAACCAGCCCCGATGATATTCTTGGCCATGCCAAGATCAGGCGTGGGCTGAATGGCATCAGTGTTGCCACCGGGGAGATGTGCCAGAACCGCATTCTCTTCAAGCAATTCATCGAAAGCGAAGCCATTGATATCGTGCAGATCGATGCCTGTCGCGTGGGTGGTGTGAACGAGGTGCTCGCTATTTTGCTGATGGCGGCAAAATTCGATCTGCCGGTTTGCCCTCATGCTGGGGGCGTTGGGCTGTGCGAATATGTACAGCATCTGGCAATGGTGGATTATCTCTGCTTTTCAGCAACGACCGACGGGCGTGTTGCCGAATTTGTCGATCATCTCCATGAGCATTTCAGATATCCCTGCGTTGTGCGTGACGGTGCGTATTTCCCGCCGGAAGCACCTGGTTATTCGATCGAAATTTACGAAAAAAGTCTGGCTGCTCACGAATTTTGCCAGGGAGCACCATCATGAAGCTCGGGCTGAAAAACAAGACCATACTCGTGACGGGTGGAGGGCAAGGTATAGGCGGCGCCATTTCCCGTTCTCTTGCACAGGAGGGCGCGCGACCGGCCATTATTGCACGACGTCCCCCGGAAGACGCCCTGCTTGCTTCCCTTGAGGCGTTGAACGCGGAATATATCTATGTTCCTTGCGATCTGCATGATGACGCAGCCTGTCGTGAGGCTGTTGAGACCGTGTTGCGGAAAACCGGCGCCATTCATGGATTGGTCAATAACGCCGGAGCCAATGACAGTGTTGGTCTGGAGGCGGGTACTGAGGCATTTCTCAGATCGGTGCATAATAATCTCGGGCATTATTATGCCATGGCCCACCATGCGCTCCCTGCTCTCAAGAAAACAGGCGGGGCAATTGTCAATATCTCGTCGAAGACAGCAGTGACAGGACAGGGGAATACCAGCGGTTATGTTGCCGCGAAAGGGGCTCAGCTTGCTCTGACACGTGAATGGGCTGTGGATCTCAAGGATCATGGCATCCGGGTAAATGCGGTTATTCCGGCGGAGGTTCTGACGCCGCTATATGAAAACTGGTTGAAGACCTGTGATGATCCCGAAGCCAGGAAACAGGCAATCACAGCGCGTATCCCACTTGGCAAAAGGTTCACCGAGGCGGCTGAAATTGCTGACACGGTTGTGTTCCTTCTCTCCGATCGCGCAGCGCATACCACAGGCCAGTTCCTTTTTGTGGATGGAGGCTATGTCCATCTCGATCGAGCCATCGATTGATTTCCCGAGCCGGGAAAGGAGACAGCGCAATGACGGAAAAACCAGGCAGCGGTCAGGATGGATATCATGTCGCCATAGCCTTTGTAGTGGTGCTGTTTTTTCTCTGGGGTATGGCCAATAACCTCAATGATATCCTCATAGCCCAATTCAAAAAAGCCTTTGTACTCTCGGATTTTGGCACCAGTTTCGTACAGCAGGTTTTCTATTTCGGGTATTTTCTTTTTTCCTTGCCCGCAGCCCTGCTTATGCAGGGTCGGGGTTATCGTATCGCCATCATGACAGGCCTGGGCTGCTATGGCGCAGGGGCTTTACTCTTTTATCCTGCAGCCGAATTTGGCCGTTATGAATTCTTTCTGGTCGCCCTGTTTATCATTGCAGGTGGATTGGCTTTCCTCGAAACAGCAGCCAATCCCCTCATGACGGAGATAGGAGATCCGGCAGGTGCAGCACGGCGGCTGAACTGGGCACAGGTTGCCAACCCGATTGGTACTCTCTCAGGTATACTGATCGGAAAATATTTTATTCTTTCCGGCAAGACGCTGGATCCGACGGACCCAACCCTGTCCGAAGCGGCAAAGACGTTATTTTACAGAAATGAAATTCTTTCGGTCAGAGGGCCTTATATCACTCTTGGTTTATTCGTTCTGTGTCTCGCAATGCTGGCAGCTTTCATCCGTTTTCCGCCCGTGCAGCATCATGGGTCCGGAGAGGGGAAGAGAAACTCCTTATATGGATTGTTCAGAAAGCCTCGCTTGCGCTTTGCCGTAATCGCCCAGTTTTTTTATGTCGGTGCCCAGGTGGCTGTATGGAGCTATACGATACGCTATGCAGAGGCCAATGCGCATATGACAGAGGCTTCTGGGGCCAATGCGCTTCTGATCAGTCTGATCCTGTTTGCGTGTGGGCGTTTCTGCGGCACGTCACTGATGGTGCGTTTTGCACCGAACACCATTTTACAGTTTTTTGCAGCGGCAAGCCTTTTGCTCACACTGGGCTCGTCGGCTTTGTCCGGACATGCCGGGCTTTATTGTCTGGTGCTGGCAAGTTTTTTCCTTTCAATCCAGTTTCCGACCATTTTTGCGCTTGGTGTGGAAGGGTTGGGGCAGGAGCGTCGTCTTGGTGGCTCTCTCATGATCATGGCGATTATCGGGGGGCTGTTCTGACCGGATTCATGGGACATGTGTCTGATTTCATGGGCATCCGTCTTGCGATGCTTGTGCCGAGCCTGAGTTTTGCCGTTGTCCTGGCTTTCGCCCTTTACATCAAACGTTCAGAAGCAAGGAGTATCCCATGAAGCTTGCCCGAATTGGACAACCCGGAATGGAAAAGCCTGCTCTTATTGACAGGACGGGGCGCGCACGAGACCTGTCCTCGATTGTCAGTGATATCTCAGGTGAAGCGTTTGAGTCCGGTCTGCTGTCCAGACTGATGGCAATTGATACAGCCCGATTGCCCCTGCTCCCGGAAGGAGAGAGGCTGGGACCTGCAGTTTCAGGGGTGGGTAAATTCATATGTGTAGGATTGAATTACCGGGATCATGCCGCTGAGTCAGGAATTGTTCCGCCTGCTGAACCTGTCCTGTTCATGAAGGCCACCAGCGCAATCTGTGGTCCGAATGACGATATCATCATTCCCCTTGGTTCGGAAAAAACGGATTGGGAGGTCGAGCTTGGTGTTGTCATTGGCAAGACAGCAAGGCATGTCGCTGCTGAAAACGCACTCGATCATGTGGCTGGTTATGTTGTGATCAATGATCTGTCAGAACGGGCTTTTCAGCTGGAACAGGGTGGCCAGTGGGTGAAAGGCAAAAGCTGCGATACATTCGGACCTATAGGCCCCTGGCTGGTCACAACAGATGAAGTCCCGGATCCACAGGCCTTGTCGCTTTGGCTTGAGGTCAATGGCGTCCGTCACCAGAATGGCCATACGCAGAACATGGTTTTCGATGTGGCCTTCCTTGTCAGCTATATCAGCCGGTTCATGACACTTTGCCCTGGTGATATCATCTCGACCGGAACGCCGGCCGGGGTCGGACTGGGTTTCAAGCCGCCCGTTTATCTCAAGCCCGGTGATCGTATGGTTCTGGGTATCGAGAGCGATCAGGGTGTGTCGCTGGGCCGACAGACGCAGATCTGCAGGAGCTATGCGTCATGAACCGCCTTGCCGGAAAACGGGCGATCGTCACAGGGGCCGGGCAGGGAATAGGACGAGCCAGCGCCATTCTTTTTGCCAGCGAGGGGGCCGAAGTCTTCGCGGTTGATCGCAAGACGGAGGCTCTTGCAACGCTGTCGGGATGTCATCCTGTTACGCTCGATCTGCTGAAGTCAGACGATATTACTGCGCGTATGGCTGAGATCGGTGCCGTCGACATTCTCTTCAATTGCGCAGGTTATGTTGATTCTGGATCCTTGCTTGAAACGAGCGCGGAGGGATATCGCCTTTCTTTCGCACTGAATGTGCATGCGATGGTGGATGTCACGCGTGCCGTATTGCCGGGAATGCTTGATAGGGGTGGATCGATCATCAACATGGCGTCGGTGGCAAGCTCGGTGATTGGCGTGCCCAATCGCTTTGCCTATGGCACGACCAAAGCGGCGGTTATCGGACTAAGCAAGTCGATCGCGGTCGATTATGTTACCCGCAGGATAAGATGCAATGTGATCTGTCCTGGCACAGTGCAATCCCCGTCACTTGATGAGCGGCTCTCCTCAACGGGAGATGCCGAGGCCGCACGCAAAGCCTTCATTGCTCGTCAGCCGATGGGGCGTATCGGCACCGCCGAGGAAATAGCCGAACTTGCCCTGTATCTTGCGAGTGATGCCTCTGCCTATACGACAGGCAGTGTCCACGTGATTGACGGTGGCTGGACTGCCGCATGACCGGTAACTGGTCCTGTATAATCGACTCCCATCATCATTTATGGGCGCGTACCAACGCGTTTCATCAATGGCCAGGGTTTCAGCAAGTCAGAATTTTCCGGGACTATCTTCCCAATGATTTTGCCAGGGTCTCCCGGCCTTCGGGGGTGACGGGGAGTATTGTTGTCCAGGCACAGGAGGACATACGCGAAACATTCTGGCTTCTGTCACTTGCCGAACAGCATGACTGGATTGCCGGGGTGGTTGGTTGGGTCGATTTCTCCAGCACAGAGGCTCCTGAGCTGATCGGCCGACTTGCCCGCTATCCCAAGCTCAAGGCTTTGCGCCCCATGCTGCAGGATATGGACGATGTGGACTGGCTGCTTTCACGTGAAGTGATGCCTGCGCTCCGGGCCTTGGCGCAAAACGGATTGCGCCTGGACGCGCTGGTGAAACCCCGTCACCTGAACATGATCCGCCGCTTTTGCCGTCTGTGGGATGAAATATCTGTCGTGATTGACCACGCAGCCAAGCCGGACCTGTCAGGTGCGGGGTTTGACCACTGGTGTGAGGCTATGAATGATCTCTCTGAACACGGTGTCGCATGCAAATTTTCTGGTCTTCATACCGAGCTCCCCTTGGGAGGAAAGCAGGCTCTGCTTGTTCCTTTCGTGGAGACGCTTTTTTCCCTTTTCTCGGATCGTCTTATGTGGGGGAGCGACTGGCCTGTCTGCCTGCTGGCTCAGGATGACTATGAGGACACGCTTACCTATGCCCGCAATGTTGTGTCGGAAAATGTACCCGAGCGCGGCAGATCGATTTTCGCAGATTCTGCCATTGCCTTCTACGGCCTCGCGCAGAAAATTCAGCCTGAAGGTAATTGAGGCCTCTTAGCCTGCCGCTGGTTAATGATGCGTCGGCAGGGTCGACCATAGCGGAACGGTCATACCAGGCGGCAAAGAGGCATTGAATACGCCACGGGCAACAGCACGTGCCAGAACATCCGCGGCAATGCTGCCGAGCTGTGCAACAAGAAGGGCGCGTCCGTTTTCGGCTACAGCTTTGGTCCCTGTTGCGAGTGCAAAAATCGTATCGCCGTCGAATGGGGAGTGTACCGGATGAATGGCGCGAGCCAGACCGTCCTGCGCCATCATGGCGATGCGTTTGAGTTCGTCCTGTGTGAGGGCGGCATCTGTGGCAACACAGGCCAGAGTTGTATTGGCTCGGGGCTGAGGATCGAGCTTGGTACCGCTCATATCCTCAGGGGCGATTCGGGATGCTGAAACGCCGAGACCGCCAAACTCGCTTCCCTGTTCGAAAGGGGCGGCCCAGAAATGTTTTTCATGGGGAAGGGTGACAGAACCAAGACTGTTCGTCGCAACGATAGCCCCGATCGTATAACCGTCTCTGGTTACCCACGAGGCTGTGCCGATTCCGCCCTTGAGGCGTCCGGCCATCGCGCCATAGCCTGCACCAACCGTTCCGAGGGCAACGTGACGGTTGGCATGGCTGACCGCGTCCACGCCGAGAGCACGATAGGGGGGAGCCTCCCCCCAGGATTTGTCGCCACCATTATCAAGGTCATAGAGAATGGCAGCCGGGACGATTGGAGAAACAGGCACATCTTTGACCTTGCGCATGGCAAAGCCACGGTCTCGCGCACCCAGCCAGGCCGCAACACCGTCAGCGGCAGCGAGCCCATAAACCGAGCCACCAGACAGGGTCAGGGCATCAATCCGATGGACCAGATTCCAGCTGTTGAGGGCATCGGTTTCGCGGGTGCCCGGCCCCCCTCCACGCACATCGACGGCGCAGGGCACAGGCTGGTCGGGAAGAATAACGGTTACACCGGTACGGCTATTGGTATTCTGAGATTGGCCTACACTCAGTCCCTCGACATCTGTGAGGCTGTTGCTGCGGCCAATATGGCCCTGAGCCGTATCTTGCGCCGGGGTTGCCCGTGCCGCCTTGGAGAGAACGATCCCGGTCAGAAGTCCGGAGAGCAGAAAATCACGACGCTTCATAAAACAACTGACCGTATCAGGAAAAGGAAGCCCGGAATCAGGGTATTCGTTGTTCCGGGGGAACGCCCGTAATGAAGACTGTATGCGAAGACAGGCTCCGGGTCCTTGTTGAAACAGAAAAGACGCCGCGCGATGGAACACTCCAGTCGCGGGCGCCTTCGTTTTGCTGTCATGGCCGTCAGGAAAAGACCGCTTCTGAAGGCTCAGATGTAATGTTCACTCAGCGGGGCGAAGCCGTTGAAACCGGTTGAACAATAGGTGGTAACATAGGCACCTGTTGTGAGCAGTTCGATACGGTCGCCCGAATTCAGTGCGTGGGGCAGCTGAACGCGATTCTTCTCATACATGATGTCCACACCGTCGCAGCTCGGGCCCGCCACAACCGTTTCGCCCGTCGGCAGGCCATCATGCGGCGTACGAAAACGATAGCGGATTGCTTCGCCTTCGGTCTCTGCCAGACCGCCGAACCGACCGATATCGAGATAGACCCAGCGTGGATCGCTCTCCTTGCCGCCGCGACGGCTCACCAGAACAACCTCAGTCGATACCACACCGGCTTCTGCCACCATAAAACGACCCGGCTCGATCAGCATTTGCGGCAAGGCATTGCCGAAATGCTCGGTCATGGCGCGGCCAATGGCCAGACCGAACTGCTCGATTTCGGGAATGTCATCACGATAACGAACAGGGAAACCACCACCCAGATTAACCATTTTCAGGTCGATTCCAGCCGCTGAAAGATCAGTAAACAGCATGGCGACCTTGGCAATGGCAGCCTCATAAGCGGCCGTGCTGGTCTGCTGGCTCCCAACATGGAAGGACAGGCCATAAGGCTCAAGACCGAGATCGACAGCCTGAAGCAGGAGATCCTTCGCATGGGCGATGGTCGTGCCGAATTTGCGTGATAGTGGCCAGTCGGCCCCCTCATTCTCAACAGCCAGTCGGCAGAAGACGCGCGAACCCGGGGCGTGCTCGGCAAGCTTGGCCAGTTCTTCTTCGCTGTCGAAAACAAAAAGATCGACGCCCAGATCAAAAGCTTCGCGAATGGCAGAAACTTTCTTTACGGTATTGCCGAAAGAAATCTGGCTGGCCTGGGCACCGGCAGCCATGCACTGGTGAATTTCGCCGATTGAGGCTGCGTCGAAAGACGAGCCAAGCCGTACCAGACGCTCAAGGATCGGGGCAGCCGGATTGGCTTTTACGGCATAATAGATCTGTGCCAGGGGAAGGGCATCACGCAAGGCATGATAGCGTGCTTCAACATGATCGATATCGACCACGAGGCAAGGAGTTGCCGGTTGCTGCTCGGCAAGATAGCGGACGATTTTCGGAGTCATTGAGTCACTCCTCCCGAAATCCGCCCGAACCTGCACGGGCGGAATTGTTGCGAAACGGTCGAACGGACCGGCGATCAGGACGAGGCTGCCTGCTCTTTAAGAAGCGGGGGACAGCCCGATTGCCAGAACGCTTGACGTCGTTGCGTAACCTACAGAGGGCCAGTGGCACGTGCGTTGCTGCGTGGGGGGCATATGGGACCAAAGCCCTACGCATGCAACAAAAAAATGGGGCTGAATCCGTTTTTTCTGCACTGCCTACGCAGTCACCATTCCTTAACGAAGGATGTGGTGCAACGTTTCCCATGCCAGAGCGTCATGCTGGTATCATGCTTCTCTCGCAACTATACAGGAGCATCGACAAATCATTTGTTCCGGGCGGCATGCCTAATGCGCTTTGGCCTCGGGAATAGAGTCATCAAGAGGAAGGAACACTGCGTGGACGAGACTTCCACCCCACGAAGCCATATGTCACAGGAAGCGGCAGAATCGGGAGGTGCAGTGGATGCGCGGGAAGCCTCTGTTGACGAAACTTCCCGGAATTCGGCCATGACCGACAATCAGGACAGTGATGAGCCAAAGGCACTTGCGCGTGCGGCTCCCGGCACGGGTGCAAAAAGCCCTTTTCATATGCCTTTTGGCGGGTGGAAACTGGTTCTGCGTCAGACGCTCAGCAATATGGCTCCAGCCAGACCAGTCTGTCTGCTGCCGGGTGCGCCTTTTACGCGACATTGTCGCTTTTTCCCGCAATCACCTCGCTTATCTCCGTTTATGGCCTGGTCTTCGATCTGCAGACCGTGGAACCACAGCTTAATGTTCTGCGCAGCCTTCTTCCTCCTGCGGCCTTCCAGCTTATTGCATCACAGATTCATACGCTTATCGGTCAACCCCACTCCTCGTTGACGATGGGCCTTATCTTTTCAATTTCGATCGCACTCTGGTCTACCTCGGCGAGCACCAAATCTGTCCTTTCTGCCTGAATCTCGCTTATGACGTGCTTGAGACACGGGGATTTTTCAGATTCCAGTTTGTTGCGCTTGGGGTAACCCTTGGCGCGGTCGTGGCAGCCTGTCTTACGCTGGCCCTTATGGTGGCTTTTCCGGCTCTGGTCGATTACCTGCCTGATCTGCTCAACCGCTTCGGTTTGCGTAACCTGCCTCCCGAAATACTCTATCTTGCTGATTATCTGATGAGTTACAGCACGCGTTATATCGTGCATTTCGGGGCTCCGGCATTGATGCTGCTTTTCGTCTTTGCTGCAGTCACGCTGCTGTTTCGCTATGGCCCCTGCCGTGACAAACCCGACTGGCGCTGGATCGTGCCCGGGTCGTTCATCTCGACTATCCTATGGGTGCTCACGTCACTCGGTTTCTCCTATTATGTCAGTCACTTCGCAAGCTACGGCTCAACCTACGGGCCTCTTGGTGCTGTGGCCGCAATCATGATGTGGTTCTTCGTAGGGACTTACGTCGTGCTCTTCGGAGCAGAGCTGAATGCCGGATTGGAAGATCGAATGAAAGGATTCAGTCCCAAGGTGCCAGGCCTTACGCGCGTGCAGGAAGCGCCGGAACCGGCACATGCGGTGACTTCGGAAAGCTGACACTGAAAGCTGCTTTGTTTACCCATAAGAAAAGGGCGTGGCCGTTGTGTGCCACGCCCTTTCTTGTAACCAGCTCGATCGTCAGGGCTTAATTATTACAGGAATAATTCCTACCTGCGATGATGCGTGCGACGGGTATTCGCAGTCTTGACTGTATGTGGTTTGATGGTCGGGGTAACAGCGTCAATAGCCTGAGCGTTTGTATCCTCGGCTTCGGCTTCAGCAACTTCCAGCGGTTCATCTTCCTTGATTGTCGTATCTGAAGGAATGGGTGCGAGCTTCACATGGGCAGTGCCGCTGCCAAGCATGCCGATTTCTGCTGCCGCTGCGTGAGACAGATCGATGATGCGGCTGTTGAACGGGCCGCGATCATTGACAGTGACGATAACGGATCGCCCTGTATCCTCATTCTCGACAAGAACCTTGGAGCCAAGGGGTAGGGTGGGGTGAGCAGCTGTCAGTGCCCGACCATCGAGTCTCTCGCCGCTGCTTGTGCGGTGACCGGCAAGGCGTTTGCCATACCAGCTTGCAACACCGTGTTCTGACCACGCCAGTACATTGTGGCTTGCAAGAGCAAGGCTATGCGCCCGTCGTGCCAGAGCCTTCTTGACCGATGAGGCCCAGGGAGCATGTTCTGCAGAAGGAGCCGTAACGGTGGTGACGTCCGCTTTTGTTGCGGCATGGGCTCCGTGTTTCGGTGCAAGCGCTGTGCAGAGCAGGGCCAAACCTCCGATTCGGGCACGAACACGCATTTTTCTGCGTTCCGTGGATCTGAAAGTACGCAATCTGCTTGAGTAAGATATCACGACAGCGTTTAGCCTTTTGCTCAGTAACTCCGAACGATCGAATGTCCCGACAAGCCGGGACGGCGAACGACGTTCCTAACACAGCAGGCCCGGAATGCGAAATTATGAAGCAAATCCGGGCTTTTTCCAGGGAACACCTCTGTTCGAACAAGGTGTCTGTCTGCCTATCTGACAGCAGAAAAGGGGAGAAACGAGGCAGGAATGAGGCGTAATCCTGTCGTTACAAGCACGAAGGCTTTTACGCTCAGGACGAAAGTGCTACGGGCTGCATTCATGATCCGCCCGATGATTGCCGTGCTGAACGGCCCCAACCTCAATATGCTTGGAATGCGACAGCCGGAAATCTATGGTCATGCGACCCTGGACGATCTGGAGCAGGTTTGCATCCAGGCTGCCGAGCAGCTCGATGTTGCCATCGATTTTCGCCAGACGAATATCGAGGGTGAACTCGTTTCCTGGATCCAGGAATGTCGGGGGCGGGCACGAGGTATTGTGATTAACCCGGCGGCTTATGGTCATACCTCCATCGCGCTTCTGGATGCGTTGCTGACAACAGGGCTGCCGACGGTTGAGGTCCATATTTCCAACATCCATCGCCGCGATGCCTTTCGCCACCACACCTATACCTCCCAGGCCGCTATTGGCGTAATCTGCGGGTTTGGTGTGCGTGGCTACGCCATGGCATTGCGTGCACTCTATGACATGATCGAAGACGAGGACGAACGATGAGCCGTATGCTCGTGGACGCGGATGCCATCCGGGCATTGGCTGATATTCTGACCGAAACCGGACTGACCGAAATCGAGGTCGCTGAAAAAGACAATCGCATTCGCGTTGTCCGCAGCGCCGGCGGGCAGGTGACCCACGCCATGGCTCCGGCTCCCGTCGCCGCCCCGGTCGCAACACCGGTGGCTGCGCCCGTTGACGCAGCGAAACATCCGGGGGCGGTCAACAGCCCGATGGTCGGCATTGCCTATCTGACACCCGATCCGTCTGCGCCGCCATTCGTGCAGGAAGGTCAGGCTGTGACAGCCGGGCAGACGATCATGCTGATCGAAGCCATGAAAACCTTCAACCAGATCAAGGCTCCGCGCAGTGGCACGCTGACGCGTTTCCTCGTGGGAAGCGGAGATCCGGTAGAATTTGGCGAAGCTCTCGCCATCATCGAATAAGTACTACTGACTGAGTCTGGGGCCAGATGTTTTCCAAGATCCTGATCGCCAATCGCGGCGAAATCGCGCTTCGCATCCTGCGCGCCTGCCGTGAGATGGGCATTGCCACGGTTGCCGTGCATTCGACGGCAGACGCGGATGCAATGCATGTCCGACTGGCGGATGAGGCGGTCTGCATCGGCCCGCCTTCTTCACGCGAGTCCTACCTGAACGTAGCGGCTATTCTCTCGGCTGCCACGATAACCGGGGCTGAAGCCATTCATCCCGGTTATGGCTTTCTTTCCGAGAATGCCGATTTTGCCGAAACTGTTGAAGAACACGGTTTTGTCTTCATTGGTCCGACCGCTCATCATATTCGTACGATGGGTGACAAGATCATGGCCAAGACCACCATGCGTGAGCTTGGTGTGCCACTGGTGCCGGGATCCGACGGTGCGCTGCGTGACCTTGCGGCCGCGCGCGAAGTAGCTGCACAGGTCGGTTATCCGGTCCTGATCAAGGCGGCTGCCGGCGGCGGCGGTCGCGGCATGAAGGTGGCGCAGAGCGAAGCCGAGATCGAGGAAGCCTGGTCAGTTGCCCGTACGGAAGCGCGTGCCGCTTTCGGCAATGACGAGGTCTATCTCGAGAAATATCTCGACAAGCCGCGTCATATCGAATTGCAGATCCTGGCCGATACCCACGGCAATGTCGTGCATTTTGGCGAGCGTGATTGCTCGCTTCAGCGTCGCCACCAGAAGCTGCTTGAGGAAGCCGGTTCACCGGTTCTGACAGCTGAAGAGCGTGACGCCATCGGTGAGACGGCAACTGCAGCGCTCAAGAGAATGGGCTATCGCAATGCAGGTACGCTTGAGTTCCTGTATCAGGATGGTCAGTTCTGCTTCATTGAAATGAACACGCGTCTTCAGGTTGAGCATCCGGTGACCGAAATGGTCTGTGATGTCGATCTGGTGCGTGAGCAGATCCGCGTCGCGGCAGGTGAAGCTCTGGGCTACGAGCAGTCTGATGTCACATTCAGCGGCCATGCCATCGAATGCCGTATCAATGCCGAAGATCCGGAAACCTTCATGCCCAACCCGGGCACGATCAAGGTCTTCCATGCACCGGGCGGTCTGGGTGTGCGCATCGACAGCGCCATCTATGCAGGTTATCGCGTACCGCCTTTCTATGACAGCATGATTGCAAAGCTGATTGTTCATGCGCCCACGCGTGCCGAAGCCATTGCCCGTATGCAGCGCGCTCTGGATGAATGCGTGGTCGATGGTGTGAAGACGGTTATTCCGCTTCATCGCAAGATTCTGGCCGATCCGCAGTTCCAGAAAGGTGACTATACGATCCACTGGCTGGAAAGATTCGTTGATTCACTGAAAAACTGAGCTGTCCCTGTCCTCTCAAAGCGGAAACACCTCCTATGTCGGAAAGCCTTGAGACCCTAGTTCTGACCTGCCGTACAGGGACTGTGCCGCAGGTTGTTTCTGAACTCAGAGGGCGCCTGAAAGGGCGTAAAGATGTTCTCGGATGCTGGACGACAGATGTCGGCGTGCTCAACGAGATCATGTTACTCACCAAAGGCGGCGATATATCCGCTCTGCTCGAGGCCTCCCCGGATGTGCTTCGTACCGAACGCACACGCTGGACCCTGCATGGGGATATCCTGCCTCAACTCGACAGTCCTTGCGCTGCCTGGGAGTGGCGTATCTATGACATCCTTCCCGGATGTGAGGACGAAGCCGTCTCAATCATGCATTCGGCTCTTGTACACCGCGTATCCATTTCGCCACTCTATGCACTGATGACATCCCGGGATGGTCCGTCCCGTTTGTGTCATATCTGGCCATATGCTGATCTTGGTGTTCGCGCTGAATGCAGAAAGCAGGCTCTTGCCAGCGGCCTATGGCCGCCGTTTGATATCTACCGCACTATCGGTGTCATGCGTAACATGATCCTTTCTCCGGTAGGTATCTGACTCCGCATCCGGAAGATGTTTCAGATACACCCCTGAAACTGCCTCTGGAGGCATTCAGGGGTGTCACCGGTAAGCTGGTGGACACAGTAAGGCTTTTCTTTTCCCGCTTCGTCAGGCGCTGTAGGTTCTGTCCGATCTGAGATCGAAAATCGCATACCCAAGGACAGCGAGGAAACAGATGGTGGGCACGATCAGCGCTGTAGCGCTACCATAGAAATCTGTAAGAAAGCCCTGCATTGCCGGAAATACGGCCCCCCCGATGATCGCCATGACCAATCCCGAGGCACCCAGTTTGGTGTCGTTACCCAGACCGTGCAAGGCAATGCCGTAGATGGTCGGAAACATCAGGCACATCGAGGATGATACACAGACAAGTGCCCATGCCCCTGCAAGACCCGGTGAGAACAGGGCGTAGAGGCTAAGACCGATCGCGGCAACAGCCATGAACGCCATGAGCACCGCGGGGCGGATATAGCCCATGAGCCAGGTCATGACGAAGCGCATGATTGAGTAGCCGATCAGACCGAGCTGAAGAAACCAGGCACCCTGTACCTTGTCGCCGCCCGGCACCAGATTTTCCACATAGATGACAATGAATGTCCATGTGCATACCTGTGCGCCGACATAGGCAAACTGGGCACCGACACCGAAGCAGTAGTGACGATTTGCCAGCAGGCGGCGGAGGGCTGCCATTGTCCCGTCACTCTTGTTTCCGTGTTCGGCTGAGGTCTCGCGAAGCTGGGGAATGCGCAGAAAAAACACACCCAGACCTATGATGAGCAGCAATCCGGCGAACGCGAGATAGGGCCCCATGATTGTCAGGAGTTCGTTCTTCTGGATCGCGTGGAGGGCTTCAATCGGCATTGTCTGGCGTTGTTCAGCAGTGGCCGGATTCATTTTCGGAAGAATCAGCGTTGCCGCGATCAGGACACCAAGATTGGTGCCTATCGGATTGAACGATTGGGCAAGGTTCAGGCGCCTGGTGCTTGTTTCTTCCGTCCCCATGGCCATGACGAACGGGCTTGCGGATGTCTCCAGAATCGAAAGACCCGCAGCCATAACGAACAGGGCAAGCAGGAAAAACGAGAATGTCAGCGAGTTTGCTGCAGGAAGAAAGAGGAAGGCGCCCATTGCCGCCAGAACGATACCAGTCAGAACACCGGCCTTGTAGCCCCAGCGCTGGTTGATCAGGGCTGCCGGAATGGCGAGCAGGAAGTAGGCACCATAGAAAACAAACTGCACAAACGAGGCGGCGAACGTGCTCATGGTGAACACGCCCTTGAAGCCAGCCACCAGAGGAGTGGTCAGATCCTGTGCCAGTCCCCATGCGGCGAAGCAGCAGGCAAGCAGTGCAAAGGAAAGCCCGGCACCTCTGTACCACAGGGCGTTTCCGGCTGTGCCGGAATGATGTTCTGACATGATAACTCTCTGCTCTTGCTGCTTGCGGGTCAGCTATTCGAGATTGGTATGGCGACCGCGCATGATGTCGGGATTTTCCTGCCGACCGGCTCGTACCTTGTTGGTTACCAGATCGACCATGACCAGAAGTGCGATCTCGAAAGCGCTGCCCATGGGTAACGCTGAATGGGAGCCTGATCCGACGCCATTGTCTGGGCAAGAATTCCTATGATGCGGTCAAACCCCGTATGCTCTACCCTGTCCGGCTCTGCGGTGATGCACAGAACCGTTGCGCCAGCACCTTTGGCGATGGAGGCGTAGGTCTCGACACTGCGCAGCCTGCCGGGTCCTATGGCGACCATCAGCAGATCGCCCTTTCCGATGGCCGGGCAGGTCATGTCCCCAACGTAATGAGCTGCGATACCGGCGTGAAACAGTCGCATTGTGAAGCCTCGCATCATGAGGCCTTCACGTCCGGCACCGTAGCAGACAATCTTCCCTGCCTTGAGGATCAACCCGGCAAGATCCATGATCTCGGTGTCATCTATGCTGTCGACTGCGAATGTCAGTTCCTGGATTGCGGCTGCTTTCTCGCTTTTTCTGTCAGTTATCATTGATGGCACCTCCGGGATTGCTGGCCAGAGTGCCATAAAGGGCCGGATTTGACAGTCTTCCGCGGTCAATTCTGCTCGATCTGCTCCTCTGTATGATCTTGCGGTCGGGTCAGGCCCCGCAGCCTGTAGCTACAGGCTGCGGCGTACGGTCGCATTCGGGGGCAGCTCTGTTTTTCAGTGGGGGTTTGGTGCGTTCGTCTGATCGAATTTCTGCGGCACGAGCGGGAGAATCGGATCGGCCTCAAGACGCTTGTGAAGGACATCCAGGCCCTATCGAGTTGCTGATCCTGACCGTTGAACGTGGCCACTGGCATGTTCTCGACTGTGAGATCGGGCTCGACGCGTGATTTTCCACCAGCCAGTGACCTTTCATGTCGAAATAGGGACGCTCGGCGGTACGGGGAAGACCGTTATCGGCAAGCCGGTCATTATCTGACAACCAGACACCGGCTCCTGCTGTCCGGCTGCCTATGAGCGGGCCAATACCAAGAGATTTTACGCCCTGAGCAAAAGTCTCGCCGTCAGAATAGGTGAATTCATCACAGAGCACGACAATATGCCCCCGGAAGGTCTGCTGCATGTTGCCTTGCGGTATTCTGCCGTGATCGGACCAGAACATCCATACCTTGCGAAGAAGTTCTGACAGCACCCAGGAGTCAATATTACCCCCCAAGTTACGCCTTACATCAATCACGAGACCGTCTTTCTCGGTCTGGGTGAAGAAATCGCGTGTGAAACGTGCCATGTCCTCCTTGCCCATGGCGCGGAGATGGACATAGCCGATACGGCCATGACTGGCGGTGGCGACGTAATGCGCGCGCTCTGTCTCCCAAGCCCGTAAACGAAGCGCCGCATCCTGTTTGGCGCCTATGGCTGTCACGACAACAGAGAAAATCCGGTCCTTGCGTTTGAGCGTCAGAAGTACCTGTCTATTGGCCTGGCCGGCCAGCAGGGCGGAGAGATCGGGCTGATCAGCGAGATTCTGACCGTTAAGACCGATAATCAGATCACCCGGCTGGACATCCAGACCAGGAGCGGTGAGGGGAGAACGATCCCCAGGCAGATTCGGATCACCCTCGTAGAAGCGATCAATCAGGAAACCGCCAGGCTGTCGTGTCAGATGGGCGCCCAGACTGGCGATCAGTGTCGTATTGTCGCGCTTTGTGATCTCGGCAGGGCGAAGCTGGGAATGCAGGGCATTGAGTTCGCCGATCATCTGCCCCAGCAGATCATCAAGATCGGAGCGATCGCCCAGACGCGACAGAAGCGGACGATAGCGATCGCGTACGGCATTCCAGTCCACACCATGCAAAGCGGGGTCGTAGAAATGATCACGGTGTAACCGCCAAGCATCATTGAACATGGCCTGCCATTCAGCACCCGGATCGATACGCAGGCGCAGAGCGTCAAGCGATACGGTCGTGTCGGTGGTGTTGACGCCGTTCATTGTGGCGAGTGCAGGCACAAGCTGGATTTTGGGGCGCTTCCTGTCCTTGCCCGAAACGAGCATGAGGGTCTTGCCATCAGGTGTCAGGGCGATATCGCGCAACCCGCTTGCAAAATCTGTCGGTCTGGCTTCACCGGGGCCGATTTTCAGGGTTTTCAGGACAAGATCATCATTCCTGTCCGCAGGATGGTCTGCTTTGCGCGTCAGAAGATACAGATATTCGGCACTCACCTCGATCTTGCAGAAATCACCGGCAGAAACCGGCAGCTGGTAAAGCCGGCTGGCAAGACCTGTTGCCTCAATGGCAACGGGTCTGGTTACGGGAGGCAGAACGGTTGTGTCAGGGGATCTGGCAGGCAGGGGCTGGTCAAGTTCCGTATGCGGAGCGAAAGGGAAATGCCCGTTCTTTTGCAGGGCAAGTGCAAAAACGCCTGTGCGCTGGGTGTAGACCGGGGCAGGGTTACGATCGCCCCAGGGGCCGTCATTGCCAAGTCTGAAAAGTCGATCCGACAGGAACCAGAGAAACTGGCCATCGGGGCTGAAACGGGGAGCATAGGATTCGTAGTCAGGCGTGGTGACCCAGAGTGTTGTACCGTTATCAAGCGTATAGAGCGCGATCTGCCGGCGTATCGTCTCACCACGGGGCCTGACAAAAGCCAGCGCACGTCCATCCTGAGACCAGGTGAGCGAATCATATTCGCTGCGCCCGTCCAGGCGGGCGTCGTCGATCATCTTGTCACTGCGGGCGGCAACATCGTACAGAAAAAGCCTCCCTAGAATATCAGTATGGGCGACATGTTTACCATCAGGTGAGACCCAGAGCCCCATTGGCTCGCTTCTGGAGCCATGGGTCAGCTGTGTACCTTCGGCGCTGCCTGATGTCGGAAATGCCCAGAGTTCCGACTCACCGCCTCTGTCACTGAAGGCGTAGAGAGTCCTGCCGTCCGGGGAGAGTGTGGCGTGGCGCAGTCTGGTGGTTGCGGCACTGGCCAGGGTTACGCTTCTCAGCATGCCGGGCGAGGCCAGAACGACGTGTCCTCGCAGAGTGAGTGCAACCTGCCTGCCATTGGGGGCGAGAGTGATCTCAGTCAGGAAGGGAAAAGGATCGTCAAGCCAGAGTGGCCGTCTGGCTGCGCGGTCGCTTGCGATATCAACCGGCAAAACTGCGTCGCGGCCGGTTTTCAGATCGAAGTGATAGAGATCGGCACCGAGCTGGTAGACAATATCATTGCCACTCAGACTGGCTTGCCTGACGCCGAAATCATCGTGATGGGTAAGCTGCTGACCGTCGCTGCCATCCAGTGCGAAGCTCCAGAGATTATCGCGGCCATCCTTGTCACTTACGACGATCAGTCGATCGTTCCAGAGCATCGGACGGCGCAGATTGGCGTCCTGTTGGCCGATCCGTTCGGCCTCACCGCCACCTTTGAGCCGGTAGCGCCAGAGCTGTGCCATGGCGCCTCCGCGATAGAGCCGCAGGTGATCGTGACTGACAGCGGTTCCGAAACGGATGAAGTAGATCCATTGCCCGTCAGCGCTCAATGCGGCGTCATTCGCGTCGGCAAGAGGATAGACATGTCGCGTGCCACTTGTTGGATGGATCGATGCGACGATACGGCTCAATCCCGGGCCGGTAGCTGGCGCCGTGCTATAGAGAATACCAGCTTTCTTGTCCCAGCCGATCGGCATCACACTCTGCTGCTCGAAGGTGACTCGTCGTGGCGTACCGCCATCGATCGGCATGACGTAGATTTCTGTCGGCCCGTCATAATCAGCAAGAAAGGCGACCTGTCGACCATCAGGTGAAAGAACGGGATGGGGATCGATGCCGACAGGTGCAGTCAGTCGGCTTGCGTTTCCACCTGTCAGAGGGACCTGCCAGAGTGACTGCTCGTCATCGAAGACGAGTGTTGTTCCGGCGAGAGCCGGGTCGCGCAGATAGCCCGGGGTCGCATGGACCGAGAAAGGTGCAAGGCTCATCAGGGCAACGCTGGCGAGGAGCGGAGAGAAACGCATGAACACCTTCCGGGGTAAATGAAATCCCTGCTAGAGACCGTGAACGGAGGTGAAATTCAAGTGCCCTGTATCTCAGGAACACGCTGCTTTGAGGCCACTCCCGGCGGCAAGAGGGCAAAATACCAGCGCCAGAGCCAGAAAGGCGCCGAGAAAATCAATCTCCGGACCAAAGCCGCGACCGGACAGGCCGGTATCAGCGGCCGCTGCACCGAAGATCAGAACCGGTGTTGCAAGGGGCAGAACGAGCAGAGGGAGTAATACGCCTCCCCGACGCGCGCCAAGCACGAGAGCCGCTGCCATGCCGCCCAGGAGTGAAAGGAGGGGCGTCCCGAGTGCCAGTCCGAGAATGAGCGACGGGAGATCATGAGGAGAGCCGCCCAGCATGAGGCTTAGGGGTGCCGCGGCGAGAAGGAGCGGCAATCCCGTTGTCAGCCAGTGTGACAGGATCTTGGCCAGGGCGACGAAACCCGGAGAAAGGCCCGCAAGAAGAAGATGGTCGAGCGCACCATCCTCCAGTTCGGCACTGAACAGCCGGTCCAGCGGGAGCAGGCTTGCAAGCAGGGCGCAGACCCAGATGATGCCGGGGGCCATGCGATGCAGCAGGGATGGCGAGGGCCCGAGAGCCAGGGGGAAAAGACTGCCGCAGAGAATAAAGAACAGCAGTGCAGCCAGGGTATCGGCGCTATGACGCAGGGCAAGACGAAGTTCGCGGCGTATCAGGGCCAGGAATGCCTTCAGGTTCACGAGAGTGCCTCCTGCTGTCCGAGAACAAAGGGACGGGCTCCCGGCAAGGAAGGGGAATATGCGTGGTGGCGATGATCATGCCGCCATTTGCCCGATGCGCCGCCATCACCCTGCCAAGTGTCTCAATGGCTCTGGTATCGAGACCGAGACTGGGTTCGTCGAGTAGCCAGAGCGGAGCCTGACGCAGAAGGATGCGGGCAAAGGCACCGCGCCTTTTCTGACCTGCTGACAGCAGACGGGTCGGCAGGTCAGCCAGCTCCACCAGATCAAGGGTCTCAAGAGCCTTGTCGCACTTCGAGCCGGCGATTCTGGCCTCAAGAGCAAGATTTTCATGCAGGGTCAGACCGGGTTTGAGGGCATCAAGGTGTCCAAGATAGGCAATATCCTGTGCCTGCTCCGGAATACCTCCCCGGAGGCCGCCCAGGGTAAAGGAACCGGCCTGTATGGGGCATAATCCGGCAAGAACGCGCAGCAGGGTTGATTTGCCTGCGCCATTGGGCCCGGTCAGCAAAAGAGCTTCGCCGTGATCAAGAAAAAAGCTCACATTTTTCAGGACAAGACGGCCGCCTCGGATCACGGTTATGTCATTGACATGCAGAAACGGGGCAGAAGGCGAGGAAAAACCTGACATTGTGCGAAGATAACATCTTCCTGAGAGAGTTTCATTCGACTCTGTGCGAATAAGGGGTGAGACTGTATAGAAGGCCCAGCCCTGAGGGGCCAGGTGACAAGGCAGGAGGATAAGCCATGAGAACCGTTGGACGGGATTCCTTGGGCGTAATGCGGGATCTGGAGGTTGATGGCCGAAAGTACCACATATTCTCTCTGCCGGATGCGGCGACTAGGCTGGGCGATCTTTCCCGGCTGCCGGTCAGCCTCAAGGTCCTGCTCGAAAACGTTCTGCGTTTCGAGGATGGACTGAGCTACCGCACGGAAGATGCCCAGGCGATTGTTGATTGGACCGCGAAAGGTCATTCCGATCAGGAAGTACCCTTCAAGCCGGCCCGTATCCTCATGCAGGATTTCACCGGCGTGCCCGCCGTGGTTGATCTGGCTGCGATGCGCGATGGCATCATCGCACTTGACGGGGATCCGGAGAAGGTAAACCCGCTGGTGCCGGTTGATCTGGTGATCGATCACTCGGTCATGGTCGATGTCGCGGGTAGCGCAGACGCGCTCGATCGCAATGTCGAGATCGAGTTCGAGCGCAATGGTGAGCGGTATGCATTCCTACGCTGGGGACAGGGGGCTTTCGAAAATTTCCGGGTGGTGCCGCCGGGGGCGGGGATCTGCCACCAGGTCAATCTTGAATATCTGGCTCAGGCGGTCTGGACTGCCAAGGTCGATGGCAAGGAATATGCCTATCCGGACACGCTGTACGGAACGGACAGCCATACAACGATGGTAAACGGTATGGGCGTTCTGGGCTGGGGGGTAGGTGGTATTGAAGCTGAGGCCGCCATGCTCGGTCAGCCTATTGCCATGCTCATCCCTGATGTGATTGGCGTGCGTCTCGATGGCGTGCTGCCCGAAGGGGCGACCGCGACCGACTTGGTTCTGACCATCACGGAAATGCTGCGCGCCGAAGGTGTGGTCGGCAAATTTGTCGAATTTTTTGGTCCGGCGCTCGATCATCTGCCGGTAGCCGATCGCGCGACTATTGCCAATATGGCGCCGGAATATGGTGCGACCTGTGGTTTCTTCCCGGTCGATACCCTGACCCTGGACTACCTGCATCAGACTGGTCGTGACGAGCATCGTATTCGTTTGACCGAGGCTTATCTGCGGGCTCAGGGCATGTTCCGCGATGAGAATACACCTGAACCAGTATTCTCGAAGGTGCTTTCCCTCGACCTTTCGACCATTATTCCCTCACTCGCGGGGCCGAAACGCCCTCAGGACCGCGTGGCACTGACCAATGCGACCGCGGCCTTTGAAGAGGCATTGACCACGACCCTTGGCGTGAAGCCCGATGACGTGCGCAAACGCGCCATCGTTGCCGGATCGGATTATGATATCGGTCATGGTGATGTGGTGATTGCTGCCATCACCTCCTGCACCAATACGTCGAATCCGGCAGTTCTGGTCGCGGCAGGATTGCTGGCGCGCAAGGCACGGGCACTGGGTCTCAAACCCAAGCCCTGGGTCAAGACCTCGCTGGCTCCCGGTTCTCAGGTCGTGACCGATTATCTGGACAAGGCCGGTCTCAGCGCTGATCTGGATGCGCTCGGTTTCGAGACCGTCGGTTATGGCTGCACGACCTGCATCGGTAATTCCGGGCCGATAGCCCAGCCGATCGTGGATGCGATCGAGGGAAATGGTCTGGTGGCCACTTCTGTGCTGTCGGGGAACCGCAATTTCGAAGGGCGCATTTCGCCCAACGTACGGGCCAACTACCTTGCAAGTCCGCCGCTTGTGGTTGCCTATGCCCTGCTTGGTACGCTGCGCAAGGACATCACGAAAGAGCCTCTGGGCGTATCCAGGGATGGCAAGGAAATCTTCCTGCGTGATGTCTGGCCGACCAATGAGGAAATCGCGACCCTCATGAAGTCGTCTGTAACCCGCGAAAGCTTCGTCGAGCGTTATGGCAGCATTACCAAGGGAACCAGCCAGTGGCAGGCCCTTGCTGTTGCCAGTGACGCCCGTACGTTTGCCTGGTCGGACAGCTCGACATACATCCAGAAGCCTCCTTATTTCGAAGGACTGACCAAGGAACCCGGCGAGACGCATGACATCGAGAATGCGCGTATCCTTGCGCTTCTGGGTGACAACATCACTACCGATCACATTTCTCCTGCAGGGGCCATCAAGCCTTCTTCACCGGCAGGGAGATTCCTGAGTGAGCATCAGGTCTCGGTATCTGACTACAATTCCTATGGCTCACGTCGTGGCAATGACCGTGTGATGGTACGTGGCACCTTTGCCAATATCCGCATTCGTAACGAGATGCTTCCGGGCGTCGAAGGCGGTATGTCCAAATATCTGCCAGATGGTACGGTCGCGTCGATCTATGACGTGGCGTATCGTTACCAGCAGGATGGTACGCCCCTGGTAGTCTTTGGCGGTCGCGAATATGGCATGGGTTCGTCGCGAGACTGGGCGGCCAAGGGAACGAAACTTCTGGGGATCAAGGCAGTCATTGCCGAGAGTTTCGAGCGTATCCATCGTTCCAATCTGGTTGGTATGGGCGTACTGCCCCTGACCTTCCGGGAGGGTACGTCACGCAAGACACTCAAACTCGACGGCTCCGAGACCATCTCGCTGAACGGACTTGAGGCGATCACACCGCGCATGACTGTTGTCATGACGATCACCCGTACCAATGGTGAAACGGAACAGGTGGATCTGCTTTGCCGTATCGATACGCTTGATGAAGTCGCCTATTACAGGCATGGAGGTATTCTTCCTTATGTCCTGCGTGGGATGACAGAAACTGACTGACAACGCCGAGTCCGTTCTCGACGCTAGAAACATTATCAAAAGCTTCGGGCGACATGTCGTGCTTCACGACATGTCGCTTTGCGTTGAGCGAGGGGAACTGGTCTCGATTATCGGCCCCTCAGGCTGCGGGAAATCCACTTTTCTCCGTTGCCTCAATTTTCTTGAGATTCCCGACTCAGGCGTACTTCGCATTGAGGATGTCGAGATTGACAAACAGCTCTCCCAGAGCTGGAGCCGTGCGCAGGAACGCCGTGCCCATGCACTCCGGGCGCATGTTGGCATGGTCTTTCAGTCCTTCAATCTTTTTGCCCATCGTACGGTGCTGGACAACGTCATGATGGCGCCGCGTACGGTCAAGGGACAGACCCTTGGTGAGATCGAGCCTCTTGCCCGGGCGCTTCTTGCCAAGGTCGGTCTTGACGGTATGGCGGATCGCTATCCCTCGACCTTGTCTGGCGGCCAGCAGCAACGTGCTGCGATCGCCAGGGCGCTGGCAATGAAGCCTGCCGTGATGCTCTATGACGAGCCTACTTCCGCGCTGGATCCGGAACTGGCGGAAGAAGTGCTTCAGGTCATGCGTCGGCTCGATGAGGAGGGCATGACCCAGATTGTCGTGACGCATGACATGCGCTTTGCTCGGGCAGCCTCCGACCGTGTCCTCTATGTCGAAGGGGGCTATATTGTTGAGAGTGGCGACCCTGACGAGCTTTTTGCTGCTCCGGAAGATCCGCGAACACGACGATTCCTGAGAACGTTATTATGAATTTCCGCTTTCTGGCCCGGCTGACGCTCTGTTTGCTGTCGCTTTGCCTGACGCTGCCTGTCCATGCTGCTGCCTCAGGGGGCGCGTCCCTGCCGGAGCTGAGCTGGGCCTCGGATGGTGAGGCCAACGTGCCTTATGTCTTCCACGATCCGGCAAAACTCAATCATCTGGAAGGGTTCGAGTATGATATGGTGCAGGAGATTGCCCGTCGACTGAACCGGAAAGCAAAATTTATCCAGAATGACTGGGACGGTCTGATCCCGGGCTTGCAGCGCGGTATGTATCAGATGGTGGTCGACGGCATTGAGATGACGCCTGACCATCTGCAGGCAGCTTTGTTCTCTCGCCCCTATTATGTGACAGGTGATCGTATCGTCGTACGGCGCGACCGTATGGATCTCAACAGTTTCGAAGCTCTGCATGGTCATGTTGTCGGCACGATCAAGGAGACTCTTGCCGAGCGTTTGCTTCAGCGTGAATCCAGCATCACGGTACGTTCCTATGAAGAAGAAACCTATGCGTTCTCGGATCTGCGCAACGGAAGACTCGATGCCCTGCTTCTGGATGGTCCTATTGCGCTTTATTATGCCGGCATCACAGATGATCTCGAAATTGTCGGTGCCCCGGTAGGGCAGACCCGTTACGGCATCGCCTTCAAGCAGGGTGATACGGCACTGCATGATGAGGTTGATCGCGCCCTTGGCGCCATGATGCAGGATGGAACATTGCAGATTCTGCTGGCGCGCTGGAATCTGTGGACACCTGAAATGGCCATTATGACGGGTGATCATGTCAAACGCGATGTGAAGCCGGAAGAATGGCTTCGTTATCGTGATGCCATGCGCGCCCAGACAGGGTGGCTGGGTCAGCTCAGGCGTTATATCGGCTTTCTGCCTGATATCGGTGAAGCTGCAATTCTGACCCTGCTGGTATCGGCTCTGTCGATGGTCATGGCCGTATGTCTCGGTCTGATGCTGGCTTTGGGGCGTCATTACGGTCCGGCATGGCTGCGCTGGTTGACGGGACTCTATATCGAGATCGTACGTGGTACGCCGCTTCTGATTCAGATTCTGTTTATTTTCTATGGCTTGCCAGGGATCGGTATAAAACTCTCGCCTTTTTTTGCCGGCGTGCTCGCATTGGGGCTGAATTACGCGGCATATGAGGCCGAGAATTATCGTGCCGGATTGTCTTCAGTACCTCGCGGTCAGATGGAAGCCGCCATTGCGCTGAACATGACGCATTGGCAGGCATTGCGTCTTGTGATCATACCTCAGGCGTTTCGTACCGTCTTGCCCGTTATGACCAACGATTTTATCGCATTGTTGAAAGACTCATCGCTTGTCAGCGTAATCACGCTGACCGAGCTGACAAAAACCTATATCCGTCTCTCTTCGACCTATTATGATTATATAGGCACCGGTCTGCTGATCGGTGGCGCCTATCTCCTTCTCGGGCTGCCTTTTGTACGGTTTGCGCGCCATGTGGAACGTAAGCTCGGGCGTAGTCTGATGCGTTCGGGACATCACTGAGGCGAATTGTTACAAACACAGCAGCCTGTACGGATGTCAGGCTGCCTTGCTTCGCAGACACAGCTCTCGCTGGATCACGGAGTCGCCGTCCCCGGTCGCCATGGTATCAGATCGCTATTCTTCCGGTGCAGCCGGATCTCTGGCAGGTTTTCTGTCTGCCAGAGCACTACTGTAATCGTTCAACATGCCGTGACGGAGTGTTGGAACCCAATCGGTAAACCAGATATCCACCCGGCGTAAAAACTCCAGAGCTGCTGGGGCTCTGGCTATCATGTTCTTGTCCCAATAGGGGAGAGGGGCCTTCAGCACCACTGTCCCTGGCTGTGTGGGAGCAAGCAGATAGGTAATCGATGATGAGCCTTTTGTACTTTCCTGTGCCCCGCTGCTATGTAGCCAGCTGGCAACAATGAACAATGAAGCATTGGAAAGCCGAGCGTTACCAGTCTTTTGAATGCGAGCTGGATGAGCGGGTCTGAGGAGATCGACGCGTTCGGTCCCATATAGGCAGCAGTCAGATAGGTACATTCTGTTTTGCCATCGGGACGGTCGGCAAGCACGGTTGAATGGTAGTTTCTGTCATCATGACAGTGATTATAGGCATCTTCGACAACATCCCGAGGTACGTCCTGGTCTGTTGTGCTGGCAATGATCACCCCCGTGACAATTCCACGATCCGTACGGGCCAGAACGTTTAGTGACATTCTGGCATTGGGGCCGTATTGGCCGCTCAGGACAGGGTGCCATATCCCGGCCGGTAAGGGCAGGCTGTGGCCTCCGAATGGGATCACCCCTGTCATGGCCAACGTGATGTCTGGTGTAATGAAGCGTGCCGGGTCTGTTAGATCGCCCTTCGGGTTGCCGGTGTCGGGTTGGCTCGGGTTCGCGTTGTCATTGCTGGCAGTACTGTCCTGGGCATTGGGTGAGGGCGATGCCCAGGAAGGCAGATAACGTGTGAGTATCTCTGTCCATGCCATGTGACGGGCCACGATAGGCGTAGGAAAGAGCACTCCGAGAATCAGAAACAATACACTGGCATAGAGGAAGAAGCGCCATGCGGGAGCCCGGCGCCACAGACGTGATACAGCAGACATCAGAGGGGATACCCGTGAGAATTAGGGGATAAGACGGGCATTGAGTGCTTGTTTCTCTTCGGCAATTTCAGCGATCACACCGTTATCCGTCATGATCAGGCGGACCAGTTTGGCTCCATTCTGGCGAGCCAGAATCAGGCTCTCACTAACCATATCCTCGATCGACCTGACAAGATCACGTGCGGAGGCCCCGGTTCCAAGTTTCTGCTGGCGCTGCAGAAGCTGGAAGAGGAGATGCGCGTCAATGCCACCGGCTTCAACACTCAGGCCGTAGCCTTTGATCATGGCTTCGATTTCAAGTGCGGCGACACGCGCAAGGTCGAGCCCATGCAGGCGACGGAACACGAAGATGCGGTCAAGGCGGTTCAGGACTTCCGGTGCAAAACCGGCCTTGCGCAGGGCTTCGGTCGACTCGGCTCTCATGCGCTCTGCATCGTCAGGCAGGCGATCGGCAATTTCGGTCAGCTCTTCGGTCGCGATGTTCGAGGTCAGGAAGAAAATGGCGCGCGTGGTCGATATTTGTGCGCCTGTGGAGGCCTCGGTGACATGTCCGTCATTCCATGCAGTCAGGAATTTCTTGAACACATCCGGATGGGCTTTCTCGATTTCGTCCAGCAGAACGACTGCATCAGGTTTTTCCTGTAATCCGCCGGTCAGCTTGCCGAAAGTATCAGACCCGACATAGCCTTTCGGTGAGCCGAAAAGCTGCGTTGCCGCATGTGGGCTGGACATCTGCGTCATATCGAAATGCAGCAGTGGACGTTCCATCTGGCGGGCGATCTGTTTGGCCAGATAGGTTTTTCCCGTTCCCGGCGGGCCGGCCATGAGAAAGATGCCGACAGGCTTGTTCCGCACATGGAGGGCCAGACGACGGCGCAGCTGCTGGGCGATATCCTCACAGACCTGATCCTGCCCGATAACCCGCGCGCGCAGTGCCGCCGCCAGTTCCTCAGCGTCGAGCGTCGTCTCTCTCTGTTCCTGGGCCATAAGGGCCTCAAGCATGTCACGGTTTGTCAGTCTCGCAAGTGAGTCCATGAGGATACCTCTCCTTCTACGAAGGCCTTTTCGGATCAGTTTTTCGGAATGGGTTTCGAATATGATCCCGCAGAGAACTGTCAGGGCCGAGATGCCGGCCAGAGGGAGATACGCCTCACGCGCCCAGGAAAGGAAACGCACGAACATGCCACCTGACAGATGCAGAGCTACTGCCGCTTGAATGCTCGCGAGGATCAGGAAGATGACCATCATAACGGGCATGAAACGGGTCAGGGCGGGAAGCAGGGCTTTCATTGCGCAATGACGTCCAGGGTTACCAGCTCCGAAGGGCTGAGCGTTGGGAGGGTGTACATCCCGTAAACAGTCAAAACTCCTGCTGCAAGCGTATTGCCTGCAATCATATGGACGGGCGATATGGTCACTTCACCCGCATGATAGATCGGCAGGGTAACGGCTTTCAGATTGTCGCTGAGGGTTACGATCTGGGTGAATCCTCCGGCATCGATCCGGACGGTCTCGCCTATCCTGCCGTCGAGTTCTGCAATGGGCATCTGGATCAGAGAGATCTCGCGTCGCTTGTAAGCGGCAAGAATGCGGGCCTGGTCCTTCTGGCTGTAGTTCGATCGTGCCAGAGCGCGTTCCGCACTTCCCGGGGGGATCTGGGGGAGTTGAGCTTCAGGATGTTGTGTGGGCTGATCGGCGGCTTTCAGGTTATCGACTGAGGCGGGTACGCCGGATACGGAATTATGCCCTGTGATGTGATGCAAACCAGCCAGGCCGGAAAGGGCCAGCCCGGCAATCAGGGCAAACCCGGCAAGACGCGGGCCGCGCCGTTCCGGATGGGACGGTCCATCCGGGTGTTGTTCCAACAGCTGCGGGAGTGGATGCTCTTGATCATTCATGTCCGGTGAACGATGGCAGGCGGCCGTACCTGCTCGCAACCATTGCGAAACCCTAATAATGTAAACGAGCGTAACGTGTGTGACTCGTATGTAAAACGGGGCGAGTCTTGCATCTCTTCCAAAACTGGCCTAGACAGACGCAATTCCTTTCATCTTTCGTCTTATCGGGGGGTGGCCTTGACGGGCCGCCTTTTTTGTCTTGGCCAATGAAATTCCCAGCCTGAACGGTCTTGAAGCGCGTATCGCGCAGCAGATCGAGCCGACTCTGACCGATCTCGGCTATGAGATCGTGCGTCTGAGCGTTCTGGGGCGTGAGACCCCGACCATCCAGATCATGGCAGATCGGCAGATGGTTCGCTGATCGGTATCGAGGATTGCGAGCAGATCAGCCACGCTGTCGGCGCCGTGCTCGACGTTGATGATCCGATCCCCGGTGCCTGGACGCTGGAAGTGTCCTCTGCCGGAATCGATCGTCCCTTGACACGCCTCAAGGACTGGGACCGTTTTGCAGGTCATCTGGTCAAGGCTGAGCTTGATCTGCCGCTTAATGGTCGGAAGCGTTTCTCGGGAATTATCACTGGTACGCGCGAGAATGCGGCCGTGATCCGTCTTGATGACGGAGAAGAGGCCGTTTTGCCGATTGAGGCCATACGCAAGGCGCGTCTGGTGTTGACTGATGCTCTGATCGAGCAAGCGCTGCATGATGGGTATTGCATCGGAAGATGAAGCGGCAGAAGAAGAGGACGCTACGCGCCGCAAGACGCCGAAGCTCAATCCTGCCAAACCGGGCAAGGGTTCCAAGCCCGGACGCAAGGCGCACTGAGTTTATCGTCTATTCCGTTTTTGCTGTTCCGCGCGGTTTCGCGCTCCGTATTTGAGGATTTCGTCTGATGGACACCTCCGTTACCCGTCCTGAGCTGTTGCTGGTGGCAGACGCCGTTTCACGTGAAAAGAACATTGATCGTGAAGAAGTGCTGGAGGCGATGGAGCAGGCCATCCAGAAGGCCGGACGCGCCAAATACGGTCATGAGAAGGATATCCGCGCGACCATCGACCGTCGCTCCGGTGAAGTGCGTCTGTCGCGCTGGACCGAGGTGGTTGAAACCGTCGAAAATGAGGACACGCAGATTCCTCATGCCATCGCGCTGAAGTTTCAGCCCGAGATCAAGATTGGCGAGCATCTGGTCGATCCGCTGCCGCCGATCGATTTCGGACGCATCGCGGCCCAGACTGCCAAGCAGGTTATCGTTCAGCGCGTGCGCGAATATGAGCGCAAGAAACAGTATAACGAATTCAAGGACCGCGTAGGCGAGATCGTCAACGGTACCGTCAAGCGCACCGAATACGGCAACCTCATGGTCGAGATCGGCCATACCGAGGCTCTGCTGCGCCGCGACGAACTGATTCCCCGCGAGTCGTTCCGCAACTCGGATCGCGTTCGTGCCTATATCTATGATGTGCGTGACGAGACGCGTGGCCCGCAGATCTTTCTGAGCCGCACGCATCCGGCCTTCCTTGCCAAGCTGTTCGCGCAGGAAGTGCCTGAAATCTATGATGGCATCATCGAGATCAAGGCCGTAGCCCGTGATCCGGGTTCGCGCGCCAAGATGGCCGTCATCTCCAAGGATGCCTCGATCGATCCCGTCGGCGCCTGCGTCGGTATGCGCGGTTCGCGCGTTCAGGCCGTTGTTGCCGAACTCCAGGGTGAAAAGATCGATATCATCCCCTGGAGCCCGCAGGCTGCAACCTTTGTGGTGAACGCACTGGCTCCGGCCGAAGTGACCAAGGTGGTCATGGACGAGGAAGCCGGGCGCGTGGAAGTGGTTGTGCCGAACGAGCAGCTTTCTCTTGCCATTGGTCGTCGCGGCCAGAATGTGCGTCTGGCAAGCCAGCTGACACGTTGGGATATCGATATCCTGACCGAGGCGGAAGAATCAGAGCGTCGTCAGGAAGAATTCCGCAAACGCACCCAGCTTTTTGTTGATGCGCTTGATGTCGACGACGTGATTGCCGGTTTGCTGGTGACAGAAGGCTTTCATACGATCGAGGAGCTGGCCTACGCTGAGCCCGACGAGCTGCACGCAATCGAAGGTTTCGATGAAAGCGTGGCTGAAGAGCTGATGCGCCGTGCCGAAGAGTTCCTTGTACAGAAAGAGCAGGAACTTGATGACAAGCGCCGTGGTCTGGGAGTCGAGGATTCGATTGCCGAGCTTGGTGTCTTTACCAATGCCATGCTGGTTACGCTGGGTGAAAAGGGTGTAAAAACCCTTGATGATCTGGCTGATCTTGCAGGTGATGAGCTTGTCGAAATGCTGGGTAATGACAATATAGATGAAGATGCTGCCAACGAGATCATCATGGCGGCACGTGCCCATTGGTTCGATGGTGAGCAGGACGCCGAGTCCCCCAAGGAAGGGGAGGCTTCCGACGTCTGAGTTTCAGGATAAAGAAGCACAGGAGATTTTTTTGTCCGACTTGCTCGATCCGATCGAGCTGGATGATGAAAAAGGACCGCAGAGGCGCTGCATCGTCACTCGCAAGAGTGGAAACCCCGATGTTATGCTGCGCTTTGTTATCTCCCCCAATGGCTTGGTGTTCCTGATCTGGCGGCAAAGCTGCCGGGGCGGGGAATCTGGTTGAGCGCCGGGCGGGATGTGCTAGATACCGCGCGGACGCGTCATCTCTTTTCGAGGGCAGCGCGTCAGCCGGTAACGGTACCTGAGGATATTGCGCAGGTACTGGTTTCAGGAATAGAAGCGCGGCTGGTGCAGGGGCTCGGTCTCGCGCGCCGGGCTGGTCAGGCTCTCTGTGGTTTTGTTAAGTGTCGCGAATGGATTGTCGGCGGTAAAGCCGGACTGGTAATCCAGGGATCGGGCGGAAGCCGGATGAGTTGCGGCGTCTGATATCGGGAAACAACAAACTTCCGGTACTGACGTTACCGGCCCAAATGCTTGCGACGGCATTCGGGCGGGAACATGCGGTCTATGCTGTGATAGCGCCTGGGGCGCTCGCGCAGCGTCTGATGGCTGAGCATGAACGATTTTTGGGGCTGACCGATGGGTTGGTTCCTGAGCCGCTGACTGAGCGGCTCGGACGGGAACAGGCAGGTATATGAGCGAAGGCAACGAACGGAACCAGGGCACTCAGGCTCAGGGCGGCCAGACAGAAGGCCAGAATGTCCAGGATCAGGGCGCCCAGGCTCAGGGTGACCAGGGTAAGGGACGTCTGTCCCTGCGTCCGGGCGGGCGCATGGAACTCGGGCGGACGGTTGACGCAGGATCAGTGCGTCAGAGCTTCAGCATGGACGCTCGAAGGTGGTCCAGGTGGAAGTGCGCAAGAAGCGTGAGGCCAACGAACGCAAGGACGGTCGTGGTTCAGCAGGGGGGCGTGGTGGTCGCGCAGGCGCCGGTCGCGCACTGACGCCGGCCGAACTTGCTATCCGCCAGCGTGTGCTCGAAGAGCAACGCAAGGAAGCAGCCCGTGAGGCGGCCCGCATCGAGGAAGAGAAGATCCGCATTCTCTCCGCGGCTGAGGAAGCCAAGCGAGAGGAAGAGGCCCGTGCCGAAGCGCTGGCTCGCGAAGCTGAAGCGGCTCGCGAGGCGGAAGAACACGAGCGCCAGATGGCGGCGGCCGCCGAAGACAAGGCCAAGCAGGAAGCTCTCGAAGAGCAGCGCAAGGCGCGAGCCGCTGAGCGTGAACGTGAGGAAGCTGCCCGACGTGCACCGCTCGAGGCGGCGGAGACCGTGCGTCGTACTGGCGGTGTGCAGCTTGCTGCGCCGATGGAACGACTGCGTCCGCTGGCAGAACGTGCTGTTATGGCGCCTCGCCCTGTCACACCCAAGCCAGCACCGGCTGCCAACAATGCTGCTGCTGCACCACGCAATGAGACGCTGCATCTGCGTCGGGGTGGTGCCGCGGGTGGTGAGGCTGAAGATGACCGTCGTGCCAGCCCGCGTCGTGCGCCTGCAGCGCCGCCACGCCGTGGTGCGCCAGCCGCACCCAAGAAAAGTGGCGACTCGCGCCGTTCGGGCCGTATTGATGTTCGGGCTGCGATTGAAGGTGATGATGACAAGACGCGTTCGCTCGCCTCTGTTCGTCGTCAGCGCGATCGTGAGCGTCGTCAGGCCGAGCTGGAACGTCTGCGTGCCGATCAGGTACGCGTTGTACGTGACGTGATCCTGCCGGAGTCGATCACGGTGGCCGAGCTGGCCAACCGTATGGCGCTGCGTCAGGCTGAAGTGGTCAAGGCTCTCATGAAGATGGGTGTCATGGCTACGGCGACCCAGCTGATCGATGCTGACACCGCAGAGCTGGTCATCAGCGAATTCGGCCATCGCGTCCGTCGCGTTGCCGAGAGCGATGTTGAGCTGGGTATCGAGGGCGTGGAAGATCGTGAAGACGAGCTCCAGACCCGCGCTCCGGTTGTTACCGTCATGGGGCATGTCGATCACGGCAAGACCTCACTGCTCGACGCACTTCGCACGACGGATGTGGCAGCAGGCGAAGCCGGTGGCATTACCCAGCATATCGGAGCCTATCAGGTGACTGTGCCGAGCGGTGCGAAGATTACCTTCGTCGATACGCCAGGCCATGAGGCATTCACGTCCATGCGTGCCCGTGGTGCCTCTGTCACTGATGTGGTTGTTCTGGTTGTCGCTGCTGATGACGGTGTGATGCCCCAGACAATTGAGGCCATCAAGCATGCCAAGGCGGCTGATGCTCCGATCATTGTGGCGATCAACAAGATCGACAAGCCGGGTGCCAATCCTGACCGAGTGCGTCAGGCCCTGCTCAGCCATGATATCGTGGTTGAGGCTATGGGTGGCGATGTGCAGGATGTCGAGGTTTCAGCGCTGAAGCGCACAGGTCTGGACAAGCTGGAAGAGGCCATTCTGCTTCAGGCGGAAGTTCTTGACCTCAAAGCGAATCCGAACCGTGTTGCAGAAGGCTCTGTCATCGAAAGTCGCCTCGATCGCGGTCGCGGTCCGGTGGCGACGGTTCTGGTCCAGAAGGGCACACTCAACCGCTCCGACATTGTGGTGGCTGGTGCCGAATGGGGCCGTGTGCGTGCCATGCTCGATGACAAGGGGCGTCAGCTCAAGGAGGCTGGTCCGTCCATGCCGGTAGAGCTTCTTGGTATTACCGGTGTTCCGGGTGCCGGTGAGCCGTTCGTTGTGGTTGAGAACGAGAACCGTGCCCGCGAAATCTGTGAGTTCCGTCAGCGTCGGCAGAAGGACAAGATGGCAGCCGGTCGTGCCGCTGCACGTGGTACGCTCGACCAGATGCTGGCTCGTATCCAGGCAGGTGAGCAGAAGGAAGTGGCTCTGCTCATCAAGGCCGACGTACAGGGTTCTGCTGAGGCTATCGAGGCTTCGGTACTCAAGCTCGAGCATGAGGAAGTTCGTATCCGTGTGCTGAACGCCTCTGTCGGTCAGATCACGGAGAGTGATATCCAGCTTGCCAAGGCATCCAACGCTATCATCGTGGCCTTCAACGTGCGTGCTACGACGCAGGCTCGCGAAATGGCCCAGCGTGAAGACGTGGATATCCGCTACTACTCGATCATCTATCAGGTGACCGATGACGTGGAGCAGCTGGTCAAGGGCAAAGTTGCGCCCAAGCATCGCGAGAAGTTCCTGGGCTACGCCGAGATCCGTCAGGTCTTCAATATCACGAAGGTCGGCAAGGTCGCTGGTTGCTATGTCACCGAGGGTGTGGTCAAGCGCGGCTGTGGCGTACGTCTGTTGCGTGACAACGTTGTGATCCATGAAGGCGATCTGAGCCAGCTCAAGCGCTTCAAGGATGACGTCAAGGAAGTCGCACGCAACTATGAGTGTGGTCTTTCCTTTGCCGGCTATAACGATCTGCGCGAAGGCGATATGGTCGAATGCTTCGAAATGGAAGTGATCCCTGCATGAGGGGATCGCGTTCCAAGGTCCCGGGGTTCTCTGGCCCCGGTGATGTAGCCGGTCCTTCGCAGCGTCAGCTGAGAATGTCCGAAGAGGTCCGTCGTGTCCTCTCGGAGATTTTCGCCCGTACCGAGTTTCGCGACCCGGAACTGGTTGATGTGCGCGTGACTGTTACGGAAGTGCGTATCTCGCCTGATTTCCGGCATGCGACGGCATTCGTCTGTCGTCTCGGCCGCAGCGATATCGAGGAAATTCTTCCCGCGCTCAAGCGTGTGGCGCCTTTCCTTCGTACCGGACTGTCCAAGACACTGCGTTCGCGTATGGTGCCTGAGATTCATTTTCAGCCCGATACAGCTCTTGAACATGCGATGGAAATGGATGCGCTGATGCGTACGCCCGAAGTTCGTCGTGATCTTGATTCAGAAGACTGAGTAACCCCTCATGGGACGAAAAAAAGGTCTGGATATCGACGGCTGGCTGGTCGTCGACAAGGATCTGCATATCGGATCAACCGATGTGGTGAACAAGGCGCGTCGCCTGATCAATGCCAGGAAGGCCGGTCATGGCGGCACGCTGGACCCTCTTGCAACGGGTATACTGCCTGTCGCGTTTGGCCAGGCTACCAAGACAATCCCCTACATCATGGATGCGACAAAGCGGTATCGTTTCACGCTTTTTCTGGGCGAATCCCGCACAACGGATGACCGCGAGGGAGAGGTGGTTGTAACCAGTGATCATCGTCCTTCCGATGAGGATCTGCGCGGTGCTCTGCCCGCCCTGACCGGCGATATCATGCAGGTTCCACCGGTCTATTCCGCGCTCAAGGTTGATGGGGAAAGGTCCTATGATCTTGCCCGAGCAGGCAAACCTCCTGAACTGCCGCCGCGTCCGGCTCGTGTTGACTCGATCACCCTGGTGGAACGACCCGATCGTGATCATGCGATTTTTGAGGTGCAGTCGGGCAAGGGCGTTTATATGCGCAGCCTGGCTCGCGACATTGCTCTGGCCTGTGGGACCGTTGGTCATATCGCCGTTCTTCGTCGGACCAAATGCGGTCCGTTTGAGGAGAAACATGCGATAACACTGGACAAGCTGATCCAAAATGACGACAAGGCCGATGCACTTTCAGCGCTTCTGCGTCCGGTCTCGACCGCGCTGGCCGACATCCCGGCTCTGGCCGTGACCGATTCAGAAGCACAGGCCCTGCGCTACGGACAAAGCCTTGTCTTGTCCGATTGCGCTGATCTGATGCTGACAGCACAGGATGGCGACATCCTGCAAGCCCGGGAGGGGGGGTGTCTTGTCGGATTGTGCCGCGTCCAGGAGGGGCGGCTGAAGCCGATACGGATATTCGAGTCGTTTAAATACGGAGACAGAGATGTCGATTACAGCTGAACGCCGCACGGCGCTGATCGAAGAATACAAGACCGCCCCGAATGACACGGGTTCGCCGGAAGTGCAGGTTGCCCTGCTGAGCGAGCGTATTGTCAATCTGACGGGCCACCTGCAGACGCACAAGAAAGACTTCCACTCACGTCGTGGTCTTCTGATGCTCGTCGGCCAGCGTCGTGGCCTGCTTGACTACCTCAAGCGCAAGGACCAGGGCCGCTATCAGACCCTTATCGAGCGTCTCGGCCTGCGCCGCTAACATGCTCGGGCGGAGCGCTTCGTCTCCGCCACTGCCCGCCGCTTTCCTGGCGGCGGGCCAACAGGCTGCGTCACTGAGCGTTGAAGCTGGAGACAGAACCGGCCTTCGGCGTTTCAGGCCACATGGTGACATGCCGGTCCGATCCCGGTCGTTCTTGCCATGCCGTCCGAAACGCTGCCAGCCAGTCAGGGCCCGTTCCCTTCAGACTCCCGCACCCAGTGTCAAAGCCGTCAAATCAGGACAGAACAATGTTCAACTACTTCCGCAAGGAAATCGACTGGGCAGGTCGCCCGCTCGTTCTGGAAACCGGCAAGATTGCCCGTCAGGCCGATGGGGCTGTCGTAGCGACCTATGGCGACACCGTGGTACTCTGCACCGCTGTAGGTGCGAAAACCGTCAAGCCGGGTCAGGATTTCTTCCCGATGACGGTCAACTATCAGGAAAAGGCCTATGCGGCCGGCCGTATTCCCGGCGGGTTCTTCAAGCGTGAAGGCCGTCCGTCCGAAAGCGAAACCCTGATTTCGCGTCTGATCGACCGTCCTATCCGCCCGCTCTTTCCGGAGAATTTCCGTAACGAAGTGCAGGTTACGGCGACCGTTCTCAGCCATGACATGGAAAATGACCCGGCTCTGGTTGCCTGATCGGTTGTTCGGCTGCGCTTACCCTTTCGGGCATCCCTTTCTACGGTCCGGTCGGTGTGGCACGTGTTGCACGCATCAATGACAAGCTCGTTATCAACCCGACTCTTTCGGAGATGAAGGAAAGTGAGCTTGATCTCGTCGTAGCCGGTACGAGTGAAGGCGTGCTGATGGTTGAGTCCGAGGCTTCTGAGCTTTCGGAAGAGGTGATGCTTGAAGCCGTGACCGCAGGTCATACGGCTTTCCAGCCCGTCATTGATGCGATCATCGATCTCGCCGAGCACGCTGCCAAGCAGCCCTGGGATCTCGAAGGTCCCACCAAAGAGCAGATTGCCCTGCGCAAGCGCGTGGAGAAGATCGGCACCAAGCTTATGGCTGATGCCTATAAGGAAAAAGCCAAGCAGGCTCGTTACGAGAAGATCGCGACAGCCAAGGGCCGTATCATTGAAGGTCTTCAGGAAGAAGGCCTTGATGTCGAACTGGCCAAGCCCATGCTCAAGGAGCTGGAGGCCCAGGTCGTTCGTGGTGCCATTCTGAAAAGCGGCATCCGCATCGATGGCCGTGACACCAAAACCGTGCGTCCGATCGTTTCCGAAGTTGGTATCCTGCCGCGCGCACATGGTTCTGCATTGTTTACCCGTGGTGAAACGCAGGCCCTTGTCGTTGCAACCCTTGGTACGACGCAGGACGAGCAAATTATTGATGCGCTTGAAGGCGAGTATCGCTCGAACTTCATGCTGCATTATAATTTTCCGCCCTACTCGGTCGGTGAATGCGGTCGTATGGGTAGCCCGGGTCGCCGTGAAATCGGCCATGGCAAGCTTGCATGGCGTGCCATTCATCCGCTCCTGCCTGCCAAGGACCGTTTTCCCTACACGGTGCGTATTGTCTCTGAAATCACCGAGAGCAATGGCTCGTCGTCAATGGCAACGGTCTGCGGCTCGTCTCTGGCCCTGATGGATGCCGGCGTTCCGCTGCCGCGCCCCGTAGCTGGTATCGCCATGGGGCTGATCAAGGAAGATCGCGGTTACGCTGTGCTTTCCGACATTCTCGGCGACGAAGACCACCTCGGCGACATGGACTTCAAGGTGGCCGGAACGGAAGCAGGCATTACCGCGCTTCAGATGGACATCAAGATCACCTCGATCACGCCAGAAATCATGAAGGTGGCCCTCGAGCAGGCTCGTGACGGTCGTCTGCATATCCTGGGTGAAATGGCAAAGGCTCTTGACGAAGGTCGTGAGGGTGTGTCGCGCAATGCGCCGAAGATCACCACCATGAGCATTGCCAAGGAAAAGATCCGTGACGTGATCGGTTCGGGCGGCAAGGTTATCCGTGAGATCGTCGAATTTTCGGGTGCCAAGGTTGATATCAACGATGAAGGTGTAATCACCATTGCTGCGTCCAATGACGAGCAGGCTCAGAAAGCCATCTCGCGCATTGAAGGCATTGTGGCAGAGCCGGAAATCGGTCGTATCTACGACGCAAGGTCGTGAAGACTGCCGATTTCGGCGCGTTCGTGAACTTCCTCGGCCCGCGTGACGGCCTGGTGCATATCTCCGAACTCAGCGATGGTCGCGTGGCCAAGACCACCGATGTCGTCAAGCAGGGCGACGCCGTAAAGGTCAAGGTCGTTGGCTTTGATGATCGCGGCAAGGTCAAGCTGTCGATGCGTGTTGTCGATCAGCAGACGGGTGCCGATATCTCGGAGAATGTCGGTGCAAAGCCGTCCCGCCCTTCCAGGCAGCGTGACGCTGACTGACCTGTCGTTTCAGGAGGGGGCGGCCTCGGCTGCCCCTCTCGGAGTACAACATAGATTATGATGTCGATTGATACCGTCCGTATGGCTGGCCGGAATGTTCTCCCCCTTGTTGAAGGCGGAAAGGGCGTCTCGGTTTCGACTGGTATTTCTGCCGGGCACTGGGCCGCGGCAGGTGGTGTGGGGACCGTTTCTGCCGTCAATGCTGACAGCTACGATGAGGCTGGAAACCGTATTCCTCAGATCTATTCGGGCCGTACACGGCGCGAACGTCATGAGGAACTGATTCGCTACGCCATTGATGGCGGTATCACTCAGGTCAAAATTGCACGTGAGATTGCGGGCAGCAATGGCATGCTCAATGTCAATCTCCTCTGGGAGATGGGTGGTGCTGAGCTGGTTATCGAGGGCATTCTCGAAGAGGCACCCGCTGATCGATGGTTTGACCTGCGGCGCTGGCATGCCCTATCGTCTGTCAGAAATTGCGGCACGCCACAACGTGCATTATTATCCGATTGTTTCTTCTGCACGGGCATTCAACGCCCTGTGGAAGCGCGCCTATCACAAGACAGCCGAGCTTCTGGGGGCTGTGGTTTACGAAGATCCTTGGCGTGCGGGTGGACATAACGGATTGTCGAACACCGAAAATCCGTTGCAACCCGAGGATCCGTATCCGCGTGTCGCGGCCCTGCGCAAGGCGATGAACCAGTTTGGTCTCGACTCTGTACCGATCATCATGGCGGGTGGTGTCTGGTGGCTTGAGGAATGGGCCCACTGGTTCAACAATCCCGAGATCGGACCGATCGTGTTCCAGTTTGGCACGAGACCGTTGCTGACACAGGAAAGCCCTATTCCTGATGCCTGGAAGCGTCGTTTGCGCCAGCTGCATGAGGGAGACGTCTATCTCAACCGTTTTTCGCCGACAGGCTTCTATTCCTCTGCGGTCAATAACAGTTTCATGAGAAACCTGCGTGGTCGCTCGGAACGCCAGGTTGCCTATAGCAGCGAGCCTGTAGGTGAACATGACACACCACATGGCATTGGTGCGCGCAAGCGTGAAGTATGGATGACGGCAGCTGATCGCGAGCATGTCCTGGCGTGGGAGGCAGCCGGTTATACCGAGGCCATGCGCACGCCTGATTCAACGCTTGTTTTTGTAACGCCTGAAGAAAGCCGTGTGATCGTAGCCGATCAGGTAGCGTGCATGGGTTGTCTTTCGGAGTGTCGCTTTTCCAACTGGAGCCAGCGTGGCCCCAATTACACCAATGGGGCAAAAGCTGATCCACGCTCTTTCTGCATTCAGAAAAGTCTGCAGGATATTGCGCATGTTGACGACAGTGCCGGTCAGACGACAGCTGATGAGGTCGTCGACCATAACCTGATGTTTGGTGGTACGAATGCTTGGCGTTTCGGTAACGATCCGTTCTATGCTTCTGGTTTCACACCGACAGTCAGACAGCTGGTCGAGCAGATCATGACGGGGCGCTAAGCGCCCGGTCCCACAGGGAGCGTACTGCATGATAAAGGGGCACTCCCATCTTTCTGCTACACGCCCCTTTGCAGCTTTTCTTACCACTTCCAGCAATCATCTGGCGCGCTATGCCATCACACTCTCACCCGAACAGCTCAGTCTGTACGAGGGAGGACGTGCCGCGCTGGTAACGGCGCTTGCGCTTGCGCCATCGCTTTTCTTCGATCAGGCAATTCTTGCCTGGATCGCCTTTGCGTGCTTCTGGGCCTGCCTGATTGATCCGGGCGGTCCTGATCGTGAACGTCTGCAGGTGCTGGGAGGCTTCACGCTTGCAGGGACGGCGCTTGTTTTTAGCGTTTCCTCACTGAGTGTCTTCGGGTCGTTGGCCACTCTCCCGATTGTCGCTCTTATTGGTCTGGGCTGCGGATTATCCCGCGCGTTCTCGCCTGCCATCATGCAACTCTGGGTGCTTGCCGGTTGTGCTGCGGTCGCGGCGACGGGATTTCCTTCATCCCCCCTGCAAGCAGCAGGAATCGCTGGGCTTTTTTGTGCCGGTGGCTTGCTGGCAATGCTTTTCTGCCTCGTTCTGTGGAAGCAGCAGCCTTATGCTCCCGCACGACGCAGCATCGCTGCAACCTACTATATTCTTGATCTCATGGCGCGTGAACTGGCTGCCGGGCGTCTGCGCGAGACGGTGCATCGTCAGGCAGCGCGCAATGCAATCGAGCGCGCACGCGCGCTTGTGACACTGCTTGATGCAGGTCATGGTAATTTCCGACTCAGACGACGTATGGAGGTCATGCTGTCTGCTGCGGAGCGCGTTTTTACGGCGCTTCTGGCGCTGGAGCATCAAGCTGAAGCAGGGCCACTTTCTCCCGGATTGCGACACCTCCTTGGTGGACTGGGCACGGCCTGTCATGAAGCGATGCGTCAGGCTGGCCGCACTGAGCCGGATTTCACGGTTCTGGGTCAACTGGCTCAGGCAATGGATCGAAAAGCGCGCATCGGTGAACTTGTCCATGTTGCGCCGATCCTTGCCTGCGCCGAGACTTTCGAGCGTATGAAAACGGCTTTTGCGCGCGGTCATCAGGAAACGGAAGCAGCGCAGAACAGATCATTCATGGTGCTGTCACCTGCCATATGGCGGCATGCCTGCCGTCTTTCCTTTGCCTTGTTGCTGACGCAAGGGATTTGTCTTTATGGCGGCGAAGGATTTTCCTACTGGGCCCTGATAGCCACGTTGCTCGTAATGCAGCCAGCGGGCAATGTGACGCTTGTGCGCAGTGTTGAACGGGTGATCGGCAGTATTGGCGGAAGTCTGATGGCTGCCCTCTGCGCTATGGCTCTACCTGGTAAACCGGCCCTGCTTGTTGTGGCGGTTTTCATGTCTCTTGCGGCTATAGCCACAAGAGCCGTGAATTATACCCTGCTGGTCTTTTTCCTGACCGGTCTGGTGGTTGTGATTGCCGAAGCGGTCATGCCGGGTGGTGGCATTATATGGGCGCGCGTACTTGATAATCTCATCGGCAGCGGCATTGCCTTGTTGTGCGTTCTGCTGCTCTGGCCCCAGCGTATCGAAACGGACCATGAAGGGGTCCTGAAGAGGGCCATAGAAGCAAATTTCCAGTATGCGGCTCTTGTTCTTCAGGGCAATTGCCACGATGCGGCAATCGAAAAGGCGCAGCGTGAGGCGGGAATAGCGAGTATTTCGGCAGAGTTTCTGCCGGGAGGATTGCCGCTTCTGGGGGGCATCGTCGCGCAGTTACATGATCACAGGTTTCTTCTGCGTCAGGAGACGCTCAGAGCATTGCGGCGCTTGAGCGGGGAGATAACTCTCTATCGCTTTGACATGCAGAACGGGTTTCGCCAGCCGAAGCCGGAGGAAGCCGTCCGGTTCGAAAGCTGGAACAGGGCGCTCGCGCGAGGAGAGCCTATCTCTGATATCATGACAATGCTGGGAAACGGGACCCTGTTCGAACGTCTCGCCCGACATTGACCTTCGTCAGATCAGGCAGAGTTCGGAAAGACTGCGCCTCAGGGCAGGAGGCAAGTTCTCTATGCCTGAGACCAGAGCGCCCGCACCAAGATCTTCCGGCGCTTCATCCGGCTTGAGATAGCGCCACCCCTGGAAAGGACGCATGGCGCGTGGTTGTACGGGAATGATGTCATCCGTGACCAGAATATGCGTACCCAGCTGGCCATCCGGTCGTGTAAACGGACGAAACCCCACAACAGGCTGGCGACACAGAACCAGTCCTCCCATGACGCGGTAGAGTGAGCCCTTACCGCTGATCTCTTCGGCCTGTTTGGGCATGGTACGTGTACGGATGACACCATATCCTTCGATGCGCTCGCCGCGATGCATCCAGGCGGCGAGTTCATCGAGCGTGGTACAGCCGACCACCAGCTTGATCATATGGAGCAAGGCTCAGTGCTTTCCCATGAAGCTCTGCGCCCAGCCTGCATAGGCCTTCTTGAAACGATCAACATCAATGGATTGTACGATCCGCACCTTGCGTACGCCCATGGCCTTGGGAGCCAGTGAGTCAGGCCAGACATAGGCGTGGCCATATCCGATGCCCTTGCTGATTTCGACATCCATATAGGCATCCTGGGTTTTTGTAACGAGCGTCGGATCAGCAACGATAGCACTGGTAACTTCATCCCACATTGCGAGTGGTACGTAGTATTTTGTCAGATATTCCGTAACCGGTGTTTCATGACCTCGGCCAATCGCCGCGACCTCTTCCTTGGACAGGACGACGTCATTCGAGACATTGGCTACGGAGGTAATGCGTGCCCAGGGAGCTGTGAGAGTAATATGAGCAGCCTCGGGATCAAAGATCATATTGAAGTCCGATCCATTGTCAGCGTTCCCCGTGACAGACATCATCGAGAGATCGAGATACCCTCCCATGAAAACCAGCTGTTTGGCTGTTTCCGCAAAGCTGGGATCAAGCCTGATGGCAAGGGCCAGATTGGTCATCGGGCCCGCTCAATGATCGTTACCTGATGCGGATGGGCATGAACCTGCTGGATCATGAACAGAGCTGCCGGAATACCCTGTGGCTGAAGGGTGGGAGCGCCATCGGGTGTCGATTTGACGGGGGGTTGCGTATCAGGCGTGTTGTTTATTGATCCCATACCGCCCCAGGCGCCTTTCCAGGGCAGGGTACCGAATTGCTGCTCGCGCAGGCGGGTAAGGGCTACCGTGTTGATCAGGGGCTGGGTTGCGCCATCATAGACCCGTACATCGCGATGATCCGTGATTTCAAGAAAACGGCGTATCCGTGCGCTTTCGGCATTTTCCCAGTCGTCACCTGCCACGACGGTGAGGCCAAGTACTTTCAGCCTCGGGTTGTTCAGCAGCGGTATGACAGACTGGATATTGGACCCACCCGGACCGAGATAATCGTTATCCGCGATAACGAGCTCAGGACCTTTCGGATTTTCGGCATGGGCGGATCCCATCGTAAGGGCTGCAAGAGCCAGGCTGGCAAGAAGACGACGCATGGAAAGCTCTTACTCCGTAAGGTGGGGAGGGTTCCCCGAGGATCCGTTTCTAGCCTGACGAGGCCACAAGGGAAGCAAGGCTTATGTCCTGTTTCCGTCATGTTTTGCAAAAAAAACCTTCTGGCCGTTACGGGGTGAGCATCACATTACAAGAGCGCTTAGTAAGGCTTCTAGTCTGACTCGGCCCTCATCTGTGGCGATCAGACGCGTTTCACTGAGTGTGAGATAATTCTCTTCCAGGGCTGCCTCAAGAATATGGGGATTGACGCAGGTTTCCATTTTCCGGCCTGTTCGCTGCTCGAACCAGTCGAGGGCGATCCCTTCGCGCAAACGCAGTCCCATCAGCAAAGCCTCTCGTCCGCGCTCTTCTGCAGAAAGGGGCGTTTCTTCTGTCGAGCCACTGCCGTGTTGCTCCACACGTTCAGCCCAGATTTCAGGAGCGCGATGTCGGCGTGTGGCATGCAGCGTGCTGTCAAGGGTGAGTCGGCCATGGGCACCCGGTCCGATGCCGATATAGTCCTGATACCGCCAATAAGTGAGGTTATGGCGGCTCTCTGAACCGGGACGGGCATAATTCGAGATTTCGTAATTCTGCAATCCGTGCAGGGCGGCGATCTCGGCGGTTTTCTCATACAGAAGAGCCGCATCGTCGTCTTTGGGCAGAATGAAGCGCCCTTGCCGGTACAGAGCCTCGAATTTCGTCCCCTGTTCTATGGTGAGCTGATAGAGTGAAAGATGGTCCGAGGCGAGATCAAGGGCGCGGTGCAGCTCGGTTTCCCATTCCGTCAGGGTCTGGCCGGGGCGGGCATAGATCAGATCAAAAGAAAGACGCGGAAACAGTGTGCGCGCTGTTTCGAGAGCGGCTATGGCCTGCGACGAGGAATGTTCCCGTCCAAGAAAGCGCAGTGCCGATTCATCCAGGCTCTGGATGCCTAGTGATATGCGATTGACGCCCGCGCTACGAAAACCGCCCAGTTTGCCTCTTTCGACGCTGGTCGGGTTTGCTTCGAGCGTAATCTCGAGATCATCGGTTACATCAAAAAACCGTCGCGCATCCTCGATCAGTATGGCAACCGTTTCCGGTAACATGAGCGAAGGCGTACCCCCGCCGAAAAAAATCGAGCGCAATGGACGACGCCCGGTACGTTCGACATCCGATGCCAATTCCAGCCTCAATGCCGCAGTGAAGCGCTCATGGGGCAGGGTATCGCGGACATGTGAGTTAAAGTCGCAATACGGGCATTTTGCCAGACAGAATGGCCAATGCACGTAAAGCGAAAGCGGTGTCGTGTCGCTCAGATCGCGATCCTCACGCCCAGCTCGACCACACGATCGGGCGGAATGCGGAAAAACTCGGTGCTGGGGGTGGCATTGCGTACCATCAGCAGGAACAGCCACATGCGCCACAGGGAGAGTTTGGGCACGGTCGAGCGTACGACCAGTTCACGTGAGACGAAATAGGAAGCCTGAATGGCATCGAATTCGACCCCGGCAGCATTCAGTTCCTCAAGGGCCTTGGGCAGGTTTGGCATCTCCATGAAGCCATAACGGACAATGACGCGATAGATATTCGGCGCCAGTTCCTGGACCATGGCACGATGACCGCGTTCGGCCTCGGGTTTGTCTAGGTTCTGTACGGTAACAAAAAGCACATGATCGTGCAGGACCTTGTTGTGCTTGAGGTTATGCAGCAGGCAGGTTGGTACCGTCTCGGGATTGGCTGTCAGGAATACAGCCATTCCCGGTACGCGCACAGTGCGTGACTGCGGCAGACGTGCCAGGAACGAGGCCATGGGCAAGGAGTCTGCTGACTGGCGTGCGCGCAGAAGGCTGCGACCTCGCGCCCATGTTGTCATCAGTATGGTGGCCGATACGCCTATGGCCAGCGGTACCCAGCCACCATCAGGAATCTTCAGGACATTGGCGGCAAAGAACGTCCCGTCGCTGATCAGGAAGAAACCAAAGACCAGTCCGGACAGGGGAACACTCCATTTGAAGACACGGCGGAACACAACCATGGCGAGAATAGCAGTGCACATGAATGTGCCCGTTACAGCGATGCCATAGGCTGCGGCCAGAGCCGAGGAAGAGCGGAAGGAAAGCACAAGCAGGATTGAGCCCAGAGCCAGTACCCAGTTGAAAACAGGCAGATAGATCTGCGCTTCTTCTTCGGCATTGGTATGCATGATGCGCATGCGCGGCAGATAGCCGAGCTGGATCAGCTGGCGGCATAGTGAAAACCCGCCGGAAATACCTGCCTGACTGGCAATAACCGTGGCCATGGTTGCCAGAAGAAGCAGAGGGATCTGCGCCCATCCAGGCGCCAGATGATAGAACGGATTTTGCAGGGCAGCCGGGTTGCGGAGCAACAGCGCGCCCTGACCAAGATAATTAAGGGTCAGCGCAGGCAGTACGAAGAACAGCCATGCGTAACGGATAGGTGCGCGTCCGAAATGGCCCATATCGGCATAAAGAGCCTCGGCACCGGTGACGGAAAGCACGACCGAACCTAGGGCTATGAAAGCAAGCCAGCCGTGATAGAGGACGAACTGTGCGGCATAATAGGGCGAAAGCGCCATGAGAATGCCGGGTGTCTGCATGATGGAATGGATGCCCATCACAGCCAGCGTCAGAAACCACACCATCATGATCGGCCCGAAAGCACGACCGATCTTTCCTGTCCCGAGGGCCTGGGCACTGAACAGGGCAATCAGGATGATGATGGCGACAGGATGATGATATGTGAGGCTGATGGAACGGAAACCTCAATACCTTCGATGGCCGAGAGTACCGAGACAGCTGGTGTGATGATACCATCGCCGAAGAAGAGGCAGGCACCGCCGATACCGACAATGCCAAAGATCCAGCGGAACCGGGGTGATTTGCAGACACGCTGGGCCAGTGACATGAGGGCGATGATACCGCCTTCGCCATCATGATCCGCGCGCATGACCAGCATGACATACTTGATGGTCACAACCAGCATCAGCGCCCAGAAGATCAGGCTTTCGATTCCCATGATCTCCCAGCTCTCCGCCGGATGGCGAATGGAGCCGACAATCTGGACTGATGCCTGAAACGCATAGAGCGGGCTCGTGCCGATATCACCATAGACAACGCCCAGAACGCCCAGAAGCCCGGCCAGACCGACCGGGGCCTTCTTGTGCAGATCCTCTGTTGCGCCGAACTCACGGATTGGACCTGTTCGCCGGTCGCTGTCTTGGCATCTTTCGATGCGGCAGCGTTTATCGAACCTGGCTGTCCGTCAGGCCTCTCTGTCATTTCTGTTCCAACTCATGGCAAGCACGCTGCGTCGCACACATAGACGTGAGCGATCACTGACATAAAGCCTGCCATACGATGGTTTTTCCGGACACCGCAAGCATCTGATGTTCAGGAAAGGCTGATCATCAGGCTTTCGAACGGTTACCGAAGATCGCTGTACCAACCGTACGAGTGTGGCTCCCTGCATGATGGCCGTTTCGAAGTCAGCAGACATACCCATCGAACAGTCGATTAATTCATGTTCATGTGCGAGCCGGGCCAGAAATGCGAAATGCACGGCAGGGTCCTGATCCTCGGGCGGAATACACATGACCCCTTTGAGAGAGGCGCCGAAACGTTCCTTGCACCGGATGATAAAATCATCAGCCTCATAGCGTGGCACGCCGGATTTCTGGGGTTCGTCTCCCGTGTTCACCTGAACGAAAAGATCGGGCAGACGCCCCAGGCGGTCTGCAGCCCGCGACAGGGCATCGACAAGCCCGGGACGGTCGACGGATTCGATGGCGTCGGCCAGGCGGCAGGCCTCGAGAGCCTTGTTTGTCTGAAGGCTGCCGATAAGATGAAGCCGCAGATCCGGCCAGTGTTCACGCAGGGCCGGAAATTTTTCTTTGGCTTCCTGCACACGATTCTCACCGAAGATATTCTGGCCGGATTTCAACGCTTCCTCGACGGCAGAGGCCGGGTGAAACTTGCTGACAGCTACCAGTTTCACCTGTTCTGAAGGACGTCCTGCCAGCATACAGGCCTGTTCCATGCGGGCGCGTATCAGTCCAATCCGGGATGAAAGTGTGTCGTCCGACATGACCGGGCTCCGTAAGTTGTTGCAGTTGGAATGCAGGAAGGGGTAGCGCGGCGCTTCGCGAAATGCCATTGGCAAGGCAATGTCCAAAGCACCTTCACAGACTCCCGCCGATCCGACACGCGATCTGGCTTTTGATATTCTCTGCGGTGTTGTCGAGCATCGACGCATGCTGGAGACAACGCTCGACCGCAGTCCGCTGACAGATCCGCGGGATCGCGCCAGCGCGCATCGCTTGGCTGCGACTGTATTGCGCCATATGGGCAGCATGACGGAACTGCTTCAGCCACTCCTGCGTCGGGAACCGCCTGCCCCTGTCCGCTGTGCGCTGCTTATGGGCGTTGCCCAGCTATGCCATCTGGAAACACCTCCTCATGCGGCCGTCGGTACCATCGTTTCGCTTCTGCGTCGTCGCGGTCTGGCGCCGTTTGCCGGGCTTGCCAATGCGGTGCTGCGACGCGTGGCGCGTGACGCTGAGGTTCTTGCCGAGGGACTTGATGCCGATCGTCTCGATGTGCCTGCATGGCTTTGGACCGCCTGGGGCAATCGCGCTCGCGATATTGCCGCTGGCTTGCATCGCGAAGCGCCGATCGATCTGACCTTGCGCCCTGGCGCCGAAGCCCCGGAAGGCGGAGAGCTCATGCCCAATGGCAGTGTACGTTTTCCCCCGGGAACACGTGTGACCGAACTATCGGGTTTCGATGAGGGCGCCTTCTGGGTTCAGGATGCTGCTGCGACCATGCCAGCACGCCTGCTGAATGTCCGGCCCGGGCAGAGTGTAATTGATCTTTGTGCGGCACCCGGTGGCAAGACAGCCCAGCTTGCTGTGGCAGGTGCGGAGGTCATTGCTGTCGAACGCGAGGAAACGCGCGCAAAACGCCTGAAACAGAATCTTGAGCGTCTGGGTCTTGGTGCACAGGTTGTCATTGCCGATGCGCTTGACTGGCAGCCGGAAGAGAAGGTGGATGCCGTGCTGCTTGATGCACCGTGCTCGGCAACGGGCACGCTTCGACGTCATCCTGACGTGCTCTGGGTCAAGCGTCCACGTGATGTTCTGGCTCTGGCCAAGGATCAGGATCGTCTGATTGATGCGGCGGGTGCCATGCTCAAACCGGATGGTGTTCTGCTCTATGCTGTCTGCTCCCTTCAGGATGAGGAAGGTCCGCAGCGTGTTGCCGCTGCGCTCAAGCGGGGCTGGATATTGGAGCCTTTCACTGCTGAGGAAATGGCTGCGATTCCTGATGCGCTCACGAGACAGGGGACATTTCGCACCCATCCAGGAATGTGGGCCGATCGGGGGGGCATGGATGGTTTTTTTGCAGCGAGATTGCGCAAGAGTACTTGAAACAGACCCGTGTTAGAGAAAAGGTAAGATTATGCCCCAGCTGAAAACGCCCCTGATTGCCCCGAGTATTCTCAGTGCCGACTTCGCGCGCATGGGTGAAGAGGTTGAGGCCGTCGTACGCGATGGCGCAGACTGGCTTCATCTCGATGTCATGGACGGGCATTTCGTACCGAACATGACTTTTGGTCCCGGCATGATCGCGGCATTGCGCAACCGCACCGATAAGCCATTTGACGTACATCTCATGATCGAGCCTGCAGACGCTTCATTGATGCATTCGCCAGGGCGGGTGCCGACCATATTCACGTTCATGTGGAAAACAACCCGCATGTGCATCGTACCCTCCAGCATATCCGTGCGCTCGGCAAGAAACCCGGTATTGCGATCTGCCCCGGTACGCCGCCCGAGACGATCGAATATCTGCTTGATCTGGTTGACGTCATTCTGGTCATGACGGTCAATCCGGGCTTTGGCGGCCAGAAATTCCTTGATAGCCAGGTGCCGAAAATCCGCAGGCTGAGAGAGATGGCCGATGCGTCGGGACGGGATATCCGTATAGGTGTTGATGGCGGCATCGATCTTGCTACGGCACCTCTCGCGACGGGTGCAGGTGCCGATATGATGGTTGCAGGGACTTCCATCTACGGCCAAGACGACTATGCTGCAGCAATCACATCTTTGCGACAGGCCGGGAGCCTGTCCTGATTCTCCGACCAAAGGGACAATACGGGCATGTTCGGACGCTGGGCGCGTGAAGCTCGTCTTTCATTAGCCCGACTTCCATCGAGCGTGCCGGGTATTGCCCGAGCGCCTGATCGTCCCGTTCATGCGATACGCGATATCTGGCCGGGTAATCCCGATCATGGTGCGTTGCTTGTTGGTGGCACTGCCCGTTTCGAAGGGCACAGTATTCCGCTGCGTGCACATGACTGGGAATATGCGGATCTTGCGCCAGAAATGCGCGAGTGGTTGCAGGGTTTTACCTGGTTGCGTGATCTGCGTGCGCTTGGCAGTGACGAGGCCCGGCTCTATGCCCGCTCGATCGTTGGAAGCTGGATCGATCAGCCTCCTATAGACCCTCTCGTGCTGAATGCTCCTGCTACAGGGGCAAGGCTGGCCTCCTGGCTGGGTCACTTCGATTTTTTTGCAGCCTCGGCGAGTGGAGCCTTCCGTCAGAGAGTCATGGATCGTCTTCTGGTTGAAGGGCGACTGATTTCTGTCATGCTGCCTCTGCCCGAACAGGGGTGGAGCAATCTTGCTGCTCTCAAGGGGCTGCTTGCCGTTGCTGTCGCGATACCGTCCCAGACGGGTTTTCTGCAACGTTTCTATCGTTACACGGAGCAGGAGCTGGATCGTCTGATCCTGCCTGACGGTACTTTGCGTGAACGGAGTCCGCAGGCTCAGATGGAAGCCGCTCGTGAACTGGCTGAAATAAGCGTTTTCATGCGTATGGCGCAGCTTTCTCCATCAGAGAAAGTACAGAATGCCCTGGCGCGAATCTGTCCGGTTTTGCGTGCTCTCCGTCATGGCGATGGCAGTCTGGCGCTGTTTCACGGCAGCAAGGAGCAGGATGACCGGCAGATAGACCGGATTATCCAGTATGGGGCCCGTCAGCGTCTGCTTGCTCCCTCGATGCCTGATGGCGGTTTTTGGCGTATTGCCGCGGGTAAGGCACTCCTTTTTGTCGATGGAGCGCTACCTGCTTCGGCTCCCTATGATACAAATGCTCATGCGGCACCGCTTGCTCTGGAGTTCTCGCATGGCAGGCAGCGCCTCTTTGTCAATTGCGGTTCGGCCTCGACGGGGCAGTGGAAGAAGGCCCTGCGCGAAACCGCGGCGCATTCCTCTCTGGTAATCGAGGGAACATCCTGTTGCGATTTCAGCAGGGACGGGGCCATCCTGCGTCGTCCGGCTCATGTAACATTCAACCATCAGACCCAGGATGGCGCGCATTGGCTCGATGGCCAGCATGACGGCTGGTATCCCGGCTTTGGAGTGAACTGGCGTCGTCGGCTCTATCTTGGTCCGGTTGGCGAGGATTTGCGTGGTGAGGAATGTATTGATGGAGAGAGACGTGTCGCCTTTGCGCTGCGTTTCCATCTTCATCCATCGGTTCAGGCCGAACTGGCGCCTGATGGTGATGAGGTTCTGATGCATGCCGGTGGGATGATCTGGCGTTTTCGCCAGGAGGGGGGCACCCTTTCTCTTGAGCGTAGCGTTTATGTCGGCGGCGAAAAGCCGGTAGCAAGTTCCCAGATTGTGATTCGTCCTGCTGTGCCTGACAATGTTCTTCCCGTGGAAGAGACTCCTCTGTCAGTTGCTGAGACTGAACCAGGGGGAGAGACTTCTGATGAGGCGTCTCATTCCAGTCCTGCAGGTGATGAGGTTCCTTCGTCTGCTGATGACGGGTCTGTTATAGTGTCTGACCCTCCTCCCAGACCCGGCTGTCTGCCTGCCAGGCAGGTCGTGCAATGGGTCATGGAGCGAGTGCCTGAATGATCTGGCGCCGATCAAAAGGGGTGTCGGGTAAGGAGGCACCCGGTAGCAAACATATTCTCGAAATTACCAATGTGGATTTTGCCATGAGGCAATTTCTGCATCCCCTTATGCAGGCGCTGCGTGAGGCGGGACATCATGTCGAGGGAGGATGCGCGGAAGGGCCGCATCTGGCGGTGCTTCGTGAAGACGGATTTGTCGTGCATGCGCTGCCCATGGCACGTTCCTTTTCTCCGATCGCCCAGATCCGGGCGTTCAGGGCGCTCGTCAGGCTGATCCGGCAGACACGGCCTGATCTGGTGCATGGTCATATGCCAATCAGCGGTTTCCTGGCGCGTGTGGCAGGGTGGTGGTGTGGCGTTCCGTGTATTGCCTATACCTGCCACGGTTTCCTGTTCAATCAGCCCGGTTCGCTGAAACGGCGCGTCCTGTCCTTTCTGCTTGAATGGGGGGCGGGTCAGATCACGGATCGTTATATGACAGTTTCCCGGGCGGAGGCGCAGGATGCACGACGATTGCATATCCATCACGCCGCCCGCGGCATAGGCAACGGGCGCGACCCTGACCAGTACAAACCTGCTCCCGCGCTGCGCTCGTTCGTGCGCAAGGAGCTGGGTCTGACCGATGATCAGGTCGTCATTATCGCAGTATCGCGTATCGTCAGGCACAAGGGATACCCTGAGTTATTACGTGCCATGGAAAATGTGCCTGAGGCGGTTCTGCTGATTGTCGGAGACCGTCTGCCTTCCGACCATGGCGATGTAATGGCACAGGAATTCGCGCGCGCGACCGAGATTCTGGGGCCTCGTCTGCTGTTGCTTGGTTATCGTGAGGATACGCCGCGTCTTCTGGCAGCAGCGGATATCTTTACCCTGCCGAGCCATTTCGAGGGCCTGCCAATGTCGGTAATCGAGGCCATGCTGACCGGTCTCCCTGTGGTGGCAACCAACATCCGTGGCCCTGCCGAGCAGGTTGTACCGGGTGAAACAGGACTGCTTGTACCCCCGGGTCTGGCCGTACCTCTGGCCGGTGCCCTTACGGAGCTCGTCAGAAATCCGGGTATGCGTCAGGCAATGGGCGTGGCAGCACGTGAACGTGCCCTGGCTCTCTATGACCAGAAAGATGTGCTGAAACGTGTTGTTGAAATTCTGGGTTGATCAGAGCCAGCCATTCTGACGTGCGATCCGGCTGGCCTCGACCCGGTTCCTAGCGCCTATTTTCTGGATAATATCCGAGAAACAATTGCGCACTGTTCCGGGTGAGAGATGGAAAATTGTTGCAATCTCCTCCCCGGAGCGTCCGGACTCCACCAGCCGAAGAATGGCCCGGTCGCGTGAATTGAGCGGGTCATGAGTTGCATTCCAGACCTGTTGCGCGAGTGTGGGATCTATGGCGCGTCCTCCGCGCCCAACCTGACGCAGGGCTCCCGAAAGCTGGGAGAAAGGGGCGTCTTTCAGCAGATAGCCCCTGACTCCGGCATTGAGCGCCCGCTTCATATAGCCAGCGCGTGTAAACGTCGTAATAATGACAACGACTGTGTGAGCCTTGGTAGCCTGTAGCGTTTCGGCGAGTTCTATCCCTCCGAGTTCGGGCATTTCGATATCGGTCAGAAGAATATCCGGGCGGTGAGCCTGTACCAGTTCCAGAGCCTTGCGTCCGTTACCGGCTTTTCCCACAATTTCGAAATCAGGTTCCAATGAGAGCAGGGTGGCGAAAGCGTCCAGAAGCATGACCTGGTCTTCTGCCAGAACGAGCCGCAGCTTCTGTCTCATTGATCATTCCCAAAGGTGATGAGAAGGGTAGTCCCGTCACGACGACGTTCGATGGTGAGGTGGCCGTCAAGCCCGGCAAGACGTGCACGCATGCCTTTAATACCATTTCCCTCTCGGAATGAAAATGGATTTTCGCTGTTCTCAGGAGGAACGTGGTGGTCGCTGATCTCAATCAGCACCTGATCCTGCGCATTGCGACTGAAGCGTATGGTGCAGAGTTCCGCCCGAGCGTGGCGCAGGATATTGGTCAGCGCCTCGCGTAGTACCATGACCAGAACATCTTCCGACCCAGGGGGTATTATCGTTAGGTTACCAAAAAGCCTGAACCTGATTCCGGCTGTCTCAAATGTGAGACGACCATCTGCAAGTTCCTGTCTGAGACTTGTCAGGCGGATGCCTGAAACGGCAAGCCGGGTCTCGGCTAGAGCCTGGCGCGATTTCTCGCCGATTTCACGTAGTTCACTAGCTGCTTTTTCGGGATTATCCGGCAGATGACGAAGAGCGAGCTCGGATTTCAGTGCGATGAGTGTGAGGGAGTGGCCGAGCGTATCATGCAGATCGCGCGCAAAACGCTCGCGTTCGGTCATGAGTGTCAGGGTTCTGATTTCTTCCTGTGCAGCTTCCAGAGCGTTATTCTGTTTGTATAGGTCTGCTGAAAGTTTGGTGGTGGCAAAAACACCCAGCGCCACAACGAGAGTGATCAGACTGCCGAGCGCATTGTTACCCAGGAACCAGCTCAGAAAACAGTAAGGGACGAGAATTGCAACCAGGGTCACAACTCTAGGCACAGGAGACGCAATGGCTCCGCAAGTTGCGGCTGCCGAAATAAAGAAAACATCCCAATATCCCCTGAAGGGAATGAGAGCGACCCCGATCATTGCGTAGATCCCGGCCCTCAGCCCCACGGTCAGCGCAAAATGTCCTGGCAGGAATGGCAGTATGAGAAAGAGAACGGCTCCGGCCAGAAAGGCACTAACAGCGCCTGGCGTTGTGCCGTTTGAAAGCCATGGCAGGGGATAAAGCAGAAGATAGATACCAAAGCTGAGACGCCGCGTGAGCGCCAGACGTGTCGTGTCATGGATGCAGCTCATGTGAAGACCTCCACATCGCAGACTGGTCGACCAGGCAGACGCAGCACATGGTCGTGTATCTCCAGGGCTGTGGCAAAGGCCAATCCGCCTGGATCAATCGGAGTACAACGCGGGCAAGGTAATATTTTGCAAAAGGTAACCATTTCCGTTTCCTGTGATCGCCGTTTTCTGTCGGTGACCATGGAGGAGATTACGATCTGCAAATAGTGTGCAGTATCACGCCTTATTCATGACAGGGAATTACATGAAATTTAAGCGAGATACTGCTGACAGATGCTGAAGCAGTGCAAGGTCATGCTGCTCTGTTGATCCGATCTCTCCAGAGATCAGACCGGACGTATGAGCAAATGGCGTTTTTTGCCGGAAGAGAGTTTGAGCACGCCTTCAACCAGATCATCCATCGTGACAATCAGGTTTTCATCATTGACCTGCGTGTCATTAAGTCGTGCCCCACCGCCACGGATCAGACGGCGGGCTTCGCTGTTGGTTGTGACGAGACCGGATTCACCGAATAGTCTGAAAGCCGGAATGCCGGCTTCAAGCTCGGCTTTGGGGAGATCGCGAGAAGGGAGATCGATGGCCAGACTGCCTGTCTCGAAAGCCTGTCTGGCTGTTTCCGCAGCAGCTTCAGCCGCCTCCCGTCCATGGCAGATGGCGGTCGCCTCGGTGGCCAGGATTTTTTTTGCTTCGTTGATGGCAGCCCCTTCGAGTGTCCCGAGGCGTTCGCATTCCTCAACCGGCAGATCGGTAAAGAATTTGAGGAAACGTCCGACATCGGCATCTTCGGTATTACGCCAGAACTGCCAGTATTCGAATATCGGGAATTTCTTGGCGCTGACCCAAGTGGCTCCATTGGCCGATTTCCCCATTTTGGCGCCGGAAGAGGTCGTCACGAGGGGAGTTGTCAGGCCGAAGACCTGTCTGGAATCCGTGCGTCGCGCCAGATCGATTCCGGCCACGATATTGCCCCACTGATCCGAGCCACCCATCTGCAACACGGCCCCATGACGGCGATTCAGTTCACGGAAGTCATAGGATTGCAGAATGGAATAGTTGAATTCGAGAAAGGTCAGACCCTGCTCACGATCAAGACGCTGTTTTACGCTCTCGAAAGACAGCATGCGACTGATCGAGAAATGGACCCCGACATCCTGCAGCAGCTCGATATAGGAAAGGCGATCAAGCCAGTCTGCATTGTTGACAAGCATGGCATCACTTGTTCCCGCACCGAAATTCAGGAACTGGCGCAGGCTGACTTCGATGCCAGCGAGATTATGTGCAAGTTTCTCGGGGCTCATCAGGCGCGTGCTTCGTCACGAAAGGACGGGTCGCCAATCTTCGCCGTACCGCCGCCCATCAGGGCAATCGGGCGATGGCCATGCTTCTGCAACAGGCGCAGCATCATGATAGACAAGGCATTGCCGACATGCAGTGAATCTGCTGTCGGGTCGAAGCCGATATAACCGGTTACCGGCCCTGCGCACATGGCGTCATCAAGCGCAGCCAGGTCAGTGCACTGGAAAATATAGCCCCGAGCGTAAGCCTCTTTCAGAAAAGGACTTTTCAGCGCGTGCTCTGCCATATCGGTCTATCCACTATCAGTCGGTTTGGAGCAGGGGTCGTAGCATGAAAACAGCGCCAAGCCGACCGCTGTCGTGAGAAACCCCCGTTAAGGTGCAATAAAAAAAGGCGGAGAAGACCTCTCCGCCTTTGTCTGGGCCTGCGTCAGCTCGCGCAGATCAGTCTGCGGCAATGGCTAGAACGCGGCGATTGCGCATGACGGTCACATGATCTTCAAGGGCGGAAGCGACTTTCTCTGCTTCGCTTGCAAAGATGTGGTTCGCGCCTTCAAAAATGCGATAATCGACTTCGACATTCTTCTGTGTGTTCAGCTTGTCCACCAGCTTGCGAATGCCTGGCTCTGGAGCCATGTCATCCTTGTCGCCGGCAATCATCAGACCACCACAGGGGCAGGGGGCAAGAAAACCAAAATCGTAGTCATTGGCCGGGGGGGCTACACTGATCCAGCCACTGATTTCTGGACGGCGCATCAGAAGCTGCATGCCGACAAAGGCGCCGAAGGAATACCCTGCAATCCAGAGCTCGCTGGAATTGGGATTAACCATCTGCATCCAGTCGAGTGCGGCAGCAGCATCCGAGATTTCTCCAATCCCGCCATCATAACGCCCCTGCGAACGGCCAACGCCGCGCGAGTTGTAGCGCATGACCGAAAAACCCATTTTCTCGAACGACCGATACATCGTGTAGGTGATGCGGTTGTTCATGGTACCGCCGTGAAGCGGATGTGGATGCAGAACCAGAGCGAGCGGCGCATTCGGCTCGTCAGAATGGTGGTAGCGACCCTCCAACCGGCCGTCTGGGCCGGCGAACATGACTTCAGGCATCAAAATGCTTCCGAATTGACCCTCAGCCAGCATGTGAATGCGGCTGAAGGAAGGTGTTTTTATTGTGGGAACGGAACCTGACCGCATGGGACATGCCCAATGAAGGGCACGGGCCCGGTGCGAAATGGTTCATGATGAACGGCGTGGAGATGTCAGCCCTGCTGTATTATGCGACCGGTTATCGGACGAGCGGCTGGTCGAGGGTAGAAACCACAAAAGGATTCGACTGGCGTTGAAACGCACATGGACAAGCTCCTCGACGGTGAGAGGATATCAGGCCGACATCCCCTGACGCGACATCGTCTGCTTCCGGGGGTAAGCCCGACCAGCAAAAACGACCGTCACGTCATCATTGGCGCAGTGTATAACGAGGCTAAAGGGTAAAATTCCACAGAAATCGTCAATCGGAGCGATTTCACCTCCGTGAGGTTTTGACTTGCACTTGCTCAACGCAACCCGATCTATAGGTCCATGACCGTTTATCTTGACGCGAATGCTACTGAAATTCTGCGTGATGGCGCCATCGCTGCCATGCTTGATTCTGCCCGTCTGGCAGGTAATCCGTCATCGGTTCACGGGCCGGGCCGCGAGGCGCGTCGTGTGCTTGAGGCAGCCCGGGAGGCAATCGGTCGTATCTGGCAGCCGGGCCTGAACAGGTGGTATTTACTTCAGGGGGCACAGAAGCCAATGCCCTGGCCATCCATGCTTTTGGTCAGGAACGACGCCTGCTGATCGGCGCAACCGAGCATGATGCGGTGCGTATGGCGTCGCCCGATCATGAGATTGTGCCGGTTCTTCCTGATGGCAGCTTGTGCCTTCAGGCGCTTGAAGCGGCCCTTCAGCGTGAGGGGGGCGCCCTTGTCTGTGCAATGGCGGCCAATAATGAGACAGGTATCCTGCATCCGCTCGAAGCTATCGGCACTCTTTGCAGGCAGTATGGCGCCCTGCTTCATGTTGATGCTGTGCAGGTGGCAGGGCGTCAGCTTGCGGGGGACAAAAGACTTTCGGTCGCGGGGCTGACCAGTCTCGCGGTTTCTGGTCACAAGGCTGGAGGGATCAAGGGAGCCGGGGCTCTGATTCTGGGTGCTGAAGGACATGTATCGCCCATGTTGCGTGGTGGCGGTCAGGAGCGGGGGCGTCGTGGAGGCACACCGGCTCTGCCTGCCATTGTTTCGATGGCTGCGGCTTTCGGTCTGGCGATGGAACAGGACTGGTCCCTCATTGCTTCCTTGCGTGATCAGATAGACATGACCGCCCTTTCCTGTGGTGCCCGTATCACGGGAGACAGGAAATGCCCGCGTCTGCCCAATACGACTTCGCTGATCCTCCCGGGTATCTCGGCCCAGACGCAGCTCATGATGCTGGATCTTGCAGGCTATGCGGTCTCGACCGGTTCGGCCTGTTCGTCAGGCAAGGTGTCGGCTTCTCATGTGCTTCAGGCCATGGGGCTGGAAGACGATGCCGCCTGCGCCATCAGAGTTTCCCTGCCCTGGAATATCACAGAGAGTCAGGTGGAAGGGTTTGTCGGTGCCTATGTTGATATGGCGCGCCGCCTTGGAAAGAAAACAGCATGATCTATCTCGATAATCAGGCAACGACGCGTTGCGATCCCGAGGTGGTATCGGCCATGCTGCCCTGGTTCAGCGAGCATTATGGCAACCCTCATAGTGAAGGGCATGAGGCGGGAGCCGTAGCTTCCCGGGCTGTTGAGAAGGCACGTGACGATATTGCCGGTCTGATAGGGGCGACGTCGCGAGAGATCATTTTCACCTCCGGTGCAACCGAGGCAAACAACCTCGCCATAAAGGGCGCCGCGCGTCATATCGCCCGTCTGGGGGGCGATCGCCGTCGGGTGATTACGGTCGCTACCGAACATAAATGCGTCCTCGAATCCGTGCGCGATCTTGCTTCAGAAGGTTTCGAGCCGGTCATCCTGCCGGTATCCCGATCTGGTCTGGTTGATTCTGATGTGCTTGAGCAAGCGCTGAAAGTGCCTACCGCGCTTGTCAGCATCATGACTGCCAACAACGAGACCGGAGTGATACAGGACATTGGTGTCCTGTCGTCGCTTTCGAGGCAGGCCGGGGCGCTTTTTCATACCGACGCAGCGCAGGCAGCGGGAAAAAAAGCACTGACTTGTGCCAATATCGACCTTATGTCGTTATCTGCGCATAAGTTTTACGGGCCGAAAGGCGTCGGTGCCCTCTATGTCAGGCATCGGCCGCGCGTAAGGTTGCATCCTCTTTTTTCCGGGGGCGGGCAGGAGAGGGGACTGCGCTCGGGCACATTGCCAACGCCTCTTGTCGTCGGTTTTGGTGAGGCGGCGCGTCTTGCCCGGAGCTGGTTGCCAGAGGAAACATGCCGTATCGAAAAGCTGAGAGAGCAGATTCTTGCTGGGCTTGAGACACTGTTTCCCGGCCTTGTCGTTAATGGTGCAGATGCAGAACGTCTTCCTGGTGCACTCAATCTCATGTTTCCGCCCGGCTATGAAGCTCGCGCACTTATGGATGCCATGCCGGATGTCGCTGTTTCGACTGGTTCGGCCTGTACCTCTGCTGCGATCACCCCTTCTTATGTGCTGACCGCGATGGGACTGGATGCAAAAGAGGCCGCACGATGCTTGCGTCTGTCGGTCGGACGCTTTACCTCCACGCCCGAGATCGTGCAGGCCCTCGACCGGTTCGGGGTGGCGGCACGCGAGGCCCGTAGTGCCTCGTAACGAAGAACCAGGGTAACAAGAACATGCCTCATATGATTTTTGTCGAGCAGGATGGCACCCGAAAGGAAGTCGACGCTCCGATCGGCCTTTCCGTGCTCGAAATCGCGCATAAGCACGATATCGAACTCGAAGGTGCCTGCGAGGGTTCGCTGGCTTGCGCCACCTGCCATGTGGTGGTTGACCCGGCATGGGCTGACAAGCTCTCAGCACCGACGGATGACGAAGAAGACATGCTTGATCTGGCTTTTGGTCTCGAAAAGACTTCCCGTCTGGGCTGTCAGATCGTTATGACGGAAGCGCTGGACGGCCTAGTGGTGCGTTTACCCAAATCATCCTGAACTCCGGGGCGTTTTGCTTCGGAGCTCTCCCCATTTTCAGACCATAGAGAGATCTCATGCGTATCCTAGTTGCCATGTCGGGAGGCGTGGACAGTTCCGTTGTGGCCGCGACCCTGAAACAGGAAGGGCATGAGGTCATTGGTGCCACGCTTCAGCTTTATGATCACGGACAGGCTGTTTCCAAACCGGGAGCATGCTGTGCCGGGCGTGATATTCTTGATGCCCGGGCCGTAGCGGATCGTTTGGATATTCCGCATTACGTTATTGATGCAGAAGAGCGCTTCCGCAGCAGTGTGATGGCGAGTTTTGCCGACAGCTATGCGCGTGGAGAGACCCCTGTACCCTGTGTTGCCTGCAATCAGGGAGTAAAATTTACCGACCTGCTCAGCATGGCCCGCGATCTGGGATGCGAGGCGATGGCGACCGGCCATTACGTACGTCGTGTCGAGGGTGAGGGGCGGGCTGAATTGCATCGCCCCGCTGATCTGTCGCGTGACCAGTCATGGTTTCTGTTCGCGACCACCCAGGACCAGCTTGATTACCTGCGTTTTCCGCTGGGTGATATGCCCAACAAGGATGCCGTTCGCCAGAAGGCACAGGAGTTTGGCCTCGCCATCGCAGCCAAGCCAGACAGTCAGGATATCTGTTTTGTACCCTCGGGTACCTATGCCTCTGTTGTGGAGAAGCTGCGGCCCGAAACCAACGGTGCGGGTGAGATCGTTGATGAGACGGGGCGCATTCTGGGGCAGCATGAAGGCATTGCCCGCTACACAGTCGGGCAGAGCAAGCGCCTTGGCGATATTCATACCAAGGATGGGCGCCGCCAGATCGTGAAACGGATCGACGCTTCAACACGTCGTATCATTGTCGGCCCCAAGGAAAGTGCCGGACGGATCGAATTCGCGCTGCGTGACATGAACTGGCTGATTGAGCCTTCATCTGATGGTGTTCGCTGTCACGTGCAGATCAGAGCGCGTGAGGTCTCGCGTGAGGCCTGGGTCTATCCCCTTGCTGATGGGGCAAGGGTAGTGTTGGATGAGCCTGCCATGCCAGCGCCGGGGCAGGCCTGCGTACTTTATCAGGGGAGCAGGGTGCTCGGCGGGGGCTTCATTCTTTCCTGAGAGGAAAACCCCGCCTTGGATCGTCTCGTCATTGGTACACGCCGCTATTCCTCATGGTCTCTTCGTGGCTGGCTGGCTGTACGGTGCGCCGGTCTGGAGGTTGAGGATCAGGTGATCCCCCTGCGTGGTGCAGGCCAGACCCGGGAAATCCATGAAATCTCGCCTAATGCCCTGGTGCCGTACCTTGAGCATCAGGGTGCAAGGATCTGGGAAAGTCTGGCGATCTGCGAATATTGCGCTGAAATCAGTCCGTCGCTTTGGCCAAGGGATTGGATGGCCCGTGCCACAGCACGCAGCGTTGCCTCTGAAATGCATGCCGGCTTTCGTGCCCTGAGGCAGGCTCTGCCCATGAATCTGGGGCGGGAAGGGAGACCGCGCGCGACAATGCCGGACGAGGCATTGAGCGATATCGGCATGATTGATCGTCTCTGGTGCAAGACGCGTGAGTGCTTTGGTGGCTCTGGTCCCTATCTCTTTGGTACCGTTTTTACCAATGCTGATATTATGTTTGCGCCTGTTGCATCACGCTTTGCTTCTTATGGGGTTACTCTCTCAGAGGACGCCAGCACCTATTGTCATGCCGTGCTTAACCATCCGCTCATGCGCGAATGGTATCGCCTTGCAGCGCAGGAACCGGAAGAATGGCGTCTTGATCGTTACGAAAGTCTGGACTGAGGAAAAGGAAATCTTCCTTTTTTGACCAGGAACAGATTATTCCGGCAGACTGTAATATCTCGCGGAATGCGGCGACAGGGGTAGACCGCCGAGCAGCAGACGTTGAACGGGAAAAGGAGGAGTAATGATTCTGCAGAGGTCACGTTCTTTTCCGCGACGTATTTGTTTTGAGGTGTGGAAAAAGATTATTGCTTGAGAAGTAGTAATTTGTTCACCAAATCTATGTGTCAATTTTATTTCAATGTCATAATTTCAGGTATTTCCATCTCTCGTCATTCGAGAACAGATGTTTTTTTAATTCGGACTTGGCGAACGTTGCGTGCCCGGCTATAAGCCGCGCCAAACCAGCCTGCCGTTATGCCCATGATACGGGTTCGATCCTGTTCCCACCCATAAGGCACGCAGAACGGTGCGGCCCAAGCGACTTGCGTTAAGGACAGACGTGCATGATCACGCTCCCACCGGATTATCGGCCCTCTGACGAAGAAGAGTTCATGAATCCGCTTCATGTGGAGTTCTTCAGACAGAAGTTGCTTCGCTGGCGCAATGACCTTCTCAAGGAGGCTAACCTGACGCTTGCCAGCCTGTCGGAGGGTGGAATTCATGAAGCCGATGTTACCGACCGTGCCAGCGTGGAGACCGACCGTGCGCTTGAACTGCGCACGCGGGATCGTGCCCGCAAGCTGATCGGCAAGATCAATCTTGCACTGCAGCGCATCGAAAACGGCTCCTATGGCTATTGCGAGGAGACAGGCGAGCCGATCGGCCTGAAGCGGCTCGAGGCCCGGCCTATTGCGACCATGTCGATTGAGGCGCAGGAGCGCCATGAGCGTATGGAAAAAATTCACCGCGACGACTGATTCTTTTATAAAAAAGCGCTTTCGGGGCTTGCAGCTTTCGGGCTGAGAAGCTACGAAGCGCTCCAGTTGCTGCTGTAGCTCAGTGGTAGAGCACTCCCTTGGTAAGGGAGAGGTCGCGAGTTCAATCCTCGCTAGCAGCACCATGATTTTCCTGAAAATATATTCCGTGTCGTCGTTTGCCCCTTGTCCCAGAAGGCACACACAAACGGCACGTATCGGATCTGTCAAACAGAAGAAGATCACTTCGACGCGTATCATCCGTTGCTGATCAAGCTTTTCCAATTCTTCCAGAACCGTTGGTAGGCGACGCGACAGAAGCTGCCTGCTTATGCTGAGATCATGGAGGCGGGATGAGCGTGTTGTTCTGTCGAGCGAAGGCCCTTATTCTCGACTGACTGACGAAAAAGGGTGGAACATGATCAGTAAGCTGACGATCGCTGCAGTTGTTCTGACGACAGTTATGATGATCTCTCCGGCATACGCGGAGAAAGAAACGTCTCTCTCGGTCCCTCTCTCCGTTTCAACCGAGATTCAGCGGCAGGATGTATCCTATGTCTGCAAGGCGAAAAAAGGCGCCAGCTCGGCCAAGCTGCGCGGTGTTCTGGCAGAAAAAGTGGTCAAGGTCAGTTACGTCAATGCCGGCGATATCAGCCTGGCTGTGCTGCAGATCGAGGGGAAAACCCAGATCTTCTCGAATGTCGTTGCTGCGGATGGTGCAAAATATGTCGCAGGCCAATATGTCTGGTGGACCCGAAGCGATGAGGCACTTTTCTCGAGTGAGACGGATGCCAGCGCAATGCTGAATTGTCATGAAATCAAGGGCTGAGCGTAGCAGTCTGTCTTTTATCGAGAGTCTTTGGCAGAGATGGCGGGCAATTTCCGACCGCCATTCTGTAGCATTGCCGGGTTGGAGCGCGTCTAGTTATCTCTGTTGCGGTCGTGGTGATCGTGGTGGCGATTTCTTTGACGGTTGGTCTTGCGTTTGTCGTAGTAATACTGGTTCTGCTGGCAGTTCAGTTTGACCTGATCCAGAGATCTCTCGAGCCCTGTAATTCTCTGGGTATTGTTATAATTTCTGGCTATCGAAATCTGGTATTCAAGGTTCTGGATTTTCTTGTCGCAATTTGTCCCTGCCTGAGCTTGCGATGCGGCAAGACCAACAAGCAAGGTGCCTAGCGTAAGGATTGTCAGCTTCAATGGTGCTCTCCCTGATGAGATCGCTGAATACGGTGTAAATCAGCTATTCTCTGCAGAATATATGAAAGTCATCATAGGATTGATTGTGAGAAATTACAGACTCACTATATCAGTATAATCGTGATTTTTGTTTTCTGCGTGCTGGTTCCGAAGTATCGTCGACGACGCAGAAGTGTAAATCATCCGTGCCTGAAGAGAGTTTCTCGCAATTTTCGAAAAGAACTCTCAGAGGCTGCGCCTCGCAAGAGCGAGGACGCAGTTCGGAGCTGGATCAGAGGATACCGCCGGAAATAGGCAGCGTTACGCCTGTGATATAGCTTGAATCTTCACTGAGCAGGAACGCGACCGTTCCCGGAATTTCCTCGATATCGCCAAGGCGCCGCATCGGGACACCTGCGACCATATCGATTTTCACCTTTTCGGGATCAGTTGAAAAATACTGGGTATTGGTAGCCGCCTGGAGCTCTGTCTGGCGATCCCACATGAAGCCTGGCCCCATCAATGCGGGAGCAATGCCGTTGACCCGGATATTATGTGGCGCGAGGTCTTTCGAGCTACCTGGGTAAGGCCGACCACGCCGAATTTTGATGAGCCATAGGCACCCATATTGGGCGGGCCCTGTAATCCGGCCATGCTGGCGGTGTTGACGATACTGCCTGAGCGACGGTCGACCATGCGACGCGATACGGCGCGTAATACGTGAAACGCGCCGACGAGATCGATATCCACCACACGCTGGAAATCTTCCGCCGGGTATTCATGGATTGGGGCAAAGGCCCCCTGATAGCCGGCATTGTTGAAGAGGAAGTCAATCGGTCCCACCGTTTTTTCGGCGTATTCCACTGCGTCTTCCACGCTTTTGTAATTCGTAACGTCGCAGACGACTGTCTTCACCTTTACTCCATGCTCGGCAAAGCCCTTGGCAGCATCATCGAGCTTGGCCTGATCGAGGTCGAGCAGAATTACATGGCTGCCTTCCCTGGCGAGACGCCGGGCAACGGCGAGGCCAATATTGCCAGCAGCACCTGTGACCAGTGCTGTCTTGCCTGCAAAGCGTTTCGTATCACTCATCGATTGGTTTTCCTTAGGAGCCTGTTACGGGCCAGGAGCCCGAGACAGGTGAAATACTGTCGCCCCGCGAATGGGGGGCGACTGACTACGCATTAACTGGTCAGAAAGCTCTGGGTCGCATCACACCGAGTTAAAGCGTCTTGAGCATGCCGCCATCAACAAAATACGACGAGCCCACGCTGTAGGAGGCTTTGTCGGAGCACAGGAAAACGAAGAAATTGGCCAGTTCTTCCGGCGAGCCGAACCGCTTGATCGTAGCATGCTCATCTGCCACCGATTGCAGATAGCCTTCCCAGTCTCCGCCGCTCTCGCTGGTAAGCTGTTTGGCGGTTTTTACCCAGTCCGGTGTCAGGATCAGCCCGGGATTGACGCAGTTGACGCGGATATTGTCCTTGATCACTTCTGTTGCCAGCGTTTTGGAGAACATCATCAGCGCAGCCTTGGTGACGTTATAGATCGGCTCATACCACAGGGGCTGAACGGCGCAGATGGAGGCATTATGAATGATTGCGCCCCCACCGCGTTTCTTCATGCCGGGTACGAGACCGCGTGCCAGACGCACGGCTGCCATGACATGCAGTTCCCAGTAGAACTGCCATTTGTCATCGGGGGCTTCCATGATCGTTTCGTTCGAGCCGGTACCTGCATTGTTGATAAGGATATCAGCACCACCGAAAGCTTCTTCGATCTGACGAATGACACTATCGACCCCCTCTGCCGTTGCGACATCGGCAGAGACTGGCAGACAGCGCACACCATGGGTTTCTGCGAGCTTGTGCGCTGCTGTCGCAAGGCGCTCCTTGTCGCGGGCCACCATGACGATATGAGCTCCTTCACGCGCCAGCCCTTCGGCTACCGCAAGGCCAATTCCGACACTGCCGCCTGTAACAACGGCGACCTTGTTTTTCAGGCCCATATCCATTTGATCGCTTCCTCATGTAAAAAGCACAGCCCATTATGGGCAGCTTGAAAGAAATGACTGAACGGGGATATCGGGTCGAGTAAAAGGGGGGAGGTCGAACACGATGCGGTGTTCTTGAACACGCTCAGGTGAGGCAGAAAGATTTTGTCTCAGACAACTCCGGCATCAACAGTTTCGTACTGGGCCAGAGAATAGCATCAGGAATCCCGGCAAGTTTCGATGCGGTCAATGTGACAAGCTCGACCCCGATGAGCCGGTTTGCCATTTGCTCTATTATAAGAAGAACGTGCTGTAAAAGCTTGTTTCGATTAGTGGTGTGGGGGCATCAAGATTTCCTTCACTCGCTTTTTTTTCTCAGATGGTCCACCAACAAGGTGACAGAATAAAAGGATAGACCCATGAATCTGGCCCCCAGACGGCCTTTTCCAGCGTTTTTGCTCCTGCTTGTTACAGCGAGCGGACTGACTGGCTGTGGCAGCAAATCCGGGCAGGAAAAGGCTCTAATGCTTGCCAATCCGGCATCGGTTTACTGCAAGGAACAGGGTGGGCAATTGGAAATCAGAAAAGAAAAGGGAGGTGAGGTCGGGTATTGTCATCTCGCTTATGGGCGGATTGTAGAGGAATGGGTTCTGTATCGAGCTGCCCATCATCAGACTGCTCCCAGATAAATGCGCTCTGCGTGGTGCTGTGAAGTCAGGTAATCAGCGTTTGGGCGGGTATGGTGCCGAGGATGTGAAGAGAGCTGGTGAACAGCCGCGTGTGATAATCGTTAGAGAGAGGGAAGCAGACGCTTTCATGCTATGAGCGCCTCCGCTCCGGGTTCTCTGGTGCCGGGGTGTATGCCGGTAAATATCTCCCTGAGAGGGATATGGTTGACCAAGGTGTTCTGGCAGCTTCTCCAGACATAACGAGATGAATTTATGCCCGCCCACAGCCTGCCCGGCCATCTGGTCTCAAGTCCACAACTTTCAGTTCGTGGTGTTATTTTTGATATGGATGGCCTGCTCCTCAATAGTGGTGCCCTGGCAATAGAAGCTCAAATGCGCGCAGGGCGTGATCTGGGTCACAATCTGTCCCGGTCATTCTGCGTACATATGATTGGCCTTGTTGAGGGTCGCTATGCGTCTAAAATGCGGGAAACTTTCGGCGAGGATTTTCCAGCCGAAGAGTTGTTTGCCTTGCAGGCGCAGTACATGAAGTATTACCTTGAAGAAGGTCGGCTAAGAATAAAGCAGGGTGTCCTCCCTCTGCTCGACCTTCTGGATACGAGACATATTCCCAGAGCGATCGTAACTTCGTCAGGGTGGGAAGAAGCTAGAAATCAGCTTCGTCATGTTTCCCTCATTGAGCGTTTCGATGCAATTGTCACTCGTGAGGATGTTGTCCATGGAACGCCTGATGCAGAGACCTACCTCGTCGCGTCATCGCGGATTGGCGTAGTACCAGAACTCTGTCTTGTTCTCGAGGACTCGACGAGTGGCGCAAGCTCAGCTCTTGCAGCCGGAATGAGAGTTATAGTTGTGCCGGATCTGACCGAACTAACGCCGGAGGTCAGGGAAGAGGCGCTTGCCATTGTGAGTGACCTTACTGTTGTCCAGGATTATGTGGCTCGTTACGGGCGCTAGCGTAAATCGGCAGAGCCGACCTACAGGCAGTTGAGGCGATAGAAAAAACCCGAGCTATGAGCCTATGGCCGTGTCATATCGGCCGTTTGATCATGGTTTGCTGGCTTCATGGGAGTTTCATGCTGAAACTCGCAGACGTGCTGCTTGACTCAACAATAATAATAGTGCCCGAAAATATCGTTACCCTTGTCGTGACAGGACGGCAGATGTTGCCACTTTACATCTGGATGGCGGTTCAGATTATTTCGTTAATGAGTTAACGATTATCTGCGGTGGGTGGATAGGAATGCCCCGTTAGAGTAAATAGAAACGCTTTGATAAAAATGTCTGATGTATTGATCATGTTAACTAATTTATCCAGCTCTACCTATAAATGGGATAATCCAGTCAATTTCGTACATCTACTGTGCAATTTTTTTCATCAACAATAGCTCTTGATTTCGTTACATCACCATTTTGTTTGTATCTATGGCTAAAAATATATGCAGAAAATGAGCGTCCTTATCCTGTGATAAGTAGGGGATAGCGACATGAGAACCGTAGACGCGACAGATTGTGAGGTCGAAACTCAGGATGCCGTGACCTTGGGGCAGAAGTCGCCCGTAACAAGATTTGAGCGCATGAAAGCAGTGGGTCAGGTCGCAAGCGGTAACATGCTTGAGATGTACGATTTCATGATATTTGGCTATTACGCCGCAGCTATAGGTACTGCTTTTTTTCCTTCCGAAGACAAGCACGCAGAACTTTTACTTTCTTTCACGACATTTGGCGCAGGGTTTCTAATGCGGCCCCTCGGGGCGCTTGTACTGGGAGCCTATGTCGATCGTATCGGGCGACGTAAGGGTCTGATATTGACGCTTGCCCTCATGTCAATTGGCACAGCAACTCTGGCATTGACACCAGGGTATGCGAGTATCGGGTTACTGGCGCCTTTCTTCGTACTGTGTGGCCGGCTTCTGCAGGGTTTTTCCGCAGGGGTAGAACTGGGTTCAACCTCTGTCTATCTATCTGAAATTGCTACAGAAAGAACGAAAGGCTTCATTGTGGCCTTTCAGTCTGCATCGCAGCAGGTTGCCGTTATCGGCGCAGCATTGCTCGGTGTTGTATTGACAACTTACCTTGATCATCAGGCCATGGCCGCGTGGGGGTGGCGCATTCCTCTCATTCTGGGATGCCTTATTGTGCCCGTCCTGTTTTTCCTGAGACGCAACCTGCAGGAAACCCAAAGCTTTCGTGAAACACATGCGCCGCCGAAGTTTCGTGAAGTCGTGCATATGCTTTGCAAGGAGTGGAAGATCGTCGGTACGGGGATTTTGACCGTTATGATGACCACAACATCGTTTTATGTGATTACGGCCTATACTCCTTCTTTCGGAACGCGTGTTCTCCATCTGACAAATCGCGAAAGTCTTGCCGTCACACTCTGTGTCGGACTGACCAATCTCGTTTTGCTTCCTTGCTTTGGTGCATTGTCGGATCGGGTTGGTCGACGCAAGCTGCTTATCTCAGCGACGCTCCTTGCCCTTGCTTCTGCATGGCCGATGATGAACTGGCTTGTTTCGGCACCGAGTTTCGGTCGCCTTCTGCTCGTCGAGATGGTTCTTGCTGTTCTTTACAGCGCATATAATGGTGCTGCAGTTGTCTGGCTGACTGAAATCGTCCCGCCGCGTATTCGCACAACGGGCTTCTCATTCGCCTATAGCCTTGCAACCTGCATCGGTGGTTTTACCCCGATGATCTGCACCTGGCTTATTCATGCAACGGGTGATCGATCCATACCCGGGGCCTGGCTTTCGCTCGCGGCCCTGTGCGGGCTGGTAGCAGCGCTGATTGCCCGTCCTTACAAACAGGAGGCAGGACAATCATGAGTTCTGTTTCTGCTCCGGTTAATGATTATCCAAAGTCCGTCGTATCAGGGCGTCGGGCTCTGGCCCCCGTAATTCTCGTGACATTTCTGGGATCACAGGCCGAAGCCTCTGTCAGGAAGAACGAAATCGACATGCAGGCTCTGGCCTCTCTCGTCAAAGCCCAGGCGCAGCAGATCCACGATCTGCAGGCAAGACTTGCAGTTCTCGAAGGTCATAAACCGGCTATACGTAAAACGCATGGGGTACGTGGAGCCCAGGCCGTTCCGCCAGCTGCAGCGATCGCGGTCAGTCAGAAGACGGATACGGCACTGGCTGACCAGACATCGCAAAAAGCGCTTTCGCCGACAGTAAAGTCAAGCAAAGAGGTATCGTCCTCGACGGCCCGCTCACAGTCACCTACGTTGCAGATTGCCTCATCCGACTTTGCGACCGTACCTTTGTCGTCCGCTCCTCCCGGAAAGGGCGGAAGTATAGGACAGGGCGGTACACGCTATCCGGAGCAGGCTGCGGCTCCTGGATCCTGGGGGGCGGTATCTGCGATTCCGCTCAACTCTTCGCCGGTCATGGGGGTGGATTCGTCCATTCCTTATGCGGGGCGAACGACGCATGTCGGTGGGCTTGTCCTGAAATGGGGTAAAGGACTTCCGGAATTTACAACGCCAGACAAGCAGTACGCCTTCAGAATTCGTGGTCGGATTCTGTTTGATTACGGATCGGCATTTGGATCGAAATTTCACGATCAGAATGTCTCCAGAACAAGTCTGCGCGCTGTCAGGCTGGGTGTTGAAGGCCGTGCAAGGCAGCTGTCCTGGGTATTTGAAGGAGATTACTCGAACAACCGGGTCTCGGTGATGAGTGCTTATGCTACGTGGAGTGACCGTATGGCAAAACATCTGGTAGAATATACGCTCGGTAACAAGTTTAATGATCGCGGGTTCGACGGCTCTACCGGTTCGGCCGAAACTGTATTTCTGGATCGCGATCTGGTCGCTACATCCATCCTGCCGGTCAGGGGGTGGTACGGGCTCGGAGCAACATTCAAAATCTATGGCGAAGGCTGGCATATTGCCACGCAGATAACGGGTAACAATGTCAACTCCACTAACATATCAAACAATCTGCGTGATGATCTGACGTATTCCTTTCGCGCGCATTGGATCCCCTGGAGAAACAAGGATGCACTAGTGCATCTGGGAGTCTGGGGATTTTATGAGGATGTCAAGCCGGGCGCTAATTTCTCCCAGAATATACGTATGCTCGCGCGCACCAATGATGCCTTTTCAGCGCGAATCAATACGTTGCCTATCGCAAATTCCATGGCTGGCGGATTGGAAGCTTTCGGCATCTGGAAGACAGCATGGGTGCTTGGCGAGTATGGGATACGCGATATCAAGTTCAGGCACACCTACGGTGCTATGGATTTTGATCATCGCCAAGGCACCGTTCAAGCCGCCAGCGTGCAGACTGGTATTTTTCTAACAGGCGAAACACCCAACTATTACGCTCTTACGGGTCAATGGGCTTCCCCTCGTGTACTCGACCTGTGACCCATGGAGGAATTGGCGCTTGGGAAATCGCCGGTCGAGCAGACTGGCTGGATGGATGGAAAATGCAAGGCGGCACGAGAGGGTGGTCGCTTACTGCAGGGGTGAACTGGTGGTTGATTGATTACATGCGATTGATGCTCAACTATACCCATGCTCATGTCGATAACAAAAAGGGTCCCTATATTGGCCCGACGGGAGGGAATATTGTAGGGCTTAGAGCAGGTATTACATTTTGATATGACTTACGTCAGCGTTTATGGACGGAGCTGGCCTTCCAGGAACTCAGGACGACAGAACGGAAGTCCAGATGTGAGCGTGTGGTCTCATCAAATCAGATTGTGACATGTGGTCAGTCCATGATTTTGTTGAACATGCGCTCGAAGTGCTTTTTTAAATCTGTAAGCGTATCGGCCATGGTTGTCGCAGTTTTGTTTGTCTTGTTGGGATAGGGTTACCGGGCGAGCCTCGGTGCAAGGAAGGTCAGCACGAGTATGCTCGACATCGAAGAACAAAGATCAGCTTGAAGTGAAAGAAAGGTGGGTTTCGGTAATTCCCGTCAGCCTGTTCCTTTGACGAGCTTCTGAATGCCGGCACCTGATCAATACTCGGACCAGATATGTTGCTGCTTTGTCTTTCTCGTTCATGATGGAGATGCTTGCGAGATGATGGTACTTCGTGAGGCTGGCAGGTCTCTCCAAATCATGCCTGGTAGTTTTAGAGATATTCTGGAGATAGCCACAAGAATTACATCTTCACTGAACTGCAGCGATCTACAAACGCTCTATGGCTCATGTGGTGTGACGACGAAGCTCTGGCTGACAGGAGCTCTGATAGCTGAATGATCATTGTTCCTGATTTTTTCAGGTTTGGAAGTATATATCAGGAATTATAGATAATATGATATGTATATTTTCTATTATACATGTCATATCTGAATGTCGCGTAAATATCTTTCTATGAAATAATTTCCTCTCATATTATTGTTTTTTAATAATATTGTCATATTTATCGATGATGAGAGGGTGTTTCCTTCTTGCGTAGCACGTTGAGCGTCATTGGGTATTTTTTCCTTGAATTATTATTTTCAATGACTATGTTTGCGTCATACACACGATTTCGTGATTGCCCCAACCCTGAATGCGGGTGTGTCGAGCGACGCATACGCATGCACCGAAAAGGACAATGCCATGACCGTAGCCTCTGCCCACGCCACTGAAATTCCCGCTGCCATTCGTGAAGACGGTTCACTGAAACTCGTCATTTTCGATTGTGATGGCGTGCTCGTTGATGGTGAACATCTCTCCACGGCAAAAATGGCTGAAGAAGCCCGTCATCACGGCTGGGATCTCTCGAATGAAGAAGCCCACAAGATTTTTACGGGTGGTGAACTGGTCAAGATCGGTGAACGCATCGGTCGTGAGACCGGCAAGGAAATGCCCGCAGACTGGGACATGATGATGCAGGATCGCATCGTCAAAATGATGGAAACCGAAGCAGAGACGATCGACGGTGCTCATGAAATGCTGCAGAGCGTTCATGATCTTGGTTTGCCGATCCGTATTGGTTCGAATTCCTCAGGTGCGGAGATGGAAGCTAAATTTTCCAGTACCGGTCTGGATGAGCTGCTTGAAGAAGAACGCATTCACTCGGGTCGTGATCTCGAAATGCCCAAGCCGCGCCCGGACCTCTATCTCCATGCAGCCGAACTTGAGGGTGTTGGTCCCGAGAACTGTATTGTGCTGGAAGACTCCGATACCGGTGCAGAAGCGGCCCGTCGTGCCGGTATGGCCTGTGTTCTCCTGCGTGATCTCGACAAGCCTGCACCAAGCTGGCCGGGTTTGCTGCGTATTGGCCACCTCTCGGAGTTCCCGGAAATCCTCAAGCAGATTCTTGAGGCGCAGACGAGCCATAAGTCCATCGCGGCTTGAATTGCGAACTCATTATGCAAAAAAGGGCCGCTCGCGCAGAGCGGCTTTTTTTATGGGTCAAGCTGGGCTGGTTGGAAACATGGGGGCTGCTCAACGCGTTCGTGCCTTGGACAGCAAGGACAGGACTCATGTCGGTGAAAGACTTCAAAAAAGGTGATGATGTTACCTGGAAGACCAGCAACGGGGAGACGGAAGGCCACGTGCTTAAAACGGTGACCAAGCCCATGAAGATCAAGAAGAATGAGATCAAGGCGTCAAAGGACGACCCCAAGATTCTTGTCGAGAGTAACAAAACGGGCGCTAAAGCGGCACATAAGCCGGAGACATTGCACAAGAAATGAATATTTCCCCTTACGCAGTTCGCAATGGGCGCGCGCTTCTGGTCGCAGGGTGTCTGGTTATGCTGACGCTTGGCGCGGCGCAGGCACAGATTGCACCTGTGCAATGCGACAACCAGAAATTCCTCTCTGATCAGGCGGGATTTTTTCAAACCGGGCCGACACGCGTTGACCTCCCCGAGCATGTCTGTGGTGAGGTGATTTCTGTAACAGAGAGATCTCGCCGCACACGTAGCGGGGTGCATGGGTACTTTATCATGCAGGTGGCGCCTGGTCGTCAGATACGCATCGTTTCCGATCTTGACCGCATGCAGGCGCCGGACTGGCCCTGGGTCAAAACAGGCGATGCGGTAGACGTTGTCGGGCGTTATTATTTCGACTCTGCCCGCAGTCAGGGCATTGACTGGACTCATCATGGCACAGGGCGGCACTGGGCCAGCCCCGGCTATGTTCAGGTCAACGGAAAACGATACGAATAAAAAAAGCGGTGGGTCTCCCCACCGCTTTTTTGCTGGGATCCAGAAAGCAGATCCTAGTTATTGCTGGTTGCTTCCGATCGTTCATCGGAATCTTCCTCACCTGTCTTGCTTGCTGCAGGCGTGGCTTCAAGGAATTCGAAACTGAGCGCGTTGTCCTTCAGCCCAATCCGTACGGCCCCGCCATTAACCAGAGCACCGAAGAGTAATTCTTCTGCGAGTGGTTTCTTGATGTTGTCCTGAATGACGCGTCCAAGCGGTCTGGCGCCATAATGGCGATCATAGCCTCGTTCAGCCAGCCATTCCTTGGCAGCAGAAGTGATTTCGATTGTCACATGACGGTCAGCCAGCTGGGCCTCAAGCTGCAGAACAAACTTTTCCACCACACGCCCGACAGTTTCCGGAGTGAGGTTGGCAAACGGAATAATCGCATCCAGACGATTGCGGAACTCGGGGGTGAACAGCCGCTTGATCGCGTCTTCATCCTCGCCCACGCGATCGGTACGTCCAAAACCTAGAGCTTCCTTGCTCAGATCTGCAGCGCCTGCGTTGGTTGTCATGATCAGGATGGCATTGCGGAAATCGATCGTCTTGCCGTTGTGATCGGTCAGACGGCCATGATCCATGACCTGCAGCAGGATATTGTAGAGTTCCGGATGCGCTTTCTCAATTTCATCGAGCAGGAGTACGGCGTGGGGATGCTGGTCGATTGCATCGGTCAGCAGGCCGCCCTGATCGAAACCAACATAGCCCGGCGGGCCCCGATCAGCCGTGATATGGAGTGGCGCTCCATATATTCTGACATGTCGAAGCGGATCAGTTCGATACCGAGTGAGGCAGAGAGTTGTTTGGCGACTTCTGTCTTGCCGACGCCAGTTGGGCCCGAAAACAGATAATTACCAATCGGTTTCTCGGGGTCACGCAGCCCGGCGCGTGCCAGCTTGATGGCCGAGGTAAGGGCCTCAATGGCGCGATCCTGACCGAAGACCATGTTTTTAAGATCACGTGACAGCAGACGCAGAGTCTCACGGTCATCGGTTGAGACCGATTTGGGCGGGATGCGCGCGATCTTGGCCACGATTTCCTCAATATCCTTGAGCGTGACCGTCTTGCGTCGTTTGCTTTCGGGGAGGAGCATGCGCGATGCGCCGGCTTCGTCAATGATATCGATCGCCTTGTCCGGCAGTTTGCGATCATGCATGTATTTTGCCGAAAGCTCGACCGCTGCCTTGAGAGCATCGTCAGTATAACGGACTTTATGGTGACGCTCGTAGTTACCTTTCAATCCACGAAGGATCTTGATGGTATCGCTGATCGAGGGCTCCGGCACATCGATTTTCTGGAAGCGACGCACTAGGGCGCGATCCTTTTCGAAATGCTGGCGATATTCCTTGTAAGTGGTCGACCCGATGCAACGCAGTGTACCGGCGGCAAGGGCGGGCTTGAGCAGGTTGGAGGCATCCATCGCCCCGCCCGAAGTTGCGCCCGCGCCAATAACGGTATGGATCTCGTCAATGAATAGAATGCCACCCGGCGTCTGGTCCAGCTCAGTGACCACAGCCTTGAGACGCTCCTCAAAATCACCGCGATAGCGTGTTCCGGCCAGCAGCGCGCCCATGTCGAGCGAGAAGATGGTTGCGTCAAGCAGGACTTCAGGTACATCGCCTTCAACGATACGCTTGGCCAGGCCTTCGGCAATCGCCGTCTTGCCCACGCCGGGATCGCCCACATAAAGCGGATTGTTTTTCGTGCGACGGCACAGGATCTGGATGGTCCGCTCGACTTCGCTGTCACGTCCGATCAGCGGGTCGATCTTGCCGTCTTCAGCGCGCTTGTTAAGGTCGACGCAATAGGCGGCCAGAGCTTCCTGCGGCTTGGCGGCCTTGCCCTGTTTCTCTTCGCGTTCGCCTTCTTCCTTGTCACGTGATCCGCTGGGCGCGCGACGGCTCGATTTGTCGGGAGCCTTTGCAATGCCATGGGAAATGAAATTGACAGCATCAAGGCGGGTCATGTCCTGCAACTGCAGGAAGTAGACGGCATGACTTTCACGTTCGGCAAAAAGCGCGACCAATACGTTGGCGCCTGTTACCTCATCACGACCGGTCGATTGCACGTGAATGGCGGCGCGCTGGATAACACGCTGGAAAGCGGCTGTTGGTTTGGGCTCGGTAGGGCGGTCAGAAGCGAGTCCTGCGAGGTCCTTGTCAAGAAACTCGGTGAGATCGGCGCGGAGTTTTTCAAGATCAATGCCGCAGGCCCGGAATACAGTCACCGAGTCGGTATCTTCAGTCAGGGCAAGAAGCAGATGTTCGAGGGTCGCGTATTCGTGTCGCCGCTCTCCGGCGAGGGTGAGGGCGCGATGGAGCGTCTGTTCGAGCATACGAGACAACATGGGGGCGCTCCTTTGGGTCAAGCGTGACGGGCCAACGAGACTGGATGTAAGCTGTTTCTGGTTTAGAAAAAGGGTACTTTCCGGGCGATTTTGCGGGGCCTGTAACCGGCAGGCAGCCGGCTCAGGCCTTTTCAATCATACATTGTAGCGGGTGCTGGTTCTGCCGCGCGAGATCCATCACCTGCGTTACCTTGCTTTCTGCTACTTCGAAAGTGAAGACGCCACAGACGCCAACGCCCTTTTTGTGAACATTCAGCATAATGTTTGTCGCTTCTTCCCGCGATTTGGAGAAAAAACGCTCCAATACATGTACGACAAACTCCATAGGCGTGTAATCGTCATTCAGCATCAGGACCTTGTACATCGCCGGACGTCGTGTTTCAGGGCGGGCCTGGATAGCAACGCTGATGTGTGATTCGTCGCCGTTTCCATTCTTCTCGGGGGGGGTGTCGGGTGCCGAGGCGCGAGGGAGCGCATGGGTGCCGGAAGGAAGGCCGGACGTTCTGGATGTCTCGAGGGTCGTCGCGCGATGGTGCATGGTCATGAGCATATGGGATGAAATAGATGATCGCAAAGATCTAACATGGGACAAACCTGCAAAAACCGCTTGCAGGGAGCTTTTACCTTAATTTCCCCGCATTTGACGCAGATGATCATGGACTACAGGAAAGGCGTCTGTCTATGATGGGAAAACCGCCAGTCAACCGGGGGCACGAGTGACCTACAGCATGCAGTCCGCAAGAGAGAACAGCCTCCCTGGGGCAGAAAAAGCGGTTATGCACCGTAAGCTGAGGGTTTTTACGCGCGCTGCATTGGGCGTCTGTCTGGGTGCAAGCGTGATCGGGATGCCAAAAATAGCCCGTGCCCAGTATGCAGGTCATGTCAGCTCCTACGTTGTGGATGTGAACAGCGGTGCAGTATTGTCGCAAGTCGATCCCGATCTTCAGCGTTACCCGGCATCCCTGACCAAGCTGATGACCCTCTACATGGCGTTCCGTGCTCTGCGGGCTGGTGAAATCACAACCGATACAACTGTGCCGGTATCGATTCATGCCGCAACACAGGCGCCCTCGAAACTTGGTCTTGTGCCTGGAACCCGTTTTGTGGTTCAGCAGGCCATTCTGGGTCTGGTAACAAAATCGGCCAATGACGCTGCCTGCGCACTGGGAGAGTTGCTGGGTGGCGGTGATGAAGTGCGTTTTGCCAATATGATGACCCAACAGGCCCGTGCGCTGGGGATGTCGAACACCACTTTCCGCAATGCCTCGGGTTTGCCTGATCCCGATCAGGTGACGACAGCCCGTGATCTCTCAATGCTGGCGCAGCATCTGGTTCAGGATTTTCCTGAATATTATCACTATTTCTCGACGCCTGTATTTTCCTTCCATGGTCGGATGATCCCCAATCACAACCCGATGCTCAAGACCTATGCCGGGGCTGATGGCATGAAGACGGGCTACACCGATCTGGCAGGCCACAATCTTATTACGTCGGCCCTGCGCAGTAACGTACGGTTGGTCGGTGTTGTTCTTGGTGCACGGTCCAATCCACAGCGTAATGCCATGATGGCGAGCATACTCGATCAGGGTTTTGCTTCGGAGGGTGTCGCCCCCATGGCGCCATTGCATCCGCCCACCGTCCTGGCGCGTAATACGCGTCGTCGTGGTCGTGCCGCAGGTGGGTCGAGCGCCGTATTCGAAGTGGCCGAGGCGCCAAATGGTCCACGTCGCTATCAGCCTCTGACTCATGCTGCCAGACATCATACGGTAGCAGCTGCCAATGTCCGTATGGCGACCTCACGCCATGTCGTCTCCACAAAGAAAAAGGCCCGTCATCAGAAGGGGTGAAGTCTGGGACTGTAAAAAAAACAGTCCTGACCTTGCCCCATACGTCTCTGGCGCGCATTTTCTCTGAACATTTTGCATGATCAGAGAATGTAGCAGGAGGCGGTAACAGTTTATGGACAGCATGAGCACGTATCACGGGGTACCTCTTCATACCGAGGAGGATTTCGTCGGTCTCAGAAAAGCGGGGCAGCTTGCTGCTGCAACCCTGGATATGATCACGCCTTATGTCGTACCCGGCGCGAAAACCGATGATCTGAATACCCTTATTCACGAGTTTACGCTTGATCATGGAGCGATCCCGGCGCCACTGAATTATCGTGGCTTTCCCAAGTCCTGCTGTATCTCGATCAATCATGTTGTCTGCCATGGCATACCCGGCGAGCGTTGTCTGAAAGATGGCGACATCGTCAATATCGATGTCACCTCGATCCTTGACGGGTGGTATGGTGATACCTCTCGCATGTATCTGGTAGGTAATGTGCCGCGCAAGGCAGTCAATCTGGTGGAGGCGACCTACAAGGCCCTGATGCTGGGTATTGCCGAAGTTGCTCCGGGCAAGACTCTGGGAGATGTGGGTCATGCCATCCAGAGTTTTGCCGAAGGGCATCGGCTCTCGATCGTGCGTGACTTCTGCGGCCATGGTATTGGCCGGGAATTTCATGCGGAACCTCAGGTCGTGCATTACGGCAAGCCAGGCAAGGGGCTCAGGCTTCAGGAAGGGATGGTATTTACCATTGAGCCCATGCTGAATCTCGGCAAGGAGGCTACCAAGACGCTTGAAGATGGCTGGACAGCGGTTACGCGTGACCGATCTCTTTCGGCTCAGTTCGAACATATGCTTGCCGTAACGCGGGATGGATACGAGATCTTTACGCTTTCCCCTGCGGGCTACACCAAACCCCCTTATATACTGCTGATTGACAAGGAACGATCCACGTGAAGCGTGTCTGCATCCGGACGGCAGCTCTGTCGCTCCTTTTTACTGGTATTTCTCTGCCGTGCCTTGCTCTCGCTACTCCTGCAACGGCTACGATGCCCTTTGATCCGCTCGCCTTCGGTACGGTCAATCCTGAATTGACGCCAGTCAGGCCGGTTGAAGGTAGTCGTGGAATGGTGGTGTCGGCACAGCATCTGGCTTCGGAAGCCGGTCGCCAGATTCTGGCGTCTGGCGGTAATGCTGCAGATGCTGCTGTCGCTGTTGGCTATGCTCTGGCGGTTGTTTATCCGGCAGCGGGTAATATTGGCGGTGGCGGGTTCATGACCCTGCGTCTGCCTGATGGCAAGACGACATTTATTGATTTCCGTGAGCGTGCCCCTGGGGCAGCAACCCCCACTATGTATCAGGATGGCCAGGGCAAGGTTGATCCAAAGGCTTCAATAGAGGGATGGCGTGCTGTCGGTATACCCGGGACCGTGGCCGGGCTTGAGGAAATCCATCGCCGCTGGGGCAAGCTGAGCCGCGCCAAGGTGATGGCTCCGGCGATTGCTCTGGCGGAAAAGGGGTTTGTGCTGGGGCAGGGGGACGCCGATCTGCTGCATACCAGTACCGAGGCCTTTCGGAAGGATTCCCATGCGCGCGCCATTTTCCTGCGTGCTGATGGTACCCCGCTTCAGAAGGGAGATCGTCTGGTTCAGAAGGTGCTTGCAAGGACTTTGCGCAGTATCGCGCAATCGGGTGCAGATATTTTTTACAAGGGTGCCATCGCGCAGCAAGTTGTGGCGGCCAGTGAGAAAAACGGCGGCATTCTGACCCTTGCCGATTTCGCTGCCTATCATCACGCGAATTCGCCCCGATTCACTGTCGCTATCGCGGGTATGATATTGATACCGCACCGCCTCCGAGCGGCGGCGGCGTCGCGCTGTGCGAGATGCTCGATATCCTCTCTGGCTATGACATGAAGGCGCTGGGCCTGCGCAGCGTTGCCGGTGTACAGCGTCAGGTCGAGGCCATGCGCCATGCCTATTCAGACCGGCGCGATCTGGGCGATCCCGATTTCGTGAAAAACCCGGTCGCCCATCTGATTGATCCGGCTTATGCTGCAGAAATCCGCAAGGGTATTCCGCTCGATCATGCGCTCAATTCCGACTCGCTGGTGGCCGGCGTAGCCCTGCCCATGGCGGCCCAGCCAGCAGCGAGCGACACCCGCGAGAAGCACGAGACGACACAGTTTTCCGTCGCCGATCGTTCGGGTTTTGCCATTTCGGCCACCTATACACTCAATGGCTGGTTCGGTGCCGGGGTGATCGGCGGGGATACCGGTTTCTTCCTCAATGATGAAATGGATGATTTCTCGGCAAAACCGGGCAGTGCCAATATGTTCGGCATCGTCGGTTCAGAGGCTAACGCCATTGCGCCAGGAAAGACGCCACTTTCCTCCATGGCTCCGACGATCATCTCCCATGATGGCAAACCTTTCATGGTGATTGGCAGTCCTGGCGGGTCACGCATTCCAACCATTATTCTGTCAGTGGTGCTGGGCGTGATTGATGGCGGTCTGGATATCCAGCAGGCTGTTGACCTGCCACGCATCCATGAACAGTGGAAGCCGGTGGCCATTGAACTGGAACCGCGTGCGCTTGGCCCCGATGTGATGCAGGCCCTGGAACGTGAAGGCTATACGCTCTCACCGCATCGTCCCTGGGGCGTTGCAGAGGGAATTCTTTTCGGGCGTCCTTCTGTTGATGCGCTCGAAACCGGGAAGCTCTATGGTGGCTGGGACCGTCGTCATGCTGATGGTGGTGCAAGCGGGTTGTAAAAAAAACCTGCATCTGCCTCTTGCGCAGAAGAGGCAGAATGGTGTTAACCCTGCACCGGGAGGTCGGCCTTGGACGGACGGCTTGCGAACCCGGTCAGGTCCGGAAGGAAGCAGCCGCAGTGAGTTTTGTTCGGGTCATGTGTTCGGCCTCCCACCCCCTGAAGCAGCCGGTCTCGCTTTTTTGCGCATGACGCCTTCAGACGATACCCCCACACCGGAAGATATCCCGCTCCCCCCGATTGAGGAGGGCGGGTTCTTCGATGCCCCTTTGGCGCCTGCGCCAGTTGCGCCCCCCGAGCCCAGGAAAACGGCAGAGCGCAGCGGGCCCTATCGCGTTCTCGCGCGCAAATACCGCCCCCAGCATTTCGACGATCTGATCGGTCAGGACGCAACGGTGCGTATTCTGCGCCGTGCTTTCCAGCTCGGCCGCGTGGCGCATGCGTTCATGCTCACTGGCGTGCGCGGCGTCGGGAAGACCACCACCGCGCGTATCATTGCCCGTGCGCTGAACTGCATCGGCGTTGACGGGCAGGGTGGCCCGACTGCCGACCTTGTGGTGTCTGTGCCAATTGCACGGCGATTCTCGCCGATCGTCACCCCGACGTGCTGGAGATGGATGCCGCCTCGCGCACGGGCGTAGACGACATACGCGAAATCATCGAGGCAACGCGCTTTCGGCCCATGCAGGGCCGCATGAAGGTCTTCATTATCGATGAGGTCCACATGCTCTCGCGCAATGCGTTCAATGCCTTGCTAAAAACGCTCGAAGAGCCGCCCGAGCAGGTGACGTTCATTTTCGCGACGACCGAATTGCGCAAGGTGCCGGTCACTGTGCTGTCCCGATGCCAGCGCTTCGACCTGCGCCGTGTGCCGCAGGAAATGCTGATGCAGCATTTCGCCGGAATCGCCGAGAAGGAATCGGTCGCGTTCTCCGATGAGGCGTTATCGCTCATCGCCCGCGCCGCCGACGGTTCCGTGCGCGACGGGCTGTCATTGCTCGATCAGGCCATCGCCCAGGGCGAGGGGGAAGGCTCAGCACGTATCGAAGCACCGATGGTCAGCGCGATGCTCGGTCTCGCAGATCGCCAGAGCGTTTTCGACCTTTTCGAAGTGCTGATGCAGGGCAAGGCCGATCAGGCGCTTGAGATCAGCGGTCAGGCTTATGCGCAGGGTGCCGATCTTGGCATTTTGCTGACCGATCTGCTCGATCTGATTCATATCATCTCGCGTCTGAAGGCCATTCCCAGCCTTCGTCATAGCCGCGAACTGCCTGAGGCAGAGCGCGATCGTGGTGCCTCGCTCGCTGATAGATTACCCAATGCCGAGCTCGGCCGTGCGTGGCAGATCCTGCTCAAGGGTGTTCAGGAGGTTGAACAGGCCCCCGATCGACGGGCTGCGGCAGAAATGGTGCTGATCCGGCTCTGCTATGCCAGTACGCTGCCTACCCCCGATCGTTTGGCGCGTCTGGTCATGCAGATGCCGGCTGACGGGCAGGAAGGCGGTGGCTCTGCTGCTTTGTCGGGTAACGCACTTGGCGATGGATCAGGTGTCACGGCTCGCGGCGCGATGGTCGGGGGCGCACCCGATGGTGGTGATGATCGCCCTCGCGCTGCATTGCGTCTCGTCGCCAATGGCGGTGTGGCCTATGAAGCGCCAATCCTTGCGCCGAATCCTATTCTGACACCGGCGCCGCCGCCACCTGAGATCGAAAGCGTCGAGGCGCCGATGCCTTTGCGTTCCTGGCGCGAAATGGTGGCCTTCGTGGCGCGTGAGTCAGAGGCGATGCTGCACGGTATTCTGCGCCATTCAGCGCATCTGGTGCGTTTCGAGCCGCCGCGTGTCGCGCTGCGCATGGCGCGTGGCACACCGCCACGCATCGAGACACGGCTTCAGGCCCTGCTTGAGCGCGTCTATCCGGGTCAATGGCAGATCGAGACCTCGCAGGAAGAAGGCGAGCCGACACTTGATGAACAGGGTGCCGAGATTGTCGCGCTGCGTCGTGAGGAGTTGCATGCGCATCCGCTTTTGCGCGCCATTCTCGATGTCTTTCCCGATGCGCGCGTGGGGGAGCCCAAGGATCTCTCGCTCGATGAATACGGATTGCCGCCAGAGGAGCTGGAAGCCCCTGAGAGCTGGGCGACAGAACCGGCGGCGCCCGATCTGGACTTTGCCCCTATCGATGCCGATCTGATGGATGATGATGACTGGCATGATTTTGGGGGCGGGTCTTCTTTCTAGTTTCAAGGAGTAAGAGTTATGAAAAATCTTGCGGGTTTGATGAAACAGGCCTCACAGATGCAGTCGCGTATGGAAGATGTGCAGAATAGCTTAACGCGCTGACAATTGAGGGATCCTCCGGTGCGGGGCTGGTAAGTGTCGCCCTGAGCGGCAAGGGTGATATGCGGGCTATCAGGATTGATCCGAAACTTGCCGACCCGAATGAAGTTGAGATGCTTCAGGATCTGATCGTTGCGGCTTTTGCCGATGCAAAGGCCAAGGTCGAATCGGCCAATGCAGAAGAAATGCGCAAGGTCACTGGTGGGATCGACCTGCCTGCCGGGCTGAAATTCCCGTTCTGACTGATTCTTCCGAGAGGGCAGGGCTATGATGGGCGGTGGCGATGTCGAAAGGCTGATCCAGCTATTATCACGCCTGCCGGGTCTGGGCCCGCGTTCGGCGCGGCGAGCGGCGCTTGTGCTCCTGCGCGCGCCGCAGGCAAGATTGCTGCCTCTGGCCCAGGCCATGGAGGCAGCAGCGCATTCAGTTCGGAGCTGTCATGTCTGCGGGACACTGGACAGCAGCGACCCCTGCAGTATCTGCGCCGATCCCACCCGTGATCACGGGTTGATCTGTGTGGTCGAGACCGTGGGGGATCTCTGGGCTCTGGAGCGTTCACGCCTGCATCCTGGGACATATCAGGTACTGGGTGGGGTGCTCTCGGCGCTTTCCGGTACAGGACCGGAAGATCTGAACACAGCCTCGCTCCTGTCGCGTGTTGCCTCCGGTGAGGTACGTGAAGTCATTCTTGCGCTTGGTGCCACGGTCGAAGGCGCCAGTACAGCGCACTGGCTTCAGGAAAAACTTGCAGCTTACGAGGTAACAGTGACGCGTGTCGGTCATGGTGTGCCCATCGGCGGTGCTCTCGATGTTCTGGATGACGGCACCCTGGCGGCGGCGCTTTCTGCAAGACGGCCTGCACAATGAGGCAGGAGTCAGGAGGGGGAGCAACTATATCACCTGCCATTCCCCGCGTAGCTCTCGTGACCGGTGGCGTCAGGCGCATCGGTCGGGCAGTGGTCGTGGCTCTGGCTCAGGAGGGATTCTCGATTGCTCTCCATTGTCGAAGCCATGCTGACGAGGCGCGTGCTCTGCTCAGGACGCTTGATGTGCCTGGCCATGTTCTGAAGGCGGATCTTTCACAGGAAGATCAGGTCTCACGCCTCGTCAGTGAGGCCCGGGATGTTCTTGGCCCGGTGGGGGTGCTGATCAATAATGCATCGGTCTTTGAGCGGGATGAATGGCATGACGCCAGCCGTGATTCATGGGACCGCCACATCGAAACTAATTTGCGTGCACCTTTTGTGCTTATGCAGGATTTCGCCCGTCTTCTGCCTGATGATGCAAAAGGAATGATACTCAATCTTCTTGATCAGCGTGTCTGGAACCCGACACCGCATTTTGTGAGCTACACCCTTTCAAAGGCGGGACTATGGACCCTCACCCAGACCATGGCCCTTGCGCTTGCACCACGTATCCGCGTCAATGCAATTGGTCCTGGCCCGGTTCTGCCTGCAATCGGGCAGAGCGATGAGCATTTTGAGAGGATTCGTAATAATTCTCCACTACAAACAGGAGCAGATCTAGAGGAAATTGTTGTTGCTATGCGATCATTACTGCGTATGCCCTCAGTAACTGGGCAGATGATTGCGCTGGATGGTGGTCAGCATCTACAGTGGCGTGCTTGATATAGAAAAAGGTGTACCGGACGAGATGGCCTCATTCCAGTTTCGCATGGCCGATGGCGAACAGGTAACCTGTCGCGTAACGCGGATCATGACCCATCATGAGACCCTTCTCGACCTCGACCCCGCAACGCGACTGTTGAGTCATCGACCTGAAGAGTTTTCCCGTGAGACAGTGGTGGTCACCTGGTCCCTCATGCCTGGTTTCGCTCTGCTGATCGGTTCGGACGGAACATGGCCAGAGGCTCCATCGGCGACCTGTCCGAATGGCTGGTCACCTGTCTTTTTACCCCTGAGTGTGATTGCGATGCCCGAGGAGAAGTGGGCCTTAAAGCGTTATCGCAATTCCTTTTTTGCAAGAGCTGAAGACGGAACCGGGCGTGTCTATTTCGACGGGCAGCTCATATCGGATTGGGAACGTTACCAGTTGCTATCGATTGACACCGTTCCTAGTGTCTGCCTCAGGGATTTCGCAGCTGCCTTTGCCGAGTTGGTCAAGGGGCGTGAAGATCCTCCTGCCGTTCTGAAGGCGCTCGCTGCCTGTCCGCCGTCCTTTCTGCCGCACTTGCTAGATATGATGTGTGATTTTCTGGCTCCCGGGATACTGGACGTCTTTGCCAGACTCTTTATCGCTGATCTCAAGGCAGGCACGGAAAGTGTCGCTTCTCTCTGTTCTCGTATTCTATCCACGCTACCGCAGGGCGGCTGGATCTCAGAAGGGTTCCAGCGTCTTCATGAATGGCAATCCGGCAAGCTCCTGTCTGTTCAGGCTGCGGGGGCGTCGTATGATTTCCTGGGCTTTCAGGAGAATATCGGCAAGGATGCGGTTTACTGCATTGGGGCCCGGCTTCTGAGCGTCGCTAGGCGTGCCATATCCCCCACGAAAACCCTCGCATTACTGGCAACCGCGCGTGACGAAGGTGTCTATCTTCTGGAATGGATCGCCCATCACAGGCGTATAGGTGTGGAGCAGTTTTTTATCTATACCAACGACCTTACGGACGGATCGGACAGATTGCTGTATCATCTGGCCCAGGCTGGTGAGATCATCTGGATTGATAACAGCGGTGCGGCGCCGGAGCGCATCAACATGCAGGACAAGGCGTATAATCATGCCCTGATGATATTGCCTGAAATCCTTGATTATCGATGGTGCCTCGTGGTCGATCTGGATGAAGTGGTCTTGCCCTCGAAGGAAGTCGATCATCGTTTGCCGCCTCTCCTAGAAGCACGAGAGCGGGAGGGAGCTGAAGCGGTAACGATGTCGTGGCGGGTGCTGACATCAAACCGTCACCTTGCCTGGACACCGGCTCTGTCAGCAGAACGTTTTGTCGAAACAGAGAAGCATGTCCTTCTCAAGACGGCATTCCGAACCAACCTGTTCTCTGGCGCATCGGCACACCATCCTGTTTCCCGCGAGCGGGATATTATTCCCTACATGACTATTGACGGAGAGCAGCATAAGAACGGGGATCTGACGAATTATGATATCAATTTCTCTGCTCATCCAACGAACAATGCTTTTATTTGCCATTACCATGTGCGATCTCTTGAGGAATACGTCTGGAAATTTGCCCGTGGTGAAAATGATGGAACCGGTGTTCTGAAGAAAAAGCATTTCCGATACAACAACCCCGGTATTTTTGAGCTTTTTGTTACTCGTTTCGATCTCGATGGGCCGCAGCCCGCTCGTATTTTACTGGAAGATATTCAATACGGTATCAGGCGGCTTCTTCGTCTTCCTGGCGTTGCCGAGGCGCAGGCGGAAGTCGAGCATCATTTTCGGTCCCAGTCTTCTGCCTATGTCGAGCAGAGCCTTGAAATCATGACCCAAGATGATCGCATTGCTTCTGATGTGAAGGACAAATGGCGTATTCTGGTTGATGCTTGGCGGCAGCTCTCCCGTTGAAGGAGAGGCAAATTTCTATTCGTTCGAGCTATTTAGCGATTTGAAACCTGCAATGAGGTAATTTTCCTCGACCAGAGAAAAGGATTTTCCGTCATTGCCACGGGCGAGAAGCGCGCGATTGCGCAGAAGAATACCTGGCGGCAGATCTGAAATCTGGCTTTTCAGAGGTTTGCGCGTGAAATGAAGCGAGGCGACAACGCGGCCGAAAGGAGTCGTGGAGGTCTCCAGTTCCCGGTTCATTTCTGCCGTCAGACGCTGGGGGACATACCAGTTCCATGCATCCGAAAGGGCAATATTCCCGCAACGCAGGCTCACATGTCGTACACGGATCGTTTCGCCCGGAGCCAGAGTAAAGGCATCATAAGGAGGAGAGAGATTGCTGGCGGGGAGCTGATCGCCGTAACAGCCATTCCGGGATAAAGCCGATGGCAGTAGCTCTGCAGTACAGCAGTGGCACTGGCCTGCGTATCGAGCGCCTTGCTCAACTGAGCTGCGGTTTCTGCCAGTGAGGGAACAGGAGCCATGCAGAAAAGAAAAAAGCCGGTCAGACCGGCTTTTCCCAACGTCATCAATTCTCGTTATCGTCGTTGTCTGACGTGACTTCGATCTCCGAGCCGAGATCGTCGTCATCATCATCCAGATCGGACGCATCTTCCAGGACGTCATCATCACCGTCGTCATCGGCATCCAGATCGACGTCGATATCATCGTCGTCGCCTTTCGGAGCGTCTTTCGTCTGGTCGACGGGAATATCGCCACCGCGCTTGGGGGGGGGCAGATCGCTGGGCTGTTCAGCGCCACATTTGGGGCAAATCGCGGGAGCGCGATTCAGGTCGTAGAAACGCGCGCCACAAGAGACGCATATGCGCTTCAGACCGAGTTCTGGTTTTGCCATGATGACTACCTGTCGATCCTGAACCGGTTGAAAGAAGGAGAGCGGCTTGCGCCGCGAAGCACGGGGCCATGCCAGCTTGCGCACGTCATGTCAAATGCAAGCTCGGGTTTTCATGTTAAAACAGCCATGAAAACGGACTGCGGCAATTGACAGCCGCGGCGCTGCATCGGAATGAACGCTATCATGGAACATCATCCCTCTGCCCCCGCCATTCCTCTGTCCGTAGCGCGTAATCCTGGTCCACTCCAGGGCGCGATTCGCGTCCCCGGTGACAAATCGATCAGTCATCGCGCGTTGATGCTGGCCTCTCTTGCAGAGGGGCGGACCATCGTGACAGGGCTGCTGGAGGGAGAGGATGTCCTTCGTACTGCCGATGCCATGCGTGCCCTGGGTGCAACGATTACCCGGGAGGCGGATCGCTGGATAATCGACGGACGGGGCGTCGGTGCTCTTACGGAGCCGACGGATGTACTGGATATGGGTAATTCAGGCACTGCGGCGCGCCTTCTGACAGGCATTCTCTCAAGTCATGCTCTGACAAGCTTCATGACCGGTGATGCCAGTCTGCGTGGAAGGCCAATGCGTCGCGTGACCCAGCCACTTTCAGGCAATGGTGCCTGTTTTGCGACGCGCCTTGGTGAAAAGCTGCCGATGGCGATTATCGGAACAGGCGAGGCAACACCGATCTCCTATCGCTTGCCGGTTGCCTCGGCGCAGGTCAAATCTGCCATTCTGCTTGCCGGCCTCAACGCGGCGGGCAAGACACGTGTGGAAGAACCCGTGGCAACGCGTGATCATACCGAAAACATGCTGCGTCATTTCGGTGTCAACGTGGATGTTGGTCTCACACCAACGGGTGGAAGGGTTATCACGCTCGAAGGCCGTGCCCGTCTGAGGGCGCGGGATGTGGTGGTACCTGCGGACCCGTCTTCGGCCGCTTTCCCGATCGTGGCAGCAAGCCTGGTTCCGGGTTCGGAGATCCGGTTGCCTGGCGTAGGTCTCAATCCGCTGCGTACGGGGCTTTTCACTACGCTACGTGAGATGGGGGCAGTACTCGATATCGAGAATGAGAGGATCGAGGGAGGTGAAGCTGTAGGTGATCTGGTGGTACGTCATGCGACATTGCGTGGTGTCGATGTGCCGGCCAGTCGTGCACCTTCGATGATCGACGAATATCCCGTACTGGCCGTGGCCTGTGCCTTTGCTGTTGGCGCTTCACGTCTGCGCGGTCTGGAAGAGCTACGTGTCAAGGAAAGCGACCGTCTTGCGGCGACCGTTGCCCTGCTCAAAGCCAATGGTGCCGATGTGCGTGTTGAAGGTGATGACATGATCATTGAGGGGAATGGAAGCGCTGAAGGGCTCGGGGGCGGTCTGGTCGAGACCCATATGGATCATCGTCTTGCCATGAGCGCGATTGTATTTGGCCTTGCGGCAGAAAAGCCGGTGACGGTTGATGACACGGGCTTCATCAATACAAGCTTTCCTGGGTTTGTTTCCCTTATGGCGGCAATCGGAGCGTCCTTGTGATGCGCCTCATTATTGCTGTTGATGGTCCTGCAGCTGCGGGTAAGGGTACTCTGGCAAAGGCGCTCGCTATGGCGCTTGGTTTGCCCCATCTGGATACGGGACTTCTTTACAGAGCGGTGGCCCGTCAGATGATTCTGTCAGGACTCGATCCTGCATCCGATGACGGCGAGCAGACCGCTCATGCGCTCCAGCCGGCAGACCTGCTTCGTGATGATTTGCGCGTGCCTGAAATCGACCGGGGTGCAAGTGCCGTTGCAACACAGACACCCGTACGTGCGGCGCTCCTGAAGCGTCAGCGCGAATTCGCTACTGCGAGCGGGGCCGTGATTGACGGGCGTGATATCGGCACAGTGGTTTTTCCCGATGCCGATCTCAAGTTTTTTGTTACGGCCAGTGCGGCTGTGCGGGCGCTGCGTCGGTATCAGCAGCTACACGGCGTGGCCAAGCCGGATCAGGCTGACCTTGATCTTCTGGCTGCAGAGATTGAAGCGCGAGATCGCAAGGATGCTGAGCGTCCCGTCTCCCCTTTGCGTCAGGCAGATGACGCAATTCTGGTCGAAACTGATCATCTCGATGCCCAGGCAGTCCTGGCCCATGCTCTTTCCATTGTGAAAACGCGTTTTGCAACCTGATTGCAGGTCCTCAAAAGAATTCCGGAGTCAGATAGGGCAGTAATTCAGGGCAGGAAGGTCAATGTCCTGCGTCTCTCGGGACAGAATTGCCAGAATTAATCTCTTTTCCAAGGTTTTCATTGACAAGCCCCCTCATGCGGGTGTCTGAGGGGGCAAAGCGTATTGTCCCCTGCGCTTTCCCGTCTCATGTTTGGCATGGCGGAATTTTTTCCAGGAAGGCTCATGGGTGGACCTGAAATCATGAGCAGGACGTCCGGCCGAAGTGTCGGGCGCAGACATTGGCCCGATCATCACGATCGGCCCAGGATTACGAAAACACATGGCTTCAGCCACCAATACCGTCGAAGACTTCGCAGCTCTTCTTGACGAGACCCTCGGCCAGGACACGGGCTTTGACGGCTCCGTCGTTACCGGTCGCGTTATCCGCCTGACGGATGAATTCGCGATCGTTGATGTCGGCCTCAAGAGCGAAGGTCGCGTCTCGCTCAAGGAATTCGGACCGCCGGGCGCTGCGCCTGACGTGCGTCCGGGCGACGTGATCGAGCTTTATGTCGAGCGCTACGAAGATCGTGACGGCTCCATCGTGCTGTCGCGCGAGAAGGCCCGTCGTGAAGAGGCATGGACCTCGCTCGAGCGCGCATTCGCGAACAACCAGCGCGTCAACGGCACGATCTATGGTCGCGTCAAGGGCGGCTTCACGGTTGATCTCGGCGGCGCCATGGCGTTCCTTCCGGGCAGCCAGGTCGATATCCGCCCCGTGCGCGATGTCGCTCCGCTTATGGGCCAGCCCCAGCCTTTCCAGATTCTCAAGATGGATCGCGCCCGTGGCAACATCGTTGTCTCGCGTCGTGCCGTTCTTGAAGAGACCCGTGCAGAGCAGCGTTCCGAGCTGATCCAGGGCCTGAAGGAAGGCATGATCCTTGATGGCGTGGTCAAGAACATCACTGATTACGGTGCGTTCGTTGATCTCGGCGGCGTTGATGGCCTCCTGCATGTCACCGACATTGCCTGGAAGCGCATCAACCACCCGTCCGAAGCGCTGCAGATCGGCATGCCGGTTCGCGTTCAGGTCATCCGCTTCAACTCCGACACGCAGCGTATCTCGCTGGGCATGAAGCAGCTTGAGGCTGATCCGTGGGAGAACGTGGCGATCAAGTATCCGCCGGGTGCTCGCTATTCGGGTCGCGTCACGAACATCACCGATTACGGTGCGTTCGTTGAGCTCGAGCCGGGCGTCGAAGGTCTGGTGCACGTTTCCGAGATGTCCTGGACGAAGAAGAACGTCCATCCGGGCAAGCTGGTCGCGACCTCGCAGGAAGTCGACGTCATGGTTCTCGACGTGGACAGCGCCAAGCGTCGTATCTCGCTCGGCCTGAAGCAGGTTCAGCGCAACCCGTGGGAGCAGTTCGCCGAAGAGCACAAGGTCGGTTCGACCATCGAAGGCGAAATCCGCAACATCACCGAATTCGGTCTGTTCGTGGGTCTCTCTGCCGATATCGACGGCATGGTGCATATGTCCGATCTTTCCTGGGACGAAGCCGGCGAAGCAGCCATGGCCAAGTTCGAGAAGGGGCAGGTCGTTCAGGCCAAGGTGCTCGACGTTGACGCCGAAAAGGAGCGTATCTCGCTCGGCATCAAGCAGCTGCAGGAAGATCCGGCAGCCGACACCCTGTCGCGCGTCCATAAGGGCGACATCGTGACCTGCCTCGTGACGTCGGTTCAGACCAACGGCATCGAAGTCAAGGTTGACGATGTTCTGACCGGTTTCATCCGTCGCGCCGAACTGGCTCGTGACAAGGCCGAGCAGCGCCCCGAGCGCTTCGCCGTTGGCGAGAAGGTCGATGCGAAGGTTGTGTCCGTCGATCGCGCTTCGCGCAAGCTGGCTCTGACCATCCGTGGCCGTGAGGTCGAGGAAGATAAGGCAGCGATTAACGAATACGGTTCGTCCGACAGTGGTGCATCGCTTGGTGATATCCTCGGTGCAGCGATCCGTCGTCGTAATACAGAAGTGTAATCAATAGATCATCTATCGAGACACTGGGAAAGGGCTGCTTCGGCAGCCCTTTTTCTTTTTTTATTGTTTCCCCGGAAGGTAACTTGATCTGAAATCTGTCTTCTGAGACTTTTGCTAATATGGTCTTTGAGGTAAGGATAATCTGAACGGCAAGAGGGAATTGCCCCTACTTGTTGCGAAGACACGATAGCGGGGGGCTTTATGGCTGTTATCTACAATACGAATTACACCCATAACCCCAATTCATATCTGACCCTTGCGGTAGAGCGTGCGGCACGTGAGTTGTTTGGTGCCGATCAGATCCTGCTGGCAGATAATATGACCCTTGGTGCTGCTGCTGCGTCGGGCGAGCATGATACGCTGATCTGTATTGACGGGCAGCGGATCAACATGCAGCTGATGCGTCGTATCCGCCCGGCTTTCAAGACCATGATTCTCTGGACCTTTGAAGATCCCTTCATGCTGGATTTCAATGTTCAGAATTCCAGTCTCTTTGATTATGTCTTCACCAATGATCCCTCCTGCGTCGATCATTATCGTGGCAAGGGGCATTATCTGCCGCTTGGAGCCAGTCGGACTATCCATCAGCGTGAGGTGAAGGATGGTGAAGCACTCGATTACGATATTTTTTTCGCGGGCACCATGTGGCCCAACCGTGTCGAAACGCTTCGTCGCATCATCGCGGCCTTTCCACAGGCTCGGCTCAAGCTGATCTGCCCAGGCAATGAATATCTGCCTCCGCTTCCGGCTGATCTGGCTGAACTGGCCATTCAGCGGCCGGTGAGTCATGAGGCGTTCATCGATTTCGCGAATGCGAGTGCCGTAACGCTTACCATGTTTCGCGATTATGCAAGCCATGGTGATGTCAGTCAGGCCACGGCGCCTGGGCCCCGGTTTTATGAGCTTGCTCTTGCTGGTGCCGCTCAGGTGGTCGAGGCCCCCGAGAGTATGGATACAAAATATTTCGCAGATATCGAAGGTACGTTTCTCGCCCGCGATGTCGATGGCGTAGTAAGCGCCGTTGCTGCCTTGCTTGGTGATCACAAACTGCGACATGATGCGGCCTTGTCAGGTCAGAAATCTGCGCAGGAAGCGCATCTTTACGAGCATCGTCTGCTTCGGATGGCAGAAATTACAGGTGCCAATTTCGGTCGTATTACGCCCGGAACCGAATTGCTGCCTCGTCGCCGTCGTCTGCGCGTGCTGATGTGCACTCATTCCACAATTCATGAAGCAGCTTGGGGAGGGGTCGAGGTTTATCAGCAAACCCTCTGCTCGATGCTGGGGCGCGAGATAGAATTCTTTTACTGGCTGCGTCGTGGTACTCATTGCCGTCTGACCACGGCAAACGGGCAGGAAGTCGAACGTTATGACGTGCCTGAAGTAGGCTGGATGGATGCAATGTGCGATGGGCCGGAAGAGATGGCCTTTTCGAATGCGATCAGTCAGTATAATTTCGATATTGTGCATTTCCAGCACCTTGGTCACCACGCCTTGTCACTCCCCATTATCGCGAAAGCGTGTGGCACCGGAGTGGTATTCTCAGCTCATGATTTCTGGTTGATCTCTTCGCGCTACAATCTGCTCAATCAGGATCTACGCTATGTCGAGGATGAGGTAAAATCAGTCGTCGCTAGCGATATTATTCTCAAGGTTGCCGAGAATATCGAATATGGTGGCGAACAAACACGACGTGCCTTCATTGCGAAGATGTTGCACTCGGTTGATATGATCCTGTTCGGTACCAGGCATTCGCGCAACCTGACACATGAAATCTACCCGATCCTTGATCAGAAGCGCAGTCTGGTTCTCGGTATTCCTTCACCCGAGAATACAATTCCCATTGTGCCCAAGGTTTATGAACCGCTGGGTGATCGTCCGCTTCGGGTTGCGATTGTCGGTAATTTCCTGCGTACCAAAGGTGCTGACACGATCCTGAATCTGATCGAGATTGCCCATCCCGAACATATCGAGTTCCATATATTCGGCTATATCCACCCCGAATATGATGCGGTGATCAGTGGCAAACCGCGCCCGAATGTGAAGGTTTATGGCCGTTATTCAGCAGGTGATATCGTAGCGCTTCAGGTGGCTGATGTTGCTCTGAATCTTTCCATATGGCCTGAGACCTATTGCATTTCTCTCTCCGAGGCCTGGCAGAACGGCCTGATTCCGATCGTGACTGATGTGGGCGCGCTGGGCGATCGTGTGGAAGACGGCATTAACGGGTTCAAGGTGCCGATCGGTCGTGCCAATATGGTTCTGGAGCGTCTTGAACTGCTGCGTTCTTCCGAAACGATCCGTCGATCGATTATGGAGAATATTACTCCCGCCCTCTGGACGCAGGCCGAGACCTACGCAAACGACATGCGTACTGTTTATCGCGAAGCGGCACCCGTGCGTGAGCTGGGTACGGCGGAGATGCAGATTGATGCCGGACAGGTGCATCTGCTGCCGCATGCTTCATGGCGTCACCAGGCTCCGCCGCGTCATATTTTCGATCCGCCAACCATTCGCGATCTCTCTGTAGAAATGCCTGAGCCCGTTTCGGACTGGTTCGCTATCCAAGGGGCTGAATATTATATTGATGACGTTTGTCATTTTGTTCTGGCAGATAATGAACCGGAAGATTTCGGCGGTGCCCATGAATTTCACATCCGGGGTTGGCATGTCCTCCCAGGTGTCAGTTCTGCGGGCTCGATGTATGCCGTGTTGGTTGGCGATGACAGAACACCACTGATCTTTCTGCCTTGCATCAGGGAAACACGTGCGGACATTCTCTCCATCTACCCAACGCACCTCGTCGGGCAGGGTTTTCCGGGCAGGCAGCACTGCGCGGTAAATGGTGTGAGGGTATATTCCGCGTTGCTCTGGTAAATGTCATTAATGGCATGGGCGCCTTCATGGTTACTTCGATTGAAATAACCGTCAAGGAAGGCAAGATCGAAGAAATTCAGGTTGAGCGTCCTTCCAACGACCAGATCATGCGCGATTTTGACCGGGTCTCTCATGCTGATGGTCATTTGCGCGGTATCAAACTGAACCGGCTACATCGTCAGATCCAGTTCCATGCTACAGATAACGACTTCCAGCATTATATAGACTCGCTCAGTGGACTGATCGGCGATCCGGCGCCTTTGCTGACCGATGATGGAAATCTCTTTATCCGTGGCTGGGGTTTCCTGCGTCACCTCGAGCGCGCAGGCACAATGTCGGTAGCATTGACTGGTGGCGAAACAAACGAAGCCTTTTTCTTTTCTCTCAACCGCTTCCTGCGTCATGATGTAAAGACGATTTTCTCTGATGCGCCGCTTTGCGTCGGGTTTGAGGGCTGGCTGTCAGTTTCTTCCGGCTATGCAGTCGAAATGAACGGTAGATACAGACTTTGCCTTGTCAATACGGTGGGGGAACAGATTGGTATCAAGGCGCTTGATGTAATCGTGACAGTCTCAGGAGGTGTTATTACTTCGGTAGTGCATGCAGATCTGGATGAAGATGCTGTGCGGCATGCCGTTCGGACCATTGAATCAAGCCTTGTCCCTGTATTGGCCGCCTGAAACGCGTACGGAACGCCTGCATGCAGTACGAGCGCAAACCCAAGTGGCAAGTCGTCGATGAAGAATGGTACCTTGGTCAGTATCTGTCAGTGGCTGAGGAAATGGCCACTCATGGGTATGCCACTGCTACAGAACATTATGAGGGTGTGGGAAAGTCGTTTGGACTTTCTCCCAACCGTTACTTTGACGAGGCTTGGTATCGTCAGGCCTATCCGGATGTCTATGCGGAGATATGCCGTGGTGGATTGAGCTCCGGTTTCGATCACTATTGTACGGCAGGATACGCATCGAACTCACCGCACTGGCTTTTTTCTGAGCGGTATTATCGTACACGCTATGCGGATCAGGTGCTTGAGCCAGTCATTCGCGGATTGTATCGTAATGGATATGATCATTTTCTTGAAACAGGTGATAGCGAAGGTCTGACAGGACACTGGTTTCTCGATGCCGAATGCTTTGCCATGCTTGTCGGGGAGGATGACGCAGGAGTAAAGCAGGGCGCGTTTCGTACCATTATAGAGCATGCACCTGATCTGCCTGATAATGGACGGCTGTCCTGGTATTTTGATCCGGTCTGGTATCGGGAGACCTATCCGGAAGTCATTCGTGAAATTGAAACAGGCCGCTACAGTTCGACCCTGAATCATTATCTGACCAATCAGACTCCAAGCGCTTCAGCCCTCAGGCCCAATTCGATGAGACATATTATACCCGTGTAAATGCCGATGTTGCGGAATGTGTCGAGGGTGGAATTTTTCGGAATGGATATGACCATTTCGTTCAGTTCGGCGGAAAGGAGGGACGCAATCCTGTAGATGGCGTCGTATTAAAGGCTTTCGGCGAACGACCCGAGGTCAGGGCTCTGATCAAGTCGGGAGCTATGACAGTCTTTACGCCTGTTGGGTTGCCCAACGCCTGCGTTACGGCGAAAGCGTGGACCTACCCCCGCCTGGTGAGCCTCAGACCCGTCGTTATTTTGAGGCCGAGGCTACACTACAGAGAAAAATTACGGATCGCACAGGGCTTGATTTTTCTTATCAGAATATTCCTGAAATATCAGTTATCGTTGTCCTGTACAATAAATATGCTTTGACTCTCCAGCCTTGGCGTCTCTGCGTGCCAATTATCCTGGTAACATCCAGCTTATACTTGTTGACTCGGCTTCAAGTGACGATACAGCTCATATTGAAAAGGTCGTACAGGGCGCGCTGGTTCTGAGGCACCGGTATAATATCGGCTATCTCGATGGCTGTAACGAAGCTCTGGCACATGTACGTGCGCCTGCAGTGCTCTATCTGAACAACGATCTGCGTCTTTATCCTCACGCGATACGTAATGCGCTCAAGCGTCTGCATCAGTCAGAGGATTGTGCTGCCGTTGGCGCCAAGCTGGTCCGGACCAATATGCGCCTGCAGGAGGCCGGATCGATTATCTGGCGGGATGGGTCAACCTACGGTTATCGGCGTGATGATCATCCGGATATTGCTGAAGCTAATTTCGTGCGTGATGTGGATTACTGTTCGGCGGCATTCCTGCTGGTGCGTACCGAGACAGCCCGGCTGATGGGCGGATACGATACGATTTTTCGGCCTGCCTATTTCGAGGATACCGATTTCTGCCTGCGTATTGCACGGTCAGGAAAACGTATCGTTTATGATCCGTCTGTGATGGTTGAACATCTGGAATACGGGAGCTCTGGCACGGCCGGTTCCCAGGCGCAGATGATCATCAATCACCGTATTTTCGGACGTCAGCATCAGGATTACCTGCGCAAGCAAATGCCGGCGCATCTACATAATGCTGTTCTGGCCCGTTCGCATCGCAGTACACGCCGCAAGATACTTTTTATAGAGGATCGTATACCATTGCGGTCTCTTGGCTCGGGATACGTGCGTTCCAATGATCTCGTCTGGGCGATGAGTGCATTGGGCTTTCAGGTGACGGTCTTTCCTGTCCTGCCCCGCGCTGCCAGCCAGACAGATCTGGCCACCGATTTTCCCGATGATGTTGAGCTGATGATCCAGAGCGATATGGAGACGCTCGGTACCTTTATTGAGGAGCGAGCAGGCTATTACGACGCTATCTGGGTCGGTCGCACGCATAATCTGGTGCGTTTGCTGCCCTTGTTCTCCGAGCAGAGTCGTCACCTGCCTTTCGGGAGCATCATACTTGATACCGAAGTCATTGCGGCACCAAGAACGATAGAGAAAGCCCGTTTTCATCCACCGAAAAAAACTCTTCCTTCTCTCGATCAGTTGGTTACGAATGAGCTGGAAACAGCCAATTATTGTCAGCAGATCGTGGTCGTTTCAGCCCATGATGCCGGGTTGGTTAGAAAGGCAGGGTATGAGAATGTTTCAATACTTGGACACTCTCTGCCCCTGAGACCAACGCCGGCCTCGTTCTCGGATCGTCGTGATTTCCTTTTTGTCGGCGCACTTCATGAGGTCGATGCTCCGAATTTCGACAGTCTTCTCTGGCTGATCAATGAGGTGCTGCCGGAGCTTGACGAGTATCTGCCTGAGGATGTGAAGCTGACAGTCGCAGGATTTGTACATCCGTCTGTTGATGTGACAATTCTGCGAAGCACGAAACGCGTGAACTGGCTGGGACCGGTCGATGATCTCGCAGCCCTTTATGCGACGCATCGTCTCTTTGTAGCCCCGACGCGCTATGCAGGCGGTCTGCCCTACAAGGTCCATGAAGCTACCTCCTACGGTTTGCCCGTGGTTGCCACCCGACTGCTTGCCAAGCAGATGGACTGGATGGATGGTTATCATCTTGTCAGCGCATCATGCGAAGATCCGATCGCCTTTGCGCTCGCAATGGCTGAGACCTACGAAAACGAAGAAAAATGGGAAATGATCCGTGCTGGTGGTCTGCAGGCCATCGAGCGTGATTGTGATCCTGCACAGTTCCGGATGACGCTAAACGAGATTATCGAGAATAGCGTTGTCCAGTCCGATGGCCCTATCTGATATAAGGATCGGCAGTTCCAGGAAGTGTCGCTCCATTAAAGAAACGGAATGAGAAACCATGTCAGCAGGTAAGAAAAACGCAAGATCCAGGGCCGCTGGCACAACGCAACGCGTGCTCGTTTGCAGCGGTGGTCGTTACGAATCCCAGGCCAATGCGCAGATTCGTGAGTCGATCATGGATGGCTGGGCAGAATGCTTCGGCGAGGAAAATGTCATCGCCGTGCATATCAGTGGCGCGGCAGCGTCGATCGCACGACTGCAACCGACTATCGTCTTTGCGATCGGCTCCTATCTGCCTGAAAGCACCTATTTCGGCGAGGTTTGTCGTGAAGCCAAGAAGATAGGCGCAACAACCGTTTTCTGGGCTACGGAAGATCCCTATGAGCAGGATGCGAATTACCGCATCACGGATGATTTTGACGCCATTTTCTCGTGTGACCGCTGGGGCCATAATTTCTACCAGCGTGAACGGGTGTACCATCTACCTCTCGCGGCCAGCCGAAAGCTGCATTATGCTCCGATCGAGACAGAGTTCGAGAAAACCATAGACGTGCTGTTCTGTGGCGTGGCGTTCACCAGCCGCAAGGATATCGTACGCAATCTGATGCCCACTTTGCGTAATCTAAACATCAAGATTATTGGCCCGGGCTGGGGCGAATTTGGTATTGGCTTCTCGGATGCGCGTATTGAAAAGGCCCAGCTTATTGAACTGTATCGTCGTTCGAAGCTGGTGCTGAATCTGGGTCGCTCTCTGCATTTCGAAAACAAGCGCTTCATGATTGCGCCTTCAACACCGGGGCCGCGCACGTTCGAGGCTGCAGCAGCAGGGGCGTTTCAGATCTTTCATGAAGATACTTACGAGTTGCGCCGTTATTTCACGGCAGAGGAAATTCCGACTTTTTCCAACAAGATCGATTTTGACAACCTTGTTGCACGCTATATCGACAATACACCACTCTGTATCGAAATGGCCCGCCGGGCCCAGGCGCGTACCATGAATGAACACACTTATGGTCACCGCATCCGTGACGCTATCGAGGTTCTCAAAAGAGAAGGGCTCATGGAGGGCTGATCCTGGGTTTTTTTCCCCAATTCCATTGAGATTTATTTCAATGGAATTGTCGGAATGGTTCAGGACAAGATTTCTGTAATGCTCTTTATGTTGCATCGTTTCGTACCTGGAGAGCCGGATATGCAGCGACTGTAAAAACGGATCTTTCTCCAAAAAATCGTCCGGCTCCACTAAGCGAGCGTCAGTTCGACACTGAGTGCGTTGTCATCAGGCTATTGTGTCGATCTATTCGCCTGCTTCAGCGATGGGAGGTACCTACGACAAGGCGCTGTTCAGAATGCCCTATGTCTTGCCGGAGGGATACAATCGATCTGACGCTGTGAACTGGATGGCCGAGCATTTTTACGCAGAAGCCCGCTCACCCTGAGCGGGCAGTGCGTTCAACCCCGTGTAAGATGATAATGACGGCGCAGATCGGCCTCGATTTCATCCGCATGCGTTCCGTCACGTGCCTCTATCATGATTTCCAGCTCGGCGGTCTGGACTGATGGCGCGGCAAACAGGCGCTGATGCGATACCTCGATGATATTCCCGCCTGCATTACCAATACGCGTTGAAATATCTGCCAACACGCCCGGACGATCAGGAATCTGCAGGGTGAGGGACAAAAGTCGTCCGTCGCGGCGCAAGGCACGTAGCAGCGTATTGGCAAAAATACGCGTACCGATATTTCCGCCTGTTATGGGTAGAGCCACGCGTTTGCCCGAAAAGATTTCCGGATAGGTCATCACGGCTGCCAGAGCTGCAGCGCCTGCACCTTCGGAAACCTGTTTGGCCTGTTCTGCCAGATGCGCAATGGCTGACTCAACCTGAAGTTCGCTCACAACGAGCACACGGTCAAGCAATGGACTGACCGTCTGCAGGCAGTGATCCCCGATTTGCAGTACCGCTATGCCTTCGGCAATGGTTGAGCCGCCACGAGCGGTTACAGCAGCCTCCGGAAAGGCAGAAAGTGAGGCATGGCTCTCAACCTGGACGCCTATAATTTTCGTTTTCGGGCTCAGAGATGCGGTTGCAATGGCCGATCCGCTGATCAGTCCGCCGCCACCGATTGGCAGTACAAGGATATCAAGAGGAGGGCTGTCCTCGATCAGTTCGATGGCGAATGTACCCTGACCCGCCATGACAGCAATGTCATTGAAAGGGTGGACAAGCACCAGTCCTTCACGCTGTCGCAATTCTTCAGCGACTTTCGAGCTTCGGCGAAGTCCTCGCCTTCTGTCACGACACGTGCGCCCCAGCCTCGTGTACGCTCTACCTTGGCTGAAGGCGTGTGACGCGGCATGACGATGGTGGCGTCGATGCCGAGCAGACTGGCATGGCGGGCAACGCCCTGTGAATGATTGCCGGCCGAGACTGCAATAACACCGCGTCTTTTTTCCTCCTCGGTCAGAAGTGCCAGTTTATTGGCAGCTCCCCGCTCCTTGAAAGATGCCACAGCCTGCAGGTTCTCCAGCTTCAGCCAGATATCCGCACCCGTCATTTTCGAAAGCGCCGCGCATCGAATGCTGGGCGTGCGTGTAATATACGGAGCGATCCGCTCGTGGGCGGAAAGGATATCAGCGAAAGTGAGAGTGAGGACTTCGGACACGTTCTTCTTTTCTCGTTAGCGGGTCAGGCCGACCCGCTCGGTTTCAGGACGCGGATTACTTGTAGGTGACGGTCAGGATCTCGTAACTCTTGTCACCGCCTGGTGTCGGAACAGTTACACTGTCACCGACTGATTTGCCGATCAGTGCCTTGGCAAGCGGAGAGGAAACAGAAAGACGACCAAGCTTGATGTCGGCTTCATGCACGCCAACAATCTGATACCCGCTTTCCTTGTCGGTTTCCTCATCAACCAGCTCGATATGGGCACCGAATTTTACGGTATCGCCCGAGAGTTGTGACGGATCGATAACCTCGGCTGTGGAGATGATCTCCTCAAGCTCGAGCACGCGCCCTTCAATGAAAGACTGGCGGTCACGTGCAGCGTGATATTCGGCATTTTCGGACAGATCCCCATGGGCGCGGGCTTCCGCAATGGCACGGATGACTGCTGGGCGGTCTTCGCTTTTCAGACGACGCAGTTCATCTTCTAGACGGGTCAAACCTTCACCGGTCATCGGAATCTTCTGCACAGCGCATTCCCCAAAACGAGTTTGGCCCACGCGCAGCGCCTCTGGAACACCCTGTCCCGAGGCCCTGCACGGGGCATAGCCGGGCTTGAGACAATCCCAGCCCGCAAATTGATCATCTAAGCTAGGTCTTCCGGGGGGCAAGTTCAAGGCAAGCCGCAGGTTCCACCCTGGTTTTATGCAGAATTGATCGGGCTTTACCGATATTGTCCCGGTTTTCTGCTCTGAAAGCAGTCAGAGACCAGTTGTCTGTTGCAGGTTCATCTGAGGGAGGAAAGGGGCTATGCCCCTTTCCGGGGAGCGGGGCATAGCCCCGTATTCTTCAGAATTCCCGTTTGAAGTACGACTGCAGTGGGGCAACGTCGAGTCCGCCATCCTTGATAGCCGAGATGGCGTAAATCGCAGCCCTCGCACCAGCCAGTGTGGTGAAATGCGGCACGCCACCGAGCAGGGACGAGCGGCGGATATCGAAGCTGTCACGCACGGCCTGAGAGCCCTGAGCCGTGTTGATGACAAGCTGGATATCACCTGAACGGATCGCATCCACGCAGTTCGGGCGACCTTCCAGAACCTTGTTGACACGCTTGACTGCGATGCCGGCTTCTTCGAGGCGTGCAGCGGTACCGCGTGTGGCCATAATGCTGAAGCCCATTTCGATAAGCTTGCGGCCAAGTGCCTGAACCTGGGTCTTGTGCCCGTCGCGCACCGAGAGCAGTACCGTGCCAGTCTGCGGAAGCACAACGCCTGCAGCGAGCTGCGACTTGGCAAAAGCACGTTCGAAGCTGCTGTCGAGACCGATAACTTCACCTGTCGAGCGCATTTCCGGACCAAGGATGGTGTCGGTATCGGCAAAGCGATGGAACGGGAAGACGGCTTCCTTCACCGCCACATGCGGAGCAATGGCATCACCATCGAGTTTGAAGCCTGACAGTCTGGCTCCTGCCATCACGCAGGCACCGATCTTGGCCACCGGCACGCCAGTGGCTTTGGCGACGAAGGGGACCGTGCGTGAGGCGCGCGGGTTCACTTCGAGTACGAAAACCTCATGGTCCTTGATAGCGTATTGCACATTCATCAGGCCGACGATGCCCAGTTCACGCGCCATGGCTTCGGTCTGGGCTTTCAGCTCGGTCACGATGGCGGGGGACAGCGTATAGGGCGGTAGCGAGCAGGCAGAGTCACCGGAATGGATGCCGGCTTCCTCAATATGCTCCATCACGCCCGCCACATAGACGTCCTGGCCGTCGCAGATGCAATCCACATCGGCCTCGATGGCGTCGTTCAGATAGCGGTCGAGCAGGATGGGGCCGGAGGAGACTTCGGCTCCGGCCAGAACCAGTGTGTTGCGCAGATAGCGCTGCAGACCGGCCGGGTCATAGACAATCTCCATTGCGCGACCACCAAGAACGTAGGACGGGCGCACAACGACCGGATAGCCGACTTTCTCGGCCACGGCCTCGGCCTCACTCGGCGTGCGGGCAATGCCGTTCTCGGGCTGACGCAAGCCAAGCTTGCGCAGCAGAGCCTGGAAACGCTCGCGATCTTCGGCGCGATCAATGGCGTCAGCCGGTGTGCCGAGCAGCGGAATACCGGCGGCTTCGAGCGCGCGCGACAGCTTGAGCGGGGTCTGGCCGCCATACTGGACGATGCAGCCCAGAATTTCGCCATTGGCCTGCTCTGTGCGGATGAGGGAGATCACATCCTCATCGGTCAGCGGCTCGAAATACAGACGATCGGACGTGTCGTAATCGGTCGAGACGGTCTCGGGGTTGCAATTGACCATGATGGTCTCGAACCCGGCTTCGCGCAGTGCATACGCGGCATGCACACAGCAGTAATCGAACTCGATGCCCTGTCCGATGCGGTTCGGGCCACCGCCCAGAATAATGATCTTCTTGCGGTCTGTCGGATGGCTTTCGCATTCTGGCACGCCGAACCCGCCCTCATAGGTCGAGTAGAGATAGGGTGTGTCAGAAGCGAATTCGCCAGCACAGGTGTCTATGCGCTTGTAGGCGGGCGTAACGCCAAGTTTAAGCCTGAAGGCGGCAATATTTTCGACGCTCTGGCCCGTCAGGCGGGCGAGCTGGCGATCGGAGAAACCCTGCGCCTTGATGCGACGCAGATTACGGGCATCCTTGGGCAGGCCGTTGGCGGCAATCTCGTTCTCGGTGACAATGATGTCGTGCAGCTGACGCAGGAACCAGGGTTCAAAGCGGCAGGCTGTATTGATGTCTTCAAGTGACAGCCCGGCGCGCATGGCCTGGGCAGCCATGAGAATACGCTCAGGGCGCGGCTCGGAGAGCGCGGCGCGATAGGCATCCAGCGAGCCATCGCCCGGCGCTTCGACCGGGTCGAGGCCGGTCAGACCCGTTTCCATCGAGCGCAGGCCCTTCTGCAGGGCCTCGGCAAAGGAGCGGCCGACTGACATCGCCTCGCCAACAGACTTCATCGAAGTCGAGAGCAGGGCGGGGGCGCCGGGGAACTTCTCGAAGGTAAAGCGCGGGATCTTCACCACGACATAATCGATAGTCGGTTCAAAGCTCGCAGGTGTCGTGCCGGTAATGTCGTTGGCGAGTTCGTCCAGCGTGTAGCCGACGGCCAGCTTGGCCGCGATCTTTGCGATGGGGAAGCCAGTCGCCTTGGAGGCCAGGGCCGAGGAGCGCGACACGCGAGGATTCATCTCGATGACGACGATGCGGCCATCATCGGGGTTGATACCGAACTGTACGTTCGATCCGCCGGTCTCAACACCGATCTTGCGGAGACAGGCAATAGAGATGTCACGGAGTTTCTGGAACTCCTTGTCGGTCAGGGTGAGTGCAGGGGCGACGGTAATGGAGTCGCCCGTATGTACGCCCATCGGATCGATATTCTCGATGGAGCAGACGATGATGCAGTTATCCGCTTTGTCGCGGACGACCTCCATCTCGAATTCCTTCCAGCCCAGCACGGATTCCTCAATGAGAACCTCGGTGGTTGGTGAAGCATCGAGACCGCCAGCCACGATCTGGTCGAATTCCTCACGGTTATAGCAATGCCGCCACCGGCGCCGCCCATGGTGAAGGAAGGACGGATGATGGCAGGCAGGCCCACGGTCTCGAGGGCTGCACGTGCCTCCTCGAGCGTATGCGCGATGGTGCTACGAGGTGATTCCACACCGATCTCGTCCATAGCCTCGCGGAATTTCTGACGGTCTTCGGCGCGGTCGATGACTTCGGCATTGGCGCCGATCAGCTCGACATTATGCTTCTTCAGAAAGCCCGACTTGTCGAGTGCCATGGCGGCGTTCAGGGCTGTCTGGCCACCCATGGTGGGCAGAACCGCGTCTGGCTTTTCCTTGAGGATGATGCGCTCGACGAATTCCGGGGTGATCGGCTCGACATAGGTGGCATCGGCCAGACCCGGATCGGTCATGATCGTTGCCGGGTTCGAGTTGATGAGGATGACGCGATAGCCTTCCTCTTTCAGTGCCTTGCAGGCCTGCGTGCCGGAATAGTCGAATTCACAGGCCTGACCAATCACGATGGGGCCAGCGCCAATGATAAGGATCGACGAAATATCTGTACGTTTCGGCATGGGTCAGGCTGCCTTCTTGTCCATGAGGGCGACAAAGCGCTCGAAGAGATAGAATGAATCGGACGGTCCGGGGCTCGCCTCGGGATGGTACTGCACCGAGAACGCATCGAGCCTTGTGCTGCGAATGCCTTCATTCGAGCCGTCGAACAGGCTGGTATGGGTGATGATCACGTCTTCGGGCAGGGATTTGTCATCCACGGCAAAGCCGTGATTCTGGCTGGTGATTTCCACACGCCCCGAGGCCAGATCCTTCACCGGCTGATTGGCGCCGCGATGGCCGCGCTCAAGCTTGTAGGTTTTCGCACCCAGCGCCTGCGCCAGAAGCTGATGGCCGAGGCAAATGCCGAAAACCGGCACATTGGCGTCGAGCACGCCCCTGATGGCAGGTACGGCATAAACGCCGGTTGCGGCCGGGTCGCCAGGACCGTTGGAAAGGAAGACCCCTTCAGGGTTGTGACGCAGAATTTCTTCAGCCGTGGCTGTAGCGGGCACGACGGTCACATCGCATCCAGCCGTCACGAGGCAGCGCAGGATATTGCGCTTGGCGCCGTAATCAACGGCCACCACCCGGCGGCGCGTGCTGCGTTCTGCGGCGGGCTTCTGCCATACACCGAGATCCCAGGTGTAGCTCTGGGTGCAGGTGACGTCCTTCGCCAGATCCATGCCTTCGAGGCCAGGCCACGAGACCGCCTGGGCGCGCAGGGCGGCAATATCGAACTGACCGTTTCCGGAAAGCGAGCACGGCGGTCTGTGCGCCGCCATCGCGCAGGCGGCGCGTGATCAGACGTGTGTCGATACCTGCGATACCTGGCAGATTCTGGCTGATCATCCACTGGGCGAATTTCTGGGTCGAGCGCCAGTTTGCGGGGAGGGTGACATCTTCCTTCACCACAACGCCGCGTGTGGCCACGCGCTGGGCCTCGTCATCTTCGGCATTAGTGCCGACATTGCCGATATGCGGAAAGGTAAAGGTCACGATCTGACCGGCGAAGGACGGATCGGTGAGCGTCTCCTGATAACCGGTCATGCCGGTGTTAAAGCATAGCTCGCCAATGGCCGCGCCATCGGTATGGGCGCCGAAACCGACACCCCACAGAACGGTCCCGTCCGCAAGAACGAGGACAGCATTGGCGCCTTCGGGGCAGGTATCGGTCATGGTCAGGTTTTCCTCCTTGGGCGTCTGCGGATCGAGGTCCGAAAGGGTGATGCCGGGCAGGCGCAGCAGCGCCGCCCAGTGCTTGCCGGGGATGGCGCGCGACTGGCGCCATTTGCGAATGGCCTCGGTGCCGACGCCGGTCAGGCTGGCCAATGCTTCTGCGCCGCCTGCCTTCTCGATGATCTCTTCGATATCCATACCCGTACTCCCTTACGTCCTTTTCCACTCGGACGCTCGCGTGGTTGGTGCTAGATAGGCCTTTGAGATGGGAATGGGAAGTTTTTTCCCACTCCCGATTTATGCCCGACATGCGGGAAAATTTTCCCACTCTCATGCGGTGCAGGTCAGGAAAAGGAAGAAGCAATGTCCCTGAGAGAACAGATCTCTGCCGATCTCAAAATTGCCATGAAGGCGAAGGAAATGGACCGTGTAGCGCAGATCCGCGGTATTACAGCGCGTATCAAGGATCTGGATGTTGCAGCACGCGCTAGCGGCAAGGAAATCGGGGATGAGGATATTCTCCCGATGCTACGCAGCATGATCAAGTCGCGCACCGAGTCTGCCACCATGTATCGCGAGGGCGGCCGCCCCGAACTGGCAGAGAAGGAAGAGGCCGAGATTGCGACGATCAAGGCCTATCTCCCGCCGGAAATGGACGAGGCCACGCTCGAAGCTGAAATCGATGCCGCCATTGCCGAGGCAGGTGCCACGAGCATGAAGGAAATGGGCAAGGTCATGGGCGTGCTGAAGGCCAAATTCGGTAGTGCGCTGGATATGGGTCGCGTGAATCCGGTTGTCAAAGCCCGCCTGTCCTGAGTTCGGGCTGAAAGATGGCGTTCGATCCCGGTTTTCTTGATGAATTGCGTGCCCGTACCCCGATCGCTGCGGTGATCGGGCGTCGGACCAAGCTCAGCCGTTCGGGCCGCAACTGGAAGGCATGCTGCCCCTTTCATGGGGAAAAGACGCCATCTTTCTATGTGTATGACGACCACTTCCACTGCTTCGGCTGTGGCGTACATGGCGATGTCATTTCCTTTGTCATGCAGAGCGAGGGGCGCAGCTTTCCCGAGGCTGTCGAGCAACTCGCCAACGAGGCCGGGCTCGAGATGCCCCGCCAGGACCCGCGTCAGGAGGCGCGTGCCCAGGAGGCGCGGTCACTCGGTGATGTGCTTGATGCCGTGCAGACGGTTTATCGCCTGGCCCTCTTTCAGCCCGGTGGGCGCCAGGCTCTGGATTATCTGCGTCGACGCGGCCTGTCCGATGCAACAATTGAGCGTTTTGGTCTTGGCTGGGCGGGTGAGGGGCGTGGTGCTCTGCTTGAAGCCCTGCGTGGCCAGGATATCTCACCAGAGCAGCTGGTGCAGGCCGGACTCATGCGCGTTGATGAGCGCGGCGCACCCAGAGGAGAACTCTTTTTCTCTCGTGTCATGTTCCCAATACGAGACCGGCGGGGCAGGCTGATCTCCTTTGGAGGGCGTACCCTGGGTGATGCCCAGCCGAAATATGTGAATGGACCTGAGACGGCGCTCTTTTCAAAGCGCCGCGCACTCTACAATCTTGATCTGGCCCGTGCTGCCCTGCGTGATCCAGCACAGAAACTGATTGTGGTCGAAGGCTATATGGACGTCATAGCCTTGGCTCAGGCCGGATTCGAGGCAGCGGTTGCTCCTCTCGGTACGGCCATGGGGGTTGAGCAGCTCGAACTGCTCTGGCGTGAGGCGTCTCATCCGATTCTGTGTCTTGATGGCGATGCAGCAGGTGCACGTGCTGCGTTGCGCGTCGCCGAACTGGCTTTGCCGTTGCTTACCCCTGAGCGCAGTCTGGGTTTCTGTCGTCTGGATCCCAAGGACGATCCGGATAGTCTGATACGACGAGAAGGTCCTCAGGCCATGCGCCGGGTACTTGATGGCGCTTCCTCCCTGGCTGACGAGCTCTTCCAGCTTATGATGGCTGGTGTTCAGCAGGACGTGCCCGAGCAGCGTGCGGCACTGAAAAAACGTCTGGAAGCGGCGGCGGCGCTTGTTGCTGACAAGGATCTGGCTTCGGAATACCGCCGAGCATTGATGGAGCGTTTTTTTGCTTCATCACGACGTGGCACACGGGGAGGGAGTCAGAAGCCAGCAAGGACCGGGAATTCCTCTCGGCATGTTTCCGTTGATACGGGTGCGCTGGAACGTCTGCGTTTGCTGACAGTTCTGGTCCTGCGGACACCCTCTCTGCTTCCCCAGATCGAGGACCAGTTCGGTCGTCTGGAACTGCCTCAGCCCCTTGATGACATGCGTGACAGAATTCTGGACTGGTTTGCGGATGTATCGTCAGAAGAGGAATTGACCCAATCCGGATGTCTGGAGGCCCTCGACAGGAGCGGATTGGGGGATGAGGCGCGCGCGCTTTTGCAGAACAGTCTTTTGCCGGCTTCACAGGCAGAGAAGAACGGACTGTTTTCGCTCGAACCTGCACAACAGTGGTGGCATTTTTTCGGTCTGGTGAATTTTCCTGCCTTCGTGCGTGAGGTCGAGCAGGACATGCAGGCGGCTCTGGCTAATCCCTCTCTTCAGGGGCTGCCTGAAGCATTGCTGGTTCGCCTGCGAACGCTTGATCGCCTGCGTCGCGGTGAGGAAAGCGATGACGAGGATTGACGCAACCAAGTAATCAAACGTGAAAAGACAGGGCAGACCCTTGACTTCGGGCGTTGGATCGCCCACCTGCACGCTGCCGAAATTGCTAGCGCTGACGCTGGTGGATCGCAGTTGGAAGAGAGGTTGGCCGGTGGGCTGACCGGGTTGGGCGGCGCATTGTCTGGCAGTGCGCTGGGTCGACGCGTTTCTTTCATGGCTGGTTTTAAGCGTTGCGCTCGACAGGGCGTGCGGATGCAGGGAGTAGGGTATGGCGACGAAAGCGGCCACGGGAACGGAGCGGAACGCGCAGGACCAGGACGGTGATACCAATGTCCTCGACACGCAGTCCGGTGCGGTCAAGCGGCTCATCGCCAAGGGACGTGAGCGCGGCCATATCACTTTCGATGAGCTGAATGCCGTTCTGCCTCAGGATCAGATGTCTTCGGAACAGATCGAAGACATCATGGCGATCTTCTCTGAAATGGGCATTCAGGTTGTCGAGAACGAAGACAATGAGGAAGCTGACGACTCCGAGGAAAAAGTCGAGGAGAAGGAAGAAGCCGAAGAGTCCGAAGAGTCCCCTACCGGCAATGTGAGTGAAAGTGCGGGGCGTACTGACGATCCCGTTCGCATGTATCTGCGCGAAATGGGTTCTGTTGAGCTTCTGTCGCGCGAGGCGAAATCGCCATTGCCAAGCGTATCGAGGCTGGTCGCGATGAAATGATCGGTGGGCTGTGCGAAAGCCCGCTGACATTCCGCGCCATTATCTCGTGGCATGATAAACTCAAGGAAGGCGAGATGTTGCTGCGCGACATCGTCGATCTTGAGGCCATGCAGGGTGGCCCCTCCGAGGAGGAGACCGCCGAAAGCGAGAATGGCGAAGAAAACGACGATTCGCTCGACGAAGAGCCCGCAAACGAGGAGGGTGGCGATCCGGAGAGCTCCGGCCTGTCGCTTTCAGCCCTCGAGGAGAAGCTCAAGCCCGAGATCCTCGCCCATTTTGAGGCCATCGAGCCGCTTTACGATGCGTTGCGTGCCCTTCAGGTCCGTCGCATCGAGACACTGACGAGTGGTTCTGAAGCGACCGGCGCCTCGGAAGAGGAATACGAGAAGCTGCGCACCGATCTGGTCAAGATGGTCGAGCAGGTTCATCTGCATAACAACCGGATTGAAGAGCTGGTTACCCAGCTCAAGGTCCAGTTCCAGCGCCTCAACAACCTTGAAGGCCGCATGCTGCGCATGGCCGAAAGCTGCCGCGTATCGCGTGACGATTTTCTTCAGAAATATCGTGGCTACGAACTCGACCCCAACTGGCTGGCTTCGGTTTCTGCCCTGACCGGCAAGTCGTGGAAGAACTTCACGACGCGCTACGCCGAGCAGATTATCGATCTGCGTAATCAGGTGGCCGATCTGGCGCATAGCACCGGCCTGCCAGTTGGAGAGTTCCGTCGCGTCTATGCTGTGGTCTCGCGCGGCGAGCGTGACACGACACGCGCCAAGAAGGAAATGATCGAGCTAATCTGCGTCTCGTGATCTCGATCGCCAAGAAATACACCAATCGTGGTCTGCAATTCCTGGATCTGATCCAGGAAGGTAATATCGGTCTGATGAAGGCCGTTGATAAGTTCGAATACCGTCGCGGCTACAAATTCTCCACCTACGCGACTGGTGGATCCGTCAGGCTATTACCCGCTCGATCGCCGATCAGGCGCGCACCATCCGTATCCCGGTGCATATGATCGAGACGATCAACAAGCTGGTCCGCACCTCGCGTCAGATGCTGCATGAAATCGGTCGTGAGCCTGCGCCTGAAGAGCTGGCCGAGAAACTTGGCATGCCGCTTGAAAAAGTGCGCAAGGTACTCAAGATCGCCAAAGAGCCGATCTCTCTCGAAACCCCGATCGGTGACGAGGAAGACAGCCATCTGGGTGATTTCATCGAGGACAAGACGGCGGTCATTCCGCTTGATGCCGCGATCCAGACCAATCTGCGTGAGGCAACCACACGAGTACTCGCTTCGCTCACACCCCGTGAGGAACGCGTGCTGCGTATGCGCTTTGGCATTGGCATGAATACCGATCATACGCTTGAGGAAGTCGGACAACAGTTCAACGTGACCCGTGAACGTATCCGTCAGATCGAGGCGAAGGCTTTGCGCAAGCTCAAGCATCCGAGCCGCAGCCGCAAGCTGCGTTCGTTCCTTGATGATAACTGATCGTGGATAGCTGGCTTGAGGTCGCTCCGGACCGTCCGGCAACCGAAGTAACGGTTGACGTGACGTTCCTTGAGCGTCTCAGGCCACCATTGCCAAGCCGGATCCTCTGGCCCGACGGCTACCATATCGCACGCTGGCATCCCGGTGTTGAGGAATATCTGGCCCTTTACAGGGCTGTCGGTGCACCGCATTGCTGGTGGATGCGCTACATGATGTCGCATGCCATGTTGCACCGGATCATAGCGTCACCGCACACCCATATCTGTCGGCTGCATGGTCCTGACGGTGTTGCGGGTTTTTTTGAAATTGACCTTGAAAAGCCTGAGACGCCCTATCTTTCCTATCTTGGTCTGCTTCCCGCTGCACAAGGGAAAGGACTGGGCAAGCGTCTGCTCAAGGCCGCTATTCAGCAAGCATGGCAGGACGAGACCCGTGTTCTGCGTGTCAATACCTGTACGGCCGATCATCCCAATGCTCTGCCCACTTACCGGGCCGCCGGATTTGTGCCGATTATGGTCGAGCAGGAACACTGGCATATCCCCGATGATCTGGGGCTGGTTTTGCCGGAACATCTTGTGAAGGCAAGACGGTAGGGTTTTCCGGACTTATTCCCTCTGTTTCTTCGGTTTTGTCTTGCTCCGGCCCTGATGAATGTGCTTTATCCCGCCTTTCCCTGCCGGACGAAGGCATCGTCCCGGCTATACCCGAGCCTTGTGGAAGAGGCGCTGATCCGGCCGGTTGCGGTCGGCGGTTGGGTTGAAGCAATCCGAAGGGAGCTCATATGCCGTTGTACGAAAGCGTGCTTATCGCACGTAATGATATCTCGCAGGCGCAGGTCGAAGCCCTGGTCGAGCAGATCGAAACCCTCCTTACCCAGGATGGCGGTTCCATTGAGAAGCGCGAATTCTGGGGCCTGCGTTCGCTCGCCTATCGCATCAAGAAGAACCGCAAGGGCCATTATGTCCTTCTCGGTCTGAATGCCCGTCCGGACCAGATCCGCGAGCTGGAGCGTCAGCTGAGCCTGAACGAAGACGTTCTGCGTGTTCTTACGCTGCGCGTCGAGGAGATCACCCAGGACCCGTCTCCGATCCTGTCCCGCAAGGGCGATGATCGCGGCGATCGTGGCAACTTCCGTGGTGGCAACTCCAAGCCTGCTGGTCGCTTTGACAGCGGACGTGGCGGCCGTCGTGGTGACGATCGTGAAGAATACCGCGCCCGTGAGGGTGCCGAGATGGATGCGGAGTAATCGCGATGTCTGACGAGAACACAAACGAAATCAACCCGGCCGCCCGTCGCATTGCTGTAGGTGCCCGTCGTCCGTTCTATCGCCGCCGCAAGTCCTGCCCGTTCTCCGGCCCCAATGCGCCGAAGATCGACTACAAGGACGTGCGTCTGCTGAGCCGCTTCCTTTCCGAGCGCGGCAAGATTGTCCCGAGCCGCATCACGGCGGTTTCGGCCAAGAAGCAGCGTGAGCTGGCGCAGGCGATCAAGCGCGCCCGCTTCCTTGCCCTGCTCCCCTATGTGATGAACTGAGGAGCCAGGCATGTCACAGACTGAAGTCATCCTGTTGCAGCGCGTTGAGCATCTGGGCCAGATGGGCGATATCGTCCGCGTCAAGCCCGGTTATGCGCGCAACTTCCTGCTGCCGCAGGGCAAGGCGCTCCGCGCCAATGCCCAGAACCGTCAGCGTTTCGAAACCGAACGCGCTCAGCTTGAGGCCCAGAACCTCAAGCGCCGTGAAGAGGCCGAGCGTCTTGCCGAGCGTATGCATGGCCTGAGCGTTATCATCATCCGTCAGGCTGGTGACAGCGGCAGCCTCTACGGTTCCGTAACCACGCGTGATATCGCGCTTGCCGTGACGGCAGCCGGTCTCACCGTTGGTCGTAACCAGGTTGTTCTCGCCGAGCCCATCAAGCTGCTTGGTCTGGTTGAGGCACGCGTTGCCCTTCACCCGGAAGTGTCAATTCCGGTGACGGTGAACGTTGCCCGTTCGGAAGAAGAAGCCGAACGTCAGGCACGTGGCGAAGCCATCGTGGCTGAAGAGGACGAGTATGTTCTCGAAACCGAAGTCGAGGGCGATGAGTCCGACGCTGAAGGTGAAGTCGAAGGCGCAGCCGTCTGATCGACAGCGCCATTTCCGGCTAATTATGAAACCCGGCTGCCTGTGGCAGTCGGGTTTTGTTTTTTCTGACTCTGTTGACGGCCGATGATTTTAGACGTTCAAATACTTGGATTGTCTGGAAAAGATCGGGGTCTGTAATGGTATTTCTGCTTGATCAGGTGTTGAAGCGGTTCATCAAGGCGGGCGTATTGGATGTCATCCTGCCTGACGGGACGAAGCGACACTATCAGGGCAAGCAGCCCGGTCCTTTCGCTACAATCCATGTCAAAACAGAGAAAGCACTCAAGGCGCTTCTGCTCAATTCTGGCCTCGCGTTTGGAGAAGGCTGGATGGACGGCGAGATCGTCGCCGTTGACTGTAGTCTTGAAGATGTTCTCGGCGTGCTGATGCTGAATATTCAGGGCAGCCATCATTTTCTGAACCGGCTGGAGGAAAAAGCCCGGTTCATTACACGCTTTTTCAGGCAGTGGAACAATCAGCGTCGTTCGCGACACAATGTCGCTCATCATTATGACCTTAATGGCGCGCTCTATGATCTGTTTCTCGATAAAGACCGTCAGTATTCCTGCGCTTATTTCACTTCTGATGACATGAGCCTTGAAGAAGCCCAGCTAGCCAAAAAACGCCATATCGCAGCGAAGTTGCGTCTTGATCGGCCCGGGCTTGAAGTCCTTGATATCGGTTGTGGATGGGGAGGTATGGCGCTCACCCTGGCCAAGGAGTTCGGTGCGAAGGTAACAGGTATTACCCTGTCACGTGAGCAGTTGCAGGTGGCGCAGCAGCGCGCGCGCGACGAGGGGCTGGAGGGACAGGTACAGTTTCTGCTCAGGGATTACCGGACCCTGAACCGACAGTTTGATCGCATTGTCTCTGTTGGCATGTTCGAGCATGTCGGGATTGGTCAGTACGATATCTATTTCAGAACGGTGCGTCAGGCGCTCAGACCCGACGGGATTGCCCTTGTTCATTCGATCGGGCGCATGGACTGTCCGGGTTCAACCAATCCGTGGTTGGACAAATATATCTTCCCGGGCGGGTATTCGCCTGCGCTTAGTGAGGTCTTGCCTTCGATAGAGCGGGCAGGACTCTGGATGACTGATTGCGAAATCCTGAGCTGCATTACGCCAAGACAATCAGGATCTGGAGAGAGCGTTTTGCTGCCAATCGCGACAGGATCATAGCGCTTTACGATGAGCGCTTCTGCCGCATGTTCGAATTCTATCTCACCGGGGCAGAACTCTCCTTCAGGTTGCAGGGGCATATGAATTTCCAGCTGCAGCTTACGCCTGACATTGATACTGTACCTCTTACACGTGAATATCTTTATCGTGAGAGCGGCTCTGATCGTTAAATTCCTGTGGCCTGCACAGAGAATGGGAAGAAAAGTTTAACCAGAATTGATTTCCAGTAACGATAAGTAACACCAAGAGCTCCCGGAATCGTGATTCACTGTTTCGCGATGTCACTGTCTGTGTCAGTTTTAGCGAATGAGACCAATTCGCAATAACAAAAACGTGTCAGCGTTATGGCTTGCACGTTCCGTTCTGGTTGCCTCCTGCATGACTGTACTTGGCCCGGTGGTTCCGTCAAAAGCCCAAGCGGCGCAGGGCAACCCTGATACAGCAGGTACAGGTACCCAAAAAGCGGATCCTGCTGGTGAGAGTGGTGCCAGAACCACGGATTCCAGAGCCAATAGCAACCGCAGGAAGTCTTCTGCAGGTGTGGCGCACCGGCACGAGGTGATCACCGTCAATGGTGAGCGGGGCTCTTACGCGGCTCCGGACAGTGGCATTGGTGACAAGCGCTCGACACCTTTTCTGCAACAAACCCAGACCACAAATGTCGTCACGCATCAGACACTGACTGATTTTTCACCCCAGACCATGGAAGATATGGCCAAATATGTGCCTGGTATGGCCATAGGTAATAATTTCGGTGGAACGCAGGATGCCCTGATCAAACGTGGTTTTGGTGCAATTGATGACGGGTCGATCCTGCGTGACGGCGTCAGAATGCCGATCGGGCGCAATTATCAGGGCGACACAGCCGAACGGGTGGAGGTGCTGAAAGGTCCTGCTTCCCTGTTTTATGGCATGCAGGAGCCAGGAGGTGTGATCAATGTTGTCACCAAGGCCCCGGACTTCCATCGTTGGGGCGCAGGGTTCGGTACGCAATGGAGTTCGCTGGGTGGTGGTAATGGTCATGTTGACTTCACAGGTCCTCTTGGCCGCGATCTTGCCTTTCGTCTGATCGGGAGTCTGCGGAACGAAAATTACTGGCGAAATTTTGGTGCAAACAAGCAGATCCTTGTCGCGCCTACCCTGAACTGGCGACATGATCGCTGGGATGGAGCCCTGTCGTATGAATATGTCGATTACGACAATGTGCTCGACCGTGGTGCGGTGTTCGTCGGTAATAACCCTATCTCAGGCCCGCAGAAGCGGCTGGACGAACCATGGACGGCCTCATATGGCGCGCGTCATCTGATCGCCTCCCATCTCGGCTATCGCATCGGTGAGCATGATCGCCTGCGTCTGTCGGGCGGCTATAACCGGGATGACTATCATGATCGTCAGGCCGACCCGTCGAGCTATAACCCGCGCACGGGTATTCTCATCCGACGGTATCGCGCAAACAGTGGCACGATAAGGCCAATGGCAGCGTGGCGCTCGACTATATCGGTACCCATGAGCTCTGGTACATGAAGCATGAGATCACTGCCGGGGCCGATTACGAGAACCGTAACCAGGATCAGGGCGCTTTCATCCAGTCTGCCAGTCAGGGAGGTTTCAACCCCCTGAAACCGGTTTATGGTAGGCTCCTTCCGACGGGGCGTATCAATGCGGCGAACAGTAACCTGCAGCAGAACATCAATAGCGTATCAGGTTATCTGAAAGATAATATCCACCTGACCCAAAGCCTTATTGCGAGTGGCGGCGTGCGTTATCAGTGGTTTGCCCTTCGCTATGGCAGCGGTATCCCTTTCGTGCAGACGACAGATGCATCCTACACCAAGGCATTGCCCTTTGCCGCGCTGGTCTGGCAGCCTCTGAAGAGGATATCGTTTTATGGTGATTACTCGCAATCATTCGGGGCCAATCTCTTGTCTGCAGGGACGGTTCTCGAAGGGGGGTACAAGCCTACCACCGGTCGTGAATTTGAAGTGGGTGCCCGTTATGAAAGCCATGGGCTGACGGCTGATATCGCGCTGTTTCATATACGGAAGAAAAACGTGCTTCAGACAGCCGGGCTTAATTCCAACGGAGACCTGATCCAGCGTCTGACCGGACTGGCCGGATCGAAAGGGCTGGAAGCCAGTCTGACAGGTACTTTAACGCGGCACTGGAGCACGATACTTTCTTATGCCTGGACTGATGCGCGGACCCTGCGTGATACACCGCAAACAGAAGGGCATCAGCTCATCGGCGTGCCAAGGAATGCTGGCAGCCTGTTCCTGACGTGGAATGGTGTACTGCCCTGGTACCGGGTCGCCATGCGTGCCGGAGGCGGTGTCCACCTTGTGGGTACACGGGCAGCCACGCTCGACAACAGTTTTCAGGTGCCGGGATATGGTACGGTTGACGCTTTTGCATCATGGACAGTACCCAAGCTGTTTTCGCGGCAGATGAATCTGCAGCTTAACGCGGTCAATCTGCTCAATCAGGGCTATATTATTGCGCCAACCGGTTCGGCCTTTCGCAATAGCTGGGGGCAGGGGCGCAGTTTCGCGGTTGCGACTTCGGTCGCCTTCTGAAAGCATCAATGTCATTCCTGTCAGGCACTCGTGGTCAGGCAGGAACCTAGGCAATCAGAAGAATATCCTTCACATGCAACAGCAAGCGGGAATACGACTGTTTATGTAAGGAGGGGATATAAAGAAAATACCCTGAATAGCAGGGCAGTCATGTCGCTGTGATTTTCAGCGATAACAGGAGAGGGGAAAACCCGTCTCCTGGCTCGGAGATGTGGCAGGGCTGTCTTTCAGGACCTTAAGTCCCGAATAATCCGCCGCAACCTGCCTCATCTTCTGTAAGGCATTTAGCTCAGCTTGAGTGAAACAGCTGATGTCTTGCCGTTACGTCCAACTTCGGTCTCGTATGAAAGAGCCTGATTGTCGGCGAGAGTGGAGAGATTGGCTTTTTCAACAGCAGAGATGTGTACGAATACATCGTCACCACCGGCATCCGGCTTGATGAAGCCAAAGCCCTTGGTTGAATTGAACCACTTGACGGTGCCTGTTGCCATAACAAGGCTCCTTGATAGTACGACGGGCACGCAGAAGAATTATGCGTGCAGACATGCTCTTGCGAAACGACTCGAAACGCCACATGCGTTCAAGATTTTGGGCAAGTGCACCCGTCTGCGACAGGTATGGGCGCTTATGGTCTGTAGTGCAAGTGCCTCTCGCTTTCAGATTTCCGGGCAGACCAGTTTTGCCAATGACGCAAATTCTTCTATCGACAGGGTCTCTGCACGACGGGTCGGGAGGATTCCGGCCTTTTCAAGTAATGTCTCACCACCAATCGGCTTGAGAGAGGCGCGCAGCATTTTGCGCCTCTGGCCGAATGCCAGATGTGTGACATGTTCCATGGCCTTGAAAAGGGCAGGTGATGGCTGCTCGGGCTTCGGCACGAGATCGACCACGGCTGACTCTACCTTGGGAGGCGGCGAAAAAGCTCCGGCAGGGACTTTCATGACGACATTACAGGTCGCACACCACTGGGCCAGAACCCCGAGGCGCCCGTAAGATGATGTGTCAGGTGCTGCGCAGATACGCTCGGCAACCTCAAGCTGGAACATGAGCGTCATACGTTCCCACAATGCCGCCTGGCGCAGCCAGCCGACAAGGAGTGGTGTGCCGACATTATAGGGCAGGTTTGCCACAATCTTGCGTGGTGCCGGACAAAGGGTCGCCGTATCGAGAGCTGTTGCATCCGCCTTAACCAGAACAAGCCTGCCCGCGGCATGCGCAACGAGTTCATCAAGCAGAGGCCAGGCACGCTGATCGATTTCTACCGCATGAATAGCCTCTGCCTTGGTATCAAGCAGGGCGCGGGTCAGGCCACCGGGACCAGGGCCGATCTCAACGACATGACGGCCATTCATGTCTCCGGCAAGTGCGGCAATCCGGGCGACAATGCCCGGATCGAGAAGAAAGTGCTGTCCGAAGGATTTTTTTGCATCAAGGCCGTGAATACGGATGGCGTCCCGCAGGCTTGGAAGTGTCATTCCTGGCCCGATGCCAGCTTGCCATGCGGCTTCTTGGCTGGCTTCTCGTCATCAATGGGCGTCAGATCGCTGGGAGTTTCTTCCTTTGGCTTTGCCACAGCTGCCTTGTCGTCCTTGCGCATCTCGATCACGGAGCGGCGCTCAAGATCGCGTTCAAGCTGACGCGAGGCCTGTTCGACACGCTCGTTCATCAGGCTGTCAGCTATTTCGCTGGGGCTTTGCTGGGCAATGTTCTTCTGACCTCTGCTGCAGACTGTCAGCAGGGCAATGCCATCTGTTGAAACAAGCGGACGACTTGACTGACCGATGGGCAGTTCAGACAGAACCTGGCGCATCTGCGGATTGAGACGCTCGAGAACAAGCTGGCCGCCCGGATCAGATGGATGTTTCTCACCCAGTGAGTGGTTGAGGGCTTCCATCGCTTCGCAGCTATGAACGGATTGGGCGGCAGAAGTGGCTTTTTGCAGCGTCAGTTTCTGCTGGTCTGTGGGGGCCTGGGGGTTCAGGGGGGAGGAGAACGGGAAGAAAGCCTGACGAACTGTGATCATCGTGACGTTCTGATGACCGATGGTGCGTTTGCCATTGACCGTGACAATCACGTAACCACCGGCGACCTTGACCGGATTTGAAATGGCGCCAATCGGCATCTGGCGGACAATCTCCACCACAGGTGGATCGAGACTGTCTTCCTGGACCCATCCCATTGTCCCGCCGTCAAGTGCCGTCTGGGCCTGGGAGAATTGTGCTGCCACGATCGGGAAAGGCGCACCATTACGCAGCTGGGTAATGATCGTCTTTGTGAATTCGAGTTCCGTCTCCGAATGGCGGGGATCGGCCACAGGTATGAAAATTTCGCTCACATTGTACTGGGGACGGCCTTCTTCTGCACGTAGCGCTTCCTCGCGCTGGGCGATCTCGCGCGCCGTGATGCGGCCACGCCCCGAAATTTCCTCGCGTAGTACCTGCATCCAGCCGATCTGGACGCGGATCTGGTCGATCAGTGTGGTGAGGGATACCCCGTCCTGCGCCAGGCGGTCACGCAGGGCATTTTTGGGCATGCCATTGCGCGCTTCAATGTTGTTGATGGCCTGAGCAATCTGCTGCGGCTCGACATTGATATGACGCTTGAGAATTTCCTGCGTCTTGATGCGTTCGTCGGTCAGCTGGCGAATGATCTGCGGGCGCAGACGCTGCATGAGATCAGGGCTGATGTTCAGTCCGGTCGAAAGCGCGAAAAGCTTGCCACGGTTATCGACGTCGCGTTCGGTCAGTACCTGTCCATTGATCGTGCCGAGAATGGCATCTTCGGGAGGGGTTGCCGGTTCGGTAACGCTGCCATGACCCGGACGCGCGCGTTGCGTATGTCCATGATGCGTTGTGGCGGCCTGTGCGCCGAACACCGGAAAGGCGATCAGAGCCGTAAAGCCGAGAAGCGACGCACGCACCAGGCGCGAGGTGCCGGAGTGCGGGGCAGCCCGAAGGATGGGGGCAGAAAAGCTCATTGCGCGTCCGTCAGCCATTGATTCCGAAGGTACCGATCGTCTTGAAGGTGAGATTGAACAGCACGGTCGTATTGCGCTGCTGACCACCGATCGACGTATATTGCTTGATCGCAAGGATGTCCAAGCCGAAGCAGTCATTTGAATAGCCGATATCGCCACCGAGACTGACAAATTCCTTGCGAGAGAGCGAGCGACGTCCGTAAATCGAAGCATGATATTGCCTGAATGACGTCGAAACGCCCGCCGTTACCTCATTGGTTTTAGTGTAATAGACCTGTGTCGGGCCATTCAGCCGGTAATTCGTCGCATAGAAATAATACGGCGTTACCGGCTCGTAGATATAGCCGGCATTCACATGAAATACTGGCACACCGACACTGACAAGGCCTTCACCATAATCGAAGCTTTTGCGCCAGGGATCATAGCGGCCACGTGCCGTCAGATCGAGATACTGGTTGGGGCTTACGCGCACACGGGCAACTGGCGAGGAAAGATGATGATCAAGGCCTGAATAGGCGATGCGGTTATGCGTTATGTGCTGCTGGATGCTCTCACCTACAAGAAAATCCACTACATGACCGCGCCACGTCCAGTTGCCGTGCACGCCGATATTGCCGCGTAATCCGCCGTCAAGACGATCGGTGCCGGTATAACGGTTGAGTGAAAACAGCGTGCTGTCGGTGAACTCGTATTGCAGACTGTCTTCATTGGGGATCATGCGTGCGGCACTGTTGCCCATGTTCGGGGCGGCAATCGCCTGAACAATCGGTTCCAGAATCTGGGAACCATGTCCGTGAGCGAAGCTACGCAGAAACGGCCAGTTCATTTTCAGTGCGACAGTAGGCAGAACCCAGCCGGTCGTATGGGTGCCGGTGGATGTGTAATAGAGCGGCTGCTCGGTCAGATGGCTGGCCTGGTAAACGGTCGCATCAAGACGTGCTGTCAGAAGCCATATCTGGCCAAGCACATTATGGAACGGCCGGTTCCAGTTCATCTGGATCTGGCCACGCTGATCACGGGTGCCTTCCGGACGATAGACGTTGAAGTCGTTTGTGTTCAGGGAGAAGGTGCCGCCCAGAGGATCGGTCTCGGCCTGAAAGGCATAATTGAGACGAGGCAGAACGAAAGGCAGATTCGAGTTGCGAATGACGCCTTGGTTCAGGCCCTGGTAGAACTGGCCATCGAGACGGGTATAGGATCCGACACCGAAACCCTCGAGATAGGCTGTAGAGCTGAGGGTTTCGTTGCCGTAACCCGTGATGCGGTAATCGCGCATGTAGTTGGCGGAAGAGGCCAGATTGACATTTGCTCCTGCGCGCCAGTGATCATCGATATCGAAAATGGCGTTGCCGCGTACGTAACCCTGCACGCCATTATCATTTGTACCGTCAACAGTATTGCCGAAGGTATTGACGTAGCTGCCTTCCTTGCGGGTGCTGTAGGCAATGCCTCCGGTCAGGTTCACCTTGCCGAAATTGAGCTGGTTTCGGTACTGTCCGCTGATCTGAGGGCCTGTTCGGGTCGAGACGAGGCCCTGAACGGTCAGATCCTGCTGGTTATCGATCGCCCAGAAATAGGGAATGGTAAAATAGGTACCAAGATAGCGGTCATGCGGGTTGATACCCGGCATGAGAAAGCCACTCTGACGTTTGACGCTGGGATCAGTCATCGAGAAGATAGGCAGATAGACGATCGGAATGCCAAACATGTCGAGATAGGCGTGGCTGAACTCGATGCGCTTGTGTTCGGTATCCTGGGTCGCATTATAGGCGCGTAATTGCCAGAATGGCGCCCGTGACGGATCCTTGGCGCAGATTTCGCAAGCCGTATAAACGGCCTTGGCCATATCGTTGATCTTGCCATTCGTCCGGCGCATGCCGTTGGCTGCAAGCTTGGCATTATCTTCCATACGCAGAAAGATCGCACGCGAAATGCCATCATGCATCCCGTTGCTCAGCTCGACATAGCTTGCGTAGCTGGTGCTGCCGTCGGGTTCGACCATGGCGACATGGCCGGTTGCCGTCATGACCCCGGTATTGCGATCATAGACGATCTTGTCGGCACGCAGGGCGTGTTCGCCCTGCCAGACCTGAACATTGCCTGTCCATGTGGCAACCCCGGTGCGGCTGTAGCTCTCCTGGTCGGCAAGATAGGTCACAGCATCAGATTGCGAGGAGGGTTTGCCAACTGCAACCTTAGGGCCTGTCTGGCGCTGCATTGTGGCATCGGCTTCCGGTATTGCCCCGAAAGTTGCAGTGCCAGCCAGCATAGACGCAGCCAGCCAGGACCTGCGTCTGTGATGCGCAACGCGCCGTTTCGACATCAACCATCCTCCAGATGCAGCAGCAAAGCCACTGCCAAGCATAGACCTGCGCCAGTCGGAGCCCATGCCGCCATGACAGGCGGCAGGGCACCGGATTCACCAAACTGCGCTGCCACCTTGGATATGGTGAAAAGCGCAAACCCCGCCGCGATTCCTGAGCCCAGCATGCGCGCCACACCCCCACGCCGTGAGGGGCGCATGGAGAAACCAGCCGAAACCAGTGCCATTGTACCGCACAGGATCGGAAGAGCTAACAGAGTCTGGAAGTGCAGTCGATGCCGAATGGACGAAAAACCCGAGCGTTCGAGCAACCGGATAAAGCCGGGCAGTGTCCATACCGAGAGTGTGTCGGGCGACGCGAAACTCTGTTCGACACGGGTAAGGGAGAGATTGGTGGGCAGAAGATAATCCCCGATATGTATGTAGATGATTGGGGCGTACCGTCGCGGCATCCTCGAGCTTCCACGCTCCTTCCACCAGTTCCCCTCGTGGAGATTCAATGCGGACCATAAGCTGGTCATGTGCATCGAGACGGAAAATGCTGATATCGTTGATGAGCAATCTTCGATCGTGCTTGAAAACATGACGCGCATGCAGAATGGCAACACCATGTGCGCCCTGATCATCATCGAGCTGGCGTAGCCACAGGGCGCCACCATTGAGCGATAAGGGCCCTCCACCTGTTTTGAGGTAGGCCTCGTCAAGCAGCTCGGCCTTGCGGAACATCGAAGAGGAAAGAGGCGACAGAGCATGGTGCCGAAAGTGCCAAGCAGGATGGCACAAGCCAGCGGTGCTGCCAGAAACTGCCACGCCGAAATTCCGGCGGCGCGGGCGACGATCAGCTCGGAAGAGCGGGTCAGACGCCAGAAGCAGACGATACCGCCAAGCAGGATACCGAAAGGCATGATCATGATCATGAAATACGGTACATGCAGCCCGGCAATTTCTGTCACGAGGCTGGTGGGGACGTCGGGTTTTGTCGCAACGCGCCGCAGCAGATCGATGAAATCGAAAAGCGATACCAACCCGGTGAGTGCCGCGATCATCGCCAGAGCGAAAAGCGTGAAGATGCGTGATATATAGAGAGAGAGCGTAACCGAGACACCGGCCGAGCTCCCCTTGAACAGGGTTATGGGACTACGCGCCATGGTTTTTCTTTCGCGCTGCAGCCAGGTTTCTTGGCAGGAATAGCCATAAGCTGCATCCGATTGCGGGCACAACGGCGACAATCCACAACAGGGGAACAAGGCTGAGATTACGTCCGGCCAGATTCTGCAACATCAGCGACATGGCCATCAATCCGACAACAGACAGAATGGCGGCAAGGGGGCGTTTGATGTTGCCGTGACGCGAAAATACACCGCTCAGTATGGCCACCAGGGCGATCATTGTGAAGGAGAGGGTTGTCAGTGGGGCAGTCAGGCGTCGCCAGCCCTCGACGGCAAACTTGCCCCAGTCGCGTTGGGAGACATAGCGCGGATCAGGATGAAACAATTCGCGCAGGGACATTTCGGAAGCATCACGTACCTCTCTGTCAGCCTGCTTGCTGCTTGAAAGATCGATCGAGTTCCGCTCAAAGGTCAGAACGTTGAGGCGGCCTGTATGATGGTCTATTTCCTGTCGCGATCCATTGAACAGTACCACCCGCGGCTGGTTGTCGATCACAACCATGTTGCCGCGTTCTGCTATGATCGTGGCACGTGCATTGGGTAGCCGGTCATCTTCGACAAAGACGCCATGCATCTCTCCGCTGCTGTCGCGTTTCCGCACATAGACGGTCATATCCTTCGAAAGCTGGGCGAATACACCGTCCTGAAGCAAAAAGGCCGCCATGCGGTTCCGGATCTCGAATTCGTAGCGCCTGAAGGCATGATAGGAAACGGGTACGAGCCAGAGATTGAGGATAAAACCCAGGATCGTGGTGACAAGAGCGCAGGCTATGGCAGGGCGTGCGAGCTGGAAGGGTGAAAGTCCGGCCGCCTGCATGACGGTCAGTTCCCGGTCCCCCGACATGCGCTGATAGCCGAACAGTACGACCAGAAAGGTCGTAATGGGCAGAATTACCGCAAGAAAAGAGGGAATCATCAGAGAGGTAAGCTGGATAAACACCCTGAGAGACAGGCCCCGATCTACCACAAGCGAGACGAAGCGCAGTGACTGCATCAGCCAGATCAGCGCGATGGCGCCGCTTGTAATCCCCAGCAACCCGAGAAAGAGCTGACGGAGGATATAGCGCTCGCGCAGGAGCAGGGGGGAACGACGTTGGGGGCGTGGAGCCGGAACAGACATGACCATTGCCCTTAGCGTTTCGCCAGACTTGCTGAAAGCTGCATCTTGTTACGAAGTCTTCGCTCTAGCGCGGATTGCGCAGCCAGCGGTCGCCCGCATGACGGCTATGGGCCACGAAGAAGCCACCTGCCAGTCCGGCAGCGGCTACGATCGCGGTCCAGAATGACGGGCTTATGATCAGCAGTGACAAGGCAGGCGCTCCCACGACGCCTGTCAGCGCGCTGATCAGGGTTTCACGTCTGGTTGGGCCGAAATGGCGCTCTGCGTGGCAGCTGGGGCACTCCTCATCAGTGCGCTGCATTTTGCCGTGGCAAACCGGGCATAGCACGATCGTTTCCTGCGCAGGGGGGCGCGGCACGGGAAGATAATTCCCGGTCAGGACAGAACGCTGCCGGGGAGGGGGGGAGAGACGCACCATGACACTGCTCTTGCCGTTATCGGTGAGGTTGGTGCAACAGCAAAATGGCCGTTTCATGCCGATCCCGTTGCAAGAAAGTGTTCTTCTGACAAGGAAGGTCTACTGCACGAGGCTGAGAAAGGCTCTATCGGGCCAGATCGTGTTCACCGGTTGCAATCCGGGCTTCGACGGCCAGGCGCCAGGGCGCATCGGGAGGAGCTGCGTCAAGCGCCCTGCAATAAAGGGCAAGACTGTCAGCAGAAATGTGACCCTCCTGCCGGGTCTGCAGCTCGGCAATCTGCACAGCGAGTTCAGGAATGAACGCTACAGCAAGAGCCTGACGATAGGCATGCAGCGCGGCATCCGGATGGCCCATTGCCTCATCCACCTGACCGAGCAGAACGGATTGACGCACGAAATCGGGGTCATCCGGTGTCATGGCGGCAACCTGTTTTGCAAGCTTCTCAAAAAGCGCGAGCATGTCGGCGGGCACCACGACCTGACGGACCTTATGCGGTTGAGCAGGCAGGGAGGGATGACCATTGATGAGATAAAGCGTAAAGCCGAAGCAGGGAAGCATGACAAGCAGCAGGATGAGGCGTCGCTTCTGGCCTGATTCTATTGTTGTCTTTGTCTCCACGAGACGGTCAGCCAGGAGAATACGGCGCTGGATCTCGAGCTCGGCCCGTGCTCTCTCATCATCGCCCAGAAGCCCGTTCTTCCGATCACGGTCAAGCTCCTGCAACTGATGGCGATAAAGGCTGAGTGCGGAGACACGGGCAGTAACCGGGAGATCTTCCGGTTTGTGCCTGCGCCATAGAAGCAGGATCAGCGGCAGAAGAACGACCAGCGTCATACAAACAAAGCCGGTCAGGGTCATTCTCTTTTCTCCCTGTTCCCGAGCAGTTCGGCGAGGCGTCTCTGTTCGGCCTCACTGAGCGGTATGGCTTCGCCAGTGCGACGCAGCATTCTGCCCGCCAGGAAGATACCTGTAACAAGGGCGAGAAGCGGCGTGGTCCAGAGTATCATGGTGGCGAAGGAAAAGCGCGGCTGCAGACGGATGAACTCGCCATAACGTTGTGTCATCCAGTCCATGATCTGTCGGTCACTCTCACCGGCGGCTACATGCTGGCGTACTACATGGCGCAGATCACGGGCCAGAGAGGCGGAGCTGTCTTCGATGGATTCATTCTGGCAAACCAGGCACCGCAGCCTGGCTCCTAGAAGTTCTGCCCGTTTTTCCTGAGCCTGATTGGGGAGCATCTCGGAAGGATCGTCGAGGGCCAGGGCGACGGGAGTCGTGATGCCAAAGCAGAAAAACGCTAGGCCAAGCTGGAGCGCCCTGTTCATGGTGTTGCCGTCGCAAGGGGCAGAATCTCTCGCCGGAACAGTGTTTCATCAAGTGCTGAAGCTCCATGCCAGGCAATTCTGCCACCGGGCAGGATCAGAAAGCTTTCCGGCACACCGCTCACGCCCCAGTTGATTGCCGTCATGCCATCTTCATCAAGAGCCACCCGTGCATAAGGAGAGCCATCGCGTGTGATGAAATGGCGGACATCATCAGGCTTGTCCTTGTAGGCTATGCCCCAGAGCGGGATCTGGGGCGCAATACTGCGTAAGGCGGCCATCTCGGTGACGCAGGGAATGCACCATGAGGCAAAGAAATTGACCAGAACCGGCTTTGCGCTTTTTCTGAGCGTTTCAGCGTCGAAGCCGTCTTTCTGTCCGTCTAGGCCGGGCAGGGAAAATTTAGGCACCTTCGTACCGGTTATCTCACGGTGGATGGCACGAGGATCAAACGAGCCGTCCTGCATCGAAGAGAGCATTTTCCAGCATCCGAAACCTGCCAGACCAGCCCCGGCGACAGGAAGTGTCATGAGCAGACGCCGTCTTGTCGGGATCGTCATCAATGGCCTTCTTGTGCAGCTGGGACGAGAGAATTCTGCGTTTTTCTGGGGGCGCCGAAGCGATGGCGCCTGTCGCTTAAGGAGAGCGCACCTCCCAGTGCCATGATGATGCCGCCAAGCCAGATCCAGGGTGCGAGCGGGTTGTTGTGCAACCGGAGCACATATCGGGCATCGGAGCCCCGACCATGGCTTTCACCAAGGGCAGCATACAGATCGCGCAACAGATTCGTGCGAATGGCCACATCGGTCGTGATCTGATGCTGGCTGGCGAAATCGCGTCGCGACGGGTGGAGCTCTGCAATAGCATGACCCTGGCGTGATACTGACAGATCTGCCACGAGCGCCCTGTAATTCGGCCCGTTCTGCTCCCTGACAGCAAGCAGTCCAATCGAGCGTGCCCTGACGGATAGTCTGGCCGATACCGATTTCGACAATCGTATGATGTGCCTGGGACATGCCCGTAATGCCGAGCACGGTCACAGCCATGCCAATATGAGCGATAGCACTGCCCCAGATCGAACGGGGCAGGCCGCGTATACGCTGACGCGTGATCCGCCATCCTCCTTTCATGCCAAGTCTGCCGGCCAGATCGGTCAGGCTTGCGACGATCACCCAGATCGCCGCCGCAGCGCAGAGAACGGGCAGAATTCCTTCCAGCAGGAAGAAGCCTCCCATCAGGGCCAGAAGGGCCATGCTCCCGGCGAGACGCAAGCGATGCATCACAGGGCGAAGATTGCCGCGCTTCCAGGGTAGCATTGTGCCGAATGCCATGGTGCCCATGAGGGGAAGAGCCAGTGGTATGGTGGTGGCATCAAAGAATGGCTTGCCGACCGAGAGTGTGCGTCCGGTCAGGATCTGCATGAAAGGCGGATACATGGTGCCAGTGACGACTACAGCACAAATCGCGCAAAGAAGGATGTTGTTCAGGACGAGCCCGCCTTCACGCGAGACCGGGGCAAAGATTCCCCCGGTTGTCAGACCGGGCGCGCGCCATGCAAAAAGCAGAAGAGACCCACCGATAACGAGACCCAGAAGCCCGAGAATAAAAACCCCTCGCGCTGGATCATTGGCAAAGGCGTGGACCGAGTTCAGAATTCCTGAACGTACGAGGAAAGTGCCCGAGAGCGAAAACGAGAAGGTGGCTATGGCCAGAAGCACGGTCCAGATACGCAGCGCATCGCGTTTCTCGACGACAATGGCCGAATGCACCAGTGCCGTTCCTGTCAGCCAGGGAATAAGAGAGGCGTTCTCGACCGGATCCCAGAACCAGTATCCGCCCCAGCCCAGCACATAATAGGACCACCAGGAACCCATGGCGATGCCGCAGGTCAGAAAGCACCATGCGGCAACGGTCCAGGGGCGTACCCAACGACCCCATGCCGCATCGACGCGCCCCTCGATCAGGGCGGCCACGGCAAAGGCGAAAGGAACAGCGAACCCGACATAGCCGGTGTAGAGAACAGGCGGATGGAATGCGAGGCCCGGTCCTGAAGTAGCGGATTCATGCCCTGCCCATCTGCAGGAGCGGGCCAGATGCGGGCAAACGGGTTCGAAGTCAGAAGACAGAAAAGCTGAAACCCGGTTGAAACCCCACCCAGTATTGCCAGAACACGCGCTTTCAGAATTAGGGGAAGGTCCCGGCCCAGCACGGCGACAGTCCCGCCGCAGAGCGATAGGATGAACGCCCAGAGGAGTATTGACCCTTCGTGATTACCCCAGACCCCGGTGATTTTATAGAGCAGGGGTTTGCTGAGCGCCGAGTTCGCTGCGACGTTCTGTACCGAGAAATCATCCTGTACGGCGCAGGCAATCAGACAGGCAAAGGAGCAGGCAAGCGCAAGAAACTGGGCGCAAGCCAGCCTTGGTGCCAGATCAAGCAGAAAGCGCCTTCTGCGCCAGGCTCCCCATAGAGGAAGGACGCATTGCGTCAGGGCAAGTACGCAGGCGAGAGCGAGGGCATAATGTCCCTGTTCGGGACCCAGAAAACGCATCAGGGGACGGCCTGGCTGTGCGTATCACGGCGCGTCATGCTGCCAAGGCTTTCAGCAGAGGGTGGTTTGCCGAAGCGTGGGTCCCATTTGCCGCTTCGTTGCAAAGCCTCGGCGACCTCTTTGGGCATGTAGGTCTCATCGTGTTTGGCGAGCACTTCCGAAGCGATGAAGGCTGTTCCCTTGCGATAGGTCCCCAGCGCCACCACGCTTTGTCCTTCACGGAACAGATCAGGCAGAATGCTTCATAGCGTACATCGATGGCGGCTTGTCCGTCTGTAATCTCGAACCGGTTGACTGGCGTCTGTCCTTCGATGCTTCTTCTGACGGAACCTGCAACCACCATGCCACCAAGACGGATTACGCGATCAGCAGCTGGCGGGCTTGCCAGAACCTGAGAAGGTGCCATGAAAAACACGATACTGGATGAAAAGGCGTTCAGTACAAGGCCTGTAGCAATGGAGAAACTGCCAAGACAGGCCAGAACAAGCCACAGGCGGCGGCTCTTGCGGGTCATTCTTCTTGGGGGGCGTTTTCCGGTGGTGTGAAAGGCGGGCGTATCTGTCACGAAGTCGGCCTCATTCCGTGGTCATTTTTTTCCAGCAGGGCCAGACGGACACGCGCACGACGCAGACGAAGAGTGAGTTGAAGGGCCAGAGCAGAAACAGCCATTATCGTGCAGCCATAGGAAGCCGCAATATAAGGCCAGTGGGTAAAGGAGAGATGGATCATGCAGTGTCTCCCATCCCCCAGGAGCGTCGGGTCATCAGTTGCTGGGCACGCGACTCCAGAACAGCGGCTTTGAGTCGGCCCGTGACCAGGGCAGCAAACCCGGCTGCGAAACCGATCATGCAGAGGGAGAGCGGTATCAGCATTGAGGCTGGCATGGTGGGGGCATGGGTCAGCGTGATGCTGTCCGGCTGATGCAGTGTGTTCCACCAGCTGACACTGAACTTGATGATCGGCAAGTCGATGATACCCGCAATCGCCAGAACCGCTGCCGCCCGATAACCGCGTTGCGGATCGTCAAAGGCCTGAATAAGCGCGATATGCCCGAGATAAAGAAAGAACAGTACCAGCACGGAAGTCAATCTTGCATCCCATACCCACCAGGCGCCCCACATGGGTTTGCCCCATAAGGCACCAGTGATCAGACAGAGCGCAGTGACGACAGCGCCTACAGGGCCGATCTCGACAGCGGCCAGATCGGCGAGCGGATGCTTCCAGACGAGGGACAGGACGCCGCATATGGCCAGTGCGGCATAGCCTGTCGAAGCCAGGATCGCCATGGGAACATGCAGATACATAATTCTCACGCTGTCACCCTGTTGCCAGTCTGCAGGCGAGAAAAGCAATCCCCAGAGAAGGCCGACGGCCAGAAAACAGAAAGACAGAAGACAAAGCAGCGGAAGAAGCCAATGGGAAAGGCGCAGGAACTGACCGGGATTGGCAAAGCGATGCAGGAATCGCCCCGGCACGGGACGCCCTGCGAGGGTCTGTTGCGTCGCTTTCGTCACTCTTGGCCTCTCTTCTGGGGTCTGTGGCCGTGATATAGCCCGTAAAGGCCCCGGCCTATGAAGTTCTTTTTGATCGAAACCCGTCTCGGCACGATAAAAATCCCGGAAGAGAGTGAGAGCCGATGGTTTGTCGCGGCAGGTGTGACAGGTTGGATTTATAATGAAAGGGTGTCGATGCAGTACTGGTTGATCAAATCCGAGCCTGAGACCTTTTCCTGGCAGCAGCAGGTCGGGAACGGGATCGAACCCTGGACGGGTGTCAGGAATTATCAGGCGCGTAACAATCTTTCGGCAATGCGGTGCGGCGATCTCGCCTTTTTCTATCATTCGGTCTCAGACAAGGAGATCGTGGGGGTCGTTGAAGTCGTGCGCGAAGCCTATCCCGATCCGACCGCCGAAGGGGGGAAGTGGGTTTGTGTCGATGTGGCAGCGAGGGGTGCGTTCGCTGTGCCGGTTTCCCTCGCCATGATCAAGGCTGATCCGGCACTGTCAGAAATGGCCCTTCTGCGTCAGTCGCGCCTTTCTGTTGCGCCGGTGCGTGAGGCGGAGTGGCACTATCTCTGTCAGATCGGACAGTGGCAGAAACCCTGACAGGAGCTGTCGTGCCTCAACTCAGTCCAGGGCGATCGCGTCAGAAAGGAGGGTAGTAATGCGTGCAGGATCCTCGGGGCGGAGGGATGCAAAACCGATGACAAGTCCTTCATGCCGGGCTGTCAGACAAAGTGCAGAAAGACGGACCACACGATAGCCTGCGTTGGCCAATACATTCTGGCATCGTGTTTCATGGCCCGGTTTTCTGAAACGGACGCTGAGCTGAACACCGCCTCGAGGGCGCATGACAACGAGATCCGGGCAGGTGGAAAGCGCATCGAATAATGCGTTTCCCCGTTTCTGATAGAGCCGGGAAATATGTCGAAGATGCTTGCGATAATGACCGGATTGCATGAATTTGGCCAGCGCCATCTGTGCATGCAGATTGGCGGCACACCCTGTACTGCGATGGGCTGTTCTCATGGGAGTGATGAGGGGTTCAGGCACGACCATCCAGCCAAGCCTCAGGCCCGGCAGAAGTGTCTTTGATACCGAGCCAAGATACACGCACTCTGCCCCGGAGGAATGAGCGGTAAGCGCAGCAATTTCGCGCCCGTGCCAGAGAAACTCGCTGTCATAATCATCTTCAAGGATAAGCGCACCCTGCCGGCGTGCCTGATCGAGCAGAGCGAGGCGTCGTTCCAGCCCCATTCGTCCGCCAAGCGGATACTGGTTTGACGGCGTGATATAGATGAGACGGGCATCCGTTGGCACGGCCCCGGCCTGCATGCCTTCCTCATCAACAGGCACTGACCGGATTTGCACCCCATTGGCCAGAAAAACAGCTCTTGCACCAAGATAGCCAGGATCCTCGATCGCAATGCTGTCACCCGGATCCGTCATGATCCGGGTAATCAGATCCAGCGACGCCTGTGTGCCACATGTGATGAGTATCTGATCGGGACTTATGTCAAGGCCACGATCACGGGCAAGCCTTGTGCAAAGCGTCTCCCGTAAAATGCGAGCTCCACAATAGCCTTCATATCCGGCTTCGTCTCCATACCTGTGGCGTGCCTGACGACGTAGCATCTGTGCCCAGAGATCAGCAGGGAATTCAGTTTCGTCTGGCAGGCCTGGCGCCAGTCTTCCAGCATTGGTTGCGTAGCTCGGGGCGCGTGCATCGAGAGACATCTGTCTGCCTCGTTCAGACAGATCTGGCGCGACAGGGCCTTGCCGGTTGACGGGAGGTGCAGCAGGCAGACGGACTACTGGACGGCTACCAGGCCGCATCTCGACAAGCCCTTCAGCGCGCAGAAGGTCGTAAGCACTGCTGATCGAGCTGCGCGATAAACCGAGTATCGCAGCCGCCTGACGGGTAGACGGAAGAACGGCCTCATCAGAAACACGACCAGTTCGTATCGCGGCACCAAGCGCGTGAAAAAGCTGCACGGGCAGCGTCTCGTTGCTTGCGGGATCAGGCGACCAGAAGGCAGGCAGAAAAACTGGCATGAAAAAATACCAAGAAACCGGATATCGAAGTGGTCCAGTTCGGTTGATAGATCATCTGACGTCAAGCTGGTTTTTCTGGAAAGCAGGAGAGGAAGATGGTTCCCGATTACGCAAAGGCCCGTCAGGGCAGGCGCGCGCATTATGACGAGGCGACCATTCACGCCATTCTTGATACGGGTCTTGTGGGCCATGTTGGTTTTGTTGCCGAAGG
>NZ_BAJV01000002.1 GCF_000613885.1 Asaia prunellae JCM 25354 | reverse complement strand
CCCGCGCGAGGATCAACCTGCCCTGCCCGGCCTCGATAGCGGCTGGGGCGGCGACCTGCCCCCGATCAACCGAAGGAACTGACCATGCCGGATCTGAGCCGGAAGGACTGGGAAGTGCGTTTGCGTGCTGGCCGGTCCCTCCTGCCGGATCTGGAGCCGGTCAATCCAGAACTTGCGGCGCGGGCCGTGCGGTGCTTCGACCGGCTGCGCATTCCGGACGTGCCCGGCACGCCTGCCATGGCGCAAGCCTGTGGTGACTGGTTCCGCGAGATCGTCTCGGCCCTGTTCGGCGCGCTCGATCCCGAGACAGGCATGCGCGCCATCCAGGAGCTGTTCCTCCTGGTGCCGAAAAAGAACAGCAAGACCACCAACGGCGCCGGGCTGATGCTGACGGCTGTGATCGTCAATGAACGCCCGAACGCCGAATTCCTGATCGTCGCACCCACCAAGGAAATCGCCGATCTCGCCTTCAGCCAGGCGCTCGGATGGTGCAGAACGACCGCGCGCTGATGCAGCGGTTTCACGCGCAAACGCATCTCAAACGCCTGACCTTCCGCTCGACCGGAGCAACCCTGCAGGTCAAGGCGTTCAGCCCTGACGTCATGACCGGCGTAAAGCCGCAGGCGTGCTGGTGGACGAGCAGCATGTCATTGCCATGCGTAACGATGCGGGCAGCGTCATGCGCCAGATACGCGGCGGCATGATCTCGCAGCCTGAAGCGTTCCTCGCCATCATCACGACCCAGAGCGACGGGCCGCCTCGCGGTGTCTTTGCGCAGGATCTGATCCGCGCCCGCGAGATACGCGACGGCAAGCGCCATCAGCCGGTTCTGCCGGTGCTGTACGAGCTGCCGCCCGATATCCAGCAGCCCTCGAAACTGCCTGGCGAGGCAGCGCCCTGGGAAGATCCCGCCTACTGGCCGATGGTCCTGCCCAATCTGGGGCGGTCGATCACGCTGGACCGTCTCAAACGCGAATATGACGACGCACGCGAGAAAGGCGTGGGCGAACTGGCCAGCTGGGCCTCACAGCATCTCAATGTCGAGATCGGCCTCGCTTTGCGCTCCGATCGCTGGGTGGGTGCCGATTACTGGCAGGCCGCAGGCGATGACACGCTCTCCCTAGAGGCCCTGATCGAACGCTGCGAGGTGATCGTGGCAGGCATCGACGGCGGCGGACTCGATGACCTTCTCTCGCTTGCCGTGCTGGGCCGCGATCGCATAACCGGCCAGTGGCTGCACTGGCAGAAAAGCTGGGTGTTCGAGGGCGTGCTGGTGCTCCGAAAACGCGAGGCCAGCCAGCTGCGCGACTTCGAAACACAGGGCGATCTGGTCATCACGGCCGCGCCCGGCACCGATATCGACCAGCTGGTGGCGGTCCTCGGCATGATCGACCAGAGCAACAAGCTCGCGATCGTGGGGCTCGACCCGATGGGCGTGGGCGCCATTGTCGATGCGCTGGCCCAGATTGGTATCGCCCATGAGCGCGTGGTGGGTATCTCCCAGGGCTGGACGCTCTCGGGCGCCATCAAGACCGCCGAGCGCAAGCTGGCGGATGGCACGTTCTGCCACGGTGCGCGGCCCATCATGGGCTGGGCCGTCTCGAACGCGAAGGTAGAGCCCAGAGGCAATGCCATCATCATCACCAAACAGGCATCGGGTTATCTCAAGATCGACCCGCTGATGGCGCTGCTCAATGCGGTCACGCTGATGAGCCGCAACCCCGAGCCGCCTGATGGCGGCCGGATGGATGACTTTCTCTCAACCGGGATCATAGCCGTATGAGCATCGCCACAAGACTGCGCGGCATGGCCTTCAAGGCTGCAAGCGCGGCATTCCAGTCGGTCACGGGCGTGTCGCTGACCGATCTGCGCCTCGGTGCTTTCATGGCAGGCGGCCCGAGCTTTTCCGGCCAGAGTGTCTCGGTCGATACCGCGCTGCAGCTCGACACGGTCTGGGCCTGTATCCGGCTCCTGTCCGAAACAATCGGCTCCATGCCGCTCAAGCTGCACGAGCAGCAGGGCGACGGGCAATCGTCCCTGGCCCGCGATCATCCGCTTTACCGTGTGCTGGCCCGCGCGCCCAATGCCGATATGACGCCAATCGAGTTCTGGTCCTGCATGGCCGCGTGCTGCCTTGCCTGGGGCAATGGCTTCGCCCAGATCATGCGGCGCAGTGACGGGCAGATCGTGGCGCTCAACCCGCTGCGCCCCGACCGCATGACGGTGCAGCGTGACGGTGCGACCGGCGCCTTGGTCTATCGCTACAGCTATCAGGGCAAAACGCTCATCCTCGATGAGGGCCAGATCTTCCACATCAAGGGTTTCTGTTTCGACGGCCTGATGGGCATCTCGCCCATCACGGCCGGTCGGCAATCCATCGGCGCCGCTCTGGCTGCCGAGGAAACAGCGGGGCGCATGTTCCGCAACGGGCTACTCTCGCAGAATTACATTTCCGCCCCGACCTATCTGACCATACCGCAGAAAGAGCAGGCCAAGACCATTCTGGCCGATTATTCGGGCGCCGTTAATGCGGGCAAGACGCCCCTGCTCGAAGGCGGCTGGAAGGTCGAGAGTATCGGGCTCAAGGCCGAGGATCTGCAGCTCCTGCAAACGCGACAACTCGGGGTCGCCACGCTTTGCCGGTGGTTCGGGGTGCAGCCGGTCATGATCGGGGCCATGGAGAAATCAACGGCCTGGGGCACAGGGCTGGAACAGATGAATCTCTGGTTCCTGCAATACGGCCTCATGCCCTGGCTGCAACGCATCGAACAGGCCGTGTCTCGCTGCCTGCTCTCGCCCGCCGAACGGGACCGGTATTTTGCCCGGTTCAATGTCGATGCGCTTTTGCGCGGCGATAGCACAGCACGCGCCAGCTACATGCAGACCGCCCTGCGCTCGGGCTGGATGACCGTCAACGAGGCGCGCGCCAATGACAATCTGGCCCCCATGCCGGGCGGCGATGTGCTGATGGTGCAGGCCCAGATGATCCCGCTCACCGATATCGGCAAGCCCCGCAACCTCACCGGGCTCGGATCAGGTGGCCAGGGGCCGCCCGGCAGCAACCGAACGCCCGGCACGCAATCCGGCATCACGGGAGATGACAATGAATGAGTATCTGGCTGCCCCTTTCGAGTGGAAGTTTGCGCCCAACGCGCCCGAAGGCAGTTTCGAGGGCTATGGCAGCGTGTTCGGACACAAGGACGCGCATGGCGATATCGTGCTGCCCGGTGCCTTTGCCGAGACGCTGGCCGAACGCAAGGCGCAGGGGCGCGGCATTCCGATGCACGTCATGCACGGCTTTTTCGGCGGTGACGGTCTGCCTGTCGGTGTGTGGGACGATGCCAGCGAAGACGCGCACGGCCTGCATCTGCGCGGGCGTCTGTCGGGCATGGATACCGATTACGGGCGCAGGCTTTACGGCTTGGTCAAGGACGGCGCGCTGGGAGGCCTCTCGATCGGCTTTTCCGTGCGCAAGAACGGCGCAGCCCAGGGCACCGAGCCGGGCGGGCCGCGCCGCCACATCAAGGCGGTGGATCTGCACGAGGTCAGCCTTGTCGATGACCCGTCCAACGCGCTCGCTCGCGTGACCGAAATGCGCAGGCGTTTCTATCCGGCCGGGCCATTGACGCCGGTTCATGTGCCGGAACTGCGCACCGCCGAGAGGGAACTGGTTGAGGCCCTTCGCTCGGGCTTCAGCCTGCCCGACCCGCGCGGGGCCAGCCGGGCAAGCTGATCGCTCGGTGCATCTCTCTATCCATCCAGAACACAGAACAGGGCGCCTCGGGCGCCTTTTTTCATGAGGATCATCCTATGTCCGAATATGAACAGGCCGCCCGCGAACTCAAGGCCGCGACCGATGAGGTCAAGCGTTTTGCCGAGGCCTCGACCGCCGAGCTGCGCAACCTTGGCAAGATCACGGAAGAAACCAAGGCCAGCGCAGACAAGGCCCTGGCCGAGATGAACGGGCTTTCTGCCCGCCTGGCCGACATCGAGCAGAAGGCCGCCCGTGCAGGCCAGGAAGGCGCCCGCGAGACGCGCTCGCTCGGCCAGCGTTTCATCGAGAGCGATGAAGTGAAGGCTGCAATCGGCGCGGGTGATCGCTTCAAGGGCCGTGTCACGGTCGAAATGCGGGCCATTACGACTGACAGCGCACAGGTGTCTCTGGCACAACTGGGCTGGTGGTAGCTGATCGACAGCCAAACATCGTTACCCTGCCGACGCGTCAAATGACGATCAGGGGGCTCCTGATGCCCGGCCAGACCGGATCTAACGCGATTGACTTTGTGCAGGAGTCCGGTTTTTCCAATAACGCCGCGCCCGTAGCTGAAAATCCAGCAAGACAAAGCCACAATCGGAAATCGGATTCAGCCTCATAACGCTCGGCGTCAAGACGATCGCACATTTCGTCATGGCCTCGAAGCAGATCCTTGCTGATGCGCCCATGCTGGCCAGTTATGTGGATGGGCGTTTGCGCTACGGTCTGGCGTTCAGGGAGGAGGATCAGCTGCTCAATGGTGACGGTCGGGACCAGAGCCTCAACGGGCTTCTGAACCAGGCCACGGCATACGCCCAGCCCGCAGGCGTGACCGTCAAGAGCGAGACCATGATCGACCGGCTGCGCCTCGCCATGTTGCAGGCCACCATGGCCGAGCTGCCCGCAACCGGTCATGTGCTGAACCCGACCGACTGGACCTCGATCGAAATGACCAAGGACACGCAGGGCCGCTATGTCTTCGCCAACCCGACCGGGCTGGCCGGGCCGGTCCTCTGGGGGCTGCCGGTGGCGCAGAGCCTGAGCATGAAGGCGGGCAGCTTTCTGACGGGTGCCTTTGCCTATGCGGCGCAGATCTTCGATCGAGAGGACGCGACGGTTACGATCTCCACCGAGGATCGCGACAACTTCGTCAAGAACATGGTCACGATCCTGGCCGAGGAACGTCTCGCACTCGCCGTCTATCGCCCGCAGGCGCTGATCAAGGGCACATTCGCTGCCGCGCCTGCTTCGGGCGGCTGATCGGGGGCCGTCATGACGCTCACCCTTCTTGAAGCCCCTTCAGACGGGTTCACCCTGGCCCCGCTCGACGCCCTGCGCGACCAGCTCGCCGGTGAGCCTGCCTGCCAGATCAGTGATCCGGCGCTTTGCGATTATCTGGCCCAGGCCACGGCCCTCGTGCAGTCCATGCTCGGGCGGCCGGTTCTGGCGGGTCTGTATCGCCAGACCCTGCGCATCGGGGATGGTGAGCGCAGGCTTTCCCTGCCGTTATCCGTCACGCCGGTCATCTCGGTCAGCTCGGTCACGCAGGACGGTTTCACTCTCGACCCCGGACCGGAGGGCTGGGAATCCGGCGCGCTTTCCGGGTTGCTCTACCCCTCACTGCTCCAGGGCGCGTGGTGGTGGCCAGGGTGCTATCGTGTGACGTTCCGGGGTGGGTGGATCGTGCCCGGCATGAAAGACGCGGACGGCAATGCCCTCGCCTCGACCGTGCCCGCCGATATCCGCACCGCCACACTTTCGACCGCACGCGCCCTGTTCCACACGGCCCAGCGCGGTGATCCGCTTCTGCGCTCGGAAAGCGAGCAAGGCGTGGGGGCAAGCAGCTGGACAACGCATGATGTGGCCTCCGGCGGCCTGCCGCCCGAAGCTGCGGCGATCCTGGCCCGTTATGATTCGGCCGGTCTGTCATGAGTGCGGGCGCCAGCCGACGCAGGCGGCAGATCCTGCGGGTCGGTCGGTCCATGGTGCTAAGCCGGGCCGATCTCTCCGAAAGCGTGACCGTGACCGGCTATGCCCCGCCCCAGCAGGCGAGCCAGCTGGCGGAGGGTGCAGGCAAGGCCCCGTTTATCGCCCAGATCACCGCCGATGAAACGGCACGCAGTGGCTATGTGCCCCGTCCTAGGGACGAGCTGCGCGACGGCCTGAAAACCTACACCCTGACCGATGCCAGCCCGGTCTATGACCGGGCCACGCTCTGCGGCTGGACCCTTATCGCCTCGGGAGGCTCATGATGCTGTCCGATATTGTCTGGAATGATGCCTATGCCCGCGCCCGGCTCGTGGCAGAGGAACAGGACATCCCGCTGGTCGATGTGCTGATGCAACCGCCAGAGGACCGCCCGCCGGTTCACTGGCGTATGGAAGCCCAGGCCAGCCATTCAGACAGGCTCGGTGCAGGCGAGGACGCCATGGAAGAGCAAGGCGAGATCGCGCTGCATCTGACCGTGCGCATCGGCCGGATCTCGACCCCTGATGCCCTGACCTATTGCAAGGCGATGAGTATCGCCTTCCGGGTGGAACTGCCAGACATGCCGCAATGGCCGGTGGGGCTCTATTATGACGGGCAAAGCCTCTACCCGCCCGACCCCGATACTACCGGCAACTGGGCCACCATGAGTCTGATGATCCGGTATCGCTATCAGGACAGGACAGAGCCCCCGGCATGAGCAACGCGCGTCAGACTGCCGGATCGGCTGCCGGTCTTCCTGTCGATCGCTCGGCTTTCGCAATCGCACCTGAACCGGCTTACGGCGCCTTGCCGTCATCCGTTTATCAGCGATTGCGTCTGTCGGGGGTCGATCTCACCCTGGCGCAGGAACGGGCCTACCCTGAAGAACGCAATCCACGCGCGGAACGGGCGGAGGGCGTGACAACCCGGTTTACCGGAAGCGGAACACTCAATGGCCTGCTCTCTTTCGGCAGTCCTGACATGCTTCTGGCGGGCGCGCTGGGCAGCCACTGGCAGGATGGCACGATCGTCAACGGCATCGAGCGCATGAGCTGGACCCTGCGGCAGCGATTGGGAGACGGGTGGCTCTACCGTCCCGGCATGGTCATCCGCAGCCTTGCCCTGAGCGTTGCGCAGGGTGGTTTCGCGGCGCTGTCATGCGGCGTGGTCTATGCGCGTGAGGTGATCGTGCCTGCTGACGAGGCGGCAGCAGATGACCCGACGCCCTCCCGGCTGCCGATGCATTCAGGCGCGGTGCGTCTGGATCTCACGCTGCCGGGCCAGGTCGAGCCGGGCGTGCTGCGCAGCATCTCGATCACACTCGGCAGGGACGGTACTGCGCTCGATCATGGCGCGGGGTCGCCCTTCGCCAATGATATCCGCCCCGGCCTGTTTTCCGCCTCGGGCAGCATCGAAATCATGCTGCGTGGACACGACGCTTTCGAGGCGCTGCAATCATCCGCAATCGGCCCCCTTTCTTTCTCGATCATCGGCAGGGATGGCTATGGTTACGTCCTGTCAATTCCCAGGGCGGTGATCTGCAATCCTCGCCTCAATGCAGGCGGAAGAGGCACGATCCTCATGGCCGCCTTTGATATCGAGGCGCTACCGGGAGTCGGGTCGAGCGGAATGATTTCGGTCTCGATGGTCCGGCCCGTGGATTACAGACTGATCACGATCAATCGCGAACCGGTCCTCAATAACAATCAACCAATTACGCCCTGAGGTGTCATGTCACAGGAAATCAGTGCATCACCCCGCGTCGCTCAGACCCGCCAGGGGGATGCGATCGCCATCTCCCGCAGGATCGGTGGCGATCCGGCATTGCTCCATATCGATGCTGTCGATTTCGAGACCCAGGTGGCTGGCAAGCCGCCGCCCGAACGGAGAGCGCGGCCCTGTCGGCGCAGCTGGCAGTCGGGGCGATTGCCGCTGAAGTGGCTGCAGCAAAGGTCATGATCACCGCAGGGCTGTCGGGCGATCCACCTCTCACCTTCCGGGGCAGCTGGGACGCGTCGACCAATACCCCCGATCTCCTTGCCTCAGACCCTCGTGAAGGCGATCTGTGGATTGTCTCACAAGCCGGAACGACCGAGATCGGCGGGCAGAAGGAATGGAATACTGGCGATGCCGCCTGGTATCATAACGGGGCCTGGGCTTATTTCGCCCGCGCCGGATGGGCTGCCGTCGCTCAGACCATAACCGCGATTTCTGCAATCAGGGCCGGATCGAGCGAGATCCGCACCCCCGGATCGCAGAAATGGGCAGTCGCCTGGGTGGGCTCAACGGGTCAGGTTCTCGGTGGCATTCTCCATGACGGAACACCGCAGTTTTCATCAGACGATGCCCTGTTCGGGCCGTTACGCGTCAAGCGCGATCCCCGGAGCGGCGAAGGGACGATGCAGATCGACGCGGCACGGACCAGAAACCTGCACGCGACTGAAGCGGTCCATGCTGGCCAGGCACGTATCGGCACGGCGGGATCGGGTCGCTGGCTTGCTGCCTGGGTCGATGCGATGGGCGCCGTCATGGGCGGTATAGGGCGGGACGGGTCGCCTCTTTTCCCCGGTGCCAGGGCACAGATCGGCCCGGTGCGGATCGAGCAGGAGACTGCGGGGCACCGGCGTGATCACGCTCGATCAATCGGGAGCCGTGATCGCAAATGGCAGTGATCTGACCTTTCCCGGCGCGCATAGCCCGGCAAGAGGCAGGATTGCCGACAAGGTCGCGCGCCGTGCGCCCGGCTATCGCGACGATGAGCGGTGCGGGTTCAGGGCCGGTGATCTCTGGCAGGCAGACAGGACGCTCTATACCTGCCTGAAAAGCAGCGCCGAGGGTGCAATCTGGGATCTGGCTCGTGACGGTGCTGGCGCCTGCCCCGGCGATGTGTTCGGTACCGATCTGGCGGGAGCCTGGGGCGTGGATGCCATGATCGGCGGGTATACCGGCCCCGCCTTCGATGTCACGACGATTGCGGGGGGCGCGAGGCAGGTCACGACGATCAGTATCCTGCCGGGAGGACGCCACGATGCGGATGCACTCGCACGCGTCCTTGTCATGCGCGATACGGGCAGCCCGGCGGAGGTCACGACCCTTTACGACCAGTCTGGCCGGAATCATCCATTGACCGGCACTTACGGAAATGCGCCGAGGATCGGCGCTGTCACGGTCAACGGTCACGCAGCGATCTCTTTTGATGCCTCCGGCGCAAGGCAGCGCAGGGCTCTGGCCAATGCAGAAATTTCGGTTCCGTCATCGTCCTTTACCGCCCTGGCATTCGGAAAATGGACCGCCACCAACTCGGCGCTGAACGAGAATATCCAGCTGCTGACAGTGGGTACGTTCTCGACGATCAGCGGCATCGATGAGGATGGCAGGCTGGGCGTCCATGACGGCAAGACCTTTTTCAGGGGTGCCTCGCGCCAGAAGTGCAATCCGGGCATGGCGGGAATCAGTGCGGCTGGTGGTGTGGTGTCTGTCTGGAGCGGCGAGCAGTCGGACCCGATCGCGGTCTATCCATCCGCACTCGAGGGCAATGCGACAGGGTTCACGCTTGGAGCCTCTGGCGTGGGACAGTCCTGCAATGGTGTGCTGACCGGCGTGGTCCTTGCCAGGCGGGCGGCCACGGAGACCGATTTCAGCCGTGCGTACCGGTCGGGCGCTCTTCGCTGGGACTGGACCCCGCAGGCCCGGCCCCGTCTCTGGGCCATAGGTGACAGCCGTACGGCCGGATATCTGAGCGAGAACGGGCTCACATGGCCGACCATGATCAGTGATTATCTCGATCAGCCCATGACGGTGATCAATCTCGGAGTATCCGGTTCGAAAACCGAAGATTTCATTTCCATGACCCTGCCAGGGGTTCAGGACGATCTCGCCCGTGACCCTGATGCCTATAATCTCGCGGTCATCTGGCTAGGGATCAATGATTTTGCCGGAGGGCGAAACAAGGATGTCACCATGCAGAACATCCGGAAAATCGTGGCGGCGCTTCTGGAAGGCGGCGTGCAGCATGTCTGGGTGATTTCCGAAATCTTCGCCGGTGACCAGGAGTGGTTCTGGCAATACCTCCCCTGCGGCGAGAACCCGGATCTGACCCTTGTCGGGCCGTTTACGGCAGGAATGCCCTTGTCGCCTTTCGGCAAGACCGGCGTCGATACGATCGTCTGGCACCCTGACGGAATCCATCCGCTGCCCTCGGCAGGCAGGGTGATTGCCTCGACCCTCGCTGACTCCATCAATGCCTTTATTGTACGGGATCTCGAACGATGAATTATGTTCAGACGCATACGGTCTCCGGCCGCGCCGTCAGCTCGGCCCTGGGCTATATCTATCCGACCAGCCAGCAGCCTGCCTATGCGAGCCGGTTCAAGACGCCGCTCGAGAATATGGCCGAAAGCGGCCTTCCCGCCGTACCTTTTCTTTCGCTTCCGAAAATCGACGGGATGGGCGTGCAGCTCGGACGCGGCCTGGCCGTACCAGCTGCGTTACAAACCCCGGTTCCGGCAACAAAAGACATGACGTTCCTGTTTGCAGCCCGATTGCTGAAAGCACCGCAGGATGGCTTGTCCTATGCAGGCGCGCTGGGTGGCAATTACTACAACAGTGCAAGCAAAGGAGAATGGAACGGCGTATTTGTTACGCTCAACAAGGATAATGCCCTCGTCTATGTCTGTCCCGAGAAAGACGGCAGGATCTCGACGCAATTCGCCGGAGCCCCGCTGACGGAGACGCAGCTCATGGCATGGGGGCTCTATGTCGGGCGGATCGCATCGGACGATCAGAACACGACAGCCATGATCCGGGCAGTAACGGCAGGAACCGAACAGACGCAGACCTGGCCGGGATCACTCTACATCAAGCCCGGTGAAACGCCTTCGATCGCCCTGGGCGCCGATTATGTTCCGGTTTTCGGAATGGCGCAGTCCGTACAGATAGCCCGCGCCATACTCTGGAATATCGCGCTGACCGATGCGGAAATGGCTGCTGTAGCTGCCATGGTCAGAGACGACCTCGAACAGGACGGAATTACAGTCTGAATTCCGTCGCTCATCCTGTGTGCAGATAGTTGGAGAGGTCGCCTTGTGCGGCCTTTTTTATGGGAGTTTGTCCTCATGGCTTTTGCCGGTGCTACCAAGAATTACGCGGCCGCCTATCAGACGAATGATACGCGCATCGCTTTCGCTCTGGAAGATCAGTACGGAATCATACCAACCGGCGCCTATCAGATGGCGCGTTTTACAGGCGAAAGTTTTCGCCAGCAGTTCCAGCGCAATCGCCCCGAAGAAATCGATGATATCCCCGAAGCAGCCCAGGCGGTCACCACGCAGGTCAGTGTATCGGGAAGTCTGTCAGGCGCCCTCTCCTGGGGAACCTATGACGATCTGCTGGCAGCGGTTATGGGCGGCGACTGGGCTGATGACGGGCTGACGAATGGTCGGCTCGTCAAGTGCTGGACGATTATCGAGCGTCTGGGGGATTCCTGGATCATCCGCAATGGCGGGTTCATCCGGCAGGCGCAGCTGAATTTCAGTCAGGGCGGCTTTGCGCAGGTATCCTTCGACATGGCGTTCAAGGGCGAGAAACGCCAGGGCGCGTCACCTGCCTCCAGCCTGATCGCAGCCCCGACCGGGGATGTCATCAACACCGTCAAGGGCTTTGGTGGCCTGACGATCGGCGGGGTCGCGCCTGAGGGCTGCGTGCGCAGCTTCCAGCTCTCCCTGCAGCGCAACGGCGCTGATACCGATTACGGCATGGGCCATGCCGATGCCTGCGGTATCCGTCCCGGCGAGCTGCTCGCAACCGGCAGTCTGGAGATCTTCTTCCGCAATTACGAACTCTACGACCGCTTCGTGGATGGCCAGCAAGGGGCGATCACGGCGACCGTCCGGGACGGTCTCAATCAGGGTTACGACCTGACCTTTCTCAATGCCTCGCTGCAAAACCCGCAGATCAATGCCGGGGGCAAAAACCAGTCGGTGATTGCCAGGTTCGACCTCGAGGGCAATCCGCAGCCCGGCGGTGGCACCTTCAGCATCCGGCGCTTCAAGCCAGAGACTCCCCCGAAAGCCTGATGCTTTCGCACTTCATTTCCCGTTCAGTCACCCACTCTGAAAGCTCATAGTCATGGCAAAACTCTCCGATTTTTCCCGCAATCAGGACCGTATGCGCGAAGGCGAGACCGTCGAGGTCGGCCCGATCGGCAGCACGTTCGAAATCACCACACGCGGTTTCACCCCGCGTTATCGTGACGCCCTCCATGATCTGAAAATAGCAGCCGCCCGCAGGCTCAATCGCGGGCAGAAACCGGGCGGTCTGAGCTATAATGCCGAGAACCTGCCACCCTCCGAGGATGACCGCGCCCAGGGGCAGGCCATTGCCGATCATTGCGTGCTGGGCGTGAACGGGCTGCAGCATGATGACGGGCAAGACGTTACGCTGGACGAGTTCAGGGCCATGCTCGCCAGTGGCGAGCAGCCGATGCTGATTGCATTGGCCATCTCGGCGGCGGCCCGCGTCGGTGACGACCGCGCCCGCGAGCATGAGGAAGCCGTGGGAAACTGATCGAGGCATTGGCCTGGGAGCTGGAATTCGGCTGGTATCTCCGGCCGGAAGAAGCGCCCGAGATACGGGAGCAGCTCCTGTCGGAGCGACCGCAACTTCCGCCCGTGCTCGAACGTCCCTGGCGATGCTGGCACGAGCTGGAACATGACCGCACCTGGACCATGGAACTGATCGGGGTGGCCATGGGCAAAACCCGTGGCGTCTCCCGCCCCTCCGGCATCACCTGGAGCGCACTGGCGCTCTGGTGCCAGGTCAATGCCGTTACCGAGGAAGAACGCCCCTGGCTCATCGCACAGGTACGCGCGATGGACGGCTTTTTTATCGAACGCCGAAATGACCGGATCACCAAAGATCTCGGAGAATTCCTGAAGGGATGAGCTATGGCCCGCAAAAGCTCTGTGTCGTTCATTGAGGAAATGAACCGCTTCGTGACGGAAGAGCTATCTGTCGACAAAGCGCGCGCCCTTCTGATCGCCGATGTCACGACAGAGCGCGACCGTCTTGTAGCGTCTGGCGAGGCGTCCCGTCACTGGCAGCGTCTCGTCAATGATGTGCCCGATGCGCCAGAAACCACGCTCAGGGTCGGCGGAAGCATTGTCTATAATTTCGGACGGATCGCAGAGGCCGCGGCTTATGCGCTCGACCAGTGCCGCGCCCGGTCTCCGGTCTCGTCGGGCGCCTATCGCGATGCCTGGAGCGTTCTCGTGAACGATCAGGTCTGGACGAGGGATCTGGAAGATCTGCCCTTCGGTGCCGAGGTGATCATCGTCAATCCGGCCCCCTATGCCCGCAAGATCGACACGGGCGCCATGACGAAAATGTCTGTGCCCGCGAAGATCGTCGAATCAGTCAGGCAGTCTGTTTACCGGGCTTATCCCGGCATGACGGTCTGGCGGAGATTCATCAATCTCAGCGGTACGATCGGCGCTTTTCACGCGCCTTATCTGCTCAAGGGGGGCGCCGCGCGCAGGCTGGCCAAGCTCGATATGCGCTCATCCGCCTTTCGACGGGGGCAGAAGTACCTGGCACGCCGCAAGGATCTGGCGGCGGGACAACCCGTCACCTACCCGGCACTCATCATAAGCGATCCCGACCACTAACCGCGAAAGTCTGAACGATGACGACACGCATCTCCACGCTTATTGCCCGGCTCGAGGATGAATATTCGCAAAAAGCCGAGCACATTGCACAAAGCGCGCAGAACATGGGCGCGTCGATCGATCAGGCAGCAAAGAGCGTGGACGGGGGCAATGAAGGTCTGCGCCGGACGGCTCAGACGACGGCACAGTTTGTGCAGTCGATGGACGGGGTTCAGAAAGCAACCAACCGCACGGAAACGGCTTTTGCCCGGCTCGAACAGCGTCTCGAGCGGGCGCGATCCGATCTGGCGCAAGGGAAAATCACCCAGCAACAATATAACGACATCGTCGCCACCCAGACCGTCGCTTATGAGAAAGTCGAGGCTGCCTCGAACAAAACCATTGAAGCCCTCCGCGCCCGCGGTGCTGCGCTGGCTGGTGACGTGAGCGCCACCAAGGCTTCCAATGCCGCCCTTGCCGAAGGCACGGCGGTTGCAAAACTGACGAGCTACCAGATCGGCATTCTGGCAGGTGAAGCCCATAAATTCGCCGATCAGGTGCTCGCCGGTGGCGGCGCCATGAAAGCCGCATTCTACCAGGTGCCGAACATGGTCACGGTCATGGGGGGCTTCGGCAAGGCCACGCAGATCGTCGGCGGATTACTTATGGGGCCGGTCGGTCTGGCGGCTCTCGCTGTCGCAGCCGGTGTGGGCATCTATAAAATGGGCAGCGCAGCCGAGACCGAAGAGGCGCATCTTGCCGCGCTTGGCCAGACCCTGCGGGCCACACGCAGCGATTACACGACCATGGCGGGCGCTGCCGAAGAGGCTGCGCGACGGATCTCTGGCAAGAGTGGCCTGTCTCTCAATGACAGCCGCTCGGTCACCGCGACCTTTGCGGCCGTGCCTTCCATTAGCGGCGGCGACCTCGACGCGCTCGCCACGACCGCCCGCAACGTTGCAACGGTCCTGGGTAAGGATGTGCCCGACGCAGCCAGGGAAATGACGGCCGCCTTTGCTGATCCGGCCAGGGCTGCGGAGGATTTCGCCCAGAAAGGGCTGCTCGGCGTCCATGAGGGACTGGTACAGCAGATCCGCGATATGCAGACCAGCGGTGATCGTATGGGGGCCTGGTCGCTCCTCATGGGGCAGGTCGGCAAGGCCTCGGCCAATGCTGCCGATCAGGGCGTGACGCCTCTTCACCGGGCACTCCACGAAATGAACGTATCGCTCCATGAAAGTTTTGCCCCTCTCGGGCAGTTTGTGAACTGGCTGGGCGAAGGCATCGCAGCCGGTGCTCTCAAGGCCGTGCAAGGTATTCAGTGGGTTCTCGAGAAGGCGAAAGAGATCCGCGCATGGGAATTCGCGCAGATCGACAAGATCCCTGCAGTTCACGATTTCTTCCAGCGTCGTGAAATGGCGGCGTCCGATGTGGCAGGTATCGGCAAGACCATCGACAGCGTGGGCGCCCGTCTTGGTGCAAATAATGACGTTCTGGCCCTGGCGCATCGTATCCAGCCGATCGAGAGCGCAACAGGCCAGTACGACAGGTCAGGTCAGGTGGTGCAGTCTGCGGCAGGCGCGCTGGGCGCCATGCAGGTCATGCCCGGCAATGCCAATGGCAATGATCTGCGCACGGCCACAGGCAACGTCACGGCAGGCGTGCAGCTGCTGATGCGGCTCTATACCAAATATGACGGCAACCAGGCTCTTGTCGCCATGGCCTATAACTGGGGCGAAGGGAACGTTGACAAATATCTGTCAGGCAAGATTGCAAGCCCGCCTGAAAGTGTCGCGGCCTATGCCCAAAAGGCGACCGGGGGTGAGGTCTATGGCGCCCAGGCAATCGCCTCGCGTCAGATGCAGGTTGATGACCAGCTGCGGGGTGATGATGGCAGTATTGCCGCCAGATACGCGACCGCGAACAGGCGATAACCGCCCTGACTGCCGCCCAGAAGGCGCTGAACGACCTGCACACGACTGGCAAGGTATCAGACGCCGATTATGCCGAGCAGACGGGCATTCTGACCGACAAGATCAACAGCCAGCGCGGTGCGATCAACGAATTGCGCGACCCGTTGCAGACGCTGGCCCATCAGCAGAGCCTTGCAGCCGAAAGCGCAAGAACCTACTCGGCCGCCGAGGCTGCCATGGTCCAGGTACACCAGCAGGTCGAGGAAGCCGCGCGCCGCATGGGGCAGGAACACGCCACAGCCGCCCAGCTGGCCGAGGCTGAAACCCGTCAACAGGCGATCCTGACAAATCAGTTCAACCAGTCGGTCGCGGCCATCAATGAGCGCACACAGGCCGAGCAGGATCTGCTTGCTGGCTATGACGCTTCGAAAGGCTCGCTCACACAATACCAGCAGGCGATGGAGGCGGCCGAGAAGGTACGCGCAACATCGAGACAAGGAACGGCCGAACAGGCCCGGCAACTGGAAATCCTGACCGGCTCCATGAAATCGGCCACGGCCTCGCAGGTCGATATGGCCAATGCAGGCAAGCTCTATGGCCAGTCGCTGGATCTGGAGGTCATCAAGGCCCAGACGGCGGCGATAGGGCAAAACAGCGATGCGGTTTCGGTCCAGATCGCGGTGATGAAAGAACGCAACCGCATTCTGAAAGAAGGGGGCAACGTCAATACGGAAACAAATCAGGCCTATCTCGCCAATGTGGCGGCCATCCAGACCGCGACCAATGCCTACCAGCACCAGAAATCCGTTCTGGACGATCTGACGGGAAGCCTGGAGAGCATGTTTGACACGCTCACCAACAGCGTGACCCAGGCCTTTGTGCAGGGCAGCAAGGGGGCGGTCAGTTTCAAATCGGTCCTGCAGGGGCTCCAGACGCAGATTGTCGGCATGGTGGCGAAACTTGCCCTGATCAATCCGGCGCTCAATGCGCTGGATGGCGGCACGCGCAACACGATATCAGGTGTTTCCGATGCGTTGGCCTCGGGGGGCTCGATCGGCAATGCGGCCAGCAGCGTCTCCATCCCCGGTGCCGGCACAGCCGCAAGCAGCGTGACCAGCTCGGGCGGCTGGCTGTCGAACGCGCTCGGGACAAAACTCTTTGGCACCGCGACGGTGGGCAAGCTGTTCGGCGGTCTCGGTGGCGGGTTCGGGATCGGTTCGGCCCTCGGCAATATCGGGGGCGGAACCTATGGCATGATCGGCTCTGGCGCCGGGGCCGCCATTGGTGCCGGGATCGGCTCCCTTGTTCCTGGTATCGGAACATTGATCGGCGGTATCGCCGGGGGCGGCATCGGTGGCCTTCTCGGCGGGCTCTTCGGTCACAAGAAGAATCCGTACACGATCGATCAGGTTCTGCTCGAAGGCGACCAGTTCAGCATCGGCAGGACCTGGAACCAGAAGCAGACCGACAGCATCACCGCACAGCTCAAGGCCGAGATCCAGAGTCTCAACACCATGATGACAAGCCTCGGCTGAAGGCCGAAAACGCCTATCTCGGCACGGTACGCGACGATCCGAACAACAAGGATGCGTCACAGCGTTCGGTGAGCCTCAGGGATCTGCTTGGCGGGGTGAAGCTCCGCAGTGATGACAACCCGACATTCTCGCAGGCGCTCTCGCAGGGGATGCCCGCAAGTTTCGACAGTGTTGCCTCTTTCCAGAGCGCCGTCACGCAGCTGAAAACCATGGCCGATACGGTCGATGCGCTGGGTGTGGCCGTCTCGAAGTTCAACAGTGACGGCACGGTCACGGTCTCGGGCTTTACCACGGCGACGGGTGACCTGCGCACGGCGCTTGATACCATGCTCAACGGCAAGACGGTCTCGACCAGCGATCTGCAATCACAGGTTGCGACCATCACCGAATTTGTCACCAACACCATGCCCAATCTGATGAAGGCCACGGTCAACGGCCAGCAGAGCTGGGTCGACCAGATGGAGACGCTGAAAAAGACCTATGAGGCAGCGGCGAGCCAGGCCAGTTCCTACGGGCTCGACGGCAACGCGCTGAATGACAAGTTCAGCACGCTCTATCGCCAGGGCTATGAGCAGAACATGCTGAGCCTGTCCGAAAGCGCGCAATCGGTCCAGGCCCGTCTTCTGGCGGCGCAGGGCAATCAGGAAGGGGCCGATCTGGCGAATTTCGACCTGTCCGCCATGCAGCAGCAGCGCCAGCTGGCCGAAAGCTGGAAAGGGTTTCTTGGCGAGGCCTATGCAGGCAATGAAACCTATCTCCAGCAGGCTGCCGATCTGGAAAAGACGCTGGGTGCCGAACGTCTGGCCATCCAGAAGCAATATGCAGACAAGGCTGCGGATGCTGCAAAACAGGCCGCAGAAGCGGCAAAGCAGGAAGCCGAACGGGCAGCAGAACAGGCCAGGCAGCAGCGCGATCAGGCTGAAAGCTCGGCAGCCTCAGTGGTCAGTAATCTGCTGGACTTTGCCAAGGGGCTGAACGTTTCAAGCTATTCGCCGCTCTCGGCAGAAGCACAATACCGGGCACCAATGACAATTTCAGCTCTCTCGCGGCTCAGGCGCAGCAGGGTGATTACAATGCTCTGCAATCCCTGCGCGGTGCGTCAGAAACCTTTCTGGCGCAGAGCCAGAGCTACAACGGCTCTGGTCGCGACTTTGTCAATGATTACACGCGCATCCAGCAAGTCCTGCAATCGATCGGGAGCATCAAGCCTGACACGATTACTGAATCTGCTCTCAGGGCCATGCTGGCCAGCAATAACCAGACCCTGGCCGAATTGTTGCGACGTCTTCTGGAGACCGCAAACAGGCAGCTGGCCGAGCAGCGCCACCTGGCGCAGGGCAAGCCAGTATGAGCGGCGTCCTGTTTCATACGGTCGAGATCGATGCAGAGTGCCCGCTCGATGTTGCCTTTGCCAGAGGGTATGGCACCAGGCCCGCGGCCTGCGTCACCTTGTTGCCGTTTCGGCGCAGCACGACAGACACGCTGCGTCTTGCGGATGCGGGATATGTGGATGAGGCTGGCCAGGTGTTTCCGCCCTTGCTGGCCGAGGCTTTTGCCATTGATCGCAGGCTCGATCTGTCGCCCGCCTCGCCCTCGGTCCGGGAAAGCTGGGGGGCGATTACGCTTGCCAATCCGGACGGGCGTTTCGATGCGCTGATACATGACCGGGTGATCGACCGTATGCCCATTCGCATTCGTTCCGGTTTCAAGATACACGATGCAGAGCGTCAGATCGATCTTGATCCGTCCAGTTCTGCCTTGTGCCCGTATTCAGCGGGCTGGGCAGTCCCTGGCAGCCGGATCGTCTGGCTGTGCAGATTGCGCTGCGCGAAGTATCGGGCTGGCTCGATGAGGTGATCATGCCGGTCGGTTCCTATGCCGGGTCCGGTCGCTTCGGTGGGGATGCCAATGTCAGAGGGCGATCCATGCCACGCCTGCGCGGTACGGCACTCAACCTGACACCGGTTCTGATTGATGCGGTCAATCTTGTTTATCAGATCAGTGATGGACCGGGTTCGGTCACAGCTCTGTATGAAGGCGGGTTTGCCGGAGGCATCGCCTTTTCTGGCACAGTGGACGATCTCTATGCGTCACCACCACCGCCCGGCACATGGCAGATGCAAAGCAGCTCGGGCGGCCTGTTTGTCCGGCTGGGCACAAAGCCTGTCTATGCCATCACGGTTGATGCTGCCGGGGATTTCCCCTCGGGGGCAGCGCCGCGCACAGTCCTGCCGCTCCTGCGCCAGATGCTGATCGAGGATCTGACCATGCCCGCGCAGTGGCTTGCCGGATCGTGGGAGGATTCGCGCGAGGCGGGCTGGTACTGGGATGGAAGTCAGGCCGTAACAGGGCGTCAGGTCGTCAATACCTGGCTTTCCGGGCTGGGTATCCGTCTGGTGCCAAGCCATGAGGCACGCTTGCGCCGGTACGTCTGCAGATGCCTGACCATACGCCCGATCGGGTGCTGGCGGCAGATGAGGTCACGGCATTATCGGGTATCGCCCTCGATAGCGGTCTCTCCCCGCCGCCTTACAGATGGCGTGTCGGGTACGCGCATAACCAGACCGTGCAACAGGGCGGCAGCGCCCTGCACCCGCGTATCACGGCCGAGCGGCAGAGTTTCGTGCAGCAGGAAGACCGGGTGGCAACATGGTATCTGCCCGCCATCAAGCTGCGCTACCGCCAGCCGGGCGATCTGCCGGTCATGGCCACCGCCCTTCTGAACGAGGATGACGCACAGGATGTGGCCAACGAGCATGGCGCACTCTGGGGGTCTGAGCGTTATCTCTGGAGCGTCACCCTGCCACGTTCCGTGGCAGGCGGTATCGACCTGGGCCAGGCCCTGCGGCTTGATCTGCCCGCACCGGGCCTGCGTGGAGGCATAGCCGGGCTGGTGATCGGCGAGCAGATCCGCTCGGCCGAAGCGACTGTGACCCTGACCATCCTGGTCTAGGGCGCGTCCTGGTCAATCTCACGCATCACATTACGTCAATGACTGAAAGGAGCGGCTATGGCCGATGCCTGGACCTGCGCGTTCGGCGCGGAAAATGCGCTCATGGGCGCAGCCTTGCAGGGCAATGACCAGGTGACAGGCTTGTCTGTCACCAATCTGCAGAACGATCAGGGGGCGGCTTCAACGGCGTGGCGGGTACCTGGAACAGAGGCGTATCTCATCGCCCGCTTGCCACGCCCGGCAGCCTGTCGCGGGTTCTCGTTCCACCGTACCAATCTGACGGCCGGGGCGCGTTATTCTCTTGTGGCGCGCGTCGGCGATACGCCGGTGGTTATTACAGACGGCCAGATCTCGAATACGGCTGGCGGGCAATTTCTGGTTGTATTCCCGGCAGAATTCACCATTACACAGCTCGATATCTCGATCAGCGATCCGGGCAATCCGGACGGGTTTCTGTCCTTTCCGCTGGCCTATCTGGGGCCGCTCTGGCAGCCCGAGCGGAATATGAGCTGGCAGGGCAACGAGAGCCAGCAAACCACCATCGACGAGACCACGAGCCTGTCGGGGGTGGAATATCCGACTCTGCGCTACCGCCAGCGCGTGCTCTCGATCGATCATCAGTCCCTCAATGCTGCCGAGCTGCCGAAGATCCGCACGATCGAAAGCGTGGCCGCTACCGGGCGGAACATCCTTTTCGTGCCGGATCTGTCTGCCCCCGATCGCAACAGCGCGATGATCTTCGGACGCCTGACGCCAGGCGAGATTACCTGCCCGGCAGGGGCCGCAGACCGGCGTGCCACGACCATGACCATCAGGGAGCGTCTGTAATGCCGAAATTCGCGTCCTTCGTTCTGGAAACCGCAAACAATCCCGGCACCGGCCCCTTTGCGCTGAGTGGCGCGCCAGCCGGTCGGCGTGGCTGGAGCCGTGTTTTCGAGGATGGCGAGGTTTACTATGTCGCCGATGACGGCACCCAGGCCGAATGGGGTATCGGTCGTCTGACCCATGGGCGACCTGCCACGATCTCACGCGAGCGCGTGCTGGGCACGACACAGGACCGGAAGGATCGGCTGAACTTCACCGGGCTGGTTTATGTCTATTCTGACCGGCCTGCCGAGGTCGTGCCTCTTCCTGTCACGCAAGGCATCGAAACAGTTCCTGATCAGATCTGGACCAGTGCGCTGCAGACGCTCGGGGAGGTCGATGTAACGGCAAGCGGAACGACGCTCAGGGCCGATTTCAATGCGAATGCCCAGATCTGGGGGGCGGTCGCAGGCGATTCATGGCTGGCCGTGCGCACGGTGATCGGTATCTGGGCAGTTGATGCACAGGGGAACATCCCGGCACAGCCGATCGCAGCCGCTGGCGCCAATACACGGGTCGAACGTTCCTACAGCCAGACGATCACAGCGAGCACAATTGCGGTCGGTCTTACTCCCGGCTCGAAGCTTCGCATCGGTGCAAGCGTGCAGATTCTTGCCGGAAGCCAGGGCAGCACCCCTCTGACTCAAAATCTGCGAGATGCCGCCTTTACATGGCTTTCAGTCTGAACGAACAGGAGGATAACATCATGCGTATGCAGGAATCCTGCCTCGGCGGGGCCCTTGCCCTGTGGGCCTGCCTGCTTCTGGCGCTGCCCCGGACGGATGTGACATGGCCCGGCATCGGGCAGCTTCTCGCCATTCTGCCCCGCGCCGATGATCCAGCACTGATCTATGCCCTGCTTGCCTGGCTGACGGGCGGTGCGCAGATCGTGGGGGCATTGTGCAATCATGCCGCTCTGCGTCGCGCCTCGGCGATCGCGGCGTTCACGGCCTGGGCGTTCATTGCCTTCGGACTGATCGCCCCGACCGCGCTTGTGCCTGCGATCGCGGCCTATGGCGCACTTGCCCTGCTCAATATCCGGGCAGCGCTGGGGAGAATGGGCAATGCCTGAGAACCTTACCCCGCAGCCCTGGTGGGTCGCGGTGATCGGCGGGCTGCTTTTCACCATCCGCTGGCTGATAGGCTTTGGCGCATCGAGCGCAAAAGCCACCATTGAATCGCAGAAAGAGGATCTGGACCGGCTGAATGCTCGCGTGGACAAGCTTGAAGAACGCGAGGAAGAGAATCTCGCGCTGATTGAGGAATTACGGGCGCAAAACGCCATGCTGCGTGAAGCGCTGGGGCGAGCTGGTATCGCAATTCCTGACCGCGATGGGGCTCAGGAGCGTCCCGCGCACCGCAATTGCACATAAATTCGCTGCGACGAGCCTGCATATAATCAGAAAGAAAAATGACATGACGGATTCACTGGAAATTGCCCTGGCGCTTTTGCGTCGGGACGATATCGAGGGGCTGCGTCTCGCGCCCTATCTATGCCCGGCTGGTTACTGGACCATCGGGATCGGCAACCGCTTTCTGGCCAACGGCACGCCCGTCACGGCCAGCACGAAACCGATCAGCGAAGCCGAAGCCGTGGCGCTGGCCCGGCAGACGCTCTCCGGGCTGCGCACGACATTGCGCGATGCAGTCTCGGTGCCGCTCAAGCCATGGCAGGAAGGCGCGCTGCTGTCCTGGCAATTCAATGTGGGCAGCGCGGCTATGCGTAACTCCACACTCGTCTCCTTTCTCAACTCCGGAAGCTACACGGAAGCAGGATTGCAGCTCCTGCGCTGGGACAAAGCCACCGTGAAAGGGCGGCTCGTCGTGCTACCGGGGTTGCAAAAGCGCCGCCGCCTTGAATTTTCCGTCTATTCCGGCCGCCCGGTCGCAGGCGTACCGTTCACGGTCTGACAGATCGCATTTTCTCCCAAATTTACAAAAAAGGAGCCACCAGCATGGATCTGGAATGGCAGCAACTTTATGCGTCCGTCCTTCCTTTTATTCCTGCCGAAATTGCCAGTGATCTGACACTGATCGGCACTTTTCTTGTTTCGTTATGCGCCATCGTGGCGCGGTTCTGGCCGCGCCCGGCTCGTGGGTCGAAATGGCTCTTCGTCTATCTGCTGATCAATTACATCGGGATGAACAGCAAGCACGCGTCCAACGCTGATGACGCTCAAAAACCAAAATAGCGAAATAACAGCAGCAAACCCGGGATCACTCCGCAGCGCGCTGCTTATGCCAAATGTCGAAAATGGAATTTACGGGTTTCCCTCGGAACGCTTTCGCCTGACGGGGCGATGAGCGACGGGGGCCAGGCTGCGTCAACAGCCTCACCGGGTGCCGAAAACACCCACAGGAAAACCTGCCCCGCCAACCGCTGCAGCGGCGGGGCTCTTATCGAGCAACAATCCGATGGAGTCCAATCTCCGGCCGACTCCGGCCGTCAAACCTGTCGCCCCCTATCTGGGCGGCAAGTCGCGCCTTGCTGCGCGTATCATCGAGCGGATTCGCGTGATCCCTCACGCGACTTATGTAGAGCCTTTCGTGGGGATGGGAGGCGTGTTTTTCGTCGTCCCTTCACGGCAAAGTGTGAGGTCATCAACGATCTGAATCGTGATGTGTCCAACCTGTTTCGCATTCTGCAACATCATTATGTGCCGCTGATGGATATGCTACGCTGGCAGCTCACAAGCAGGGACCAGTTTGAGCGGCTACTGATAGCCGAGCCGGACAGCCTGACCGATCTGCATCGCGCGGCGCGCTTCCTTTATCTTCAGAAAACGGCCTTTGGTGGCAAGGTCAGGCGCCCAGGGTTTGGGGTTTCCCTTGGCCCGGCCCGGTTCGACGTGCAGACGCTTGGCAGCGCCCTGACTGACGTGCATCAGCGGTTGAGCCGCGTTGTGATCGAATGCTTGCCCTATGCCGAGATCCTCACGCGGTATGATCGAGCTGACACGCTTTTCTATCTCGATCCCCCTTATTGGGGCTGTGAACATGATTACGGGGCGCCCTTCGCACGCTCCGATTTCGAGAACCTCGCGGGCATACTGGCAAGCCTCAAAGGTCGCTTTATCCTCTCCCTGAATGACCGCCCCGAAGTGCGTGCAACCTTCGCGGCATTCCAGATTGAATCAGTCGAAACGTCTTATTCCGTCGCGCCTTCCGCGAAAGGCCGAGGGAGGGTCGGAGAAATTCTGATCAGTAATGGATGATGCCGGTCGAGGCAGTTTTCTTCTGCTTAATACATCCTATACACACCTTTTTTCTTGCGGTTTATACTTACCGTGTGTATAAGAAACTCATGAACAGCGCCGAACTGATCCGAGAGCTGAAAAAAGCAGGATGGGAAGAAACAAGATGCAGGGGCTCACATCACATATTCCGCCACAAGGACCACGGACATTCGATCACGGTCCCCCATCCTAAGAAGGAACTCGGCAAAGGCCTCATCAACGCAATACGCAAACAAGCCGGGCTGAAATAGCCCGGCAACGGAGAAGAACAGTGAATTACCCCATCGTTATTGAGACAGGCTCGGAAACTCAGGCGTTCGGCGTGATTGTGCCTGATTTGCCGGGCTGCTTCTCGGCGGGCGATACATTTGATGAGGCCGTGAGCGGTGCGGCAGAAGCCATCACACTCTGGATTGAAGACGCGATCGAGAATGGTCAGAGCGTTCCGCGTCCATCCCCTCTCGATCAGTTACGTGCCGATAGTGAGTGGACCGGGCCGGGCTGGATCTGGGGGTTTGCGGCCGTTAACCCGGCGCTCTTCGATGAGTCGGCCGAGCGGATCAATATTACCCTGCCCCGTCGCATCCTGGCTCGCCTGGACAGGCGCGCCAGGGAAGAAAACGAGACACGATCCGGCATGATTGCCCGGCTTGCTTTGACGGCTTGACGACCTGTTTCGTCAACTAATTATTACGCCTGATGGGCGAACACGCGGCTCCTCAGGCGTTTTACAAAGCGCCTATAAGTCTTTGATTCCGAAAGCGCGCGAAGATGAGTTTTACAAGACTAAGTTATTGAATCTGATAAGTTATCGCATTCCCGCCCGGACCTCCAACTTCCCCAAAAATCGCAGAAGAGCTTTATTCTGTTTGACTTCCTTTCTCAGACCGCGTGTTAAAAATTTTCTTTTTTCTTTGACACAAAAATACACGCAATCGGATCAGCCAATATCTGTTCCTTTTCAAGTGCAAGGCGAAAGAAAAGGCCCAACACAGAGAGCCAGATAATTTCAAGTCTTTCTAGTTGCTGTCTGCAGTGACAGGATGCGTAAATATCCCTGTCCATCTTACGGCTTGTCACAAGAGACGATGGCTCATACTGGGACGGCAATGACTGCCCCAGCAGATCAGGCTGCCTGAAGTATGGTCTGGTTTCACCCGGATTGCCGGTAATGGCAGGAAATCAGAGTCAGACTCGGCCCTCCTCTCCCGCCAAAACCCAGAATCAAAGAGCCTGCACGACGACCGCATGAAAATCTGTCGTGCACCGTTCTTCGCGTTCCAATCGGAATAGCTTATAATGAATTTGTTATTATGATTTTTTTACTACAGAATAGTTGTATGTTTTAATATATTCCTCAATATACAACTATAGTGCATAGAACCAAGGAGCTTGACGGCTGTTAAGTGACAAGACCTCTTGAGCCTTGACGTTACGCGCGCCCGATAGGGAGTTGTGATAATAAAGTGCTTCCTCTCCGAATTTTGTCAAAGCGTCTTGGGCATCCATTTGCTGCGGAACTGGCCCGCCAAGCCATTTGGCAAAACCGTCATAGAACCGGGACGCCACGATCGGGCAATCATCTACAATCGTGTAAATGCCGGGCGGTGCTGTGAGTGCTGCAACAGTCGCGTCCGCTGCATCCTCAACATGGATAAATGAGAACGTACCAGAACCCGCGCCAAAGATCGGACAATCTCCTCCCCTGACGCGATCGCTTAACGGCCCTTCCCGCCAGTACCAGGTGCCGGGACCATAGAAAAAACCGTAACGCAGGGCCGTACCCGCCAGCGCAGAGGTGTTGAGGACGCGACGTTCGAGTTCAGCATACATCCTCGCACTCTCACCGATATGCCCCGGTGCATCGACGCGTAAGGAAGAATCCTCGTTTGCGAGACCATCCTTGCCATCCAGATAGAACCCTGAGGATTGCTGTAAATAACGCTGAACCCCGAATGCCTCAGCAGCAGCGATCAAATTACCGCCGCCTTCCAGACGGAGTTTCCGATCAAAGGGCAGACGCGCGGGCATATCAGCCGGATCTGATGGCAACGACGTGAGCTGATCGATAACAAAATCAGGCCGGATCTGGTCAAAGACCTCGAAAATACTTTTTCGATCGAGAGCGTCGCCCAGAACAGGGGTTGCTCCCGCATCTGTTATGGCCCCGACACTCCCTGGCTTGTTTGCAAGGCCATAAGTCTCGAACCCGGCCTCAGTCAGGCGCTTGAGCAAAGGACGGCCCAATGCCCCGCTGGCACCTGCGACAAATACTTTCATGAGAGTCATCCCTTATCGGGTTGCGGGCAAAACGAATGGGTTCGCCTTGTCCTTGACAAAAAAAGCGAGAAATTTTGCGGGCTGGGTCTTGCTCGCATTTTTACCGATCAGATGAATGTCTTCCGGTCCCTCGAAAAAGGTTTGTCCTTTGCTGAGAGTTACGGGTTGCCCGCCCTGAACCTGCATGACTACCTGGCCCTCTAGCACATATACGAAAACCGAGGCCTTGTGACGATGGATCGGGTCGCTACCACCCGGCGGGAAATCGACGACGAGCATCGCACCTTCCTTGCCCGGTATACCGGCAAGATCATGCGTAACGAGAGGTGTCACTTTTGTGGCAGCGTTTGCCGCCACGGTTGTGGTCAGCAGGAGGGTTGAGACGGCACAGAGGAGTTTTTTCATGGTAATTCCTTATTATTTACTGATTTTTTTAAAATTTTATTCTTGCGTACCGAACCTTCACGGCGTGTTTTTACGCGATTGCCAAACCAGGACTGTGCTTCATCAAGAAACTGAGAAGGAGCTTTCTTACGAACAATATCCGACAGATCGGCAAGGGTCGTCTTGGCGAGCTCTTCCCGCATGGCCTGCTCGGCGCGCAGCATGGCAGCATGGATGCCGCAAACACCTTGGGTTGCCCAGCGTGGCGGCCCTTCAGAGTACAAGGCACAACGCCCTCGTATCTCCTGACAGTTGAACAGACTCTTGCGTCCCTCGATCGCATCAACAACAGAAAGAACACTGATCTCCCAGGCCGGCTTGGCAAGGACATAGCCGCCTTTCATCCCTTCTGAAGCGTGAAGGATCCCAGCCTTTTCCAGCTTGGGCAGGAGCTTCGCCATGAAAGCGCTTGGTATCTCCTGCAGATCAGCCAGATCGAGGCTGCTCAGAGGTTCTTTGGTGTCAACCAGCCAGAGCAGGCTATGGAGAACATATTCGGTGCTTGCGCCATATAATGCCATAACGCAGACAATATAGGTCCTCGTTTTGATTCGCAAGAGTCCATTTGAAGGATACTAAAAATCCTAGAGTTTCCAGCCTCACGCCTTGTTTCTGCTTCCCCCTGTGTTGTCTGGAGTGCCTGGATGATGAGGCAACATATTTTTTATCGAGGACCGGTTGGCTCATCTGAACGAGCCTGGTCGTCAGCGTGAAACTGTGGACTGCGTCTCTAATGTCAAAATAGTAAGGCGCCTGCACATGAGTGGTCTTTTCTCGATGATCGATAACCGGATGGAGCATCTGCGGTCGCTCTTTCCCGGGAGCCACGGCAAACCTCGTGTCGATGGCCGCCACGTGCAAAGCGGTATCGTTTTTTGCAAACAGCAATAGTCTGCGCTGACGTGATGCACCCCCGGAAATACAGTAGGTACAAGACGCTCACTACAACCGGCGGATGATAGATGGGTTATCTTCCGGGAAGGCCGAGCCTCGAACCATCATGATCGATGCGACATATCTCAAGGCACAGTGAACGCTTGCAGAGCGGGGTTACGATGCTGGCTGGTTCAGAGATGCTCTGGAAGAAAAGAAATCAAACCCTGCATTCCAGGCCAGAAATCACGCGAAAGGCCAGTAAGACACGACAGATGGCCGACCGTCTTCTTCTCAGCCATCCGTCGCACTGCAACCGTCATGTTCTGGTTATAAGGCCTGAGCCTACACATGAGCCAGACCCAGAAACCATCAATCGACATTTTTTTAATTTCTGTGAATACCATTCCAAACACAGAGTAAATCTCAACGCTGGAAGTTGGATACTCTCAACCCCGACGTCCGTCAGGCTTCCGATACGTAGCGCAGCTGACTACAGACACTCCCGCGAACGCTAATCCGCAATTTTATTTCCACAGTTTATTGCTCACACAATGCTTACTCAATCAGCTTATTCCCAGATATGCCATATATTGCTCAAATGAGTCTGGACCAGTCGAATAGGGATGTGGAAAGCGATTTCTTAGTTCTTTGTCTTTCCGATAGGCTGTGCGGTGGGACTTGGGAATAGAAGCACCACTGTCATAGCGCTCAAATGCCCACCAGCGCGGAGGAAGATTTTTTGGAGCGCGCAAATCAAGCTGGGATCGATACCAGTACATCAGCTCGAATACGCCTATTCTATCCCCGCAATAACGCTCAAGCATTACCTCCCCAGCCCATGTTATTTTAGTGAAATGGAAAAATCTGAGCTTATGGCCAGCTGCATAAATATTGCCATCTGCATCAATCGATATAGCCTTTGGCTGAGATTCCAGCTGGCGACATTGTATCCAGGGTCGCGTATGATCAATACATTGTTGAAAAAAGCAGGAACGTGATCACACCATTTCTGATCAGTGAATAATCCATTTGGAACATCGTCAAAGCAGAAGGTGAGGAGTCGATCTGACCACCACTTCGCAAATCGACGTCCTTCAGCACGCCCGGATACAGCTACAAATCCCAGATTATAAATTCCGTATTTCAGAGATCCAATCTCGTTATCCTGAATGACAGCAGGATCTTCATCGGGTGTCAGCTGATGCGGGGTGAGAAGCACATCATATTTATCGAGAGACTTTTCAATAAATGATAGGTCTGAAAACAGAGCAATATCAGGATCAATATACACGACCTTTTCTGCGCCCTGCTCGAATAAACGACATAACATCTTCCCTTTGACTGCGGTACACAGCTCAACAATATCGTGCTCGAACATCCATGAGTCGAGATGGGGTATTCCCAGCTCCTCAATTCGCACGACAGTATCTATAGGCTCATCTTCCAGACTGAATACAAAACCAGGCGGCTCAACATCAGATAGACAGAAGACAAACTCCCAGTCAGGGTGGAAACGACGTATAGTTTCTCCCAGTACCCGCACGCGATCGAGATAGGAAAATGAAGCGCTCGTAAAACAACGTACTTTACTCATTTTAACTGTACGCCTCAGCAACAAAATCAATATATTGAAAATGATCAGCGTTTTCCAGCAACCAAGACACGCTATCGCCAGATGGGGAGATATATCCGCGCTTTCTGTTGGATAATCTCATAATTTTACAAAGCTTGTCAGACGTCATGAGTGAGATGAGTTCATCTTCACTATGCAGGAGAAGGCCGTGGTCAGCACCCAGCTTTTCAATAAGAGCCGACACATTCCCGGATCCCGTGGGCGCGAGCAGAAAAGCCCCTGCAGCGACAGCCTCATAAGCTGCATAGCAAAATGTCTCAGGCCACAATGCCCAATTGATTACTACGTCGATATTACGAGAGACAGCTGCAAAGATCATTGCCTCCTCGCCGCGCCTGGAATTACTGACCGGAGTGTAAATAATATTCCCAGAAGCCGCAACGTTCTGTGCCATACCCAAATGATGAAATTCATAGCGCGGATCATCTTTGAATTTCATCGCCAGCATCTGGAATGTATTCCATCCTTTAAGATGAGTGCGATAGCCGAAAAAGGCGATCCTAATTGGCTCATTTTTGCTGCCATTCCTGAATGATACACGGGAATCGCTCAGGACAAGCTCTCCTAGTGGACGCCCATACACAGCTCGATAGGAATATGGGCTATGCTTGCGCCACAGATCTGCTGCAGACTGAGAGGGAGCCATCACTACAGGCTCAAACCTGCTAAAGAAATCAGCAATTTTCTTTGTGAATACAAGACGATCCTGTCCATGGCTACATATATTGCACGCCATTGATTCAGCACTCGGAGCATCACAATACACGACATCATTACGCATTAGCTGAATACCGCTGCAAATCGTAAAATAATCATGCGCCCAGATAATTGTCTTCTCCGAGTTCATTCCATCAATAAGATCAGCTATTTCTTCAGGATTATGCCCCATCAAATGATGAATAACAGAAAAAACAGGGTGCTTGTTATTTTTGATCTGCCCGTAAGACTGTAAAAAAATCGACGGGGTTACATTCCCCAGTTTCTTACCATTCAGGCGTAGAGTGAGTACAACAGGGATCCCTGGTGCGTTCTGAGCTAATCCAAGCCTGTGACAGCTTGGTGCCAGATGCATGTAGTTCCATGACAGATCTTCACAACGCGCCTCTTCGACGCTTAGCAGCTTCTGCACACCACCAACATTTACGCCGTAATCGTCGTGACTTACGGACACTACAGTTGGCGCATCTCGGAAGGTATCACTGAGCAATACCATTAGCTTCGATACCGAAAGAATTCCATCTGTTGGAATCTCTGGATCGTATCCTTCGGAACGATAGTTACGAGACCAGAGTGAATGCTGGACCCTCAATCGCATCTCACGCAAGGGCGGCATGATCTTTCGCCCCTCAAATTGCCCTGCCGCAATATAATGTATAAGAGGATTTATATTTGCTGCCGCAATGTCAGGATATTGTCTGAGATAAAAGCCAGTATCGAATGCCACACTTGGATTCCGCTTCTCTTTCCATCCGACTAAACAGAAATGTTCGAATGGATCGATTTTAGCCTCAGCAACATCGGGATATTCTGAAAGATAATAAGAACCATCGAAATAATCGTTCAGATTTTTGGCAGGAACTGTCATGATTTATTTCCGAACTGGCCTTAACCCGCAGCCTTGACGCATTTATCTCGTATTGTGGCAGCTGCACGCCGCGCTAGACGAAGCGAACTATGCATTAAGGGGAATTTTTCTATCATCGATCGTAATGGCGCTGTTATTCGCCACGTCGTGCTAATTTCCATACTCCGAATTCTGTCTTGCAAAAAAGCCACCAACTCGTCGTGGGCTGCAGACGAACCTTCCGAGAGTTTGGACCCATTCGAGGGGACGTAGACATATTCCACACACCGTTCACTCTCAAATTTTTTCTCGAACTGATCTGTTGCTTCCGCAATACGATCGAACATTTCAGATGTCATGTCAGAAAGCTGGCGCTCAAGCAGTTCTATTTTCTTTTTACTGTTTTTTTCTTCCTTGGAGAAAATTGCAACTGACTGGTAAGTTCGAGGATACGTTCTTCAGATTTTTCTCTGATTTCTTCACTAACCGAAAATCTTTGCTCTATATCAACAATGTTCTTCAACAGAGATGCTTGCTCTGCCTCTGCCTTCTCCAAGAGTTTTTGCTGAACAAGATTCTTCTCGATCGCTTTGTCTAATTCTATCCTGTTGGCAGAGTTTTTTTCTTGAACTTCATCAGCAAGTTTGCCGAGCTCAGCCTCAAGACTCAACTTTACCTCGGTAAGTGGAATCTTGTTTTTCCAACCAGCTTTCAGAAAATTTGCAAAACTCTCATCACGCAATGCATGTCCCGCAAGCGCGGCCAGCTCAAAAGTCTTCTTTCCCTGCCACTCGGGATAACCCCATCTTGGTGTCTCCCATAGGCGTGCCCTTAAAGCCTCAACCGAGGTAATCTTGCCCAGGGTACAACCATGTTCCTTCAACTCTGCCGAAAGAACAGGTTCATTGTGCGGGGCAACCAGTAGGCCAGCTTCGTAAGCAAACGAAAAAATTGGCAGATCTTGACCCTGATAATTATCTGGGTTGTGCGATGGAAAAGCAAAATAATAGACGTCGAGATCCCAGGAAAGCAGCCTGTCACAAAGAACCAGCGATTGCTCGTCTTCGTTACACTCGAGCCACAAGGTTGTTTCGCCTTTTGAAAGACCTCGTGCGTAACTGTCTATAATACTTAGTTCCATCCCCTCAGCATCTACTTTGATAAAATCAAAAGGGCCTTCTTCGTCCCATATCTCCTTGAGGCTACGCAAATGAGAGCCTGTAGCAGCTGAAGGTTGCGCATTTTCGTCCGGCGTAAAACTTGCGGATCCGATATTGTCGGAATCTGCATGCACCCGAGCAACCTCCATACCTGGACGCCCGATGATGGCTTCTTTTACTGCGTAGTTGGTTTTTACGTTATGCTTTACATTGTAATCCAGGCTCGGAATAACAGCCGGATTTCCATCTATGAAGCAAACCTTCGACAGCCTGCGCACTTGTGACAAGCCAATACCAAATGTGCCAAAACACGCGCCTATATCAAGAACTCGCGCATTATCGGGCACCACTGATGCCACAAATGAGACCTCGTCCCATGCCCATTCGCCATAATGCATAAGAAATCGACCTATCAGGTCGTTATCGTCTACAGGTACCCGAAGAGTCCCATATCGCGTGTCGATTTCTTTCAACTTTCGCTCGCTCCAAACCTCGAAGGGTAACAATGATAAACTTAATGATACATTTCTTCTGAGGCTAATATCGTGTCAAGCGCAATGAAACAAAAGAAAACCCTTTTGAGACTACCAAAATTCCAGACAGCGACCGGGTCAATAGCAAAGTGCCCACAGCAAAGAGATAAACCTGCATGGCAGACTTAAAACCAGAATATTTTGGTGGGATGTTTTTGAAAAATGGCGGAGGGGATGGGATTCGAACCCACGGTACGACTTGACATCGTACAACGGTTTAGCAAACCGCCGCCTTCAGCCTCTCGGCCACCCCTCCGCCTTGAGGGACGCCGTTTTCACGGCGTTTGCAGAACTGCTTCTAGGGGGATTTGGCGCCTGCGTCAAACCCCCTTCACCAGTTTTTTCTATTCTGCCAGAAGCTTCTGCAGCAGCTCATTGACCATGGCCGGATTGGCCTTGCCCTTCATGGCTTTCATGGTCTGACCGACGAAAAATCCGAACAGCTTGTCCTTGCCACTCTTGTACTCGGCCAGTTTGTCGGCGTGGGCCTGCAGGATGCCGCGTATCTCGGTCTCGATTGCGCCTGTATCGGTGACCTGGCGCAGCCCCTTGCGTTCGACGATAGCCGAAGCAGAATCTCCGGTCTCGAACATGTCTTCGAGCACTTCTTTCGCGATCTTTCCATTGATCGTCGAGTCCGTAATCAGCGCGAGCAGCTCCATGAGCCTCTGCCTTGACCGGGCTCGTCTCGATCGTGGCTCCCGTGCGGTTCAGCGCAGCGAAAAAGTCGCCCAGCATCCAGGTCACAGCCAGACGCGGGTCACTGCCTTTGGCAACCGTTTCATAGAAATCGGCTATACCCTGCTCGACCGTCAGCACACCCGATTCATAACGCGAAATGCCGTAGGTCTTCTCAAGGCGCTCCCGCTTGGCTTCAGGAAGCTCCGGCAGAGCCGCGCGAAGAGAATCAACCAGTCCTGCTCGATAACAAGCGGGAGCAGATCAGGATCCGGGAAGTAACGGTAATCGTGTGCGTCTTCCTTCGAGCGAAGGGAGCGTGTTTCACTCCTCACATGATCGAACAGGCGCGTTTCCTGATCGACTGTGCCGCCGGACTCCCAGATTTCCACCTGACGCGCGGCTTCGACTTCGATAGCCTGCATGACATAACGGATCGAGTTGACGTTCTTGATCTCACAGCGGGTGCGATACTCCTCACCTGCCTTGCGTACCGAAACATTGACGTCGGCGCGCATTGAGCCTTCTTCCATGTTCCCGTCACACGTGCCGAGATAACGCAGAATCTGGCGCAGCTTGCGTAGATAGGCGCCAGCCTCTTCAGGCGAACGGATATCCGGCTCACTGACAATTTCCATCAGCGCCACACCAGCACGGTTGAGATCGATGAACGACCGCGTCGGGTCCTGATCATGCATCGATTTGCCGGCATCCTGTTCGAGATGCAGACGCGTCACGCCGATATGGCGCACCGAGCCGTCGGCAAGTTCGATCTCGACCTGCCCCTCACCCACAATCGGATGAGCGAACTGGCTGATCTGATAACCCTGAGGCAGATCCGCATAGAAATAGTTCTTGCGGTCAAAACGGCTCATCAGATGGATCTGGGCATTCAGCCCAAGACCCGTGCGGACCGCCTGCGCCACGCATTCAGCGTTGATGACCGGCAACATGCCGGGGAATCCCGCGTCAATCAGGCTCACATGCGTATTGGGCTCGCCGCCATATTCGGCAGAAGCGCCTGAAAACAACTTGGCGTGGCTGATGACCTGAGCATGAACCTCAAGCCCGACAACAATTTCCCAGGTGCCAGTAGTACCCTCGATATGATAGCTGCTCATGCGAACGCTCCCGCATGCAGGGCAGGTCTGTGCGTGAAACCCGCTGCTTTTTCCATGACACGCCCGGCGGCAAACAAGGTTTCTTCCTCGAAGTAGCGCCCGATGAGCTGCAATCCGAGCGGCAGGCCGTCGTGATCGAGGCCGGCGGGCAGCGAGAGCGCCGGAACACCCGCCATACTGGCGGGCACAGTGAAGATGTCGTTCAGATAGATCTGCACAGGATCGGTCGGACGTTCCGAATGAGCGAAGGCCGCAGAAGGCGCCGTCGGTGTCAGAAGCACATCGACCGTCTCGAACGCGTTCAGGAAGTCGCGCTGGATCAGCGTACGAACCTTTTGCGCGCGAAGATAATAGGCATCGTAATAGCCCGAAGAGAGCACATAGGTGCCCATCAGAATACGGCGACGCACTTCCTCGCCAAAACCGGCATGACGGGTCGCTTCATACAGCTCATCAAGCGTGCCTGCCTCAACACGTTCGCCGAAGCGTACGCCATCATACCGGGCAAGGTTGGATGATGCCTCGGCCAGAGCCACAATATAATAGGTTGGCAGACCGTATTTCGTATGCGGGAGCGACACATCGACAATTTCGGCTCCGGCATCACGCAGCCAGGCAATACCCTGATCCCAGAGTGCCGCGATATCGGAAGGCAGCGTATCAGGGCGGTATTCGCGGGGAATCCCGACCTTCAGTCCCTTCACACCGCGTTCAAGCGCATCTTCGTAGCGCGGCACGGCGCGATCGACCGACGTGCTGTCCTTCGCGTCGAACCCGGCCATGGATTCGAGCAGAATGGCACAATCTTCCATCGTGCGCGCCATCGGTCCGGCCTGATCGAGCGAGCTTGCGAAAGCGATTGTACCAAAGCGCGAGCAGCGGCCATAGGTCGGCTTGATGCCCGTGATACCGCAGAAAGCCGCAGGCTGGCGGATCGAACCGCCCGTATCGGTGCCAGTCCGTTCCAAGAGCGAGCCCGGCAGCAACAGCGGCAGCCGAACCGCCTGACGAACCACCCGGCACCAGCTTCACGTCCGAACCCTTGCGGCGCCACGGTTGGTGACCGGACCGAAAGCCGAGGTCATGTTCGTCGAGCCCATGGCGAACTCGTCAAGATTCATCTTGCCGAGAAAAATCGCTCCATCAGCAAGGAGATTGGACGTCACCGTACTTTCATATGGTGGCACGAAGTTACGCAGGATGTTGCTCGACGCCGTGGTGCGCACACCATTGGTGCAGAACAGATCCTTGATGCCGAGCGGCAGGCCGCAAAGCGACGGCGCATTGTCAGTCGCAAGCAGCGCATCAGCTGCACGGGCGCCAGCACGCGCCTGATCTTCGGTCACCGTCACGAAACTGTTGATCTCACCATCCAGCTTCCTGATAGAGGCCAGAAAATGATCGGTTAGTTCGACTGCCGAGAGACGACGCTCCCTGAGAGCCTTTCGCGCAGAGGCGAGGGTCAGATCATGCATCACTCAACAACCTTCGGAACAGTAAAATAGGGCCCGACACTGTCGGGCGCATTGGCCAGAACGGCATCGCGCTTGTCGCCATCGGTCACAACATCCTCACGCAGGCGCGGTATGGCCAGCCCGGTACCGATCATGGGCGGCACGTCGGTGATATCGACCTCGTTCAGTTGCTCGACCCAGCAGGATGCCACTCAGCTCCTGACGCATGGCTTCGCATTCCTGATCACTGAGGCCAATTCGGGCCAGTTTTGCTATGCGCCTGACTGTGCGCGTTTCCAACGACATAAAGGATCGACTTTCCTGAAAGTGAGCGGATAATCCCGATGGTCCAGAATTTAGCGAGATCATAACGCCTTCCCATGACTCTGTTCAATCCATACGCCCTGCGCGACGCCCTCACCCCTGGCTCCCGCCTTCTCGGGCTCGACCCCGGTCAGAAGACGATTGGCCTTGCCCTGAGCGACGTCACGCTCATGCTGGCCTCGCCCTATAAGAGCCTCAGGCGCGGCAAATTCGGCGAAACGGCACAGGAGATCGGCAAGATCGTACAAAAGGAGGATATTGGCGGTCTTATCTGCGGATTACCGCTCTCGCTCGACGGTTCCTTCGGGCCGGCTGCCCGCGCTGCGCAGGACTGGATGACAGAACTTTCCAACCGGCTTGATCTGCCCGCCTGCTGCTGGGACGAGCGCCTTTCATCGAGCGCCGTGAACCGTTTTCTGATTCAGGAAGCCGATATGACCCGCAAACGACGGGCCGAAGTCGTCGATAAAATGGCTGCCGCCTACACGCTGCAGTCCTGGCTCGACGCCACCGCATCACGGCAAACAATATAATCGGTCAAGGCGACCAGAATCTTTTCTCACGGCAATTGCGCCCGGCATTACCGTGGAGAAATGGGAAGCGGATCGAGCTCAGATCCCGAGGGCCTCACCCGTCCTCGCCCTGATGGCGCGGCATGTCGCCTCGTCCTGACGCAGATCGATCCCGTAGCTGGGAATGATTTCCTTAAGCCGCTCCTGCCATTCAGGAAGACGATGAGCAAAATTCCTGCACACCACCTGCAATGCAACCGAAGCGGCGATGGAGGCACCTGGCGACGCTCCAAGAACGGCCGCAAGACTACGATCCTGCGTTGTCAGAACCTCTGTACCGAATTTGAGTGTACCACGCCCGTTCTCGGTCTTGATGATCTGGACACGCTGCCCGGCAACGGCAACGCGCCAGTCATGCTGACGGGCCGCCGGATAGAATTCCCTGAGTGCGGCAAAACGGGAGGAAGGTTTTTGCACTACCTGCCCGACCAGATAACGGACGAGATCGCGATTATCGACCATGACATCGAACATCGCCTTGACATTATCGCGCGTAATCGAACGCGGCAGATCGGTCCATCTGCCGGACTTCAGAAACTTGGTAGTGAAACCCGCATAGGGGCCAAAAAGCAGATAGGGCCTTCCCCCGATCACGCGCGTATCGAGATGTGGCACCGACATGGGAGGCGAACCGACAGCTGCCTTGCCATAAACCTTGGCTGTGTGCCGCTGACAGAGATCGAGATTATCCGCATGCAGAAAAAGCCCGCTCACCGGGAAACCGGCATAACCATGGGCTTCGGGCAAATCGGCGCGCTTGAGAAGATCAAGCGCAGCACCCCCTGCTCCGACAAAAACAAATCCGGCAGAGACATTTTTTGTTTCGCCTGTCTCTGTGTTCTGCACGGTTACCCTCCAGCGACCGCCGGATTCACGTGTGAGTGCCGTCACCTTGTGACGATAGTGAATGCTGACCCCCTTCTCCTGACGCAGCCGGGAGAAAAGCAGACGCGTCAATGTACCGAAATCGACGTCTGTCCCTGCCGTCACACGCGTTGCCGCCAGATGTTCACCGGGTTTACGGCGTGCCATCATGAGCGGTGCCCATTCTGCGATGACATGAGGATCTTCAGTGTAGCTCATGGTGTCGAAACAGTGGTGACGTGCCATTGCTTCATAGCGCGCGCGCAGAAACGCCACATTCTCCTCACCCCGCACAAAGCTTACATGAGGACAGGTCCGAATGAAGGAGGACGGATTCTCGATCCAGCCCGACTCAGCAAGATGGGTCCAGAGCTGACGTGACAAATCAAACTCGGTGTTCACATCCAGCGCCTTGGCGATGTCGATGCTGCCATCCTTGCGTTTTGTAGTATAATTCAGCTCGCAATAGGCCGCATGGCCAGTACCGGCATTATTCCAGGCTTCAGAACTCTCTCTGGCGCAGGAATCGAGCGTTTCGTACACATTTAGAGACAGGTCCGGGTCCAGACGACGAATAAGTGCAGCAAAGCTGGCACTCATGACACCGGCACCGATCAGGACGATATCCGGGCGCTCTTCTGAAGTCTGGGTCATGAGGCAAATCTTCCAGTCTGGTTAGACACCAATTTATTCGTCGAAGCCAAGCGGGGGCCGACCACGAGAAACGGGCCTCTTTGAAACACAGCTTGGGGGCATCAATCGAGTCCCTTAACCGTGCACTCAGCCGGAGTTGATCGTGGAATTGGATCGTACCCCCGCTCTAGCGAGGGGAAAACCCCGCCCCATCAGGCACCAACGCACGAGCCACACCGATTGCCTCGAGTAAAAACGATTCACAACGTTTCTGCAGCGCCGGGAAACCTGCCGATAGTTTGACCGCCTGTTCATCAAGATAGAGGCCACGACCAATTTCCATCTGGATGACATGGACATTCTCTGATGGCGCCCCGTGACGAGAGGTGATGTATCCCCCGGCATAGGGACGATTACGCCCGACCGAAAAATATTGCGCCATAAGGCAGGCAGCTACCCTGTCGACCACTGGTCGGGCACAGCTTTTGCCATGCAGATCACCCAGTACAATATCAGGTAAACGCATATGAGGCAGACTCGGCATCGAATGCAGATCGATGAAGAGACAAACCCCGAAGCGCGCCTTGCACCGGTCGATCATTGCCTGAAGTGCCTCGTGATAGGGCAGCCAGCACGAGGCGATGCGGTTCCGCGCTTCAGAGACAGGCAGTTGATGGCGATAGATACCACGCCCTGACCCGGCAATGCGCGCGATCATGCCCAGCCCGTTGCGTACCTTGACGGTATTGGTCTGGCTCCCCTCAGGCAGCCGCTCGCGAAACATCCCCTGATCGAGCTCCCAAGCGTACCGGTTCACATCGCAATAGGAACGCGGGAAATCTGCACACAGCAGAGGCACTCCCAAAGCAGGCGCAGCCTCGAACAACCGGTCAACATAGGCGTCCTCGCTGCTGCGCAGGGAAATCATATCCAGACGGGATTGCTTGAGAAACGCCTCCGGATAGGATCGGCCTGAATGAGGGGATGCAAGAACGAGCGGTGCGACCGGTTCAGGAACGTCGTGCAGTAAAAAATTCTTTGAAAGACAGAGCTCTGGCTCCGCCGGAGCGCCTAAATTCATTTTTTTTCCGGTTTGGTGACTTTTTCAGAGAACCCATCTTGCCAGCCACGTCAACGCCCGCTAAAACGCCGCTCACGGACCGGATGGGCGCATAGCTCAGCGGTAGAGCACTACCTTGACATGGTAGGGGTCACAGGTTCAATCCCTGTTGCGCCCACCATCCGGTCCGTAGAAATCCCCATTCTTTTTGTCGATCGTTACAAGTTTCCTGACTGGAAATACCTATCGATCGTCTTCTGGCATGACGCAGAACCTTCCCTTGGAACTCTGTCTCTTACCGATACTCCACAGGCCATGACGCTCAAGAAAAGCTGATCGTCTGCCTGATACGACCTTCTGTTATGCTGCATTCCGCAGAACACCGCTTACGCCAGAACCAAGGCACAAGCATCAGGTCACACTCCGGTAATGGATGACAGATCTGTCCGCGACCCAAGGTCAGGTGAAGGCGACAAGGGTAGCCCCTGATCTCTGCCGTGTTCTGCCCTCTTTGCGGCAAGCGTCCTTCATTGCATGACGGTGCTGCCTGGGGGAGGATGTTTCAAAACCGGAGATACATGCCCCATGGCTTCTTCTGCTCCCTCACCTGCAACGACAGATGATCTCGCATCCGTTTTCCCCGAACAGCATGACCTGATGCGCGCTCTCGTCGCAAAAGCGTCCCGGTTGGGGCCTGTACCTTATGCCATTGTCTGGCCCTGCAGCAGCCATGCCCTTGGTGGCGCTGTGGAAGCTGCACGCCATGGCATCATTCTTCCCATACTGATCGGTGATCGCGAGACCATTGAGAAAACAGCGGTTGAGTCAAAGCTCGACATAAGCGGAATGCGTATTGACTCCGTGGCGACACCCGAGGCTGCAGTAAAACACGCTGTTACCCTTGTGCACGAGGGAGAGGCTTCAGGTATCTCGAAGGGAAGCCTTCATACCGATACTTTCATGGCAGGCATTATCAGGCAGGAGAGCGGCCTGCGCACAAAACGTCGCATGAGCCACGTCTTCTGCCTTGCCGTACCTGATTATCCCGATCTGCTGCTGATCTCGGATGCTGCAATCAATATAGCCCCTGATCTCATCACAAAACGGGACATTGTACAGAATACCATCGACCTGCATCATGCGCTCGGCCTTGGTACGCCGCGTGTTGCCCTGCTTTCGGCAGTCGAGACGATCAATGTCAAAATCCAGGGTACGCTGGATGCTGCCAGCTTGTGCAAGATGGCTGATCGCAAGGAAATCACAGGCGGCATGCTTGATGGCCCTCTTGCCATGGACGTTGCCGTGAGCCTGGACTCAGCCAAAATCAAAGGCGTGGAATCTGCTGTTGCCGGACGCGCCCAGGTGCTGATTGCTCCCGACCTGGAATCAGGCAATATCCTGGTCAAGACACTGGCCTTTCTTGGCAAGGCTGCCACTTCTGGCATTGTCATGGGGGCAAAAGTCCCGGTGCTGCTTACCAGCCGTGCTGATGATGCAACGGCCCGTCTGGCTTCGGCAGCTATTGGTGCCCTCTATGCACGTTACCTCGAAGACCAGAAACAAAACTGACGGATTCGTATCCCGCCACAGTAACAGACCCTCTGATGGCGGGGTATCCGATCCCTTCCCCGTCTTTTACAGACGACCAGCAAGCCAGCCTTCATGAGAAAGGGAAAAACCCTGCCAGGCTGCAGCTCCCATCTCCATGGCATTATGAGGCACATATTTCATCACCATCAGCTTCGTGCCTTCAGGGAGAAGCTTGGCCAGAACATCACGCAGATCGGAAATGATCAGGCTGGATGTGATGATCCAGAAATTATCAATCTCATGAAAGCTCTCGCTGAAACCCGATAGCTTCTGTTCGATAGCCTCGTAGGACTGAGCTTCGTTCTTCTCGTAGACGACGAGATATGTGGTCATATCGGTTTTCCTTGGATATCGATCCGGTGATGCCACCTGAAACAGATGAGCAGATTAACGATAAATGAACAGCAGGCCGCGTTGCCCTGAATGCTCAAGCCGCTGAAATCAGGAAATTATTTCAGAATTGGGGCGATTGGCTGGAATGATATCGTCAAAAAATATGACGTTTTCGTGAAATAATTGCCATCCAGCTGCCACGTTCAGCGTATCTCTTCATTCCGGGAGATAAGACCAATGACGATTTTCGAACTACACTGGCACAGCCTCAAGATTTTCACGCGCCTTCTTTTTCTCAGAGATCTGCGCCTCCCTTAGGCATGACACTTCCCGGGCCCATATAGGAGCCCGGCGGTGGGCGGTCGATCTCCGGAGAGATCGCTTCTGCAGAGGGCCACGCCTCTTCACCCGGCCGCGGAGGAACCATGGCAAAGCGTGATCGCGGCAATGCCTCAGGACATTCCTCACGCATGCGCAAAATGATCTTTTCTCGTATATCACATCGAAGATCCCAGCTTTGCAGAGCATTGCGCGCGCTGGCAATCACACGGACCTTGAGCGTATGGGCATCACAATCTGCAATCTGACAATCGAACACCTTCCCATCCCATAACGGGCAGGTCTTGATGATCTCATTCAGATAGCCCCGTATCTTATCAATCGGCGCTTCATAATCGACATAAAGAAAAACCACGCCAATGATCGCCGCAGAGCTATGCGTCCAGTTCTCGAAGCGGTTTTCCAGAAAGTAGGAAATCGGGACGATATGGCGCCTCCAGTCCCAGACACGCAGGACGACATAGGTTGATGTAATTTCCTCAACCCAGGCCCAGTCACCATTGATGATAATCAGATCTTCCATACGAATCGGTTGCGTAATGGCGATCTGCACCCCGGCCAGAAGATTTGTCAGCAATCCCCGTGCCGACAGACCTACAATAAGCGACGCGGCACCCGCAGAAGCAAAAAGCGAAACGCCATATTGCCGGACGGAATCAAAAGTCATGAGAGCCGTTGCAACCGTGACAATCGCCACCAGGATTTCCGTCAGACGTCTCAATACCCTGATCTGGGTCTGATGCGTCCTGATCATGATGTCATCGGAATGATCACGGGAGGTGATACGCTGGAGATAGGCTTCAGTCATGATACGGAACGCAACGATGCCCGCATATCCAATCATGAGAATACCGATGAACAGCAAAAGCTTCTGCAGGAGCTGCGTTGTCTCCCATGTGAAGCCTGAAGCCGCAGGTAATGCGGAAAGCAGCACGGCAAGCACGACCATGACACGCATGGGACGACGCATTGCCAGAATGATCTTGCGCAGAACCGCATCTTCGCGATTGCCGAATATGCGCAGAATGATCACCGAAACGAGCTTGCTGGCATAAAAGGCAACAGTTGCCAGCACAACAAGCATGAGAATGGAAACAAGCTGAGCCGGAAGCCAATCGAAATATGACCGGAAGGCAAAAAGGGAGCTTAGAAACTGCTGCTTCAAATCTGAGATCCAGATCCTTGAGGGGGATGAGGCATATCGAGCTGTCCCTGTCAGGCACAGGACGTTCTGTCTTGGTACAATGCCACAGAGTGCCCAAGGCTCAAAAGACGGGTTCGCGCAAAAACCTCCCGGCAGAGTGTTGACACATGCGCTCAACCCTTCTAATTCCACGCCCACCGGTCGCGATGGCGGCGTAGCTCAGCGGTAGAGCAGGGGAATCATAATCCCTTGGTCGGCGGTTCAAATCCGTCCGCCGCTACCATCCGACCGGAAATCTCCCCCGATAGACAGTGCTTTCGTACTCAGGCAAGAAATGCTCATGAAAGCGCCTCTTGCCGCCGTCACGATGGTTTATAACGAGCCGGTCTTTCTGCCGGTCTGGTTACGTCACTATACCGGCATACTCGGCGCCGAATGCTGCTATGTCATCGATCATGGATCGGATGATGGCTCCACGGAAAGACTTTCGTGCAATCGCCTGCGTATCCCGCGCTCACCACAGGACGACGAGCGACGTGCCCGTGCGATAGGCAATATCTGCTCGGGACTGCTCGAATGGTACGAAGCAGTTCTCTATTGCGATGTGGACGAACTCCTGATTGCAGATCCGGACTGTTTTTCCTCACTGAGCACATTGTCTGAGGCACGCAATCTTCCCTGCGTGACCGCGACAGGATTTGATCTGCTGCATAACGCCAGTCAGGAACCGGACCTGGATTTCAGCCTGCCCCTCTCGTTACAGAGACATCTCCTGCGTTTCTCGGCAGCCATGTGCAAGCCCTGCCTTATACGCTCAACTGTAACCTGGTCACCGGGTTTTCATAGCGTGAAAGAGTTTCTCCCCAATCCTGACCCTGCCCTGCTCCTGATCCACCTGCGCTATTGCGATCTGAGGCAGGGTCTTGCGAGGCTGGCACGTACACGCGGGCAGGCCTGGTGCAGCGCCGAAGCAGGCAGTCATCAACGCATGACCGACGAAGCCTGGCAACATATGCTGTCAGCCATGGCCGGACTGGATTATGAGAAGGCAACGCTGAACGAGGATGACCCCCTCATGAAGACATGGCGTGACCGTATCGTCAGGGAGGGGAGAGAACGGGCAAACGAGCCCTATCCTATAGATCTTACTTTGTCCGGAAACAGACTCTGGCCCTTGCCGGAACGTTTCAAGGGCCTGTTCTAGGGAAGAAAGGTAAGCCGTTTACTCTGTGGTTTCCTCAACCTGTTCGTCACTGTCGCTTTCTGCGGTTGCCTCTTCACCCTGACGGCGATCATCATGATCCTGCTGGGCACGGGCACGCTGCTGGTGACGTTCCTGTCGTTCCATCTGACTCTGTTGCGCAGCCTGTGTCATCGCGTTCAGAATACGGAAATAATGTTCCGCATGCTGGAAATACGCTTCAGCAAGAATACGATCGCCGGTACCCGTTGCATCACGACCAAGCTGCAGATATTTTTCAAAAAGCTGCTGGGCCGTACCACGCACACGCATGTCCGGACCATTGCTATCGAAGACATGGTTGCGATTCAGAGGCGTCTGACCATTGGAGTGACGCGATCCGCCACCGCTCGGGCGATGATGACGGCTTCTCATACGTTTCATGTTCATGGATTCGCGTAGCACTTTCTTATTCGCAATCCCTATCCGCATTGAGCGAGAACCGAGCGATTGCAGGGAATGAATGACCCTTGGTTTGTATCTGATCGGCCGGATAACAGGATCAGGCCATGACTCCGCTCAGCTTGATCAACATGATCATTGCGAAAACGCGGAAGACGTCTTGCCGTGTTGATGTGTCCATCAATGACCGCAACAAGCCGTTCAGATCAGACTAGCAAGTTTACTCCGCTCTGCCAATGGTTTTTCGATCCTGTACGGGTCAATACGTTGTCGCAATTTCAAAACAGAGCGCTCTGACAATTCCGGCCAGATCAGCCTGGCCTCAGTCATGACAAAACCTGCTCTCTCTGCAAGAGCAGTGACTTCCCTTTCCTGTCCCTGCCCTATCTCGAAAATCATGATACCATCAGGCGCAAGATAAGGTTTGGCCTGAGCGAAAAGACGCCGATAATCATCAAGCCCGTCCTGCCCGCCCACCAGAGCACGGACGGGTTCATAATCACGCACCTCAGGCATGAGATCGGCAAGATCTGCCGCGCGGATATAAGGCGGATTGCTCAGAATCACATCGAAAGTCCCGCGCAAGGCCGAAAACCAGTTCCCCGAAAAAAAAGCACTCCGCCCGGCCAGACCATTGCGCCGCGCATTCAGGCTTGCAAGATGTGCCGCATCGGGGGAAAGCTCGACCCCTACGCCGAAAGCCATATCATATTCACTCAATGCTGCCAGAAGCAGGCAACCGGTTCCCGTCCCGAGATCGAGTACCGATCCGATCGCGTCCCGTTCCGGTCGCAGGGAAAGAAGCGCCTCGATCAGGGTTTCACTGTCACCTCTGGGGATCAGCGTCTCCGATGAAACCATTAGTGTCAGCGACCAGAAACCGGTTTTCCCTTCGATCAGGGCCAGTGGGCGTCTGGCGCATCTCTGCGCCAGGCCGCCAGCCAGACGCGGTTCCGCCTCAGGCGGCAATGTATCAAGGGAAAGCAGACCTGCAGCATCACAGCCAATAGCCCAACCGGCCAGACGACGGGCCTCCATACGGGGAGAGGCAATACCCGCCGCCTGCAGGATAGCAGCCACCTCGATCAACACGTCTTTGAGGGGACGTCGATTACTGCTCACCCGCTTCTCCTGAAACATCCTATAGTGGACTTATGAAAAAGATCTTCTTCCTGCTCGCTGCGCTTACAGGCGTCAGCCCTGGCTTGGCTCTGGCTGAGAGCTTCACCGTCACTGATGATCGTGCGCCAATCGAGGTTTCCGAAATTTCACGTCTTTATGTTGACGGAAGACTGGCTGCCACGTTTCGTCTTGACGACAAGACACCCAGCCTGACGAAAAAAATTGACCTTCCACTCGGGCGTATCAATCACAGCTATGCTCTATGCGGACAAATCACCATTCTCAATGCCGAAGGCCGAGCCGAAACCCATCAGGTCAGTAGCGAGGGCACTCTCACTCATCCCGAAGCATCATCTTGTTGCACTCGGCGATGAAGGTTTTACCGATTTCTTCCTGCGTGATCCGACAGACCCAAGCGTAGCCAAGCATCATCCCGGTCACGCAGAGATCTGTGCTTCTCCCGTCAGCTAGAACAACCGATAAAGAAACAGGAGCACAGATCAGTTCAGGCCTTCCGCGGCCAGCAACGAGGTCTGCTCTTCCTGGGCGAGGGCATCTACGATCTCGTCAAACTCACCAAGCATAATGCGATCGATTTTGTGCAAGGTGAGGTTGATGCGATGATCGGTGACACGTCCCTGCGGAAAGTTGTAGGTGCGAATACGCTCTGAGCGATCGCCCGTACCAACCTGCGATTTGCGATCGGCAGCACGATTGGCATGAAGCTCGGCGCGCTGTCTCTCATAGAGACGCGCCCGCAGGATCTTCATGGCCTTGGCCTTGTTCTTGTGCTGGCTTTTTTCTTCCTGCATCGCCACGACAATGCCACTCGGCATATGCGTGATACGCACCGCACTTTCTGTCTTGTTGACATGCTGACCACCTGCGCCCGAAGCGCGATAGACATCTATACGCAGATCGCCCTCATCAATGGCGACATCCACCTCTTCGGCCTCGGGCATGATCGCGACAGTCACCGTAGAGGTGTGAATACGCCCCTGACTCTCTGTGGCAGGCACCCGCTGGACACGGTGCACACCCGACTCATATTTCAGCCGGGCAAAAACAGAGCGGCCCGAGATAGTGGCCACGCCCTCACGCAGACCCGAGAGATCACTCTCGTCATATTCCATGATCTCGAAGCGCCAGCCGTGCAGGTCGGAAAACCGCTTATACGCACCGAACAGCTCAGCAGCGAAAAGAGCCGCCTCATCACCACCGGCGGCAGGGCGGATTTCGAGAATGGCGCTTCGTTCATCGGCTTCATCGCGCGGCAGAAGGGCAAGGCGCACCTGCTGGTAAAGCCCTGCCAGCTGTCCCTCGATCTCGTCGATTTCGCCTTGCGCAAGCTCACGCATTTCCGGGTCATCGAGCATGGCGCGAGCATCAAGACGCGCTGCCTCTGCCCGGCGATAGGCCAGAATAGAAGAGACAACGGGCTCCAGCTCGGCAAATTCACGCGAGGCCCGCACGAATTCATCGCCCTGGATTTCCCCGCTGGACATCAATGCCTGCAATTCATCCGACCGGGCGACGATACGCTCCAGCCTGTCGTCCAGTGCCACGTTCAGACAGCTTTCAGGAAATGATCCGCGAGAGACGTGAGGGCGACCTCGATCTGCTCGCGCTTGCCAAGATCGCGTACGGTGACGGCACCACGAGTCATTTCATCCTCGCCAACCAGAACCATATGAGCGGCTCCTGACTTGACCACGCGTTCCATACGCTTCTTGAGCGATGAGCGTGTTTCCAGTTCTGCAGCCAGCCCGGCACCACGCAACGCCTGCACGGCCGCAATTGCAGCGGGAAGTGTGGACTCCCCTGTGGGAAGGACCGCAACCGGACGAACCTGCTCCGGAGCGCCGTCAATCAGAAGGGCCAGACGCTCTATTCCGCCAGCCCAGCCAATTGCCGGTGTCGCAGGCCCACCCATCTGCGCTACGAGCCCTTCATAGCGGCCACCTGCCAGAACTGTTCCCTGCGCCCCAAGACGATCAGTAACGAACTCAAAAGCCGTATGGCTGTAGTAATCCAGACCACGCACGATATGCGGGTTCTCTACAAAAGCGACCCCGAAGAGATCGAGCTTGCGACGCAGATCGTCCCAGAAGGTGCGTGAAGCCTCATTCAGATAGGCTCCGAATTTTGGAGCGTCACTCAGGAGAGCCCTGTCCTGGGCGGATTTACTATCCAGAATACGCAGCGGATTGGCTTCAAGTCGCGCGCGGCTCTCTTCCGAGAGCAATTCGGCATGAGACTGGAAGTAGGAAACCAGCGCCTCGCGCCAGGCCTGACGACTTTCCAGATCACCAAGTGTATTGATTTCGAGCGTTACAGCATCACCCAGACCCAGAGCCTTGAGAATAGTCTGGGCCATGGCAATAGTCTCGGCATCCATCAGGGGATCGGAGGCACCCAGCAGCTCGGCACCAATCTGATGAAACTGACGAAAGCGTCCCTTTTGCGGGCGTTCATAGCGGAACATCGGCCCGTTATAGAACACGCGCTGCGGCAACGCCTGCGTCAGTCCGTTCGTGACAAAAGCCCGGCAGATAGCGGCCGTACCTTCGGGACGCAGGGTCAGGCTGTCACCTCCCCTGTCCTCGAATGTGTACATCTCCTTTGTAACGACATCGGAGGTATCGCCCAGCGTACGGGAGAAGACACGCGTATCTTCAAAAATGGGCGTGGACCATTCCTCATAGCCATAGCGACGCGTTATCTCACGCGCCGTTTCAACTACATGGGCGTGACGGCGCGCCGTGTCACCAATCAGATCATGCGTACCACGAACCGGCTGCAACTGGTTCATGACCTCAGACGCCTGCCGTCGCGAGAGCCGCTTCAGCCTGCTGGGCAGCTTCCTGCTCGGCCTTCTCAGCCTCGATCCTGGCCACACGCTCTTCAACCAGATCGATAATATGCTCGATCATGTCCTGACCTTCGTTCAGACGATGATCCTGCTTGCCGGCCGAATAGACCATGTGACGCCCAGCGCCACCACCGGTCACACCCAGATCGGTCATCAGCGCCTCGCCCGGACCATTCACCACGCAGCCGATGATTGAAAGCGTCAGCGGCGTCTTGATGTGCTGCAGGCGGTCTTCCAGGGTCTGTACCGTTTCGACCACATTGAAGCCCTGACGCGCACAGGAGGGACAGGAAATGATCTTCACACCGCGATGGCGCAGACCAAGCGATTTGAGGATGTCCCAGCCAACCAGCACTTCCTCTTCCGGAGGGGCGGAAAGCGAGACACGCATGGTATCGCCCACACCGGCCCAGAGCAGATTGCCCAGTCCGATCGACGACTTCACGGTACCAGCACGCTTCGACCCGGCTTCGGTAATGCCGATGTGCAGCGGATGGTCGCACACTTCGGCAAGCTGCTGATAGGCTGCGACAGCCATGAACACGTCCGAAGCTTTCACGCTGATCTTGAACTCGTGAAAGTCATGATCCTGCAGGATCTTGGCATGCTCGAGGGCGCTTTCAACGAGCGCATCAGGGTTGGGCTCACCGTATTTCTCAAGCAGATGCTTTTCGAGGGAGCCGGCATTCACCCCGATACGGATGGAACACCCATAATCGCGAGCTGCATTCACGACCTCACGCACGCGTTCGGCACTGCCGATATTGCCCGGATTGATACGCAGACAGGCTGCACCGGCCTTTGCTGCTTCGATGGCACGCTTGTAGTGAAAATGGATGTCGGCCACGATCGGCACATTCACTTCACGCACGATCTCGGCAAGGGCTGCCGTGCTTTCCTCGTCAGGACAGGAGACGCGCACGATATCCACGCCTGCAATTTCGGAAAGACGGATTTGCTCGATCGTCGCTTTCGCATCGGAAGTAAGCGTGTTGGTCATGGTCTGGACCGAAATCGGGGCATCGCCGCCGACAGCCACCTTGCCAACATGAATCTGACGGGATTTGCGACGTTCGATATACTGGTAGGGGCGATATCCGCTCATAATCTCGTCTCCGTAACGGAAACCGAAGCCAGTTCAGTTCCGGTTTCCGGGGGAAAGCGTCGGAAACCCGGTTCCATGTCGCACCCCCCTGTCTGTGTCATGCTGACCAGTGCACTTCCTGATGAAGCACCCTGCCCGATTTGTTGAAGCCGTGTCTGACCGCTGTCGATCAGTGACCGTGCCTCCTTAGTCGTTTCCCAGTCCTCTTGGACCAACCGGGAGTAGAATTCCGGTATGGATGAGGCTTTAGCGCGGCTGCGCCGTTTGTTCCAGCTGGCGCGCATTCAGACGGTCGGTTTCCGACTCATGTCCTGTTGTCGTCATTTTTGGAACGATTGGCGGCTTTTTCAAGGTTGGCGAAGCATTCTGTCCCGATCCTGTGTCCGGAGAGACTACCCCTCTATTGGGAGCAGGAGCTGCTGCTGGCATAGCCGTGCCTGCTGCTCCCGTCTCCTGTCCGAGCTGGCCATTGCGAATAGCCTCTGCCGTAACGACCAGACCACGCCGCACGGCGCCCACTCGCCCGAGCGCCGCCGTTGTCACGTCGCCTGCGCTCAGGGACAGTCCACCGGCATTGCCAAGCGTCATGCGATAGGGGCCGGCATCTTCTGCTCCCTGCCAAGTCTCGCCAGCTTTCAGCACGCGGCTCAGGACGATCGCTCCTGTCTTGTCCCTGATCGACACCCAGGCATCTGCAGCGGCATGCAGGACAATCATGTTTGCGGCAGCCGGGGATACTGGCGGCGTTTCTGTAGCCGTGGAGTTTGCGCCCGGGGGTTCCGGTCTGGTCGTTATCGGCAGGGAGGATTGAGCTGTTTCCGGTTGCGGCGTGACTGCAGGCGGTGAGAGCGCAGCCTGATCAGGCTGCGCCAGAGAGGGCGATGTTGCACCATTTCCTGCCCCGGTCACACCGGCAGATGCCGGAGACACTGGCTGATTCCTGGTGGGCTCGACGCCTTCCGTGGATGGCAAAGGCGGTGTTGTACCTGTACCGGAGCCGGTGCAGTCTGGGGCGATGGCGCCAACCCGCGATCAGGCATCACGGCCGCAATCTGTGGCGAAGGTGTACCATGCTGGGTCACACCCGGCATGATCTCGGCCACTGGTGGCATCTGATGGGTCGGTGCCGGATCTGCGCCAAAGAAATGATAATAGCCGATATAGGTGCCAACCAGAACGGCCAGTCCTGCTCCAACCCAAAGACCGACAGGTACCCCTCGCTCGGAAACAGGTTCCGGAAAGCTCAGCTCCGGCTTTCGATCAAGCGCGCCGCGCGTGTCCTGACGGAATCGTGCAACAGCGTGATCCGGATCCATGCCGAGCGCATGGGCATAGCTGCGCAGAAAGCCGAGCGCATAGGCGCTTCCCGGAAAAACACCCGTATCTCCCTCTTCCAGGGCAAGAAGATAGGTTTCGCGGATGCGCAGCCAGTTTGCGACATCAGACAAAGCCCAGCCAAGCTCCTCGCGTCTGGCGCGCAGGTCATTCCCTAGGTCGCGTGCGCCCTGGCCACTACCACTCTGCCACCCCGGGATACTGTCTGTCGTCTTCTCTGGCATGATTACCCGACTGCGATCTCAGAAGAGCAAGGATGCCCGGTACGCGCCTCTCTTGCAACCAGAGCATCAACCGCCTGCTCTACCAGATCATGCAGGATATCAGCCACAGGACGAACGGCCTTGACCATCCCCACAGACTGACCGGCCATCACCGAGCCCTCTTCCACATCTCCCTCGATCACTGCACGACGCAGGGCTCCTGCCCAGAAATGCTCTATCTCGAGCTGCGCCTCTTCCTTGCTCAGCTCTCCTGAGGTGAAACGTGCCAGTGTCGCCGCCTGATGGGCCATGAAACGACGCGTTCCCGCGTTATTGAGACCACGCACAGGAATGACCGGGAAGCGCTCATCAATCTGGTTGGAGGTCACCGCGTCACGGGCAGAGGCACGCACAAAAGCCTTTTTGAAAGCGTCATGCGCGATGCTTTCGCTGCTGGCCGCGAAAAGAGTGCCGAGCTGCGCACCCGATGCCCCCTGCTCCAGATAGCCCAGCACCGCATCACCACGCGCCAGACCACCAGCAACAAAAACAGGTACATCATGGATATGCGGCAGGATTTCCTGCGCAAGCACGTTGAGCGAAACCGGACCGACATGACCCCCGGCTTCCGACCCTTCGATAACCAGCGCTTCGATACCCTGTTTCACCAGACGTTTGCCAAGCGCCAATGCCGGTGCAAAGCCAATGGCCTTTGCACCACCGTCACGCACCTGCCTGATCGTTGCTGCACCGGGAACACCACCGGCAAGGACGATATGTCCGACCTTGAGTTCCAGACAGACATCCACCAGACGATCCAGCTCGGGGTGCATGGTGATGAGATTCACGCCAAAGGGCTTGTCAGTCAGAGCCTGGGTCGCTGCGATCTCCTCGGCCAGACGATCGGGCATCATGGCGCCGCAGGCAATCACACCAAATCCGCCGGCATTCGAAATTGCCGAGACAAGATTGCGCTCACTCACCCAGGACATGGCACCGCCCAGAATGGCGGTTGGCGTACCAAGAAATTGGCAGCCTGGCGCCCAGAGACGATCGAGGGTCGCACGCGCTTGCTGGCGGTTATGATCGAGATCGGTCATGCTCATTCCCCGTCCAGCCCATAGGCCGTATGCAATGCGCGCATGGCCAGCTCCATGTATTCCGCATCGATCAGCACCGAGATCTTGATCTCGCTGGTCGAGATGACCTGAACATTGATGCCACGCTCTGCCAGGGTCTGGAACATCGTGCTCGCCATGCCGGAATGAGAACGCATGCCGATGCCTACAACACTGATCTTTACAACGTCATTTGCCGTATGGATCTCACCATACTGGATGTCCTTGCGCGCGGCTTCGAGAGCGGCAAGTGCGCGGGCCTGATCGCCTTTTGGCACAGTAAACGTCATGTTGGTTGATCCGTCAGAGCCAACGCTCTGGACGATCATGTCCACATTCACACGCGCTGCGGTCAACGGGCTGAAAATAGCGGCGGCGATGCCCGGACGATCCGGAATGCGGCTCACCGAGATCTTCGCCTCATCCAGGGAATAGGCGATCCCCGTGACCAGTTCCTTTTCCATCATCTCGTCCTCATCCACCACCAGTGAGCCAGAGAGTTCCGTCTCGGGCTCGAAACTTGACAATACGCGTACGCGCACTTTTTCTTTCATCGCCAGCCCGACCGAACGGGTCTGGAGTACCTTGGCGCCTACCGAAGCCAGCTCCAGCATCTCCTCAAAAGTGATGCGATCCAGCTTTCTGGCTTTTTTCACGATACGCGGATCGGTGGTGTAGATGCCATCGACGTCGGTATAGATATCACATCGGTCTGCTTGATAGCCGCAGCTACGGCAACGGCAGACGTATCGGATCCGCCGCGTCCAAGTGTGCTGATGCGCTCGCCGGGGGCCACGCCTTGGAATCCGGCAATTACCGGCACCTCTCCCCGTTCCATGCACGCGATCAGCGCTGCCCCTTCCACATCGCCGATACGGGCCTTGCCGTGAGCATCATCAGTGCGAAAAGGAATCTGCCAGCCTTGCCACGAGCGGGAAGGTACGCCCAGTGTCTGAAGTGCAATAGCTGTCAGACCACTCGTTACCTGTTCGCCACTGGCCACGACAGAATCATATTCGCGTGCGTCGGCCATGGGGTCGAGCGCCTGCACATACCCCACCATCTGATTGGTTACGCCGGCCATGGCAGAAACAACCACGGCAACCTGATGCCCCTTGTTGCGCTCAATACGGACACGTTCGGCAACGGCGCGTATGCGGTCCAGATCAGCCACTGAGGTTCCACCGAACTTCATGACGATCCGGGTCGGGCGCTGGTCTGATGACGTCATAATGGTGCACCTGGCTCCGTACGTAGCAGAAAGCGGTCAATCACAGAGCGCCTGGATCGGATTTTCCAGCCTGCGATGTTGCGCAAGGAAAGGCCGGTCACATACTAAGTCCAGCTCGCGCCGTCCAGATACTCTGGTAAAACGGACTCATTTCTGTTTTTTTGTGGAACCATAATGCCAGATAACGCCGCCTCTTCCGTTTCTGATCGCGAGATCGCCCATTTTGATCAGCTGGCCGCGACCTGGTGGGACCCGAAAGCCCATGAAGCCCCTGCATGACATGAACCCCATGCGGACGCAGTGGTCGATGCGCATCTCAGACGCCTCGAAGGCCTGAGGGGGGCACCCTCTCTCTCCTCGATATCGGCTGCGGTGCCGGCCTTGCCAGTGAAGCCTTTGCCCGAATGGGCCATGACGTACTTGGGCTCGATGCCTCTCCGGAAGGCATCCGCGCAGCAGAAGCCCATCTTGCGGCCTCCCCCTTACCACTAGGATCAGGCAGACTGACCTATCGCAAGAGCAGTGCCGAAGAACTGGTGCGTGAGGAGCAGAGCTTTGATGCCATTTCGGTGCTCGAAGTCATCGAACACGTCAACGACCCGCAGGCGTTTCTGGCACTACTCCGCTCCCTGACACGGCCAGGCGGATTGATAGCCGTCTCGACTCTTAACCGCACATTGCGCTCACTGGCAGTAGCAAGATCGGCGCAGAGTATATCGCACGTCTCTTGCCGATCGGTACGCATGACTGGAAGAAGTTCATCAAACCGGACGAATTGCATCAGATGGGACGTGCTGTCGGTTTGCGGATGATAGATGTCGCGGGAATGAGCTATCGTCCGATGCATTGGCGTATCACACGTGATACCAGCATCAACTATATCACCATGTTCGTTCGCGACTGATAATCCGGCTTGCTTCTGCAAAAGAAGCACCCGGTCAGTGTGACGCGGGGAGGCAAGCAGAGAATTCCCGCCTGCCTCCTTCGGCTTCAGACCTCAGTGTCCATGAAGGCAAAGGTGGTCGGACTGCCAACCGGCGTAAAATTCTCTGTAAAGCCCAGCTGGCCGCTCGCCTTGTCGACACGGAACGACGTTACAGCGTCGCTGCGCTGATTGGCACAGAAGAGGAAGTTACCTGATGGATCGAACATCATGGCGCGACCGTAATCGGCATGCATCCACGCTTCGTCCTGCAACGTAAGCGTACCATCCTCGCCAACCTTGAACACTGCAAGAGAGTCACCAAGACGGTTCGACGCATAGACAAAGCGATCATCGGCCGAGATCAGAATTTCAGCCGCCAGCGTGCTGCCACGGAAATGTGACGTAACCGTACTGACCGACTGAAGGTTGTTGATGGCACCCGTCTGCGGATCGAAGGCGCTGACAACGATCTTCGAATCCTGCTCGCAGAGATTGTACATCAACTTGCCGGAGCGATTGAACTGGAAGTGGCGCGGTGCGCTGCCCGGAGTCATATCGTAGTACGGCACCTTGGCCGGCACGAGCTTGCCCGTTTGCAGATTCAGCGTCCAGACATAAACCCGATCAAGCCCGGCATCATCGGCGATCACGAATTTCCCGCTCGGATCGCTCTGGATCATGTGAGGGTGGGATCCGGAATGATCCGAAACGGCAAAATTACCCTGCGGGTTATCTGCTGCACGTTCGGGCTGGCGCGGACCGGTATTGTGAACAACGTCGGTAGCGGGACCCAGAGAACCGTCAGGACGGATCGGCAGCACGCCGACAGAACCACCCATATAGTTGGCGACCAGGACATAACGACCGGAGTGGTGCACGCTCAGATGCGCCGGAACGGCACCGCCGGAGCTGACCGTATTGAGCTTCTTGAGAGAACCGGTCTTCCGGTCAACGGCAAAAGCCGTCACTGAGCCATCACCATCCTTGTTGAAATCGTCGATCTCGCTCAACGCGTACAGAAAACGCTTGTCATGCGAGAGCGTGATAAAGGAGGGGCTGGCAATATCCGTAAAGGTCGTGACCGGCGTCAGAACGCCGCTCTGACGGTCCATTTCGAAGACAGCAATTCCCTCGCCATTACCAGCCCCACCCGGAGGCGCATGCTTGGTATAGCCCCCGACGAAACAGATCGTTTTCGAAACCGGTTTGGGCGGCGGTGGCGGCGCAGCTGGCGTTCGATCGGTGGCATCCTGTGCATGCGCTGTGGCGCATCCAAGCAGTCCAAGTGTACCCAACGCAAAGCCGCGGCGGGAAAGGGTCGTCTTCATGGTCTGATCTCAAGCTCCTCGGATGGCCTTCCCACTCAGGGCAGTTTGCATTCCGGCCCGATAGTGCCCCGATACCGGGTCCAGGTCTGCGTCTTGCCAAAAAGGGGAATTCCCAGAATGAAACCGCGCAGCTTGAGCACATCAGAAGACTCGGCATGGATACGGGCGTCGTAGGTACGCCCTGTCTCCGGGTCGAGAATATGCCCCTGCCACGCGTTTTCGTCCTTGCTTAAGCGGAAATCGGTCAACATGACCAGCCCACATTGTGACCGGCCCCACACATCCTTGGGAACAGGGCCATCGTACTGCATACCGATCAGCTTTCCGCAAAGCGTATCGCCACAATGACCGATCAGGAACACACCATCGTGATCCTGCGAGAGCCACAGTCCTTCTTCCGGTACAGGCGGAGTCTGTACGCCCTGAGCCCGGACAGATGTCAGCGAAGACGCTGGCAGCAGAATCAGGCTCCTAGGACACACAAGGCCCGAAACAGAGAGGAACGTAGCCGACCCTTTTCAGGAATCAGAATGGTCGATCCATGGGATCGGAGTAAAGTCCACGCCTTCATCTTCGAGTCTTTTCCTCTCGGAGCTGCTCATCGTGCCATAGATGCCACGTTCAGAACGGCGCTCTCCCTGATCCTGCCCATTATGACGCTTCAACGCTTCCACAGCAAATCGGTCACCGACATTATCGCACTGTGCTTCCACCTCCTTCCGTACAGCATGTAATGCCATGCGCAACTGGTCGGCGGGGGTAATGCGCTCGATATCGACGGTGCGTGATACAGCAGGCGCCATGAGACTTTTCTCGATCTCAGTCGATTCACATCGCGGACAGGAAACGAGACCAGTCTCACGCTGCCGGTCATAGGCCTTCCCACTGGGAAACCATCCTTCAAACTCATGTCCGGCAGGGCAGTGCAACCGATAGCAGATCATTTCGTGCCGAGTATCTCGTCAAGCTGACCCGTAGCATCCAGCTGCATCAGCTCAGTACAGCCCCCCAAAGCACGATCACCGACAAAAATCTGCGGGACAGTACGCGCACCACCGGAACGACGGATGGCATCTTCTCTCTCGCTCGTTCCACGCGGAGCATCGATTTCCTCAAATACAACGTGCTTCGATGCCAGAATCTGCACAGCGCGTACGCAGTAAGGGCAGCCTGGCTGGGTATAGATTTCAATTTTCTGCACGATTGGTCTCAGTCCTTGCTGCTAACTCTCACAATATTGCTCGGCCTCACCGGCAAGCCTGACAGTGCGCGCAGCTACCAGAAGATCCACCTGCCTCGCACCCGCTTCCCGAAGACGCCTAGCGCAGATGGCGGCGGTGGCGCCTGTGGTCAAGATATCGTCGACGAGAACAATATGCCGCCCGGCTATCCTGTGATGCAGAGGCGCCCTCACACTGAATGCCTCTTCAAGCACCTGCGCTCTCTGAAGTCGCGCAAGCCTCGCCATGGCCGGGGTGCGACGATGACGAATCAGGGCGTCCGGCAGCAGGATGAGACCATGCCTCTTGCGCGCAATACAGCGTGCCAGCAGGGCTGACTGGTTGAAACGCCGATGCCAGAAGCGATAACGATGCATGGGAACAGGGACAAGATACTCGGCACCGTCGAGAATATGGGCAGCGCCAGACATCATGGCACGTGACAGAAAGGGTACCATATCAAGTCGATCGGCATATTTGAGTTGCAGGATCAGTCGACGTGCAGTGCCCTCATAGAGCCAGGCTGCATGAGCCCTGCTCCACGGATTGGGCAAAGAACCACATTTGGCACAGCGCCCCTGTGTATCCAGATAGGCCTGGGAAGGAACCGGCAAGGCGCAATGAGAACATAACAGGACATTTGCAGGAAGCGCACGGAAACAGCTGACACAAACAAGTCCAGCTGAAGTGGTTTCTCCGCCACAACACAGACAGGTTGGCGGAAAAATCCAGTCCAGGCCGGCTTGCGCCAGAACTGTCAATGATCTCCCGACTCTTCTCATTCCATCACGACCAGGTCGACAAGCTCTGTATTGACGAGAACCTTCCCCTGATTCTCGAAATTGATCGTCACACGATGGCCGACAACACTCTGGACCTGTCCGATACCCCAGTCAGGACAATCGGGATGGGTCACGAATTGACCGGGTTCATAAAAGCTGATGATCGACCTCATCAATCGACCGGTCGCACGGCACTGGAAAAACCTTCGATCCTGGGCAGAAACACACCCCGACATTCGAGCAATCCGGCCAGACGCGTGATCATGATACTACACGCCCGATGGTCTTTTCCTTCCACACGCGCCACCAGTGCCGGTTGCGTATTGGAAGCCCTCAGCAGCCACCATCCCTCTGCCTCCCGCACGCGCAAACCATCGATCAGGGTCATATCCGAGCCCTCCGCCTGACAATGGGCTATGATCTCTTCGATCACGCCAAATTTGATATTATCAGGACAATCAAACCTGAGCTCCGGTGTCGAGACCAGTCGGGGCAGACAAGCGCAGAGAGTAGAAAGCGTACGCGTTTCTCCTGCCAGCAAGTCAATCATACGAATGGCGGCATAGAGACCGTCATCAAATCCCGGCCAGCGATCGGCAAAGAAGAAATGTCCTGACATTTCTCCCGCAAACATCGCTCCCGTCTCACGCATCGCCGACTTGACCTGCGAATGGCCACTCGGACACATCACTGCCCTGCCACCAGCATCACTCACGCCGTCAAAAAACGTCTGGGACATTTTCACATCGCCCAGAATCACTGCCGCACGTTTCTTGTGAAGGATCGCCTGAGCGAAAAGAAGACACAGTCGATCCGCCGGAACAAGCATGCCGGTCTCGTCCACCACACCCAGGCGGTCTGCATCTCCATCAAACGCCACCCCAAGATCGGCACCAGAGGCGATGACTGCCTGTTGAAGCTGGACCATGTTTTCGGGAAGAGTTGGATCAGGGTGATGAGCCGGAAACAGCCCGTCTACTGTTCCGTTCAGAACAAGATGCTCCCCGGGCAGAAGCGCAATCAGCGCCGCAAGAGCGCGAGCAGCCGAGGAATGACTATTATCCCACACAACACGCAGTTTTCTCGTGCGGTTGATCAATCCTTCCGACAGGGCATTTTCGTAATGCTTGTCGCCCTGATATCTGTCGACCCGACCCCGAGTAAGGGATTGTGCAACACCCTGCTTTAACAGATGAGCCAGAGATTCAAGCGTCTCTCCGAAAAAAGGCTGGTTCCCGCGCAGAATCTTGAAGCCGTTATAACCGATGGGATTATGGCTTCCCGTTACCATGATGGCGCCTGCGGCCTGCTCCCTCGCAGAGGCGAAATAGAGCTCAGGAGTTGCACAGCATCCGAGACGGGTAACAGCCATGCCGCCCGAGACAAGACCTTCAACCAGCGCCTGTTCCAGCACCGGAGAACTGTCGCGTCCGTCATGACCGACAATCACATCCTGCTGACCGCAGTCTCGCAGTACACATGCAAAAACGACGCCCAGACTATGGGCGTCGTTTTCGAACAATGTCTTACCAACAATCCCACGGATATCATATTCCCGCAGGATCGAAGGATGAAACTCATGCCTGTGAAGCATATCCATCAGGCATTGGCATATTTCTTGATGAAACCACGCATGGCCTCGCGGAGATCAGGACGTTCCAGAGCGAAGGCGATCTGTGCTTCGAGGTAACCTGCCTTGTCGCCGCAATCATAACGGATGCCATCATAGCGCAGACCATGGAAAGGCGTGTGGCCGATCATCTTGGCCATTGCGTCAGTCAGCTGAACCTCACCACCGGCACCACGTTCCAGCTTTGAAAGATGGGTCATGACATCGGGAAGCAGGACGTAGCGACCGATAATGGAAAGATTGGACGGCGCGTCCTCAGGCTTCGGCTTCTCGACCAGCCCCTTTACCTCGACCAGCTTGCCGTCGTCGGTGCCCACATCCAGAATACCATAACGATTGGTATGTTCTTTGGGGACCTCGGAAACAGCAACGACGTTGCCGCCTGTCTGATTGTACACGTCGACCAGCTGGGCAATACAGCCCTTCTCGCCCTGTACGATATCGTCAGGCAACAGAATGGCAAACGGATCATCACCGATAAACGAGCGCGCGCACCAGATGGCATGTCCCAATCCAAGAGGCTCCTGCTGACGCACAGCAGCAAGTGAGCCTGCCTCAATAGAGCTTGGCTGGAGCGTTTCCAGCAGGGCGTTCTTGCCGCGTTCCCGCAGGGTGGTCTCAAGTTCAAAAGCCACATCAAAGTAATCGATAAGGCTGTCCTTGCCACGCCCCGTTATAAGGCAGAACTGCTCAATTCCTGCTTTTCTGGCTTCATCAATTGCATACTGGATCAGAGGGCGGTCGACGACCGGCAGCATCTCTTTTGGCATAGCCTTGGTGGCAGGAAGAAAACGTGTTCCCATACCAGCAACGGGGAGAACAGCTTTTTTGAGCGGCTTAATCACGTTATCCGACCTCTAGATTTTACAAACTATTGCGGCATCGATCGGGGTATTTTAGTCAGAATTATACCCGAATACGACGTCGCAGATTACACGGATAGTGTTTCACATCCAGTATATAGAAACAAAACTCAGGCAAAGTGATGGCATGGATGCGAAATGTCACAATCAGCAAGACACAAGAAAGTCGCCAGCTTGCTGAAAGTTCATTTTCTGGAGATCAGTTTTGGGATTTCTTTGAACTGGCACCCCCCGAAGGGGGTGCTTCCAGTTCCTATGGTGCGGTCGAGAAGACTCGAACTTCCACGGGGTTGCCCCCACAAGCACCTCAAGCTTGCGCGTCTACCATTCCGCCACGACCGCATCGTGACAAGCGGGCCGCTCTGGGCGATACCGCTCGTGTGAAGGGGGCTATAGCCGATGACTCATGAGCAGGCAATCGCCGAAACGGCGATTTTCGACAAAATATTCTGGAAAAGGGAAAAAGAACTGATTTCCTATGAGGTTGCGCTGCGTGAAATGCAGAATCGCGCCGCAGCCATACGGTCAGGTGAAGCCGAGGAACGCCTGTGGTTTCTGGAACATCCAAGGCTCTACACAGCCGGGACCTCGGCCAAGCCGGCAGACCTTATCAACCCGGATGATCTGCCCACTTTCGAGGCGGGGCGCGGGGGGCAATGGACCTATCACGGACCCGGTCAGAGAATCGTTTATGTAATGCTTGACCTCCAGCGTCCGCATGGTCCCACGCCGGCGCGTGATCTGCGGGCTTTTGTCCAGAGCCTGGAAAGCTGGGTCATTGCCAGCCTTTCCAGCCTGGGGGTCACAGGTCGCACGGAATGCAACCGGATCGGCGTATGGGTTGATGATCCGATATCCGGTTGTGAGACGAAAATCGCTGCCATTGGCATAAGAGTGAGTCGCTGGGTGTCATGGCACGGCATCTCGATCAATCTCGATCCGCGCCTGGGCGATTTCGATGGCATCATTCCCTGCGGTATCAGGGAGTATGGTGTGACAAGCCTCAGACGCTTTGATCCGACTCTTACGATGGAAGATCTGGATAACGCCCTGCTGTCCCACTGGGGTCAGTTTTTTGGCACGGATCCGGTTTCCGTAACATCGGAAAGGGACAGCACTATCCTGTTGCCACGCGCGTCCACACCATCCACCGTTGAAAGCTGAAGTGTTCCGTTTCTGTCGATGAATTGCAGGGTCAGGAGGCCCTGGGACGGATTGTCTGCTTCTGCGAGCGATATCTGTGCTGCGCCCGGCGCCATATGGATATCGGTCACCCGAATCGCACCCGTAAAGCGCACTGGTACATGAAGAAGCAGACCCAGCGGGTTGCGCGCCAGACTCATCCTTGTCACGGCTCCTGTCTGGGAATCGTTGAGCACAAGGTGCTTGCCCGAGGCCCTAAGGGTCATGACATGGGGGGAGACATAATCAAGGGCCAGCGCACCGGACGATAGTCAAACTGCCCTGCCCCGCGATTCTGGCCCGGCCCTACCTGAACGAAATGACCTGTGAACGTAACAGGCCTGTTGAGCACTGTCTCGACGCGATGAGCATCACGCTGCTGCGCAGGAGAGAGCCCATCCATGCCATTGACCGCGCACCCGGCCAATGCACCCAGAAGCGTCAGTGCCGGAAGCCGGCGCAGCATCGCTCTCATTCTTCACCGGGGGCTGAAAGAGAGAGTGAGAGGGCGTGAAGCCCGGAGGCGAATTCGGGCTTGAGAAGCTCGTTCACAAGCCTGTGCCGCGCGACACGGTTCATGCCACCAAAACGATCACTTACGATGGAGATGGTGAAATGGGTCTCATCTCCCTCAATACCGTTGCGTCCGGCATGATGCGCATGGCGTTTGCTGTCATCACGTATGACCAGCTCGACGGGCTGCAACTTCGCCTGGAGCTCGGTCTTCATACGCGCAGCGCGTTCCTTGAGGTCACTCATGAGCACTCCCTTCTTGCATCAATCACTCTTACAACGCACATAAACCCGATCATGCAGCGCAAATCCACAAGACACAGGGCATTCGACCCCGATCCTGACGCGCCGGAGCGTTACTGCGACATGCCAAACTGCACCGAGCATGCAGGATATCGTGCACCCAAGGATCGAACACAATTACGGCAGTATTTCTGGTTCTGCCTTGATCACGTCCGCCAGTACAATGCGCGCTGGGATTTCTACAAGGGTATGACACCAGGGCAGATCGAAGCCCAGCTGCGCGCCGATATCTCCTGGCAACGACCCTCATGGAAACTGGGAACACGTGGTGGTCAGAGTTTCGATGAGGAAGAGGTTCTGGATCCTCTTGATATCCTTTCATCTACTCGCGCCAAACGTGCCCAATCGGCAAAACGACGCCACCAGCAGGCACAGGAAGCCGCACCACCGGGGCTCAGGGATCATCTGCGGGCACTTGCGCTTGACTGGCCTCTGACGGTTGACACACTCAAGACACGCTACAAGGAACTTGCCCGAAAACATCATCCTGATGCCAATGCCGGGGATCCGGCAGCGGAAGACCGCTTCAAGACCGTAAGCGTGGCCTATAGCGCGATTCGCGCCCATTTGATCAGTCTCTAGGCCGGTTTATTGCGCGTTTCCCTCTGGCCATCAGGGGAAACATGACCATATCTTGGCGGCAACCAGACAAGACAGAATGTCGCCAGACTGTATGAAAGACGGATTGAACCCATGAGCGATCTCGCCTCTATCGACGCACCGGAAACGGTTGTTACCGCCGAACAGAACGCGGTGCCGACCCATGTACTTGGCGCGCCTGATCGGATCGTATCTGCCCGTGAGGTTTTTGGCATCGATTGCAACATGGAGGTTCCCGCCTTTTCCATACGCACCGAACATGTGCCTGATATCGACCACAGCTACCAGTTCGACTGTGACACTACGCGCGCGATTCTGGCCGGTTTTGCCAATAACAGGCGCGTCATGGTGCAGGGCTTTCATGGCACCGGCAAATCGTCGCATATCGAGCAGATTGCAGCCCGCCTTAACTGGCCAACTGTCCGCATCAATCTCGACAGCCATATTTCGCGTATCGACCTGATCGGCAAGGACGCTATCGTCCTGCGTGACGGCAAGCAGATTACCGAATTTCGCGAAGGGCTTTTGCATGGTGTCTGCAACACCCCGTGGCGCTGATCTTCGACGAGTATGATGCAGGCCGCCCTGATGTGATGTTCGTCATCCAGCGCGTTCTTGAAGCCGAGGGGCATCTGACCCTGCTCGACCAGAACCGCGTTATCCGTCCACATTCCGGTTTCCGCCTCTTCGCAACCGCCAATACGGTCGGACTTGGTGACACAACCGGACTCTATCACGGTACGCAGCAGATCAATCAGGGACAGATGGATCGCTGGAACATTGTTGCTTCTCTCAACTATCTGCCCCTTGACCAGGAAGTCGGGATTGTCCGCGCCAAGCTGGGTCTGAGCGAGGAACCTGCCATCACCAAGCGTCTGGAAAGCATGGTGGCACTTGCCAACCTGACCCGCTCAGGCTTTATGGCCGGTGACATTTCGACTGTCATGTCACCACGTGCGGTCATTACATGGGCCGAAAACGAGCGTATCTTTGGTGATCTCGCTTTCGCATTTCGTCTCACCTTCCTCAATAAATGCGATGAGGCCGAGCGCGGAATTGTAGCCGAGTACTACCAGCGCTGCTTCAACCATTCGCCTCTGAACAGCTGAAAGGGGCAGGCCCATGGCTTCCCCCAGGCCAAAGACGCCAGACAGGAACACGACAGATCTTGCCTTGCCCGGCAGTGAACGCACAGATGCCTTTCGCCGTGCAACGACTGCGGCTTTGCGCGCCATGTCAGGTGAGCCAGAAACCGAGATCAGCTTTGCCGCGTCGTCAGCAGCCAGTCAAAGCAAGGGTGTGCAGCTCCCTTATGTTTCGCGTGCACTCACCCCTCAGGAAATGCAGCGTGTGCGTGGCGCTGCAGATGCCGCTGCGCTCAGGCTGCGACACCACGACTCAAATCTGTCCCCCCTGCCCCTGAACGCGGAAACCCCTGAGACGCGCCCACTCTATGACACGCTGGAACAGGTGCGCTGCGAGGTGTTCGGTGCCCGGCATATGGCGGGGGTGCAGGCCAATCTGCATCACAAGCTTGTGCAGGATTGTCTTGATGGCGGCTACGGTCGCATGACGACACGCGACACCATGCCTGCCTCGGTTGCTCTGCCTTTACTCGTACGCGAGGCCCTGTCGGGCGAGGCAGCGCCTTCCCAGGCGGGAGCCGGACTGAAAGCCTGGCGCGACACGCTCTCACCTGATGCCCGACGTGCCCTGGGCAGACTTGCCTCGTCGCAAATGGACCAGACGCGTTTCGCCGAGGCCTGTTCGGGATTGTTCAAGGCCTTTGATCTGACCGATGAGCCGGAGCAGAATGAACAGAGCGAGACTGACGATCCTGATCAGGACGACGACAGCCAGACGGAATCCGATCAACCTGAAGAGGAGCCCTCACCCCAGAATCAGGATGACAGCGACACACATGGCTTTCAGCCCGAACCGACTGAACAGCCTGACAGCCGGGATTCAAGCGATTCCGATCTTCAGGATGAGGGCGCCGAACAACCGGCCGGTACACTTGACGATGACGCAAGCAAGGAAGGCGAAACAGCCAGCACCGCCCCGGCCTACAAGATTTTTACAACGGCTTTCGACGAAGAGGCCGATGCTGCAGAGCTTTGCGATCCTGACGAGCTGGCCCGGTTGCGTCAGCAACTCGACCAGCAACTGAGCAGCCTTCAAGGTGTGGTATCCCGGCTTGCGCATCGTCTCCAGCGCAAGCTTATGGCCCAGCAGCAGCGCTCTTGGGCATTCGATCAGGAAGAAGGTATTCTGGACGCGGCGCGTCTGGCCCGTGTGGTGGCCAATCCGACGCTCTCCCTCTCCTACAAGACAGAACGACAGGCCGAATTCCGCGATACCGTCGTCACGTTGCTGATTGATAATTCCGGTTCCATGCGCGGACGCCCGATTTCTGTTGCAGCCATGTGCGGTGACATCCTCGCGCGTACGCTGGAACGCTGTGGCGTGAAAACAGAGGTTCTCGGCTTTACCACACGCGCCTGGAAAGGCGGACAGAGCCGTGAACGCTGGGTTGCTGCCGGACGCCCTGCCGATCCGGGGCGCCTGAACGATCTGCGCCATATCATCTACAAGGATGCAGATACTCCGCTTCGTCGAGCCAGAAACAATCTGGGACTGATGCTTCGCGAAGGATTGCTCAAGGAAAACATTGATGGCGAAGCCCTGCTCTGGGCATGGAAACGCCTGCGCCGCAGACCGGAGCATCGTCGCATCCTGATGGTAATCTCGGACGGAGCTCCGGTTGATGACAGCACGTTCTCGACGAACCCCAGTTCTTACCTTGAGGATCATCTGCGCTCTGTGATCGCGCGGGTCGAAGCCTCTCCCGAAACCGAGCTTCTGGCGATTGGAATCGGGCATGACGTCACACGCTACTATCGCAATTCCGTCACGCTCACCAATGCCGAAGAGCTCGGCGGTACAATGATCCAGCAGCTCTCGGATCTCTTCGTCGCCCGATAAAATGATCTGCCCTGCCCCGGTAACCAACAGCCTTCCAGCCTGTGGTTACCGGGGCTTGCAGACCGCTAACTGCCGTGTTTTTCTGCCAGAAGAGCGATCTGGTCGAGCATGGCATCGATCGTACGCCGCGTTGTGCGATGATTGACAATAGCTGCACGAATGACAAGCCGCCCCTCGATACGGGTTGTTGAGGGGGCCGCAATACCGCTCTCGTGCAAGTCCTTCACCAGCTCATCAACCGCATCATCATCAAGATCCACCAGAGTGAAACAGACGATATTGAGTGCGACCGGTGCCATAAGCAGGTACCGGGCATCATTTTCCACGCGCTCGGCAAGATAACGCGCAACGTCGCAGCACGTGGCAACCATCTCGCCCAGACGGTCTGTCCCGTAATGAGCAAGAGTCATCCAGACTTTAAGCGCCCGAAAGCCACGCGACAGGTCTGGTCCGAAATCGCAAGGCCATGGTGCATTCCCGGCCAGACCGCGATCGGCTCGTGTCAGATAACTGAGAGATTGCGAGAAAGCCTGGGCATGGGCAGCGCGGTCACGTACCAGAACGCAGCCTGCATCATAGGGCACCTGCCCCCATTTATGAAAATCAAGCGCCAGGCTGTCAGCCCTGTCGATACCATCGAGCATAATGGCGTGTTCAGGAGAAAGCCTTGCAAAGGCGCCGAAGGCGCCGTCGACGTGGAACCAGCAATTTTCTCTCTGCGCGATATCGGCCAGGGCTTCAAGCGGATCAACGGCCCCACAATCGACACTGCCTGCCGTACCAATGATGATGAAAGGATGATACCCCGCCTTCCGATCCTCTCTGATACGCTCGGCAAGTACCGTTTCGTCCATACGATACAGCTCATCAACCGCGATCAGACGCAGCGCATCGCTTCCCAGTCCGGCCAGATCAAAAGCCCGGCTGACACAGCCATGGGCCGTCTCTGCTGCGTAACCAACAAGTTTACGCCCCGACACGCCCTGCTGGCGCAAAGAGGGATCAACTGCACGGCTGGCCGTGACGATGCTGATGAAATTGGCGAGGGATGACCCCGTTACAAGACAGCCAGAAGCCTCTTCGGGCATCCCGACCATCTCGGCGGCCCAACGGATAACCTGACGCTCGACCTCGATCGCCGCATGATCACGCCCTCCACAATTATCGTTCAGACTTGCAGCCAGAAGCTCGGCCAGAATGCCAACAGGTGTCCCCGCCCCCTGCACCCATCCCATAAAACCGGGATGTATGTTGCCATTCGAATAGGGGCGGATCTGCTCAAGAAATTCTCCGTAGAGAATTTCCGCCGCCCGTCCCTGCCGGGGCAATTCACGCTTGAAGGCGTCACGTATTGTCTGAGGCATGGGCTGCCATACCGGCCCGCTGCCGACCTGCTCAGCCCGATCAAACACATCATCCATCATGCGGTGCGCCAGAGCGCGCATCGATGTCCAGTCCTGGGGGTCAAGTCCACTCATTGCCAATCCAATACCCTGCTTGAAACATGTTCTGACGGCTTTGATGTCCGTTGTAACGATGCCACTGCCTGCGCCCAACTCCTGCCGCAAAATTCCGGTTGTGTGGCAACATGAACAGCCCCATCCTTACTCCCATGAAATACGCCACAGCCTCTCTCATAGCGCTTCTCGCCCTCGGTGGAAGCCTGACACAGGCCCGGGCCGATGCCATTCCCGCTGCGTGCATGACATCAGATGCCACATCGAGGACAATGGGTACGGCCAGCCTGTCCATGTCAGGCTACAGCGCGGCCCTCGCAACTGGTGACGCTCATCTGGGGGTCGGGCAAGTAGTGGTGCAGGACCGGCAGGGACATCTGACCCTTCCCAATCTGCGCGACGCCAACGCACTCATCTCGTTTGGCCTGCTCAAGCTTGTCCATGACGGCTCGCCGGCAGGGTGTCACGATGTGAACGGCCGCGCCGCACTCAGAAATCTGCGTGACGCCCTGCATCAGGGGGCCGTCGCCGAGCTTGTCTGGACAGGCGTCGCCCTCTCCAGCGGCAAGAACCGTTACTCTGCAGAGCACGTGAACGCCACCCTGCGTGCCGGTCAGGCTTCTGGCAGCATCGATATTGTTTTTGCAGCGTCGGGTCTAAGCGCACCGGGTGGTTCGGCATTACCAGCCAGTCTGCGTACCACACTCACTATCCCCGAACAGATGCTCGATGGAGGGAAAACCCCCGAAGGAAAAATTACCATTTCCTCTCTTGAAGCCCTTTGGGCCAAGGGAAAGCTGGAGGGTAACGGCTGGATCTCTCCCGGTCACACGACGGCCACGAGCACCGGTCAGATCCATCTGGCAATCACGGATCTGAGTGACCTGCTGGCAACAATTCGCCCTGTGCTGCCGGGTGGGGTCTCGACTGCGCTTTCGGTGGCCCAGTTCATGGGGCATCGCGACGGCAACAAAGTGATGTGGGACCTCACGCTTGGTGGCGGCATTCTGAAGGTCAACTCGATCCCTATTCCGGTCAATTGATCCCGTGGCCTGGTGGACGCTCATATGGCGAGGAAAAAAGCAGACTACGCTGAATATCCACAAGTCGCATAACGAACAGGAAATTCCATCACCTCTGACTCCTGCCCGTCAATGGCTGGAGTCAGAAGCAGGGCGCCCGTTTTACTGGCAAAGCTTCACTCCGATCACCGTTACGGAAAGCCTATATATTGGCGACCCTCTCAGCGGGCCGGAGGCCTTGCAGGCGGCTACCCTACCGGAGATCCCCACAATCCTGACACCTTGGGTATTTGAATCGGGAGAGGAAAACGATTCGTTCTTTGCCCATACCAACAGTCTGATCTGGCTGGAAGCACAAGGAACACTCCCCGTTTCAAAGGAAATGCTGATTGAATTTCCTGTTGATGGTGCCTGCATAGGGGTGTTTTCCGAAAGAGCCCTACAGGCCCTCAAGGCGCTCGATCTGGCTGATCAACGAAATGAGTCTTTCGAGTGGATGATTGCCAGATTTCCAACCAGCCGCATTTTGCCAGCCCTCTGAACATTCCGCCCGACAACGTTCCTGCCTTCATCGCCAGTACGGGCAGCGATGGAGGCTTTGCCGCTGTAGCTCTTTATGACAGGAGCAACAGATTTTCAGGGATTCTTGTCGATATTGCCGGAAGATCTGTCGATCAGTGCTTCATCGACAAGCTGCTCCCGGAACGACACTCCATATTCCAGCCCTGAACCACTTTTCAGCCTGTAGTTCCGGCTTTCACCCTAACCCGGATGGCGCAGTAATCCCCCCTCAACACGCAAGGCCGCGCCCGACGTCGCTGATGCCAGCGGCGAGCAGATATACGCGACCATGTTTGCCACCTCTTCCGGTTCTTCGAGCCTGCGAATCAATGAGGTTGGACGATTGTTTTTGAGAAAACCGGCCTCAACTTCCTCTGGTGTCTTCCCCGATTGCTGCGCGGTCTTGCCCAGCATTTCCATAACACCCTCGGTCCGGGTCGGACCGGGCAGCACACTGTTGATCGTTACACCGCTACCCGCCACACTTTCCGCAAGACCACGGGCAATGGCAATCTGGGCTGCCTTGCTGAACCCGTAATGGATCATCTCAGCCGGAATATTCAGCCCGGATTCGCTTGAAATAAACACAATCCGCCCACTGCCCCTCTCGACCATATCGGGAAGATAGGCGCGGCTCAGTCTAACGCCGCTCATAACGTTGATATCGAAAAAGCGCTGCCAATCCTCATCAGAGATATCGGCAAATGGTACCTCTTCGAATATACCAAGATTATTGACCAGAATATCCAGATCAGGATGGGCCTCATATAATGCCCGTACAGTTTCCGGACGTGCTGCGTCGCCCGCGAACCCCGTCAGCGTTGCACCTGGCACATCCTTGCGGATCGCCTCGATTGCGGTATTCACACGCTCTTTGCCACGCCCGTTAACGATCACATGGGCGCCTGCCTGAGCCAGACGCGACGCGATCGCAAGGCCAATACCCCCTGTTGATCCTGTCACAAGAGCCTTCTGGCCCGAGAGATTGATCGTCAGCATAAGCTTCTCCATTCATACGCTAGACAGCGAACAAACGAATCCCGTTCAAGTTGCCCGGATGGGGCATCACCCCCTGCTTGATCCGAAGCCTTGTCTGCGCGATCTTTCAGCAGGCCGGAGACAACAGGTCCATTCCAGCCCATTGAAAAGCTCCGGTTTTCAGCCCTGATCAGGGATCGGTTTTCTCCGCCAGTTTCCTGAGTGCGGTCATAACCTTGCGTGCCATCGTGATGCGCTGGGCATTGGTCATTTCACGCACTACAGCGAGTTTCTGGTCGGGACGAAGCTTGACCCCCTGATCCTTGTGACGCTCAACCCATTTGAGCAACCCCATGGGATTGCGGAACTTGCGATTACGGAACTGGATGACCATACCTTTTGGCCCTGCCTCAAGGCGGTCAACCCCGGCCGCGCTGCACAGGCGCTTGATCACGACCACGTCAAGAAGGTTCTCGACTTCCTGCGGCAGGGAGCCGAAACGATCGACCATTTCGGCACGCATGGCATCGAGCTCGGCCTCCCCCTGGAGCCCGGCAATGCGTCGATAGAGACCAAGACGCACAGGCAGATCCCGCACATAGGTTTCGGGGATCAGAACCGGCAGGCCGAGAATGATATTGGGCGTCCAGTCCTTGTCTTCCTCGCGCTTCTGGTCCTTCTGCAGACGCATGGTAGTGACGGCATCTTCGAGCATCTGTTGATACAGCTCGATGCCGACCTCCTTGATATGGCCCGATTGCTCATCACCGAGGAGATTGCCCGCACCACGCAAATCAAGATCATGCGATGCAAGGGTAAACCCTGCACCAAGCGTATCAAGCGTCTGCATGATTTCCAGACGTTTTTCGGAAGCTGGCGAGAGACGATGGCTCTGTGGCCATGTCAGATATGCATAACCGCGCTGCTTCCCGCGCCCTACACGACCGCGCAGCTGATAGAGCTGGCCAAGGCCGAACATATCGGCACGATGAATGATAAGCGTGTTTACCGCAGGCATATCGAGCCCGCTTTCGACGATATTGGTCGAGAGCAGAACATCGTAACGACCGTCCGAGAACTCGGTCATGACGCGCTCAAGTTCGGCAGGCGTCAGACGGCCATGGGCCTGGACGGTCTTGGCATCGGGCACGATATCGCGCAGACGCTCAGCCATCCTGTCCATATCTTCGATGCGTGGAACGACGCAGAAGATCTGCCCACCACGAAAACGCTCACGCTGGATCGCCTCACGTATCATCACACTGTCGAAGGGCGTAATGAACGTTCGCACGGCCAGCCTGTCAGTCGGCGGGGTCGCAATCAGGCTCATTTCCCGCACGCCGGTAAGCGAAAGCTGAAGCGTACGAGGGAGCGGTGTGGCAGAGAGCGTCAGCACATGCACATCTTCGCGCAGAGACTTGAGACGCTCCTTGTGCGCCACGCCAAAATGCTGCTCCTCATCAATGATCAGCAGCCCGAGATTGGCAAACCCGACCGATTTTGCAATCAGCGCATGGGTACCAACAACAATATCCACCTGTCCTTCTTCAAGCGCCTTACGGGTTTCGGCGGCCTCCTTGGCTGTCACCAGACGCGAAAGCTGCGCGATACGCACGGGGAAGCCTTCGAAACGCGTCGAAAAGCTGCGGAAATGCTGACGCGCCAGAAGTGTGGTCGGTACGACAACGGCTACCTGCACGCCGGAAAGAGCTGCCACAAACGCTGCTCGCAAGGCCACTTCAGTCTTGCCGAAGCCAACATCGCCACAAACGAGACGATCCATGGGACGGCCTGAGGTCAGGTCCTCAAGCACATCAGCAATGGCGCGTGACTGATCCTCGGTTTCGACAAACGGAAAACGCGCACAGAACTCGTCCCACATGCCTTCGGCAGGAATGAGCGATGGCGCGTCCTTCATGGCGCGCCCTGCAGCGGTGCGAATGAGCTCACCCGCCATATCGCGGATACGCTCCTTCATCTTGGCCTTGCGGGCCTGCCAGGCCTGACCGCCAAGCTTGTCGAGCGCGACCCCGCCCTGCTCGGAGCCGAAACGACTCAAAAGCTCGATATTCTCGACAGGCAAAAAGAGCTTCTGGGCACCGTCATAAAGCAGCCTCAGACAATCATGCGGGGCCACGCCATCGCTGACAGTCTCAAGCCCTTCATAACGCCCGATGCCATAATCCGCGTGAACTACCAGATCGCCTTCACTGATTTCGGAGGCCTCGGTGATGAACTGCTCCGCCCGGCGCTTGCGACGTGGTGGACGGGCAATACGTTCGCCAAGCAGATCCTGCTCGGAAACGAACGCCATGCGATCGGCCACAAAACCACGTTCAAGCCCGAGGACGATCAGACCGACTGTCCCGGGAGCAATCCCTGCCGCCGAAGCCCAGCTGTCATGAAGTTCTGTCGTGAAACGGTGCTCCCGGAGCAACGAAGCAATACGTTCGCGGGAGCCTTTGGTCCATGCTGTGACAAAGCAGCGCCGTCCGGCCTTCTCCCAGGATTCGAGCTGGGTTCGGAGTGCATCAAACGCGCCTTCACGCGTTCCGTCCTTGCCACGGACAAAAATTGGCCCCGGTCGGCCACCCGCATCCAGTCCCTGCATTGTATCGGGTTTTGCAAAGGGATTGAGGGCGATGCTCGGTACCCGGGCAAGCATTGCATCCCAGGAAGTGCGGTTGAGATAGAGCAGATGAGATGGCAGGGCGCGGTAAATCGCCTCTCCTTCACGGGCCGGGGCTTTGCGGGCTTCAAAATGATCAGCGATCATTTCTAAGCGCGCCTTGAGGATATCCGGCACCTGATGATCGAAGCTGACTGAAGCATCAGGCAGATAATCGATCAGCGTGTCCATATGCTCATGAAAGAGCGGGATATAATGCTCAAGCCCCGGAAAGCGCCTCCCCTCACTGACATGCTCGTACAGCACATCCGATGCTGAAGACGGGCCGAACAGGTCCCGCCAGGCCGAGCGAAAACGGCTGATCGCATCCGGGCTCAGGGCATATTCCGAGACCGGACGCAACTTGAACGACTCAAGGGACTCTGTTGAACGCTGGGTGGCCACGTCAAAACGGCGGATGTTATCCACCTCGTCCCCGAACAGATCGAGGCGGATCGGCTCGCTTTCCCCAGCCGGGAATAGATCGAATATCCCGCCACGTGTTGCGAACTCCCCGGCCTCCATCACCGTGTCGGTACGGGTGTATCCGCTGGCAACCAGCAGCTCGATCAGCATGGCCTGATCTAGCGACTCACCTTTTTTCACACCAATCGACTGGTTGCGGAAGGCATCGCGTGGCGGCACACGCTGAACAAGTGCATGGACCGTAGTCAGCACGATACGCCGCGTCTTGCCTGCGGGCTCAAGCAGCCGCGTCAGTGTGGCGGCACGTTCGGCCGTAATCACCGGGTTGGGTGAGACACGATCATAAGGCAGGCAGTCCCATGCCGGGAAACGCAACACACTGACATCGGGCTCGACATAGGCAAGCATATCAGCAAGGGCGGCAACAGCCGCATCGTCCCGCGCCACATGGATCAGCGGCCCTTCGTGTTCGCCAAGGCGGCGACGCAGGAGAAACGCGGTATAGGCTTCCGGCACGCCCCAGAGAGTCGGCCAGTTGGGGGTATCGGTCATTCAGAAATCCAAAGCACGCGCGCCACAATGCAGTCAGGCTGCCAGGCGATGGTTTCGTTTTGTTCCATGACGGTTCTATCCTATAGCCTGTGCATTATACGCTGTCAGCCCATGTTCCGCGAAGGCCATGCACCCAGAGTCCTCAAGTATTTCGCAGCTGCTCTCCCCTCTGAGCACATTGCCCGGCATAGGCCCTCGTTACGCTGATCTGCTGCGAAAGGTTGCGTGCGGGCCGCGCGTGATCGATCTGCTGTTTACCCTCCCCACCAGCTATACCGACCGTCGCACCGTACTGACCCTGCATGAGGCCCGTGAACAGCTCATGCCTGGTGCCACACTGACAATCAGGCTGCGGGTACTTGATATTACCCACCCCACCCGGCCACGTCAGCCATTCCGTATCCGTGCCTGCGACGAAACGGATGAAATCGAGATCCTGTTTTTTCATCAGGCTTTTATCCGGTCGGTGGCAATAGGCGACGAACTGGCCGTGTCAGGGCGTCTCGAACGCTATGGCCTCTCACTCACCATGCCCCATCCCGACTACATGCTGGGTTGGGCTCGCCGTGATACCATTCCGGCCATCGATCCTGTCTGGCCCCTGACAGCCGGATTGTTTACCTCGGTCATGCGACGCGCCATTCACAGGGCGCTCGACCTGATGCCCCCTCTTCCCGAATGGATTGCTTCTGACCGACTGGAGCAACGCCAATGGCCAAGCTTCGCTCAGGCTCTGGAAATCCTGCATCGGCCGGCTCCTGAGCATGATCGGAGCTGGTCAGCCATAGCGCTTTTTGCCCGGGAACGCCTGGCCTATGACGAATGTCTAGCCGATCAGCTTTCTCTTGCTCTGGCACGCCAGAAAGCACGCGCTCAAACCGGACGGGTCATTCTTGGCAATGATCATCTGCGCGCAGAGACGCTGAAACGTTTTGGCCATCGTCCAACCGGCGCCAGATCCGGGCTCTGGGCGACATTGATGCTGACCTTGCGGCTCCAACCCCCATGATGCGCCTGCTCCAGGGCGATGTTGGTTCAGGAAAGACGCTGGTAGCACTTCTTGCCATGCTTCGTGTTGTGGAGTCCGGAGGACAGGCAGCGCTGATGGCGCCAACTGAAATCCTCGCAAGTCAACACTTCAGAACTGTTTCCAGCCTGACCGATGTCCCCTGCGTTTATCTTTCAGGAAGTGTGAAAGGCAAGGCGCGCAGAGTGGCACTCGAAGCCATAGCTGAGGGCTCGGCCAGACTGATCATTGGCACTCATGCACTGTTCCAGGAAAAAGTCGTCTTTCAGGATCTTGCTTTGGCTGTCATTGATGAACAGCATCGCTTTGGCGTGCAGCAACGTCTGATGCTTGGCGTCAAAGGGGCACAGACTGATATTCTGGTCATGACAGCCACTCCGATTCCCCGTACGCTGTTGCTGACACAATGGGGCGATCTGAGCGTGAGCCGCCTTGACGAAAAACCGCCTGGCCGCAAGCCCGTACAAACCTCACTTCATCCCCTTTCGACTCTCGATGAGGTCATGAGTGGCATTACGCGCATTCTCCAGAGAGGGGCGCAGGTCTTCTGGGTCTGTCCGCTGGTCGAAGAAAGTGAAATACTTGATGTCGCTGCGGCAGAGGCGCGTTGGAGCGACTTGTCCCTGCGTCTCTCCATGCCAGTCGGACTGGCTCATGGCCGGCAGGAAATCGCGCAAAGACAGGCTGAACTGGAACGTTTCAGACTGGGGGAAACACGCTTACTCGTTGCAACAACAGTTATCGAAGTGGGGGTCGACATTCCCAACGCCTCCGTCATGGTCATCGAACATGCAGAGCGTTTTGGCCTCGCCCAGCTGCATCAGCTGCGCGGGCGTGTCGGGCGCGGTGCTACAGCCTCTTACTGCTTGCTGCTCTACGATGACTCTACAGGAGCAACCGGAAAGGAACGCCTCGCGTTGTTGCGAGAGACAGAGGACGGTTTCATCATTGCGGAGCGCGATTTCAAACTACGCGGCGGGGGTGATCTCGCAGGCAACCGTCAATCGGGTCTACCCCTTTTTCGTCTGATCGAGGGTGTCGATTCCGAGATGTTATTGCAGGAAGCCAATCGTGATGCAGTATTGACCGTGAAAAGAATGTGTAATTCTTCTATACTTGCAAAAGAGCTGCAAGTCCTCCTTCATCTATTTGACCGAGACAACATGAATCGTATCAATCGCTCTGGCTAGGCCTCATCCGAGGCTGTGTTTCAATACTTATTTAAAAGTTTGAAATAATGGTACGTATGGATTATTGACTGAATTTTCGCCATAGTTGCATGAACCTGCATCGTCTTTCATGAGCGGGTTCCCCGTGAGAGAGAGGCCCATGTCGTCAAACAAACAGCTTCAGCCGCAGGCAGCGATACTGGAAATCGCGCGCCGGCTGCTAGGCGCCTCGTCCATCTGCATCTGCGGTTATGATACGGAAGACAATCTGATTGAAATAGCAAGCGATGGCTGCTCCAAAACAGACGAACCCACCATAGCGTGCATCAAGACAGTATGTGCCAGTCCGGATCGGATCTATCTGGCAAAAACCGAAACCTGCTATCATCTTGGCCTCGCCCTCGACTCCGATCTGACCCTCCTCGCCACAATTCCGCTGACAGTCGCAGAGACAGAGCTGCGTGAACTCGCTCCCTATCTTGCCGTCTGCGCCGAGACAATTCTCCGTAACCAGACCCTGCAGACCCGGCGCCCCGATCTCCCGGATCGCAGTCTTTGTGCGAGTCATATCGAATATATGATCGGAATGACGACGCCGGACACGCGCAAAGCAAGCTTTGCAGTGATGGCGATCGATCTTGATCATCTGAACGCGCTCAATCTGCGTTATGGATGGGAAACCTCTAATCTGATCATCGACGAGGCCATCAGGCGGGTTTACGCAATCCTGCCCCCCAAATCCTTTCTCGGCTATGGTGGTGGAGGCAATATTCTCGTCATTTCTCCCCCAGGTCTGTCACTCGTTACATCACGTAGCCTCATAACAAATATTCGCCAGGCACTCTCACCGGCGATTCGGGCCGGTTCAAGCGAGATACAGGCCTCGTTCTCCATTGGTTGGGCCCTGTTCCCTGATGACGGCACAAATGCAACATCCATCCTGCAAGGAGTCGATGCCGCGATAGCCGAAGTGCGCCTTTATGGCGGTGCGCATGAAAGGCGGGCAAACTCCAGCAGCATTGCCGCCCTCATCGGCACCTCCGGGCTGGAGCGTGATCTTGCCAATGCCGGTGAACGCGGAGAACTCTCTCTCAACTGGATGCCCATCATTGCATCCGGCACCCAGACCGTGGTTGCGCTGGAAGCCCTGCTGCGCTGGGAACGCCCTGGCTATGGACAGATTTCCCCCGAAATTTTCATACAATGTGCAGAAAATGGCGGACTCATTGAAAAACTGGATCAATGGAGCTTCAGACGGCCTGCAGCACTGCGATAACATGGAGTCATCCACTCAGGGTCTGCGTCAATATTTCTCCGACCTGGCTCGCCAAACGCCGATTGTCCGGCATGGTTGAGACTGTGTTGCGTGAAACAGGTCTTGCCGCTGAGCGATTACAGATTGAACTTTCCGAGAAGCGTTCTTTCGGACCACGCGATATTGCCTATCAGGAACTCTCCCGCCTGCGCGCCCTTGGCGTTCATGTTGCTCTGGACGATTTCGGCGCCGGCTATTCATCACTGGAACGCCTGGCAAATTTCCCGGTCGACCAGATCAAGTTCGACCGCTCTTTCATGCAGCGACTGAATGATGATCGACGCGTAAACGAGGTGATGGGGCAGACCATTCAAATGGCGCGCCGTCTTGGCATTTCCTGCTGCGCAAAAGGGGTTGAGACCGAAAGACAGATGGCCTTCCTCGATTCCTACGGATGCGAAGAAGTCCAGGGCTATCTGCTGGGCCTGCCAACCAGCGATTACCTTTGATCGGGCTCTTGTTCTTTTGCTGATATAGAAAACCCCATGGTGCCGTTCTGGCACCATGGGGTTTTCATATCGGGTGATCCGAACCGTTAAAGTGATCGGAACGTCAGAATTTAACTGACAGCTTGAGTGATCCGTAATTGAACAGGCCTGCCTTGGACGTCTTGAACTGCGCAGTCTGCCAGTTCTGACTGTAGGACAGACGCACACCATGCCACATCACAGCAACACCGGCATGGATCATGCCAACATCCCATGTCTTGCTGACATGAGGTGAATTGTCACGAAGCGTGTTGCCCTGAAGGGTAGAGTCGTAAGCCACAGCCTGACCTTCCACACCACCATAAAGATACCAGGCGACAGGACGGGTCGCGACGAAGGCATCAGTCCCATCAAGCCCCGGCCCGATCGTCGCATTGCCAAAATCACTGTCCAGCCCCTGCCCAATGCGGAATGTACCCGCAACGTCAGCATACGTCCGGTAGTCACCAGCGGCACCCGAGACGGCGGGCAGCACATCGGCACTTATGCCATAAAGATTGACGACTGGCAGACGCCAGATACGACCAGCCTGGATCTGGAAGATCGGCTGGTTCTGAAGCTGCGTGTGCCAGCCACGGTTCTTGGTGTCGCCAATGGCTCCATGAAACCCGTTCTGAAGCTGACGACCAAGACCGGCAGGCCCCATCACGCCGAACTGGATACCGGCAACACTGCGCGACAGGTCTGTATCATTGATGAAATTGACTGTACCAAGCAGAAGACTTGAATAGGGGCGGTCGCCCGAGGGAAGCTGAGCCGACTGCGTATCACGCGGCGTGTAGATCAGCTGCTGAACCCCAAGGCTGATACGCTGCGTGCCATTACCAAGGAGGAACCGGTTCACATCGGCAAAAGGCTTGGGCAGGTTGTCCGTACCTGAGGTCCAGTTGAAGCGCAGGCCGGACGTGTAATACTGGTCCGACGTCCCTTTCAGGGTCGAGACAGCATCGTTTTCACCCTGAAGCGTCCAGGTTCCGTACGGATCCTGCCTGGGCGTGGCATGAGCAGCAACCGCAGTGACCAGCGCAAGACCGAAAACCGAGAGCGATCCAGTTGTGACCTTCCTGGCGCTCGGCCAGCGCGATTTTGAACAGCGCAACGCCATCCCCCCTTCAATAATAATACTATGTCACCATATCCCATTTCATAGGTCGGGAAACAGAGGTCAGTTAGATTACGAAGACGATCAGCTCATAAAAACGCGATATCCAGAAGATCGTGGTAATCAAGCCACGTTTTCCAGTGGCATATTTCGAAAAAAGCGTGTTAGGGTCGGCCCGAAACCCCTTGTGGACATCGCCCGTACCGTTTCAACCGGTGGGCTCGTGCACACCGTTTCGACTTACAACACTGGTGATTCTCACGCAGATGAATCACCGCTCAGATCTCGGGATTAGACCGTTGAGAAGCAACCGTACCGACCGCAGCCCACGTTCCCCGCGCCGCGGCGGATTCGATGACGATTTTATGGCCCCCCCCTCCTTCGGCGGAGACCGCGGCGGGATGCAAAATCGTCGTCCCCCTTCGGGCGGCCCACAGGTTCTGGCGTCAGGCCCGGAAGTGGGTGCCAGCGTCAAGTGGTTCAACAGTGAAAAAGGGTTCGGCTTTGTCGAGCTTGCTGATGGATCCGGTGACGTATTCCTCCATGCCAATGCGCTTTCCAGTGCTGGTCATACCAGCGTAAACCCGGGCACCACGCTGAATGTCCGCATCGGTCAGGGCCCGAAAGGTCGTCAGGTCGCTGAAGTTCTGACTGTCGATACCAGCACCGAGGAAGCTCCGCGTCCGCGCGCTGCTTTCAACCCGGCTGGTCCGCGTCCGTCTTTCGGTGGCGGCGGTCGCCCGGCTCGTCCGGCCCCCGACCTTTCGCACGCTCAGGACCTGCGTGGAATCGTCAAGTGGTACAACTCCACCAAGGGTTTCGGTTTCATCACACCGGAAAACGGCGGCAAGGATATCTTCATTCATGCTTCTGCCCTGGAACGTTCCGGCCTCTCCGGTCTGAATGAAGGCCAGGCTGTCGATGTCAAGGTTGTTCAGGGCCAGAAAGGTCCGGAAGCCGCTGATATCAGCCTCGCCTGATTTCCCGCGAATACCAGAAAAACCCGGCTTACGAGCCGGGTTTTTTTATGCCCTGATTTCGCTGAAAAATGGACCCTGGCTTTTTCGACTCTCCGATTCTCCTGTCGTCGGAGTACGAAATCATCCCGGAACAAAAAAACCACGCTGCAGGACAACGTGGCTTCTTCGTACAACAACATCAGGATACTTTCTGGCTGTACTGCCTCAGTAATCCTTACCCTTGCTTCGCAAAAGACGAGCCTTGTCTCGCTGCCAGTCGCGTTCGGCAATCGCGTGACGTTTGTCTTCCTTCTTGCGCCCCTGACCCAGACCCAGGGTCAGTTTGGCAACACCACGCGCGTTGAAATGAATATCAAGCGGTACAAGAGACGCACCGGAACGAGATACGGCACCAAGCAGATGATCAACCTGTTTTTTATGCAGCAGCAATTTACGTGGAGCACGGGTATCGAAACGCGACAGAACGCCGCCCTGATATTCAGGGATATAGGAATTGAGCAGCCAGATTTCGCCGTTGCGTTCACCGGCATAGGCCTCGTTGATCGTGGCACGGCCCATACGAAGGCTTTTCACCTCGGGCCCTTTGAGGACAATTCCCGCCTCTACAGTTTCAATAATAGTGTAATTGAACCGGCCTTTTCGGTTTTGTGAAGCAATACCATGCGAGATCAGACCGGATTTCTTTTTTTCAGCCACAGTTCATCCTGACAGACCCGTTTTCTTGAGGGCCTCATCGATGACAGCGCGAGACGCAGCGCTGGGTTCAGAAAGAGGCAAACGCACATATGAGGTGCACAGCCCAAGACGGGAAGCCGCATATTTTACGGGGCCCGGATTACTCTCACAGAACATCGCATCATGAAGCGGTGTCAGGAGCTGCTGAAGCTGCATCGCCTTTTCAACATTCCCGGCCTGCCAGGCTTCATGCATGTCGGCACAGAGGCGCGGGGCAATATTAGCCGTGACACTGATACACCCTGTGCCGCCTGCTGCGAGAAAGGACAGCGCTGTTCCATCGTCACCCGTCAACAGCGTAAAGGGCTTGTCACCGAGGCAATGCCGCAGCTGAAGCGGACGGGAGAGATTGGCTGTAGCATCTTTTGTTCCAACGATATTGGGATGCTCTGCCAGACGAGCCAGGGTTTCCGGCAACACTTCCACCACGGAACGACCAGGCACGTTATAGACGTAGAGTGGCAGGTCAGTGGCATCGGCCACACGCATGAAATGCTGGTACAACCCTTCCTGGGTGGGTTTGTTGTAATAGGGAACCACCACCAGAAGCGCATCTGCACCAACAGCTTTGGCATGGCGCGCCATGCCAATCGCTTCATGCGTGCTGTTCGAGCCGGCTCCAGCCATTACAGGCACACGACCACCCGCAACCCTGACGGTATGCGCCACGACAAGTCCGTGCTCGTCATGAGTCAGGGTCGGGCTCTCACCGGTCGTGCCTGCCGGAATAAGTCCAGCCGTACCCTGGTCAATCTGCCAGTCGATAAACCGGCCCAGCGCAGCCAGATCCACGGTACCATCTTCACGAAAAGGCGTGAGCAGCGCGGTCAGAGACCCTTTGAAATCCTTGTTCCGTGCCATGAGCCCTCACCTGCCGCGTTAAACAAACAAGCTGCTAAATAGAACTCTAGACGACGCTGTCAAATGGATATCGCTCTCTCGGCCCTTACTCAGGATACCGTGATGGACTGGCCGGGTAGACGCCCAGAACAGCAATATTCTCACTGCAATCGTTCAGCATCGCAAGTGCCTTGCTCAATGCTGCCTGTTCCGGATGTCCTTCCACATCGAGCAGAAAGCCGGTTGCGGTCAACGTGCCCGGGCTCATGTAACTTTCAAGACGGGTCATGTTCACGCCATTTTCGGCAAAACCACCCAGAGCCTGATAGAGCGCACCAGGACGGTTGAGAACTCGAAAAACCAGAGTGGTCATAACACGCTCCGCTTCTGACGGCGGCCTGACAGCCTCACGCGCGACAAGATAGAAGCGAGTTGTATTATGGGCTGCATCTTCCACATTGGCCCGCAGGATTTCCAGACCATTCAGCTCTGCGGCAAGGGATGAGGCGACAGCACCATCCTCACGCGACTGCCATTTGACCACCATTTCCGCTGCGCCGGCCGTATCAAAGGCAGAGCAGGCTTCAACACCCAGCTCACTTACGAGTCTGCGTATCTGGCCAAGGGCTACGGGATGGGTATGGATACGCCGCAGATCCCCGATACGGGTTCCGGGCAGTGCAAGCAGGCAGTGTTCAACCCGCTGAAAATGCTCCCCGATGATGGGTAGCCCGGCCTCAGGCAAAAGCGCATGTATCTCGGGAACGCGCCCTGCGAGAGAATTTTCGCAGGCAAGCATGCCAAGCGTGGCCCGCCCTTCCCGAACAGCATCAATAGCAGCCTGAAAACTGGGGCAAGGCAGAGTTGTCCAGCCAGGACGCGCAACGCGACAGGCAAGATCAGAATAAGCGCCGGGACGCCCCTGGAAAGCTATGATCTGGTTCATGAGGTGAAGGTCTGCCGAACACGAATGAGGTCAGCAGGCGTATCTACACCAAGCGGCGCCTCGTCAATTGCAACACAGCCAATCGTCATACCCGCCTCCAGCGCACGAAGCTGTTCAAGTGATTCCCGCTTTTCAAGCCCGGAGGGAGGCAGGGAAACAAAACGTGCCAATGCCTCGCGTCGCCAGGCATACACGCCGACGTGATGCCAGAGCGGCCCGCTGCCCCAGGGGATAGTCTGACGTGAAAAATAGAGTGCACGGGCTATACTCTGCTTCGCGCCGAAAGCGCAGGCCGCTTTTACAACAGACTCGCGCGTGGCTTCTTCCTGTGTCTCGACCGGTGCGACAAGCGTACCGATATCATACCTTTCTTCCCTGACTGGGCGCAGTGCGGAAGCAAGACTTGACGGCGCAATCAGTGGCAGATCGCCCTGGAGATTGATCACGACATCATGATCCCCGTCAGGGTCATACTCCTGCAAGGCAGCATAAACGCGATCCGAACCGCTTGGCAGAGCCGGGTCAGTCAACACTCCTTCGATGTCATGACCTGCCAGCACGTCAAGAATAGTCGCGTCACCGGACGCTACAAGTACCGGACCAAGCCTGGCTTCACGCGCACGCAGCGCCACATGCAGGATCATGGGTATACCATCGATCTCGGCTAGGGGCTTGTTGGGCAGGCGCGTCGAAGCAAGACGCGATGGGATGACGATAATCGGTTTCATGAGGTAGAAGCAGGCTTTCCGCTTGTCTTGTGAGGGCTGCAACGCATGGCCAGACATGCCGCACCCCCCTTGATGCGTCAATCGTCCGCTACTCCTCACTTCTCGCCACGGAATGCTTTCATGTCGTCTCTGCCCGATCTTGCCGTCTGTCTGGAAACCGCCCTTCTCTGTGCAGACCACGCGCGTTCTGCCGTCTCTCCCTATTTCCGTTCAGGTCTCGCTGTCGACGACAAGAGCGACGAAAGTCCTGTCACCCGCGCCGATCGCGAGGCGGAAAGCACCATGCGCAGCCTGATTGGTAGCCGTCATGCCGACCATGCGATACTGGGCGAGGAATTTGGCTTCTCCGGCGTGACGGGAGACTGGGTCTGGGTGCTCGACCCGATTGACGGCACGCGCGCCTTCATCACCGGTCGTCCAAGCTTCGCAACGCTTGTTGCCCTATTCCACAGGAACCGGCCCGTTCTGGGTATTATCGATCAGCCGTTCACAAAGGAACGCTGGATCGGCATTGAAGGCGAAACGACCCGTTTCATCTCCCCCGGAATGCCGGGACAGGTCGGAACACGTTCTTGCCCGACACTCAGCATGGCAGAGCTCTCCTGCACGTCGCCCGACATGCTGATCTCGCCTTATGATAATCGTTTCAACGCCCTCAAGGCAGCAACCAGGCGTACAAGCTGGGGTGGCGATGCCTATGGTTACGGGCTGCTCGCACTTGGCCAGATCGATCTGATTGCGGAATGCACCATGAAACCCTGGGACTGGGGAGCCCTGGTTCCTGTCGTTTCTGGCGCGGGAGGCGTGATGACGGACTGGCAGGGCGCCCCTCTCACGCTTGAAAGCGATGGTACGGTTCTTGCCTGCGGTGACAGGACGATGCTGCAGGACGCAATAGCGCGCCTTCGCCCTTCCCCCTGAGAAAACTATAGGCTAGCACCGCTTTTCGGATTTGCGCCGCTGACAGGAGCCAGACATGGAAGCCTCTTTTTCTCTCCCCAAAGACCGCATTCGCATTCTTCTTCTTGAGGGCATTCATGACAGCGCGGCGCAGCATCTTGCTGCGCAGGGCTACCGGCAGGTCACCTGCGTCAAGACTGCGCTTGAAGGCAAAGCCCTGACAGAAGCGCTTAAAGGCGTTCATATGGTAGGCATTCGCTCACGCACCCAGCTGACAGCACCTGTGATCGAGGCAGCCGATCGCCTCATGGCCATCGGCTGCTTCTGCATAGGAACCAATCAGGTCGATCTCAACGCAGCGCGCATGGCAGGCATTCCGGTTTTCAACGCTCCTTTCAGCAACACGCGCTCGGTCGCAGAACTCGTCATGGGCGAGATCGTGATGCTGCTGCGTCGCATACCGTCACGCTCGGAACAGTGTCATGCTGGCGGCTGGGACAAATCTGCCGTCAACGCCTGGGAAGTACGTGGCAAAACGCTGGGTATTGTCGGTTATGGCTCCATTGGCTCGCAGCTTTCCGTACTCGCTGAAGCGTTCGGCTTGCGTGTCATTTTCTATGACACTGTAGACAAGCTGCCCCATGGCAATGCGACCGCCGTTGCGAGCCTGCATGATCTTCTTGCCCAGTCCGATATCGTCAGCCTGCACGTCCCGCAGACCGACCAGACAAAAGACATGATAGGCGAGGCCGAGATTCGGGCCATGAAGCCGAATTCGATCCTACTCAACAATGCCCGTGGTACAGTTGTCGATATTGATGCCCTCGCTTCAGCCCTGCGCGACGGCCATTTGATGGGTGCCGCTGTGGACGTCTTCCCCAAGGAACCCAAGGGAGCGGGCGAGAGTTTCCAGTCACCACTCCAGGGGCTGCCCAATGTCATTCTTACGCCCCATATTGGCGGCTCGACCATGGAAGCGCAGGAACGCATCGGTGTGGAAGTGGCCAGACGTTTTGTGGAATATTCCGATGTCGGCTCGACACTTGGCGCAGTGAACTTTCCGCCCGTGCAGCTGCCCGAGCGTCCACGTGGCACCCGCTTCATGCATGTCCATGAAAACCGCCCTGGCATTCTCCGGCAGATCAACGAGATCTTCTCGAGTGAAGAATGCAATATCGTCGCGCAGTATCTCCAGACAGATGGCGAGGTAGGTTATGTCGTGGTCGAAATCGACTCCACGCCCGACAGTGAGCTCGACACCCGTCTGCTCGCAAGGTTGCGTGATCTCAAAGGTACGATGCGGGCCCGATTGATCTATCAACGCTGAATAATTATTGATGAATTATTGACGAACCCGACGTAATCGTTAGGAACAGAGAAATCTGTTCCTGACATTAGTGGGTGCCGTGTCCGCTTCATCATCGATCGCCCGTATCCAGAGCTTTGCTTTCGCGGGAATCGACGCCATACCGGTCACAGTCGAAATCCAGATATCATCGGGCTGCCCGCCTTCATTATCGTGGGCCTGCCGGATAAAACTGTCGGTGAAGCACGTGAACGTGTGCGTGCTGCTCTGGCGGCACTTGGTCTGGCCCTGCCGCCCAGGCGCATTCTGATCAATCTGGTTCCCGCCGACCTACCGAAGGAAGGCTCCCATTTTGACCTGCCCATTGCGCTCGCCATCATGACGGCCATGGGGATCCTTTCTTCAGAGGCCCTGAGTGCCTATGCAGCTATTGGCGAACTTTCCCTTGATGGCCGCCTTCAGGCTACCGGGGGAGTGCTCTCCGCTGCACTGGAAACGATTGGTCTGCAACTCGGCCTGATCTGCCCGAGATCCCAGGCGCAGGAAGCCCGCTGGGCAAGCGATGCCCTTGATATTCTTGCCCCCGAGACACTGCGCGGTCTTCTTGCCCATTTCAACGGCGACCACGTTCTGACACCCCCTGAACTTGAAACCGTGTCAGCCTCCCCTCCTGTAGCAGATCTCGCAGAGATCAGAGGGCTGGAAACAGGACGTCGTGCGCTGGAAATTGCGGCAAGTGGTGGTCATTCCCTGCTCATGACCGGACCGCCGGGTGCAGGAAAATCCATGCTTGCCCAGTGCCTGCCTTCCATCCTGCCCGAGCTCACCCATGAGCAGATCCTGGAGTGCAGCCGCATTCACAGTCTTGGTGGTCAGGCTGCTGGCAGTGTGCTGGTCACCCAGCCACCATTTCGTGCCCCCCATCACTCGACCACCCTGCCCGCTCTTGTTGGAGGCGGATCCCGGTCCAGGCCGGGTGAAGTCAGTCTTGCCCATAACGGCGTCCTGTTTCTGGACGAGCTGCCCGAATTCTCGCGCGCCTGTCTCGAATCCCTGCGCCAGCCACTGGAAACCGGCTCAATCACCGTTGCCCGTGCCAGGCAGACTGTTCTTTATCCGTCGCGCTTCCAGCTCATTGCAGCCATGAACCCCTGTCGATGCGGCTATCTGGGCGATACCACTCGATCGTGCAGAAAAGCCCCCAGGTGTGGGGAAGATTACCTAGCACGCCTCTCCGGTCCGATGCTCGACCGGCTCGATCTGTCGCTGTTCGTCACGCCGGTCTCCCCCCTTAACATGATTACCCTGCCACCGGGGGAAAGCAGCGCAAACGTACGTGCACGGGTCTGTGCCGCACGGGCACGGCAAATCGACCGTCAGGGTGTTCCCAATTCACAGGCAGACGCAACGTCCATTACCCTGAGTACGGAAGCACGCAACCTCATCTCCCAGGCAGATGAACGGCTTCGCCTCTCAGCGCGTGGTCTAACCCGGCTGCTTCGTGTCAGTCGCAGCATTGCCGATCTCGACAATGCTGACATTGTCAGCGCCCCGCACATAAGCGAGGCACTTGGCTTCCGGCTTCGATCTCCCCTCCCTAGCCAGCAATAGAAGCCCGCAGTACTTCAAGACCACCTTCAAGATCAGCAATCAGATCATTGGGATCCTCCAGTCCGATATGCAGTCTGAAGCTAGGCCCCTCCGGCATCGCGTCAGGCAGGGAACGCCGCACACCACCTGTCGTTGGCAGAACGAGACTTTCATACCCTCCCCAGGACGCACCAATACCAAACAGCGCCAAAGCGTCGATCATATCGCGCATGGCAGATACGGAGAGGTCGGCTCGCAGTTCGACGCCGAACAGAGAACTGGCTCCCTCGAAATCCCTCAACCAGAAATCATGACCGGGGCATTCCTCGAAAGCAGGGTGCAATACACGCGCAACTTCCGGCCTGCCGCGCAGCCATTGAGCCACCAGCAAAGCAGATTCTGCCTGACGCTCCAGACGCACAGCCATCGTGCGCAATCCACGCAAAGTCAGCCAGCATTCATCAGGTCCGGCGAGCTGACCGGTCTGGATGGCGGCATCCCGCAGATCTTTCCACAGCGCACCATCGGATACGGTAATGGCACCGGCAATAACGTCCGAATGACCTGCCGGGTATTTGGTGAGAGCCTGTATCGATACATCCACCCCATGGCGGAAGGGCTGGAAAATACCTATGCCCCAGGTATTATCGAGCATCAGCAGCGCGTTACGCTCATGAGCCACGCGAGCCAGCATCGGTACATCCTGAACCTCGAATGTATGACTGCCCGGACTTTCGGCGAACAGGACCCGCGTGTTCTCACGCATCATGCCGATAATCGTCGCTTCATCAGCGAGGGGGGCATAATAACTTGTTTCTATTCCCATACGGGCGAGCATGGTTCCTGCAAAGCGCCTTGTCGGACCATAGACGGAGTCCGGTAGCAGAAGATGATCACCGGCATTCAGAAAGGCCAGAAGCGCAAGGGTACAGGCGGCAAGTCCGGAGGAGACAACCTGGGTATGTGTTCCCCCTTCGATCAGCGCCACAAGTTTCTCAAGCTCGTGCTGGACGGGCGATCCCATGGCGCCATAGACAAGCTCATGGTCATGGCTGCGCAGCCCCTGTTCCTTCATGGCCGCGAGTGACGGGAAAAGTACCGTCGACCCTCGCGTCACCGGAGCATTCACAAAACCTCCCTCTTCAGGGGTTGGTTCGGGGCGGCCACTCTGCACCAGAAGGGATGACAGGCGCTTCCAACCGGAAGCAACCCGCTTAGCGGTGTTTTCCACTCTCTTTTGTCTCCTAAGAAACCTCGATCGGCGTCATGGGATCACTGCCCCACTCCGCCCATGACCCATCATAAAGCTGACCCGGCGCCAGTCCTGCCACACGCAACGCCATGGTGATGGTGGCCGCTGTAAGTCCGGAACCACAGCTGGTAATGACGCGGCACTGTCCAGCGCCACGATCCTGAAAACGCGCCAGAAGTGCCTCAGGCTGCAGAAAGCACCCCCTTTCATCCAGCAACTCGCCGAAAGGCAGATTCACGGCACCGGGCATGTGACCGCCACGCATGTTCGGCCTTGGCTCAGGGGCGACGGCGTCAAACCGCGCCTTGCTGCGTGCATCAAGAATGATCGTGGCCGGATCGATCAATGCAGCCAGAACATCACCTTTGCCGGCAAGCATTGCATAGGTTGTGCACGGAAAATAATTTTCCTGCACGGGGCCGGCAGGTTCAGGTACCTCGCCGGGATCATGTCCGTCACGAACAAGTGCCTCCAGACCGCCATCAAGTACATGAACGGCATCATGGCCGAACAACGAGGCCATCCAATGGGCGCGACATGCCCCGATGCTGCCTTTCTGATCATAGAAGATCAGTCCGGTTTCACGGCCAATTCCAAGGCTTTTCATGAAAGTCGCGAATAACCCGGCTCCTGGTACCATATGCGGGAGAGGACTGTCCTTGTCGCATATCTCGTCAATGCGGAAACGATCGGCTTTCCGGAACGCTAGTTCCCTGAACGCCCTTTCCATATCCCCCTGTTGACCGGGAAGAAGGATCGAGGCGTCGAGATAGCGGTATCGGCGTGGAGGAAGCGCCATGAGGGTCTGGACGTCAATGAGAGGTGCCGGCGTCATGAACGGGCCTTGCAAGAAAGGACGAGACCCGCACGATAGCAGGCAGAAAGATAATCTGGTCAACTGCTGCCAGAAAGTTCTACGGGAGATTCTGTGACGACCGAACGCATCATGCTTGGTTTGCTGCTCGTGGGCGTAGCCTATGGCTGCGGCGTCGTATTATGGCCGTTTCTCTCTGCCATTCTCTGGGGCGCCATTCTCACATTCACAACATGGCCACTTTTCAAACGCCTGCGTCGCCACATGCGGCCCTCTCTTGCGGCGGTTGTAATGATGACATGCAGCGCCGTTGCCATCGTCATGCCGCTTGCCCTTCTGACTTCAACAGGACTGGCTGATCTGCCGCTGATCATTGCAGGCGTCAACAACGAGATAGAAGCACTCAGCCGTACCCATCCGGCCCCTGACTGGCTGATCTCGGTACCAGCGATCGGTCCACAACTCTCAAATGCCTATCTGCACTGGAGCCACGATGTCAAAGGGCTGGGCGAAGCACTCCATCCCTATGCCGGGCAGATTGCCCATTATGCTCTCAAGGCCCTGATGCAGATGGCGAGTGGCCTGGCAGAGCTCGTGATGGCCCTGTTCATCGCCCTGTTTTTCTGGATCAGCGGAGACTCCCTAGGAAGGGTTATCCATGCTGTTCTGACGCGCATCACGGGCAACTATGCCGACCGGCTGATCACGATCATCGGCGGGGTGATAAGAGGAACCGTTTATGGCATTCTGGGCACGGCAATCGTTCAGGGCGTACTGACCGCGATAGGCCTGTTCATTTCCGGTGTGCCTGCGCCTGTATTGCTGGGCGGCGTGGCTGCCTTTGTCGCAGTGTTACCGGTCGGCGCCCCGCTCGTCTGGGCACCTGCCGCTATCTGGCTCGCCATGCACCATCATCTCGGTTGGGGCCTTTTTCTTGCCGGATACGGCATCATCTTCATTTCAGGCGCAGATCATATCATACGTCCCGCCTTTATCGCGCGTGGTGCACAGCTCCCTTATCTCCTTACCGTTCTGGGTGTGCTTGGCGGAGTTGTCACGTTAGGTGGACTAGGCATTTTTCTTGGTCCGGTATTGCTTGGAGTCGGCTATACACTGACGACGGAATTTGCTCGTGGCGCCTATCAGACTGAAAAGAAACTGCAGTAATGAGCCACTCCCTTGCTGATCAGAACATACTTTCCGAAAGCGGGAACGTTCCGCAGATTGGCCAGAGTTTTACCATTCTGAGCTGGAACCTGCTGCGCGCCGTAGGCGCCCCGCTCGACGAGGTGGTGGCACTCGCCAGAAATGTAAAACCGGATATCTTCCTGATGCAGGAAGCCATTGGCGCGTTCGATCGACTGCCGGAGATAATGGGGGGGTATTATGCCCGTATTCCGTTGCCCGATCGCATACATGGCACGGCATGCTGGAGCCGGTTCCCCTTTGCGCGTGCACCGGTCTCCTGCGCCCTGCCCTCGGGGCTCATGGTGCGCCGTACGGCTCAGCTGATCGATTTCGGCTCCTTCTCGATCGCCAATGTCCATCTCTCCCACGGTCAGATCCTGAACAGACGGCAGCTGCGCCATGTTGCGCCCATGCTCCGGCATCACGCGCTCGTTATGGGTGACTTCAATCTTGTCGGTCCTGCATTGATGCCGGGATTTCAGGATGTTGGCCCAAGAGCACCAACCCATCGCATGGCCGACATGCTTCCAATACGAATCGACCGCTGCATGGTGCGGGGAATGACCGCTCTGGAGACCGCTGTTCTGCCCAACCAGAGCTCGGATCATCATCCGATAAAGGTCAGACTCAGACTCGAGGCTCCCGACCGGCACAGCACGTTTTTCCAGCGTCTGAGACAGAAGCAGCGTCTCAGAGATAAGGGCTGAATAACCTTACCGCAGCATTTCTGATCTTTCGGGTGGTACTGACACTGTCAATCGCATGATGCGTCAGGCGCCTTGTGCGGTGCCGCTCCATAAACGCATTGAGCTCCTGCGCGACTAAGTCGCTATAGATTTCAAGATTGATCTCGAAATTCAGTCTCAGGCTGCGCGCATCGATATTGCTGCTGCCGACAAACGACCATGCTTCATCCACAACAAGGAGTTTAGCATGATTGAACGGCGGACGACTCATCCATACATGGCAGCCAGCTGTCAGAAAGGGCGCCAGGCTGGCATCACGCGCATAATCAATCAGACGATGGTTACTGCGTCTGGGGAGAATGATATCGATTTCCACACCTCGCAGCGCCGCGAGGCAGAGTTCAGAAACCAGACGTTCATTAGGCAGAAAGTAAGGCGTCATCAGACGCACCGACCGGCGGGACAGCGCGATAGCCTGCAACATCGAAAATTCGATTTTCTCCAGATCATTATCTGGCCCGGACGTCACGACTCTCATGGGAATATCGCCCTGACGCTTCAGTTCAGGAAAATAGATCTCCCCGTCAAGCTGCTCGCCGCAGGTGAAGGACCAGTCACTGGCAAACGCCTCGGTAAGCTGATGCACCACCGGACCTTCGAGCCGGAAATGCGTATCGGCAACTGGATGTTTTGTTCGCAGACGGCGCAGGTTTTCCTCACCTATGTTCAGTCCGCCCATAAAACCGATCTGTCCGTCAATGATCAGTATCTTGCGATGATTACGAAGATTGATAAACGGCATTTTCCACGGCAGAAGCGAATGCATGAAGCGCTGACAGGCGATACCACGACGATGTAAGGCCCTGACAATCCCACTGTAAAAATATCCGCCGCCAATACCATCCACCAGTACGCGCACCTCAACCCCTCGCTTCTGAGCGGCCGCAAGAGCTTCGACAAACTGATCGCCGATCCGGTCTGCCCTGAATATATAGGAGCAGAGCAGAACCGAGCGACGAGCCGAGGCAATATCTTCCAGCATACGCGGATAGATATTATCGCCATCATGCAGACAGGTAACCGAATTACCGCCCAGAAGAGGACGCTCGGTCAGTCTGCCGACCATCCGGGCCAATGGTGCGAAATCGCCCTTCATGCGGTAATGGGCGTTATAGGCCAGACCACGACCCCGCCAGCGGTGATCATTGACCAGACGTCGCGCGAGACGTTGAACACGATTGATACCGAACATGAGATAGAGCAGCGCGCCGCAGACAGGCATGAGCCAGCTCACACCGATCCATCCTGCACATGCTGCTGTATTCTGTTTCGTTCTGAGAACGTGAAGCGTCACCGTCACTGCAAGACTGAGTCGCAATACGAGCATGAAATAGTCAAATAGCGTAACAGGCCAGGTCATCATTCATAACGTTAGCGTATTCTCTCGAAATTCAAAGGGTGCGATCTTGCAACGCCGAATTTCGTCGTAAATTATGCAAGGATGGAGTGTGATCGCTCGGATACGCCCAACATTGTGAAGGAGAGGGACAGGATGGTCATGTCTGCACACCGTCCTCAGCTTTTCTACACCACAGAACCCTCGCCCTGCCCCTATCTGCCAGGGCGTACTGAACGCAAGGTGATGACCGAACTGAGCGGTGTCGACGCCGACCTGCTCCATGACAGACTCTCGCGCGCCGGTTTCCGGCGCAGCCATGGCATCGTTTACGCACCAGTCTGCAGTAACTGCCAGTCCTGCATCCCGATCCGTCTTCCCGTTTCCGGTTTCCAGCCGGATCGTACCATGCGTCGCATCCGTCGGAGCCATGCTGATCTGACTGTTGTGGAACGCCCGATCGTCGCCACGCTCGAGCAATATGACCTTTTTCGCTCCTATCAGGAACAACGTCACAGCGATGGCGACATGGCACTCATGGGGCTGGACGATTATCAGGCCATGATCGAAACGAGTCCGATCGAAACCAGTCTTTTCGAGTTCCGCACCAGAGAGGGCCGACTTGTTTGCGTATCACTGATAGACATGCTGTCAGACGGGCTTTCAGCCGTCTATACCTTCTATTGTCTGGATGATCCGCAACGCTCGTACGGTACGGCGTCAATTCTCTGGCTGGTCGAAGAGACAGCAAGGCGTGGCAAACCCTATCTCTATCTGGGCTACTGGGTGCCAGGCAGCGCCAAGATGGGCTATAAATCACGCTTTCAGCCAGCCGAGATCCTCAAGGCGGGGCAATGGCAACGCCATCCCCCTCAGAAACCCTGACCTCACAAAAGGCGTCAGCTCCGGGTGACCGCCTTGCGTGTCATCCATTGCGGCGCTGCCTTGCCCTGATCGGCTCTCTTGCCTGAAATCAGGGCAAGATCTGCTGCATTACGTGGCTTCTGCCCTTCATGCCACACCAGTCCCTCCTCGCTTGAAAAAACGCGCAGATCGACGAGACGCTGACCAGGTGGCAATTTCTGTATGGTTACCCCCATACCCTTGGTCATTTCCGGCAAGGCCGATACAGCGAAGGAAAGTGCTTTTCGGTTACTTCCCATGGTAACGACCTGATCGCCGGTAAGGGCAACACAGAATGAGGCACGATCACCATCCGAAGGGTCAGTACCTGTTTACCCGTCCGTTTTTCTGCCGCCATATCGACATCACGTATGATCAGACCACGCCCGCTCTCACTGGCAAGGATATGACGTCCGTTTTCATCAAGCACAAAAAACGCAACGATGTCTTCGTCCTGAGGCAGATCAGCCAGTACGCGGATCGGCTGGCCGAAACCGCGCCCACGCGGCAGGTCGGCCGCCTTGAGCGTAAAGACACGACCCCCGCTCGCCAGAAGACACAGGCGCTCCGTGCTCTGACATTCGAGCGAAAGTCCGAAGGCGTCACCTTCCTTGAACTTGTGACTCTCAGGATCAATGCCATGTCCCTTTACCGCTCGCACCCAGCCTTCGCGTGACAGGAGTACCGTCAGCGGTTCACGATCGACCTGAATGGCAACACTCAGATCTATGGGTGCAGGAGGTGCCGCAATCTGCGTACGACGGGCACCAAGTGCGCCATCACCAAACCTGATTGCAGTCGCTTCGAGTTCCTTGCCGATACGGGTCCAGCGCTTGCGCTCGCTGCCAAGCAATCCCTGAAGACTCGCCTTTTCCTTCAGAAGCGCATCACGCTCCTTGCGGAGCTCGATTTCCTCCAATCTGCGCAGTGAACGCAGACGCATGTTCAGCACATATTCTGCCTGAAGATCTGTCAGGCTGAAAACGCGCATCAGTTCCGGCTTGGGCTCATCGCTCTCGCGAATGATCCTGATGACCTCATCAAGATTGAGATAAACTGCCAGAAAGCCTTCAAGAATCTCCAGGCGTCGTTCAACGGCAGCCAGACGATGGGTCGAGCGACGAACCAGCACGATCTCACGATGGTCGAGCCAGGACTGGATAACTTCACGCAGTCCCATAACCCTGGGCACGCGATTGGCATCAAGCACGTTCATGTTGAGGCTGAAGCGGCTCTCGAGTGCCGTAACGCGGAAAAGCGTTTCCATCAGCACTTCGGGCTCGATTCCCTTGGTTTTCGGCTCGAGAACAAGACGGATATCCGTCGTACTTTCATCGCGTATATCCGCGAGCAGAGGCAGTTTCTTCTGCTCCATCAACTCGGCAATCTGCTCGATCAGACGCGCTTTCTGCACCTGATAGGGGATCTCGTTTACAATAACTGTCCAGGTCCCGAAACGCCCCTGCTCAACCTCCCAGCGTGCTCTGGTACGAAAGCTGCCTCGCCCCGTCTCGTAGGCGCTGCGTATGCTCTGCGCCTCTTCGATCAGCACTCCACCAGTCGGAAAATCCGGACCCGGCATATACTGCATGAGCGCTTCGACAGACGCCTTGGGGTCATCAATCAGATGGCGTGCGGCACGGCAGATTTCTGCGGCATTATGCGGTGGTATGGACGTAGCCATACCGACGGCAATACCCGCTGCCCCGTTGGCAAGGAGATTCGGGAAAGCACCTGGCAGGACAACAGGCTCTGCATCCTCGTTGTCATATGTCGGGCGGAAATCGACAGCATCATCCTCGATCCCTTCCAGAAGCGCCTTTGCCACTTCCGTCAGACGGGACTCGGTATATCGCATGGCAGCCGCATTATCGCCATCGATTGAACCGAAGTTACCCTGCCCCTCGACAAGCGGGTAGCGCACAGCAAAATCCTGAGCCAGACGTACCAGTGCCTCATAAACAGCCGCGTCGCCATGGGGATGGAATTTACCGATAACATCACCAACTACCCGGGCACATTTCTTGAAGCCCGAACTGGGATCCAGTTTCAGTTGCTGCATGGCATAGAGTATGCGCCTGTGGACCGGCTTCATGCCATCACGCACATCCGGCAGGGAACGCGCATGATGGTTGACATCGCATAGGCGATATATCGCTCGCTCAACGCATCAGCGAGTTTCGTATCCTCGATATGTCCTGCCAGATCCTGACTCATCTCACGCCCTCTTGTTTCAGGCAGATAAGGCGGTGCCCCGGACAATGTCCAGTGCAAATACCCCGTTTTTGTTCTGGTTTCTGCCTGAAGCGTCCAGACAGTTATCTCTGGTCCGGAAAAGACCTGCAGATCGAAAAAGGGACCCAAAAGATCGGTCAAGATGGGAAGTTCTACAACTTTTGTGTCAGGACTCGTTCAGCAATCTCTTCTCTGCGTGAAAGATAGCGATGATGACCCAGACCGTTCTATGGCTGACTGCCCTGATCATGTTTGCCGGAGGGACGGCGCTCCTCCTGCTCGGTAAACGACGTACGGAAACCGAAGGGGTCATGAGCCTCTCGCACGGCATAGTGCCCATCATCGCCGGCTGCCTCTATGTGGCTATGGCTACCGGTCAGGGTGCCCTGCTCCTCCCCACCGATGCCACTCTGGCAGGAGCGGCCAATACAACGCGTATCTTCTGGTTCGGACGGTACATCGACTGGCTTTTCACCACACCGCTCCTTCTCATCGGCCTTGGCTGCCTGGGGATGTTCCGCGGACGCAAAAGAACTGACCTGCTTCTCGGTGCCGTAGCAGCCGATATCATCATGGTTATCACGGCTTTCGCGTTCAGTGCTTCAGAGAACGTCATCAGCCGCTGGATCTGGTTTATCTTGTCCTGCATTGCGTTTCTGGGCGTCTATTATGTCATCTGGGTCTCGCAGCTTCAGGCCAACCGGCTTGAACTGCCTGCAGTGCAGGCAGCGTACAAACGCAGCGCTGCAGTTCTGTCTATCCTCTGGATGGTTTATCCGGTCATTCTCGCACTATCCCCCGACGGGCTTGGTCTCGTGACTGACTCCGCCAGTGTTCTCGTCATTGCTGTGACAGATGTTCTGGCCAAGGTCGGATTTGGTTTCCTCAGCCTGTCTGACGACCGGAAACTGACGACAGTCTGAGACAGGAGGGGAAGTCTTGCTCACAAGGCCTTCACCTCTCTCCAACCGCCTGTTCGAACAGACCTACTGGAGTCTCGCCATTTCTGGTGCGATGGCTTCACTCTGGCTGGGATCTCCCCTACCTGCTCTCGCCATGATTGCCATCTTTGGTCTCCCCCATGGGGCTCTGGATGGCGAGATGGCGAGAGAGATACTTCGGCACCGCTTCAGATCCTGGTGGTTCCCTTCATTCGCCCTGCCTTACCTGTTCCTTGTTGGCATGGTTCTCTGGTGCTGGCATGTCTGGCCCGTGGGAACGCTGAACGCGTTTCTGGTTCTTTCTCTTTGCCATTTCGGGATGGAAAGAGAGGCTGGAAATATTTCACCTGCATCCGTACTGGCCTGGGGTGGCGCGCCGCTCATTCTGCCCTGTCTTTTGCGCCCTGATGCAACAGCTGCTCTGCTGAGTACCATGGTGCTGCCAGAAAGCCTGAGCTCACCACCGCTATGGCTTGTGACACTAGCCCCTCTATGGATAGCATCTGTCGCTCTCGACCTGGCTACCTGCCAAAAGGATACAAGACGACACCATCTGTGTTTGATGACCGGCCTGGCTATCATATTCTGGCTATGCCAACCGTTGCAGGCATTCATGCTCTATTTCGTGTTCATCCATGCACCCGCCCACATCAACACCCTGATAAAAGATATACGATGGAGCCGTATCGCTTCATGGCAGACAGCCCTGCTGCATGCTTTGCCTCTTACCCTCGCAACCGGGATGATTGCACTGGCTCTGTGGCCGTTTTTTGCGGGATCCCATGAGATGCGCAGTGTCCAGATTACTTTTCAGCTCCTTGCTGCCCTGACTCTGCCCCACATGATCTTCGAGCGGCTTGTCACTTTTTTCTACAGACGACTTCCTGTGTCATCAGAGGGCACTATCCTCGTGACTGATTGCTGAAACCGGGCACATTGCTCTAATCCTGGCCTCAAGTCTTTCCCTGGATGCAGGCACAGGGCGGTGGCGTGTACCAAAGAGATGACGGGAAAGAAAATATCCGGTCAAAGACAGGCCCTGCGCCCAGAGCGCAGGATTATCAGCACCATCATCATTTCCATCCGGACGCAGATAATCAGGGAGTGGAAGAAGACGGTCGATCCATTGCCCTGCCCCGCTTTCGCTCACGGCCCGCCCGGTCCTGGGGGAAACGTAGCGCAGATTTTCTCTGTCGCCGGTAACCGCACAGCAATCAAGCGTCAGACCATAACCCAGCGTTGCGAGTAATGCCGCTTCCCAGCGGATATAATCGATAACAGGAGCGGGGTCGCTCAACACGCAAAATGCCGTCAGATCGCGCACAGTGCGCAGAAAAAAATCCGGATGAGGCTCACGATCAGGCAGCGCAGCATCAGCCAGCTCTGCAGCAGACTGAACAAGAGCTAGTTGCAAGGGGCGATCCAGAAGCCTGACGGCTGTCTCCTGAACCATTTCTCCGCCAAGTTGCCCCAGTTGATCAGCAAGTCGCGCAGTATAACGGGCAAGAATGAGATTACCCGGTTGCCAGAGCGCAGCCTGACGCCGTGACGAACCGCCACGCACCAGACCGGCTATGCGGCCATACTCTTCAGTGAAGAGATGGACCACTGCCCCGCCCTCGCCGTAGCGGCGGGCGGAGAGGACGATCGCGGCACATTCAAAATTCATGTACCGCGCTCGATTTGTTGCCTGATCAGATGATCAGCGCCAGCAGCAGCAGCCACTTCGGCAGCAAAATCGCTGGTTTCCTTCTCGATGCCTTCACCGAGCTGGAAGCGTTCGAAAGCGACGAGCTTGGCACCGGCCTTCTCGACAACCTTGGCAACGCGCGTCTCGCGTCATGAACCCAGACCTGCTCCAGAAGAACCACTTCTTCATAGAACTTGCGGATACGACCTTCGATCATTTTTTCGATGATGGCTTCCGGCTTGCCGGACTCACGAGCCTGCTCGATCAGAACCTGGCGCTCACGCTCCAGGGCTTCCGGATCGACGCTGGCCACTTCGAGGGCGGCCGGCCGGGTTGCTGCGACATGCATGCCGATCTGACGACCCAGCGTCAGAAGCGCTTCGGATTCCGAAGGGGCTTCGACAGCGGCCAGAACGCCGATCTTGCCAACACCCGGACGCAGTGCGCCATGGACATAGGACGCAACGATGCCTGAAGGAACGGTCAGAACCTTGGCACGACGCAGCGACATGTTCTCACCGATCGTGGCGATCAGATGAGTCAGCTCTTCTGCAACAGTACGGCCCGTAGGCAGCTTTGCCTGTGACAGGACTTCGAGATCGTCACCGGCTTCAAGCGCAGCATGGGCTACGGACTCAACAAAAGCCTGGAACGCCTCGTTACGGCCCACAAAGTCGGTCTCGGCATTGACTTCGACCATAGCGGCCTTGTTCTTGCCAGAAGCAACCGCCACAAGGCCTTCAGCCGTGGTGCGGCCGGACTTCTTGGCAGCCTGCGACAGACCCTTGGCGCGCAGCCAGTCGATGGCAGCGTCCATGTCGCCAGCGGCTTCTGTAAGGGCCTTCTTGCAATCCATCATGCCAGCGCCGGTCTTTTCGCGCAGCTCACGAACGAGGGCAGCAGTGATTTCCGCCATGTTCCATACTCCTTCAGGAATGAAACGGCGCGCCGCAGCCTTTCAGCCGGGCACGCCCAAAATAGTCAGATGCCGGGAGAGCCCGGAAGCTCTCCACACGCAGATCAGGCTTCAGCCGGAGCTTCAGCCGTCGTTTCCTCAACAACTGTCTCGACCGGCAGTTCTTCAGAAGCGCCGAAATCAACGCCTGAAGCAGCCATTTCAGCCGAAATGCCGTCCAGAACCGACTGCGCCACGAGGTCGCAATAGGTGGTGATGGCGCGGATGGCATCGTCGTTGCCCGGAATCGGGTAGGTCACGCCAGCCGGATCAGAGTTGCTGTCGAGAACAGCAATAACCGGGATACCGAGCTTGTTGCTTCTTCAACCGCCAGCTTTTCCTTGTTCGTGTCGATCACGAACAGGATGTCAGGCAGGCCGCCCATTTCCTTGATACCACCGAGCGAGCGCTCAAGCTTTTCGCGGTCACGGGTGATGTCGAGAATTTCCTTCTTCGTCAGACCATGCGTATCACCGGAGAGCATCTCGTCGATCTGGCGCAGACGCTTGATCGAACCGGTGATGGTCTTCCAGTTGGTCAGCATGCCGCCAAGCCAGCGGTGGTTGACGTAATACTGGCCACAACGGGTTGCGGCTTCAGCAACGTGCTCGGCTGCAGCGCGCTTGGTGCCAACGAACAGCACGCGCCCGCCACCGGCAACCGTATTACGAACGGCCTGAAGGGCGCGGTCGAGCAGGGGAACGGTCTGCTGCAGATCGATGATGTGAACCTGGTTGCGGATACCGAAGAGATACGGTGCCATCGCCGGGTTCCAGCGGCGCGTGTGGTGACCAAAGTGAACGCCGGCCTCGAGCAGCTGACGCATGGTGAATTCGGGCATCGCCATGATGCAAATTCCTGTTCTTCTGGTTGTGCCTCCGTATGACATCGCGCGCTTTCGCGTGCACCAGAGAGTCTGTCGTCATACGTGCGAATTGCCTTACCCTCTCCCTCAGGCAGAACCGGAGGAAAAGTCAGACGGGCGCGATATGGCTTTTTTTTCCGCAAAAGGCAAGCCGCAAGCACCGGCTGGATAATGAATCACGCATATGCCGGAGGTGAATTACACGAGCGCGTGTGATCCTCGCTTGTTACTGCAATCCGGCTCTGTTAGGCGCTCCGCTGCACATGTGGCCAGTACGCCCCACGCTTTGCAGGTTTGAATAATGCCTCCTGACCAGACCGACACCATACGGAATACAGCCCATGCGTATCCTGCTGATTGAAGACGAGCTGGACATGGCTGCTCTCGTGATCAGAAGCGTCCAGGAAGCCGGATTTGCCGTTGATTGCGCGCATTCACTGGATGAGGCCACAGAGATGCTCGCCCTCGCTTCTTATGCGCTCGTTCTTCTTGACCGTCGCCTGCCGGATGGAGATGGTCTCAGCCTGATCCGCACTGTTCGTGCACAGCAGCCCGGTGCGCCTGTCATTGTGCTCTCAGCCCTTGATGCCGTGCAGGATCGTGTGCTCGGCCTGAACAAGGGTGCTGATGATTATCTTGCCAAACCTTTCGATATGGCGGAGCTGCTTGCACGGGTACGGGCAGCATTACGCCGACCGGGCGCAGAGGATACGCCTCCCATGATCTGCGGTCGGGTCGGATTTCATCCTTCAACACGGGAAGTAACGGTCGACGGAGTCCCTGTCACGCTCAAGCGACGCGAGCTTGCAGTACTGGAAACACTTATACGGCGTGCCGGGCGTGTTGTCAGACGTGAAACCCTGATTGAAGAAGTATATGGCTTCGATGACGACGTCCAACCCAATACTCTTGATGCACATATATCACGCTGCGCGTTCGTCTGGCCGTTTTGGAGGCGGGTATCGCCATTTTCCCCGTTCGCGGAGTAGGTTATCTGCTGGATCAATCCTGAAATGTGGGTTCCCCGTTTCACCTCTCTCCGTATGCGCATTACCGCGCTTCTGCTTGGAGTACAGGTCACATGCGTCCTTCTTATTGTCTTTCTGCATCCATTTTTCATTCCTGACAGCAGCTATACTGATATCGCCGACATTACGACCGAAACGCTTATCCAGAAATCTCTTACACGCAACGTGTCCGGCGAACTTGCAATAACGCCGTCGCCAGCGCTGCTTCGTTACGCCTCCTCTCGCCCGTCACTGACCTATGCAGTATCAGATAGCAAAGGTCATATTGCCGATGGATCAGATCATTACCTGAGCGAGATACTGACACAGATAGCATCGGTGCAACCCGATGTATCACAGGGCTTTATTGTAAGCCGAACCGGGAAAGGTCAAATATACATTGATTCAGTATCGACGGAATTCGGAAAAATAAGTATAGCAACTGCAGGAAATTCATTTGGAGTATCTGACTTATCAAGTTTTTTCCTTCTTTTTAGACCAGAGCTATTCGCAATCTATGGCCCGTTATTTATTGGCATGATCATCTCACTGCCTTTGCTCATTGTCTGGGCACTGCGTCCCCTCAGTCTTGTAAAACGTGCCGCCGCTTCTATTGATCTGCATCATATTGATCATCCGCTTCCCACGGACAAATTGCCGAACGAACTTCGCCCAGCAGTCGAAGCAATCAACGCCGCTCTTGAACGTATTTCAGTCGGATGGCAGCAACAACATTTCTTCATGGCAAATGCTGCTCATGAATTACGAACGCCCGTTGCCATTCTTCAGGCACGGCTTGATCTTATCAAACTCGATAATGACAGCAGAATGAATCTCGGTCGTGACGTTCATCGTCTACGCCTTCTGGTCGATCAGCTTCTGACCATTGCTCGACTTGATCATCAACAGACAGCTTCTTTTACAACACTTGATCTCGTGGATCTTCTACAGGAAGTCATCGCGGATTGTGCGCCCTATGTCTTACGCAGTGGACGCTCAATCGATTTACAGACCCGTATGACGCAATGTGTGCTCACAGGGGATCGTGAGGCATTACGAAGCCTCATCATGAACCTTGTCGATAATGCCACGAAGGCCGAGCCTCAGGGCAGCACCATCAATGTGATGCTGGAATATACGTCCGGGCTGGCCATAATCACGGTAGCCGATCATGGACCGGGCATTGAGGTTGAAGATCGGCACCATATCTATGAACCGTTCTGGCGCAAGGATCATCATAAACCCGGGACCGGTCTGGGTCTGGCAACGGCCAGAGATATCGTGACTTTGCACGGTGGCAATATACAGATCCATGAAACACCAGGTGGAGGGAGCACCTTCAGGGTTGAGCTGCCTGTCGGGTCAACGGATCAGGAATATCAGTAAGGTTTTACTGCAAGCATTAAAAATTCAACAGGAAATCACGCCGTCAGCTTCGTGCAATGTCTGTCCTCTAAATCTCTCAAACGCCGGGCCCCTGACGACGCCTCTGTCGTCACCCCCTGCTGAGAGGCAAGACCGTGATGATGCAAGAGCGCATGATTTCGACGCGACAATCAGGGACAGTAAACCTGGTCGCTCATCAGCTTTCTCAACACATGCCCTCAGGGAATTTTGATCTCGCATGTGTAGGCGACCCTATCCACATCAAGACAAGAAATACCATTTACCATACCAATCCGGCGCGTCCGGGTACTGCCGGCAACGGGGCATTCAGTCTGATTGTCTCATGGCGAGACGCGGCAAACGAAACTTTCGGACGCACCATACTCAAGCTCGCAGCTACCCTGCGTGATCTAAAAAGAAACTGAACGGCAGCACCGTTCGACCATATGGAAACCAGGCAGCATGCCACCTGTACGATCACGCTCAACCGTGTTCCCTTCGTCTCGCCCACGACAGACCTTGACGCGTTGGCTCGAGAACGAATCACTCTATCCGGCAAATCGCAACCAGATATCCAGCATCCCGGCCATCACCCGTCATGACGGGATGGCATTTCTGTATCCATCAGAGAAGGAAAGCAACGAGCCCGGGGATCAGGCACTTACCGGCCATTGGCGCCCCTTTTGGCGCACAGCCATGTCGCGACGTGCCACAAAGCGCATAATCCGTTTTCTCAGGATTATCTTGCTGGTGATGATTGAAATCGCGCAACTGCGTCCTGTTTCCGCAGCTCTGATTCTCACTATTGAAACACGTCTGACAGAACTCCTGGGAAAACGGGACCTTGGCAGAGACGCGTGAACAGATCTTCAGGCAAGAATCCGATCCCGGATGCATGAAATATCTCTCGTTCACTCTCCTGCCGTGGTGACATTGCGGTCAATTCTGCCGGTCACAGATGGTCAATGCGTGATACGCCCTTGATCATGCGCAACTGTTCACCCAGCCGGGGAGTAACGGGGAAGCTGCCATTCAGTGTGACTTCGACTGCTTTGGTTTCATCAACTGCGGGCACGAGGACAATCCTGCCCCTTCCCTTGCCTTGGCCAGTCAGAAGATCGCGCACTTTCGTCACGGCTGAGGCCTCGCTGATCCAGACACGCATCTCCGAGCTTTCCTGAGCCGCGGCCTTTTCCAGATCTGTCACGTCGGTCGCCGTGATACGCAGCGCATCACCTTCCAGCTTGAGATCAGCCGTCACCATCACGGCCTGACCCGCCACGAGCAGGTCACGACAGCGCGACAATACCTCTGAGAACAGTGTTACTTCACAACCACCTGTTGCATCGGACAGGCGCACCCAGGCCATCTTGCTGCCACTCTTGGTCGGACGCTCCTTCTTGTCGACTACACAGCCGGCAATACGTACACGATAGGATCCGTTTTCAGCAGCTGTCATGAGGTTCTGGGAGGTCAGCACATTGGCTCGCTTGAGCACTGAGCGATAGGCGTCGAGCGGATGGGCCGACATGTGAAAGCCGATCGCCTCTGCCTCAGCTGCCAGACGCTCGAATTCGGGCCAGTAAGGAGCACTGGCAAGACGCAGCTCCTCAGGCTCGGTAGCGGCACCAAACAGGCCAATCTGACCCGACGCGGCCTCCTGCGCCTCGGATTGAGCCCGGCGCATGATGATTTCCGAACTGGCGAAAACGATATGACGCGGCTTGTCGAGTGAATCGAATGCCCCTGCCTTGGCAGATTTTCGATCTGTATCTTGTTGAGCTGTCTGGCGTCACAGCGTGAAGCCAGATCAGCGAGACTGGTAAAAGGCTTGTCACCACGTGCATCAACAATGGCCTGCATGGCTGAAAAACCCACACGCTTGACCGCAGCCAGCGCATAGCGGATGGCCCAGCTGCCATCATCCTGTTTTTCGAGCGAGAAATCGGCTTTTGAACGATTGATGTCGACAGGCAGCACCCTGATTTTCATCCTGCGCGCTTCCTGACAAAGCGAGGCAAGCTTGTCGGTCTTTTCCCGCGCCAGCGACATACACCCGGCCAGGAAGGCCACCGGATGGTTCGCCTTCATCCAGGCCGTCTGATACGACACCAGCGCATAGGCGGCGGCGTGGGATTTATTGAATCCATAATCGGCGAAGCGGGCCATGAGGTCGAACACCTCGGCGGCTTTTTCCGGCGTAATGCCCCGCCCGGTCGCACCCTTGACGAAAATCTCGCGCTGCGTATCCATTTCCGCGCGGATTTTCTTGCCCATGGCACGACGCAACAGATCAGCCCCACCGAGACTGTACCCGGCCATTTTCTGCGCGATCTGCATGACCTGTTCCTGATAGACCATGATGCCATAGGTCTCTGACAGGATATCGCGGATCTCCTCATGAGGCGGCTCCCACTCTGCGCCATGCTTGCGCGCGCAGTAATCGGGGATATTTGCCATTGGCCCCGGCCGGTAGAGCGCCACCGCCGCAATCAGATCCTCAAGCCGGGTCGGGCGCATCTGTTTGAGCACGTCACGCATGCCCGCACCTTCGAACTGGAACACGCCGCCCGCATCGCCGCGGGCCAGCATGTCATAGGTCGGGGCATCATCGAGCGGCAGCGTTGCGAGGTCGACCTCAATACCCTGCTGCGCAATGAAATTGATTCCACGCTTGAGAATGGTGAGCGTGGTCAGACCAAGGAAGTCGAACTTTACCAACCCGGCCTGTTCGACGAATTTCATGTTATACTGGGTGACCAGCATATCGCTCTTGGGATCGCGATAAAGCGGCACGAGCTCCACGAGTGACCGATCACCGATCACCACACCGGCGGCATGGGTGGAGGCGTGACGATACAGACCCTCCAACTGCAACGCGATCTCCATGAGGCGACGCAGCGCCTCGTCATTATCGCGCATCTCCTGCAAACGCGGTTCGCCATCGATCGCCTGTTTGAGCGTCACGGGCTTCGCCGGGTTGTTCGGTATCAATTCCGCCACACGATTAACCATGCCGAAAGGCAGACCCAGCACACGCCCGACATCACGCACGGCCGCACGCGCCTGAAGCTTACCGAAGGTGATGATCTGCGCCACGCGCTCACCCCCATATTCAGTCCGCACATAACGGATCACCTCGTCACGCCGGTCCTGACAGAAATCGATATCGAAGTCAGGCATCGAGACGCGCTCGGGGTTGAGAAAACGTTCGAACAGCAGATTGAAGGGCAGCGGGTCGATATCCGTGATAGTCAGCGCCCATGCAACAAGAGAGCCGGCACCCGATCCACGCCCCGGCCCGACCGGAATGTCATGTTCCTTGGCCCATTGAATGAAGTCAGCCACGATAAGGAAGTAACCAGGGAAGCCCATACGGGCGATAATGCCCAGCTCCATCTCCAGCCGTTCTTCATAACGCGTGCGCGTTGCCTCGTCGGCATTCATGCGCTCCAGACGCAGACGCAGCCCGTCCCGTGACATGGCCCGAAGCGTCTGCTCCTCGGTCTCGCCCTCATGGACCTTGGGACAGACAGGCAGAAGCGGAGGACGTGTCGAAACTTTCACCGCGCATCGCTGCGCGATCATGAGCGTGTTGTCACAGGCTTCAGGCAGATCGGCAAAAAGCGCCTGCATGGCATCCGGAGTCTTGAACCAGTGTTCCGGCGTGACACGCCACCGTTCCTGCTCAGCCATTGTACGCCCCTGCGCGATGCACAGCAGCGCATCATGGGCTTCATGCATGGCCGGTTTGGAAAAAAAGCACTCATTGGTCGCAACGAGAGGCAGGCCAAGCCGATCCGCCGCCGCAATCATTCCCGGCTCGACCGCCCTTTCCTCTGGCAGACCGTGGCGATGCAGCTCAACAGCCATGTGTTCGCCAAAGCTTGCCTGCAAACGACGCAGCAGCGCCATAGCCTCGTCTTCCTGCCCCTCAGCCAGAAGGCGAAAGAGCGGGCCACGCGTACCGCCTGTTAGGAGGAACAAACCATCAGAATGATCACAAAGCGTTTTAAGCAGAATACAGGGATCAGAAGGATCACCCTTCAGGAATCCCTCAGAAGACAGAAACTGCAGATTAGCGAGACCAGCGTCGTTGCGCGCCAGCGCCACCATGGGTTCCGAGGCCGCCCCCGGCTTGTCACTGCGTGACGGCAAGGCAAGCTGACAACCAATGATCGGCTGCACGCCCTTGGCGCTGCAATATTGCGAGAATTCGAGCGCGCCAAAAAGATTGCCCGTATCAGTCAGTCCCACTGCAGGCATGGCCGATTCGGCAGCGAGTGCCACCATATCGGGGATGCGTATCGCCCCCTGGCTCAGCGAATAGGCGGAGTGATTACGAAGATGAACAAAGCGGGCATGGGACATGAGGCGAGATGTATCAGACCCTCCTCATGGCTTCATCCCTTTCTTTATTTTGCGACGATCTGACCGTTGCGCAGTGTCACCACGCGATCCATGCGCGAGGCAAGTTCCTCATTATGCGTGGCAATCAAGGCGCCTACATTCTCGCTTCGTACAGCATGGAGCAGTTCGTCGAACACAGCGTCAGAAGTATGCACATCGAGATTCCCCGTTGGTTCATCGGCCAGAAGCAGCTTGGGACGATTGGCAAGAGCCCGTGCAATGGCCACACGCTGTTTCTCCCCCCCGGAAAGCTTGCCGGGGAGATTGTGCAGACGATGCGCAAGACCAAAACGCGTCAACAGATCGGTTGCACGTGCTTTTGCCTCACGAGGTGATACCCCTGAGATATGCTGAGGAAGCACCACGTTCTCCAGAGCAGAGAACTCGGCCAGAAGATGATGGAACTGATACACAAAGCCGATCTCATCGCGGCGTATCTGCGTGCGCAGCGTATCGCTTAACGCGCGCGTTTCCCGCCCTGCAATACGGACAGCGCCTTGCTGAGGCGACTCAAGCAGACCTGCAATATGCAACAGTGTCGATTTACCCGTGCCACTCGGAGCGACCAGCGCCACGATCTCGCCGGGAAACAGGTCGAAACCCGCCCCCTTGAGAATTTCGAGAGTCTCATCACCCGAACGAAAATGCCTTGTCACGCCCTCAAGGCCGAGAACAGGTGTTTCACTCATGGCGCAGCGCCTCGATAGGATCGGTTTTTGCCGCTCTCCAGGAGGGATAAAGCGTGGCAAGGAATGAAAGAGCCAGCGCCATGACCATCACCTCGATGACCTGCGACCAGATCAGCTTTGCAGGCAGATGTTCAAGGTAATAGAATTCCGGATTGAACAGGCTGGTGTGGGTCAGATGCTCCACACCATGCTGAATGCGCTCGATATTGAGGCAGAACACCACCCCGATGCCGAAGCCGATCAGCGTGCCTGAGACACCTACTGAGGCGCCGCACATCAAGAAGATACGCATGATCGCCCCGCGGCTCGCCCCCAGCGTACGCAGCACAGCGATATCGCGCGTCTTGTCCTTGACCATCATGATCATGGACGAGATCACGTTGAAAGCTGCAACAAGGATAATGAGTGTCAGGATAAGAAACATCACATTCTGCTGCACCGTCAGAGCGCCAAGAAACGCATTGTTGCTCTGTGTCCAGTCCATTACCCGCAGTCTGGGATCATCCAGACGTTGGGCAATAGCCCGCGTGACCGGAGCCACTTCGAGCGCATCTTTTGTCGCCACTTGGATAAGTGATACGGCGCCCGGCATCATGAGAAAGCGCTGAGCCGATTCCAGAGGCATGAGAATGACGCTGGTGTCGTAATCATTGACACCGGCATCAAACACCATTGCCACATGATAGGCACGTATGCGCGGCATGGTACCAAAGGGCGTTGCACGGCCATTGGGTGAAAGAAGGGTGACCTTGCTTCCGACACTCAGGCCAGCACGTGCAGCCAGAGTAGCGCCCACGGCTATGGCATCATCCCCCTGGAAATCGGAGAGTTTACCCTCGATCACCGTATCGCTCAGCGCATGCAGGTCGCGCAGATCACCCGGCGCAATGCCGCGTACGACGCCACCCGTCGAATAGCTGCCAGCATCGATCAGCACCGTGCCTTCTGCCATAGGTGTGACACGGGTAACGTTTTTCACGCCTTTGATGGCCACCACATCATCCTGATAATTGGTGATGCTGTGACCGGCGCTGAAAATATTCAGATCACCATTCAACCCGAGCACCCGGCCCATCAGATCAGCGCGAAAGCCGTTCATCACCGCCATGACGATGATGAGCGTTGCGACGCCCAGTGCGATGCCAATCAGCGAGAAAATGGCAATGATGGAAACGAAGCGTTCCCCGCGACGGGCGCGCAGATAGCGCCCTGCCACCACGCGCTCGAAGCGATTGAACATGATCAGGCGGCGTCCTTGCCCAGTACCTTGGCCAGCGCCTCGTCAGCCGAAAGTTCAAGACGCTCGCCCGTGGCACGGCGCTTGAGTTCGACCTTGCCCTCTTTCGCCCCGCGCGGACCAACGATCATCTGCCAGGGATGACCCATAAGATCGGCATCATTGAATTTTACGCCAGCGCGCTCGGCACGATCATCATAAAGGAATGCATCAGGGGAAGCCGCATAGAGCTTTTCACACAATGCATCGACGGCTTCATCACCCGGCTTGAGGCTGAGAATTGCCGCACGATACGGCGCCACTGAATCCGGCCAGATGATACCTGCCTCATCATGGCTGGCCTCGATGATCGCGCCAGCAAGACGTGACACGCCAATGCCGTAGGATCCCATCTCAGGGAAAAACTGGTTGCCATCAGCACCGCTGACCGAAATCCCCATGGATTCCGTGTATTTCGTGCCAAAATAGAAGATATGACCGACCTCGATACCGCGACCTTCACGACGACGATCGGCGGGAACGTCTTCCCACGCCTTCTCGTCATGCATTTCATCCGTTGCGGCGTATGATTTCGTCACACCGTTGAAGAAGGTCTCAAGGCTCTTGTGATCAGCAATATCAACAGTTTCGGCCAGCCAGTCCTGTTCTTCCAGAGCCGCATCGAAGAACACGCCGCTTTCGCCTGTCGGAGCCAGAACCAGGAATTCATGGCTCAGATCACCACCAATCGGCCCGGTATCGGCTTTCATCGGTACGGCACGAACACCAAGACGCTGGAAGGTGCGCAGATAGGCGAGCAACATGCGACGATAGGATGCAACGGCATCTTCATAGGACGCATCGAAAGAATAGGCATCTTTCATGAAGAATTCGCGGCCTCGCATAACACCAAAGCGCGGGCGCAGCTCGTCGCGGAACTTCCACTGAACATGATAGAGCGTCTGGGGCAATTCGCGATAGGATTTCACGACCTGGCCAAAGAGATCGGTGATCATTTCCTCATTGGTCGGTCCGTAGAGCAGCTCGCGATCCTGACGGTCGCGAATGCGCAGCATTTCCGGTCCATAGGCATCGTAACGACCGGAGCGCTTCCATAATTCGGAAGACTGCACAGTCGGCATCAGCAATTCCTGCGCGCCAATGGCATTCTGCTCTTCGCGCACGATCTGTTCGATATTGCGCAAAATCCGAAGTCCTGCAGGCAACCAGGCATAGATACCTGCTGAAGTCTGACGCACCAGACCAGCACGCAGCATCAGTCTGTGAGAGGCAATCTGGGCTTCGGCAGGGACTTCTTTGAGAGTAGGCAAAAAACCACGGGACAGACGCATCGAGCTAGACCATTCTGAAGAAAGATGGTGCGCCTTTCACGGCGCGTTCGAAAAAATTCGCTGCAGGATCAGACCCGCAGAAGATGAACATCGACCAACGGACGCTTCTGCAGCTTCCGCCCCAGAGCGCGCCGTAATGCCGTTTTCGCTGCATCGCGAAAGGCATCGTCATCGCGACGCAGGTCATCAGGGATCTCGTCGATCGCATCGGCGAATTCTTCAGAAATACGTGTGCTCTCAGGGTCTTCGGCTTCAAGCAGACCCGGGGCGCTGATCTTGGGCATGCCTATTACGTAGCCCTCATCATCCACCGCAAAGCTCGCAATGACCATGCCATTGAAGAGCATCTTGCGACGCGCAGCAAGTACGCCACCGGTCATGGGAAGCAGACGCCCGCCATCAAGTGCCAGACGGCCTGTCGGTGCCGTATCGACCACTTCAACATGATCGGGAGCAAGACGCAGCAGATCACCATCTTCGAGCAGAATGGCTTCTGCACCCGTCTCGCGGGCCAGAGCCGCATGAGCAGTCAGATGACGCCATTCTCCATGGGTAGGCACGCTGTATCTGGGGCGCACGAGACTGTAGAGGTGACGCAGATCATCAGCTGTGGCATGGCCCGACACATGCACCAGATGATCCTTGTCGGTCAGCACTGTAGCACCGCGACGCGTCAGGTTATCCTGCACCGCCATGACTGCCTGCTCATTACCGGGGATCATACGCGACGAATAGATAACAGTATCCCCCTCACCCAGCGCAATGTTCGGATGAACATCAGAGGCAATGCGTGACAGAGCGGAACGCGGCTCGCCCTGGCTGCCCGTAATGATCATCAGCAGGCGATTATCAGGGACCGAATTTGCTTCGCGTTCATCAAGGAAAGGCGGAATATCCTGCAGATAGCCACATTCACGGGCTGCAACCTCGAGATTGCGCAGTGAACGCCCTACGACCATGACCTGACGCCCTGCGGCCCTGGCTGCACGGGCAATGCTTTCAACACGAGCCACGTTACTTGCAAAACACGTAATGGCGACACGGCCATGCAGGGTCTTGATCAGAGCGGCCATGGAATCCCGCACCTGGCCTTCCGTGCCGGAAATGCCGTCGCGGAATACGTTGGTGCTGTCACACACCATGGCCAGAACGCCTTCATCACCCACGGCCTTGAAGGCATCAAGATCAGTCAGCGGACCAACCACGGGCTCACGATCGAGCTTGAGGTCACCAGTATGAACAATCGTCCCATAAGGCGTGCGCAACACGAGCGACTGCGCTTCGGGCACGGAATGGGTCACGTTGATGAATTGCAGGTTGAAGGAACCAACCTCGAAACGCGCACCCATAGGGATGGTATGAATCGCCACCTGGGGAAGCAGATGGGCTTCACCCAGCTTGCGACGCAGCACAGCAGCGGCGAAAGGGGTCGCATAAATGGGGCAACGCAATTGCGACCAGAGATGCGCAACTGCGCCCAGATGATCTTCATGCGCATGAGTGATCACCAGACCACAAAGGCTTTTGTGACGCTCTGCGATAAAGAGCGGATCGGGCATCAGGATCTCTGCCTCGGGGGTATCATTACCCGAAAACCCGATCCCGCAATCGATGGCCAGCCATTTACCGTCGAGACAGTAAAGATTGAAATTCATGCCGATCTCGCCCGTCCCGCCCAATGGCAGAAATGCGAGACCCTTTTCAGTCACGGACATTCAAAATTCCTAAATTTGGAGAAAAACGCACCTTCATCCTGGTGCCGGAATGAATTCACCCGTCGAGTTGCGCGCAGCAAGAAGGCGCAGCCCGTCGAGCGTGAGAGTAGGAGCAACATGCTGGAACAGATCTGTTCCTTCAGAGAAAAGCGGGGCCAGTCCGCCTGTCGCGATCACCTTGATCGGTGTGGCCATCTCAAGCGCAATACGCGAGACGATCCCTTCCACCAGACCGACATAACCCCAGAAAAGACCAGACCGCATCGCCACTGTGGTACTACGGCCGATCGCAGAAGAAGGACGGCCGACACTGATGCGTGGCAGACGTGCGGCGGCCTGATGCAGTGCCTCAAGCGAGAGATTCACGCCGGGCGCAATGGCTCCACCGCAAAAAGCCCCCTCCCCATCCACGACATCAAAAGTGGTTGCCGTGCCAAAATCCACCACGACAAGAGGGCCGCCGAAGAAATGCTGTGCCGCCAGCCCGTTGAGACGGCGATCCACTCCAACCTCCGAAGGGGTATCCACCTTGAGCGGATAGCCCCAGTCAAGCGCCGTATTCGCAATCAGCGGTTCAACATCGAGCCATTCGCGACACAGACGTCGCAGATGATAAAGCGCAGCCGGAACAACAGTGCCTATGATGGCACGTGAAATGGATTGTGGGTGCAAGCCGGACCGCTCGATAAGGCTCAGAAGCCACACAGCATAATCATCGGAAGTACGCTGATCATTGGTCGATATACGCCAGGTACCACGCCATTCCCGACCGTCATGCACGGCAAAAACAATATTGGTATTACCGGCATCGACAACGAGGAGCACAGACCGTCTTTCACCCTAGCAGTAGAATCTCTCCCGTCGAGAACGTCTGGATTTCGTCCCGATCGGTTTGGAGAAGGAGCCGACCGCATGCGTCAAGGCCCACGAAGAAACCCTCAATATAGTCAGCGCCCTTCTGAACCGCAAGCCGTGAGCCCGGATCATGTGCCCGGTCGAGCCAGGCCATGCGGATCGGCGCGAAACCTTCACGCTCCCAACGGTCGATCCAGAGACCGAATTGCGCGAGAATACACTCTGCAAGCCCTTCAGGAGCAATCTCAGCACCCAGGGTGACAGCCGAAACAGTCCTGCGCCCTTCAATGACAGGCGCAGTCTGCAAGTTGACCCCAATGCCGGTTACAATCCACGCTGCATCTGCAATACCGCCGCGCTCGATCAGCACGCCGCAAAGCTTGGCACCTTCACACACCACGTCATTGGGCCATTTTAGGCGCAATTCCGCATGGGGCAGGAAGGAACAGAGAGCTTCATGCAGGGAAACCGCCACGAGAAACGGCATGACCTGAGCGAGCTCCTCGAGCCTGTCGTGACGAAGCAGGAATGAAAACGAGAGATTACCTTCCGGTGCAGTCCAGACACGTCCACGCGTGCCTCTTCCCGCTGTCTGGCTGTATGCCAGAACGGCGTGCCCGCTTGGGGCACCGTTCTCAGCGAGCTGTTTGCAGAAATCGGAGGTCGACCCAAGCGTTTTGTAACACGTCAGGGACCAGAGGAAGCTCATAACTCTTCCGTATACTGAGGAATGGTGGGCGATGACAGGATTGAACTGCCGACCCTCTCGGTGTAAACGAGACGCTCTACCGCTGAGCTAATCGCCCTCAGGACAGGAGGCTTCGAATCGCCGCCTGTCGTTGAAGAGGGAATACTTTAACTGACAGCATCCTTCAAGCCCTTGCCTGGGCGGAAACGTACAGAAATCGATGCAGGAATGTCGATTTCTTCACCGGTGCGCGGATTACGGCCTTTCGCGGCTTTACGCGTCGTGGTTGCAAAAGACCCAAAACCCACCAGACGTACTTCCTGTTTACGTACCAGAGCCTCTTCGATACTGGCAAAGAGAGCTTCGACCACATCCCCGGCCTTTGCCTTGGGAAGATCGGTCTTCTCGGCAACCGCTGCAATGAGCTCCTGTTTGTTCAGCGGCTTTTCCATCTTGTCCTCTTGAAAAATCTCTTTGTTCGACCTGATGCCAGTCTCCCGGCTTGTCCAGTCAGGCACTATGAAGGCGTTTTCTATCACGTCAACCGTACAGACCGCGCCCGGACTGCACAAATCAACGCTTTAACCAACGCTGCGACTTTCCTGCCATGGCCATGAAAATGGCCGCTCCTTTCGGAGCGGCCATGTCACATACAGGATCGCGCCTGTTCAGCCGAACTGTATCGCCTCAATGAGGCAGCTGACTGGCAAGTGTCTCTGCTGAACGACCCGCCGGAATATCTTCCTCGTCCCATTCGATTGCTTCAAGCGGACGCACAAGAGCTGCCGCAAGAACCTGATCAACATGGGAGACCGGAACAATCGTCAATGCTTCTTTGACGTTATTCGGAATTTCAGCAAGATCCTTTTCATTATCCTTGGGAATGAAAACGGTCGTGATACCGGCGCGCGTTGCAGCCAGAAGCTTTTCCTTCAGACCGCCAATTTCGAGTACACGACCACGCAAGGTGATTTCACCTGTCATCGCGACATCGCGACGAATTGGAATACCGGTCATGACGCTAACAATCGAGGTGGCCATGGCAACACCGGCAGAAGGACCATCCTTTGGTGTTGCCCCCTCAGGTACATGAACGTGGATATCACGCTTTTCGAAAATTGACGGCTTGATACCAAAAGTCTGCGCACGCGAACGAACATAGGATACGGCAGCAGATACACTTTCCTGCATGACCTCACCAAGTTTGCCCGTAGCCTTGACCTGCCCCTTGCCGGGCAGAATGACGCTTTCAATCGTCAGAATCTCGCCACCTACTTCAGTCCAGGCAAGACCGGAGACCATACCGACCAGATCCTCGGCCTCTGTCTCTCCATGCCTGAAACGACGTACACCTGAAAATTCTTCGAGGTTTTCCGGCGTTACTGCGATGGTTTCGACCGACGACGTTACCAGCCGCTTGACCACACGACGGGCGATCTTGGCAATCTCGCGCTCGAGATTACGCACGCCGGCCTCACGCGTATAATGCTGGATCAGACTGCGTAGCGCAGCGTCGCTGATCGACCATTCATGCGGTTTGAGGTTGTGCGCCTCAGCCTGCTTGCCTACCAGATGACGCCGTGCGATCTCGACCTTCTCATCCTCGGTATAACCTGACAGACGGATGATCTCCATGCGGTCCAGCAATGGCTGCGGCATGTTCAGACTATTCGCCGTTGTGACGAACATCACGTCGGACAGGTCGTAATCGACCTCGAGGTAGTGATCATTGAATGTGCTATTCTGCTCCGGATCCAGCACCTCGAGAAGAGCTGAAGACGGATCACCGCGCCAGTCCGAGCCCAGCTTGTCGATTTCATCAAGCAGGAAAAGCGGGTTTGACGTCTTGGCTTTCTTCATGCCCTGAACGATCTTGCCGGGCATTGAACCGATATAGGTACGACGATGTCCGCGAATTTCGGACTCGTCATGCACACCGCCCAGAGACATACGCACATACTGACGCCCTGTCGCTTTCGCTATCGAGCGCGCCAGCGAGGTCTTGCCTACACCGGGCGGACCAACGAGACAGAGAATCGGGCCCTTGAGCTTCTGGGAGCGGGTCTGTACCGCCAGATATTCCAGGATACGTTCCTTGACCTTTTCCAGTCCGTAATGCTCTGATTCAAGCACCTCCTCGGCTGCCGCAAAATCACGGGAGACCTTGGAACGCTTTTTCCAGGGAATGCTCAGGATCCAGTCAAGGTAATTCCGTACGACAGTTGACTCAGCCGACATGGGGCTCATACCGCGCAGCTTGCGCAGTTCACCCAGCGCCTTCTCTCGCGCTTCCTTGCTCAGCTTCGTTTTCGCAATGCGCTCTTCGATTTCAGCGGTTTCATCGCGTCCGTCCTCTCCCTCGCCGAGCTCCTTCTGGATCGCCTTAAGCTGCTCGTTGAGATAGTACTCGCGCTGGGTCTTTTCCATCTGCCGCTTGACGCGATTACGGATCTTCTTCTCGACCTGAAGAACCCCGATCTCCTGCTCCATATGGGCGAAGACCTGTTCAAGGCGATGGCTGACCGAGCCACCTTCAAGAATCTCCTGTTTCTCGGCGATCTTCAGATTGAGATGACTGGCGATCGTATCAGCCAGTTTCGAGAGATCCTCGATCTGGTTAAGCGACACCATGACTTCAGGTGCAATTTTCTTGTTGAGCTTGATGTACTGCTCGAATTGGGAAATGGCTGTACGCCCCAGTGCCTCAACTTCACTTCCCGTTTCCGGCGCGTCGGCGATCTCCTCGATTTCAGCCTCGAAGTGACCGTCAATATCGTGGAATTCCTTGATACGCGCACGACGAATACCCTCTACGAGCACCTTGACCGTGCCATCGGGCAGTTTGAGTAATTGCAGGATCGTTGAAATCGTACCGAAGCGATAGATATCATCGGCTGGCGGATCATCCTGTGATGCATTTTTCTGCGCCACAAGAAGGATTTGCTTGTTGTCCCGTGTTACCGCCTCAAGGGCACGAACAGATTTCTCCCTGCCCACAAACAGCGGCACGATCATGTGCGGAAAGACGACAATATCGCGCAGCGGCAGAACGGCAATTGTTTTTACCGGGTTTGCCTTGACTTCTTCTGCCTTGACTGCGGTAGAGAGCTTGCTCGCCGCAGTCTTCCTCTTTTTTTCACTCATAAAACTCTGATCTCCTTGAGGACGATCCCGGCACTGTCACCCGAAATTTGGCGTGAACGACGCCGCGTCTTTTCTACCGATAAAGGCAGGTTTTTTTCATATGAGAATGACGGGCCGATGCGACAAGCCAGCCCGTCTTGTTTAAAGCGGAAAACACCTAGGCGGATTGCTCTGCCGGTTCACTGGCCTTGCTCTGGCCATAGACATAAACAGGCGCTGCACGACTTTCAGCCACATCCTTGTTGATAACGACCTCTTCCACCCCGTCGAGACCGGGCAGATCGAACATTGTCCCGAGCAGAATGGCTTCCATGATCGAACGCAAACCACGGGCACCTGTCTTGCGAGCGATGGCACGCTGGGCGATCTGGACCAGAGCATCATCAGTGAAGGTCAGAGCCACTCCCTCCATCTGGAACAGGCGCTGATACTGCTTGACAAGCGCATTCTTCGGCTTGGAAAGAATAGCAACCAGTGTCTCTTCATCCAGATCTTCAAGCGTCGCCACAACGGGCAGACGACCGATAAATTCCGGAATCAGACCGAATTTCAGCAGATCCTCAGGTTCGACATCATGCAGCACAGCACCCAGTCGACGGTCATCGGGGTTCTGCACATCGGCACCGAAACCGATGCCCGACCCCTTGCCACGTGCCGAGATAATCTTGTCCAGTCCGGCAAAGGCGCCACCGCAGATAAACAACATGTTTGTCGTATCAACCTGCAGGAATTCCTGCTGGGGATGCTTGCGCCCTCCCTGGGGCGGCACTGAGGCGACTGTACCTTCCATCAGCTTGAGAAGGGCCTGCTGCACACCTTCACCACTGACATCACGCGTAATCGAGGGATTGTCGGATTTACGCGAAATCTTGTCGATCTCGTCGATGTAGACAATACCGCGCTGCGCCCGCTCGACATTGTAATCGGCAGCCTGAAGCAGTTTGAGAATGATATTCTCGACATCCTCACCCACATACCCGGCTTCAGTCAGGGTTGTGGCGTCAGCCATTGTAAAGGGTACATCGAGAATACGCGCCAGCGTCTGGGCGAGCAGTGTCTTGCCAGAGCCGGTCGGACCGATAAGCATGATATTGGACTTTGCAATCTCGATATCATTGCTCTTCTGGGAATGGGCAAGACGTTTGTAATGGTTATGGACGGCCACGGAGAGCGCGCGCTTGGCGATAAACTGGCCAATCACATAATCGTCGAGAACCTTGCAGATCTCTTTAGGAGTCGGGACCCCATCACGCGATTTCACAAGATGCGTCTTGTGTTCTTCACGGATGATATCCATGCACAGCTCGACGCATTCATCGCAGATGAAGACGGTTGGACCGGCAATGAGCTTGCGCACCTCGTGCTGCGACTTGCCGCAGAACGAGCAATACAGGGTGTTTTTCGAATCGCCGGTCTTGTTAGTCATCGTTGCTCCTCCTCCCCGATCGGCCTGGCCATGCGGCGAGAACGCGACAGGGGGAATTCCAAACTTAGGCCAGGCAACAAGAGCCCGGCAAGCCCCTCCGGTCAGAGGCTGAAACGGGGCCAGCAGGCCCCGAGCGTAGAACCACTTGTTGCGGCCTTGCGTCAGATCCGGCGAGAGGGCCGGACCTCGCAACCGGGAACAGGCTTAGCCCTGCTCTGGGACACTTTTGGGACGCGCCTGGACAACTTCGTCAACCAGACCGAATTCTCTTGCTTCATCAGCCGAGAGATAGGTGTCACGTTCGAGCTTCTGCTCGATCTCTTCAAGGGTCCGCCCTGTATGGTGACGATAGATCTCGTTCAGGCGCTTGCGTATTTCAAGAATTTCACGAGCCTGGATTTCGATATCAGACGCCTGACCCTGCGCTCCACCGGATGGCTGATGCACCATGACGCGTGCATTCGGCAGACAGAACCGCCGCCCTTTTTCACCGGCAGCAAGAAGCAGCGAGCCCATGGAAGCCGCCTGCCCGATACAGACTGTGCTGACGGGGCAGCGGATATATTGCATCGTGTCGTACATCGCGAGACCGGCTGAAACAACGCCGCCCGGACTGTTGATATAAAACGAGATTTCCTTGCTCGGATTGACGCTCTCCAGATAGAGAAGCTGCGCCGAGATGACGGCGGCTACCTGATCGTAGACCGGACCTGTCAGAAAGATAATCCGCTCCTGCAGGAGACGGGAATAAATATCGAAAGCCCGTTCGCCGCGTGACGTCTGCTCAACGACCATCGGTACGAGCGCATTATTGAAGATCTCGACAGGATCGCGATCTCTCATGGCCATTTCCGTTCCTAACTGCCACCGGCCCTGATCGGGCCGGTGTGTGACTTCTCTAATCTTGGTATGGCCACCATGAACGCCTAGAGCCCGTCCGTCAAAAAACGAACGGACTCCGGGAGTTTCGGTGCGAATCAGATGATCAGAGATCGGCTGGCGGAATTTCGGCCAGCTCTTCAGGCGTCACTTCCTTGTCTGTGACCTTGGCCAGCTCGATCAGATAGTCGACAACCTTGTTCTCCAGAATCGGACCGCGAAGACCGTCAGCAGCCTGCGGATTCTTGCTGAAGAATTCGAACACGGCCTGCTCCTGCCCCGGATAGCGCATGGCTTCCTGACGAACGGCCTGCATCAGCTCTTCGCGGGAAACCGTGATTTCCTTGCTGCGGCCGATTTCTGCCAGAAGAAGACCAAGCTTTACGCGGCGTTCAGCAATCTTGCGGTAATCAGCGCGCAGGGTTTCCTCATCCTTGCCTGCATCTTCCTCATCTATCTCGCCGGAAGCACGATCCTGCTCGACGCGCTGCCAGATCTGGCCGAATTCGCTCTCGACCATGCTCTCGGGAGCCTCGAACTCGGTCTTGCCAGAAAGAGCATCCAGCAGCTCACGCTTGATGCGCAGACGTGACAACTGGCTGTATTCACCCTCAGCCTGCTTGACGATGATGTCACGCACCTGGGCGATGTTCTCGAAACCGATCTTCTTCGCCAGCTCGTCATCGAGCGCCGGATCTACCGGCGTCTTGAGAGCATTCGCCTTGATGTCGAAGGTCGCTTCCTTGCCAGCCAGCTCCTTGGCCTGATACTCGGCGGGGAACGTGACGGTGATCACCTTTTCTTCCCCGGCCTTCATGCCTTCAAGCTGTTCGGCGAAACCGGGGATGAAGCCATCACCACCGATCTCGACATTGACGTCCTGCGCCGTACCGCCATCGAAAGGCGTGCCGTCCAGCTTGCCGACAAAGTCGCAGTTCACGACGTCACCCTGACGGGCAGCACGATCTTCCTCGATCGTTTCAAAGCTGCGCTGACGCTTGGCGAGCTCGGCAAGGGCCTTGTCGATGGTTTCATCAGCCGGCTTGGCAGTGAGACGGGTCAGCTCAAGCCCTGACAGATCGGGAAGGGCGATTTCCGGCAGAATCTCGAGTTCGATCTTGAATTCGAGATCACCTTCACCCTCGCCACCTGATACCAGCTCGACTTTCGGCTGCACAGCAGGGCGCAGCTTGTTGTCTTCCAGCACCTTGGTCGTGGATTCGTTAACGACCTGCTCAAGGATCTCACCGTTCAGAGCGGCGCCATAGCGCTGCTTGACGAGCGATGCGGGCACCTTGCCAGGACGGAAGCCAGGCAAATTGATCGTACGGCCGAGCTCGGCGAGACGAGCGGCGCGTCGCGCCTCCAGATCGCCAGCCGGCACAGTGACGGTAAAGCCGCGCTTCAGACCTTCGGATTGCGTTTGGGTAACCTGCATCTGTCAGGCGATCCTCTATTGACCGGGTTGCCATCGGGGCCCTGCGCCTGGCTTCATCGCAGCACAGGCAAGGCAGGAACCCCGACTAAGGAGAATTATTTGGTACGGGCGGAGGGACTTGAACCCCCACGACTTGCGCCACCAGAACCTAAATCTGGCGTGTCTACCAATTCCACCACGCCCGCACACGCAGTCCCGCCGGAGCAGGACCGTCAAGCGCGCCGCTTTACAGCAAGATCTTCCATTCCACAAGCCAGTGCGATCGCCTTGGCACGAGCATCGCCAAGATGAGAATCCAGAGCCTCAACAATTGGCCAGTTTCCGGCTCTCAATCCAGCTTCTCCGTGCAGCCATACACCCGCACAGGCAGCTTCCCATGTTGCCATACCCGCCGCCAGCATTGTTGCGATCACGCCGGAAAGCGTATCGCCGGAACCTGCCGTGGCAAGTGCCGGACTTGCATGGTCATTCAGAGCCACTCTCCCGTCAGGTGCTGCAATAATACTTACCGCCCCTTTCAATACGACTGTTGCTCCGATCTGCCGCGCTGCCTCACGAACCGCCATGACAGGATCATCACCGGGAGAGCCGAAAAGTCTGGTAAACTCTCCGATATGAGGCGTGATGACGGCAACACCTTCCAGTCTGGCCGGGCATTCACCTGCCCAGCCCAGCGCCCCGGCATCGGCAAGCACAATACGTCCCGCACGTAGGAGTACGGGGAGACTCGCTTCGACTTCTCCTTCCGTCAGGCCGGGGCCGCAGAGCCATACCTTGCGCCGGTCGTCCTCAAGCAGGGCTTCAAGCGGCGCTTCGTCGATAACGAGTCCCGGCGCGCCGAGACGATAAGCTTCTGCCCCTTGACCTGCACTTATCCGTACCAGACCTGCCCCACTTGCCCGGGCACCCGCTGCTGCCAGACGCGTGGCACCTGGCATGACCTGCCCAGCACACAGGCTGACAACGCCACGACGATATTTGTGATCTTCAGGCTCATCGCCGGAATGCGCCACAAGCCGGGCTGGTTAAGCCAGGTATCGGGCGCAGCATGGGCAAGGCAGTCTTCAGGCATGCCGATATCAGCCCATACGACTTCGCCGCAAACCGCACGCCCGGGATAGAGAATATGGCCAGGTTTCGGGCGAACAAAAGTCACACTCAGACAGTAATCTGGCCCTTCGGCATGATGGCTCCCGTACTGCCATTGATCGCGCTCGGCAGATCGACCGCAACCAGTCTTTTTGCCGCTGACAACACGCCCATGATTCCGGAAGAAGGCGGACGATCAAGTCCCGCCCCGAAAATGGCATCAATCACCAGATCGGCCCGTGCCACATTTTCTGCCGTAAAAGCGACTCTGTTACCGCGAAACCGGGATGCAGCTTCAGCCGCAGGACCGGGAACCCGTGGCGGAACGAAATATGATACCTGTACCGGCCAGCCTGCACGCTCCAGATAGCGCGCAGCAACATAACCATCGCCACCATTATTTCCCGGCCCACAGAGTACCAGCACGCGACAAGGCGCAAAACGTGCCCGAACGGCCTGGGCAACGGCCCATCCCGCGCGCTCCATCAGGTTGGCGATCCCAACCGTCTCGCTCGCCTTTCTGTCCATGAGACTGCATTGTGCAGGTGTTGGCAGGGAAAAACGCAGATCCGGCTTCATGATCATTTCATTCCGATATTGATGATTTCGTGCATGCTGCTAGGGAACGTCGCAGAAAGCTCCAGTATTCCAGATCCCGCTTTTCAGGGCCCTGATCCTGAGGACGCCGATCCTTTCTGGACCCGATCCTTGATGGAGAAAACATGTCGAACCCGTTTCTCTGGAGCGTGATCCTTGCGCTTCATCTTCTGTGCATGGCTTACTGGATTGGAGGCGGTCTTTACGCTGCGATCGTCAGCCGCTCGACGGTTGCTCTGCTTGAACCCGCTCAACGGCAGAATGTACAGATCCAGCTGATCGGTCGTTACTTCCGCGCCTTGCTTCATGTTATCCCGACTGCCCTGATCACGGGCTGGCTGCTGGTTATCCATATGGTGGATTCGGCGCCATGAGCCTGCCAATCAACATCATGCAGGGCCTTGCTCTCATCATGGCGCTACTTTTTGCCAGCATCTATTTCGGGCCTTTCCAGAGCCTTCGCCGCGCCATCCGGCCACAGCCCTCACAGTTTGACAAGGTACGCAAGCGCGTCATCCTGATGGTCGCCATAGGCGTTCTGATCGTATTCTGCGCTGCCACAGGCGGGAATGTATGACGCGCCTCTGGCGAACACCCGACAAAAGGCAGAAAAAAGAACCGAAAACCGCTGATCTGGAGCCCGATCAGCGGAAAACCTTGCCTTTTACAGGATTTCGCGATAACGCACGGGCGACTGGCCAAGGCCCTGCGCTTGCCCTGCTGTAAAGAGGCCATGCCTGAGCGCCGTATATTTTCTAGACCTCCATAGTTATCAGAGAGCAGTTTGACCGCAAAATCGACCGCAGGTTCGGCAAAAACCTCCCCCGCACGCAAGAAACGTTCCTCCTCCAAGGCAGAACTTCAAGCGGTGGAGTCCGTGGCAGAGGCGCAGCCTCGCAACACTCAGTCTGACGCACCCGCCGTCGAGAATGCGCCCAAAGCAAGACGCGGCCGCAAGCCAGTCATCAGCAGCGCCACAACAGAGAAAACAACCATCACAAAACCTGCCCGTGTCAGAACCACAGCAGTGAAAAAGACCGCTCCGACAGCCGAAGCTGTCACTGTCGCCACTTCGGAACAGGAAGTCCCGGTCAAGCGCGGACGTGGCCGTCCTCGCAAGACTCCCCTTGCTGCTGTCATGGATGAAGAAGTCGCCAGCAAGACAGAGGGTGCACCGGAAGAACCCAAGGCCAAGCCCGGCAGAAGACCAGTTGCCAGCAAGGTTTCAGCAGGCAAGACGGCAGTCACTAAATCCGTCTCGCGCAAGCCTCGCGCAACAGCCAAGGCTGCCCCCGTCCTTGCTGAACCCGTCGCGTTGACTAATGAACCCGACACAGACACGCCCCGGGGCCCACGCAAGCGTACAGCCCGTAGCACTGTTGCCAAACTCGAACCTGCCCTGAAAGAAGCAATTGCAGACATTGCTCCTCAGGAAAATGAGTCACACGTTGAAGAGGAGTCTGTGGTCGCCCTCCCTCTCGCGATAGAGCCTGCAGTACAGACCCCTCCCAGACGCGGCCGCCGCAAGCCCAGCACGACTGAAACAACGACACAGACCTCCTCTGCTGTACTGCCTCAGACGACACCGCCTCTCGACCAAGAGCCGGACCTGAAAGCTGTTGCCGAGACACCCAGACCACGCTTCTCCGAACTTGGCCTGTCGGCTCCTGTCATGCGTGCCATCGAGGAGATGGGCTATGAGCATCCGACTCCAATCCAGGCACGCGCCATCCCTGTCGTTCTGAGCGGTCAGGATGTGCTTGGCGTCGCCCAGACCGGTACGGGAAAGACCGCTTCCTTTACCCTCCCCATGATCGAGCGACTCGCTGGATCGCGCGCCCGCGCCCGCATGCCTCGCTCCCTCATTCTTGAGCCTACGCGTGAGCTGGCACTCCAGGTTGCCGAAAATCTCACCCTTTACGGCAAGCATCTGCGCCTTAACCATGCCCTTCTCATCGGTGGTGAAAGCATGGCCGATCAGCGTGCAGTGCTGAATCAGGGCGTTGATATCCTGATTGCAACACCTGGGCGCCTGATGGATCTGTTCGACCGGGGGGGGCTGCTTCTGACGCAAACCGGTATCCTGGTTATCGACGAAGCCGACCGCATGCTGGATATGGGATTTATTCCCGACATCACGCGTATCGTTTCCATGCTTCCTGCAAATCGCCAGACTTTGCTTTTTTCAGCAACCATGGCGCCGGAAATCCGGACACTGGCAGATCAGTTCCTGCATTTGCCAGAAGAAATCACCGTTTCGCGCCCCTCATCGGTTGCAACCACAATCGAGGAAGCCCTTCTAGTTGTCGATGAACATGAGAAGCGTCGTGTGCTTCGCAAATTGCTGCGACGTAAAAACGTGCAGAACGCGATCGTCTTCTGCAACCGCAAGCGCGACGTTGATGTGCTCTACAAATCCCTGCACAAGCATGGTTTTGCTGTAGGTCATCTGCACGGAGACCTTGCCCAGTCGCTTCGTTTCAAGACGCTTGAACGATTCAAGGCAGGCGAGCTTCAGATTCTGGTCTGCTCGGACGTGGCTGCTCGCGGCATTGATATTGGCGGCCTTTCCCATGTGTTCAATTTCGATCTGCCTTTCAATGCAGAGGATTATATCCACCGTATCGGCCGCACCGGACGTGCAGGAAAAACAGGCCATGCATTCAGTCTGGCTTCCCCACGCCAGAAATTACTGGCCGAGGCAATCGAGAAGCTGAAACATGCCCCGATTCCATCCATCAGCATCGATGGAATCGAGACCTTGCCCTGGGCAGATCCCGAACAGGAAAACAGCCATCCGGAACGCCGTGAAAAGCGCCACGGAAAAGACCGTGGCGGTCGCCAGAACCGTCATGGTGAAAACCGTGATCGTGACCGTACTGGAACAGGCAATGCGTCGCGTCAGCCGGTACGCGACAAGGATGAGGCGGGTGGCATCTCGATTGCTCCCACGCCTGCCTTCGATCACGATGCCCCACGCACCGGATTCGGCCATGACACACCGGCCTTCATGCTGCTGCCGCGCCGCAATCGCAAGGCAGAACACGATGATCAGGTTGGACCGATCCAGCATCGCGGGACTGTCTGATCCCTGATGGCCTCTCTTATCGAGACGAAGGTCCTCTCCTTCGGCGCGAATGGCGACGGGCTTGTTCTTATCAAGGACAAGCCCGCCTACATTCCTGAAACTGTTCCGGGCGATACACTCAGATTACGCTATGACGACTCCCGTCATGTCGAGCTGATCGACATTCTTGCCCCCTCCCCCGATCGGTCCCCCCTGTCTGTTCCCTTTTCGGGAGTTGCGGTGGCTGCGCGATGCAGACCACCTCCCGTCCGGCCCTGCTGGACTGGAAGATCGGGCTGGTTCAGCATGCCCTGACCCGTTCCGGGTTCGAGACCCTGCCGCGTTTCGATGCAATGCAGGTTGATGCAGAGAGCCGTCGCAGAATAGATCTCGCCTTTCAGCGTCAACCCGGCAAGATCATTCTGGGCCTTCATCGTCGCCATGGCGACGTAGTGGACATGACAGAATGTCATGTCATCGAGCCAAGCCTGCTTGCTCTTCTCGACCGCTACGCGAGGTTCTCGGATCTCTGGGCGCTGTTACGGGAGGGGGCGATCTCCAGATCAATCTGTACAGTTCGGGCCCGGATCTTCTGATTGCGACTGACGCAGCGCTCGTCCCGACAGACCGGGTCAAACTTGCCTCCTTCGCCCGTACCCATAAAATTCCCCGTATTTCGTGGCGCTCCAGACGCAGGCCGAGTGACGGCTACGAGATTGTCGCTCAGCAGGGCCCGGTTTTCCATGCTTTCGGAGCAGTCAGGCTGACGCCACCACCAGGCGGCTTTCTGCAAGCCACCAATCAGAGTGAGTCAGCGATTGCCGATGCTGTTCTGAACGCGCTGCCTACGCTGAATCGTCGTGACCCGATCATCGAGCTTTTTGCGGGTTTTGGCACACTTACCGTGCCACTCGCACAAAAAGGGCGCGTATTGGCTTATGAGGGGCATTCCGAAGCGATCGCTGCACTTAAATCAGGTGCCATTGGCCAGCGTATTGAAACCACTCACCGCGATCTGACACGCCAGCCCCTCATTGCCAAGGAGTTTGCCAAAGCACGGGTCATCGTTCTTGACCCGCCTCATGCTGGCGCATTGTCGCAGATGGATCATATTGCGCGGTCCGGCGTCGAGGATATTATCTATGTAAGCTGTAATCCGCAGGCGCTTCAGAAGGATTCAGCTCTTCTGCAGAAGGCAGGTTATGAGGTACTTTCGGTTGCGGTCATTGATCAGTTTCTCTGGTCAACCGAGGTAGAAGCGGTCGTCAGCTTCACCAAAAGCAAAAAGAGGCTTTCACGTCGTCAGACGTGAAAGCTTTCACCGCAGCCGCAACGGCCTTTTTCGTTAGGATTGGTAAAAGTAAATCCTGACTCGAGATCCTTGACCTCGTAATCCATCACCGTACCGATCAGAAAAAGCGTTGCCTTGCGATCAACAAGAAGCAGGAGCCCCTGATCCGTGACGCGTTCATCGCTTGGCGCTGCTTCTTCCACGAAGCTCATATCATAGGACATACCAGAACAGCCGCGTGTATTGACACTGATGCGGAGGATCTGCCCTTTGTTTGCACCTTCGTAGAGCTGCTTCAGTCGCTTTGCCGCACGTTCGGTCATCTGCATCAGCGGAGGCAGCTCCCGTTTGACGGGCATCGGGGCAGTCTGTGTATCGCTCATCTCTCTTCTCCCCGTTCAGAACATATTCAGCGCAAGACGCGCGTCATCGCTCATACGGCTCATATCCCATGGCGGATCCCAGACGATGGCAACACTGGCCTTGGTGACTTCTGGCAGGGCGGCAACAGCCTCGCGAACCTGTTCAGGCAGCTCCTGCGCACTGGGACAGTTAGGTGCGGTCAAGGTCATTTCGATATCAACACGACCGTCATCATGCAGATCGATTGCGTAGATAAGGCCAAGCTCATAGATATTAACCGGAATCTCAGGATCATAAACGGTCGCAATGGCCGATATGACACTGTCCTCATCCGCGAGACCCGAAGAGGTAGTCTCAACAGATCCATCCTCGTCCGTAGCGCCGAGTGGTCTGGTCAGGATATGATTTTCGTCCGTCATGGTGTGATCTCCCTGCGTCAGACCAGCATCTGTCGGGCACGCAAGACGCCCTTGGCCAATGCATCGATATCATCACGCGTCGTATAGACGCCAAAACTTGCTCTTGCTGTTGCCGTCAGGCCCAGACGACGGATCAGGGGTTCCGCACAATGCTGCCCTGCCCGGATAGCAATACCCTGACGATCCAAGAGTACTGCCAGATCATGTGGGTGTGCACCTTCTACAATGAAAGAGACTACGCCCCCTTGTTCAGCAGGTGACCCGATGAGCCTGACCCCTTCACATGCACCCAGTGTCGCGCGCGTATAGGAGACCAGCGCCTCTTCGTGAGCGGCAATTGTTTCAGCGCCAAGCTTGTCCATGAAAGAGAGTGCGGCGCCGAGGCCGATCACCTCAATAATAGGCGGCGTGCCGGCTTCGAATTTATGGGGAATTCGGGCCCAAGTCGATTTTTCGAAACTTACGCTCTCGATCATCTCGCCACCGCCCATGAAGGGTGGCATGGCATCGAGCAGTTCAGTCCGCCCCCACAACAGACCAATGCCGGTCGGGCCGTAAAGCTTGTGTCCGGTACATACAAAAAAATCAGCGTCGATGTCCTGCACATCGATCTTGCGATGCACCGCAGATTGCGATCCGTCGAACAGGATACGCGCGCCGTGGCGATGGGCCAGGCGCGCCAGCTCTTTTGCCGGGGTCAAGGTCCCAAGCACGTTAGACATATGGGTAATGGCCACCAGCCCGACACGTCCGTCCTGGAGCAACCCTTCATAAGCCTCCAGATCGAGATCGCCCTGCCCGGTGATGGGGGCAATGCGCAGGTCGATTCCGGCGCGGTCACGCAGCATCTGCCACGGCACGAGATTGGAGTGGTGCTCCAGCTCCGAGATCAGCACAGCCTGCCCGGGTTTGAGCAGAGCCCCGAAGGAATGCGCGACGAGATTGATCGCCTCGGTGCTGTTACGCGTGAAGACGATCTCGTGACGATCCGGCGCATTGAGAAAACGGGCAGCCTGCGTGCGCACCGATTCATACGCCTCGGTTGTGCGCTCGCTCATCCAGTGCAGTCCGCGATGGATGTTCGCGTATTGATGCTGCATGGCCTGAGCCATGGCGTCTATAACGCAATCCGGCTTTTGCGCCGAGCTGCACTGTCAAGAAAGACAAGCGGACGCCCGTGCACGGTTTCCGACAGAATCGGAAACTGGCTGCGCAACGTCGCAAAACGGTCGAGAACGTCGTTCGAGGTCATCATGCCTCTCTTTTCTGCCACCATGCATCAACACGTCGGTCGAGCAATGCATAAGCGGTTCATCCGTCACCAGTGCCAGAGCATCCAGCAGGAAGGCTCGCACCAGAATGGCGCGGGCTTCAGCGTGCGGAATGCCCCGCGCACGAAGATAAAAGAGTTGTTCTTCATCAAGCGCACCGACAGTGGCACCATGACTGCATTTGACATCGTCCGCGTAGATCTCAAGCTCCGGCTTGCTGTCGATCTGCGCTTTTTCCGATAGAAGAAGGGCCTGGTTCATCTGGTAGCCATCTGTCTTCTGGGCAATGCGATCGACGTAGATCTTGCCCTGGAATACACCATGGCCGGCATCCATAAGGACATTCTTGACTGTCTGACGTGAATTGCAGTCAGGGGCGGCATGGGTAATGACCGAAGTCAGATCGGCATGCTGCGTGCCAGCCAGAAGCTGCGCCGCGTTGACATGCACGATAGCATGCCTGCCGCCCAGATGCGCCAGAACCTCATGACGCGAAAGCTTCGCCCCGAGGGTCAGCGTGAAGCTGTCATAAGTGCCATGCTCGGCAATCCGGGCATTGACCAATGCAAGATTGGTCGCCTCAAGCTGTCCTGCTGCACACGCAGATGCGTCAAATGCGCCTTTTCCGCCACCGAAACCGTAAGGCCCGGATTGGCGAGATAGGTACCTTCTCCCGACTGGATGTCGAGCAGAGTCAGTTTCGCACCTGCTTCCAACGTGATCTGATGTGCAAGATGCGTTGAAACCTGATTGCCACTGGTGACCAGAGACACAAGGGCAATCCGGCCAGCATCGATACCTGCTGCCACCCGCAGGGCAAGCCCCGGCTGCTGCACGGCACTGTTAAGCACGCTCAGTGGGCGGTCCGTCAAAAGTGGAGTGTCGAGATCAACGATCTCGACCGTATCCGGCAGGCTGGTAAGGGCAGAGACTGCAACGCCATTGACGAAAACGACGCGATGACCCTCGAGCGCTTCGGGCGCGAGACGGGCAAGAAGAGCCTCTGCTTCATCACCCAATACAGCTTCAGGGGTGGTGAAAATGCTCTTGTCGAGATCACGCAGCGGTGTGTAACGCCAGGCTTCGAGGCGACGCTGCGGCAGACCCTGACGCTGTAGCAGGCTGCGCGCCTCACCCTGATGCGCCCGCGAAAGAAAGGATTCGATCGCAGGAGAAATGGCGGTTACGCCGCTCATGCCACCGCCTCGAGATATTGCTGATAACCCTGAGCCTCAAGCGCCAGCGCCACTTCGCCACCGCCGCTATGGATGATCTTGCCCTTGGCCATGACATGCACACGATCAGGCTTGATGTAATCCAGCAGGCGCTGGTGATGGGTGATGATCAGGGCGGAGAAGTCAGATCCGCGCAGGCTGTTCACGCCCTCTGCCACGATACGCAGCGCATCGATATCGAGACCGCTATCCGTTTCGTCAAGAATGGCAAATTTAGGCCGCAGCATACGCATCTGCAGCACTTCGTTGCGCTTCTTCTCACCGCCGGAAAAGCCGACATTGACGTTGCGCTTGAGCATGTCGTCGGACATGTGCAGGTGCTTCGTCTCGGCGCGAACGGCCTTGAGAAAGCCCACGGCATCAAGCTCTTCTTCCTTGCGGGCGCGACGCACCGCATTGACCGCCGTGCGCAAGAAATTGGCATTATTCACGCCGGGCAACTCGATCGGCGCCTGAAAGGCGAGGAACACACCGAGGGCGGCGCGTTCTTCCGGCTCAAGCGCCAGCAGATCCTCGCCGAGGAACTCGGCGCTGCCACCCGTTACTTCGTAGTCTTCACGACCGGCGAGCACATAGGAGAGCGTCGACTTGCCCGAACCGTTCGGCCCCATGATCGCGTGGATCTGGCCCTTGGGCACTTCGAGGTCGAGACCGCGCAGAATCTCCTTCGGGGTTCCGTTATCGTCAATCTGCGCACAGAGACCAGAAATTTTCAGAAAATCATTCATGATGCGGCTCTTTACCCGACGCTACCTTCAAGACTGAGTTGCAGGAGCTTCTGAGCTTCCACTGCAAACTCCATGGGGAGTTCCTTCAGGACATCCTTGCAGAACCCGTTGACGATGAGGCCCACGGCATCTTCTTCCGACAGGCCACGTGACCGGCAATAGAAAAGCTGGTCTTCAGAAATCTTCGAGGTGGTCGCCTCATGCTCGACACGCGCCGTCATGTTGCGGTTCTCGATATAAGGCACGGTATGCGCGCCACACTGATCGCCGATCAGCAGACTGTCGCATTGCGTGAAATTGCGCGCGCCCCGAGCCTTGGGCATCATACGCACCAGACCGCGATACGTGCTGTCGGAGTGCCCGGCAGAAATGGTCTTGGCGATGATGGTCGAGCGGGTATTGGGCGCCAGATGGATCATCTTCGTACCCGTATCGGCCTGCTGACGGTTGTTGGTGACAGCCACCGAATAGAACTCGCCCACCGAACCCTCGCCCGCGAGGATGCAGGAAGGATATTTCCAGGTGATGGCAGACCCCGTCTCGACCTGTGTCCAGGAGATCTTGGCATTGCGACCACGGCAGGCACCGCGCTTGGTCACAAAGTTATAGATGCCACCCTTGCCGTTCTCATCGCCCGGATACCAGTTCTGCACTGTGGAATATTTGATCTTGGCGTCGTTCATCGCCACGAGTTCGACCACCGCAGCATGAAGCTGGTTCTCGTCGCGCATCGGCGCAGTACAACCCTCGAGATACGAGACTGTGGCGCGATCTTCGCAGATGATAAGCGTACGTTCAAACTGCCCCGTATTACGTGCATTGATGCGGAAATAGGTAGACAGCTCCATCGGGCAGCTTACACCCTCAGGTACATAAACGAACGAACCGTCAGTAAAGACTGCCGAATTCAGCGCCGCGAAGAAATTGTCACTCACAGGCACGACGGAACCGAGATAGCGCTTCACCAGTTCGGGATGCTCACGAATGGCATCCGAAATCGGGCAGAAGATGACCCCGGCTTCCTCAAGAGTCTTGCGGAAGGTTGTTACGACCGAAACAGAATCAAACACGGCATCAACAGCAACCGGTAGACGGGCCTCAGGCTCGCCAGCCCCTTCGACACCCGCCAGAATGGCCTGCTCGTGCAACGGAATTCCCAGTTTCGCGTAGGTGCGCAAAAGCTCAGGATCGACTTCCTCAAGCGATTTCGGGCCAGGCTTCTTTTTCGGCTCGGCAAAATAGAAAGCATCCTGGTAATCAATCGCCGGATATTCCGGCTTCTGCCAGCTGGGCTCTTCCATGGCCTGCCAGGCACGAAACGCCTGCAAACGCCAGTCGAGCATCCATTCAGGCTCTTGCTTGCGTGCCGAGATGAACCGGATGGTTTCCTCGCTCAGCCCCTTGGGGGCGAACTCCATTTCGATATCAGTCTCGAAACCCCATTTATAGGTCGATTGACCGAGTGTTTCGACGGCTTCACGGGTTTCCGTTACGGCTGGCATCTCATCCCTCCCTGGCAGGATGATGATCATGAGCGACGCAGCGTGATGCAGGCGCAAAACCGCCCGTCAGATGCGCGCGACTCATATCGTCAAGATTGATGGATTCGAGTGTCGAGCGGATGGCCCTGTTAACCATGTCCCACTGACCGGATGACAGGGCGCAAAGCGATTTCGCTTCACAAACCCGTCCTTCGACACAGGCAGTCAGGGCAATTGGACCATCGACCGAGGTGATGACGGCGGCAATCGAAATATCAGCCAGAGATCGCGCCAGCCGGTACCCGCCGCGTGCGCCACGATGCGAGGCAACCAGACCGTCCGCAGCCAGCCCCTTGAGCAGCTTGGCAACAGTCGGTTCCGGCACACCGGTCGCTGCCGCAAGCGCGGTGGCTGTCACAAGCGTGTCCTGCTGGCCAAGCTGCACGAGCAGAACCGTTGCGTAATCAGCGAGTTTCGATAACCTGAGCATTCGGCTCCCTCGATCAGTCCCGCATGGACAGAAATTAAAGACCTAAATGGTGCTATTTTCATAGCAGATGCGCGCGCAAGGCCGCTGCGTCAACCCTTTTCAGCATCAGCTTTGCAGAGAAAGACGTCGTCTAGCCTAGATGGCCGAAGCAAAGTCTCATGAACATATCAAGAACAGCGCCAACGACAAATCCGACCAGCGTGCCATTGATACGGATATACTGCAGGTCGCGGCCAACACGCTGCTCAAGCCTTGCCGAAAGCTCGGCGGGGTCCCAGCGTTCCATGACCGAAGCGATATAAGCCGCCAGTTTGTCACGCAGCGACGGCAATATCCTGACAAGGGTAGTTCTGAGCGTCTGTTCCAGGCGCGCGCGCATGGCTGGATCATGATCGAGCTGATCAGCCAGACTGAGCAGCGCCGCCTCTATCACGCTTCGGCTCCACCCCTCATCACTGGCCAGATCGGCCTCGGCAAGCCCCCGGAAACGTTGCCAGATTTCCGACCACCAGAGCTTGAGGCTGTCATGTCCGAGATAACCCGATATGGCATCGCCAAACTGGGCACGACGTTCCGGGTCCTGTTCCAGACGGTCGATTTCCTGTCGGATCCAGCCTGTGAATCCCTCACGCAATTCAGAATCCCGCGGATCAACGCGATCAAGTTCCAGATAAAGCGCCGTTATGACCCTGCTGGCTACTGATGGGCCTATCGCCCAGCCAATCATGCGGCCGCCCTGTTCGCGCACACGCTCCTCGATAAAGCTGCGAAGCGTTGCCTCGCGTTTCTGTACCCCACCCTTGAAGCGTTCAAGCAACGCGGAAAGCACTTCCTGATGCAGCTCATCATCGACCAGCGCTCTCAGCGCGCGCGTTACCACGTTGATGGAGGTTTCACCGCGCACCAGAACCGGCAATGCTTGGCTATTGCAGCAGAAGCTCGCCCGTCCTCAAGTCTGTCGAGCATGTCAGGCACGCTGCGGCGCAGAGCCGCCGCTGCCGCATTGACTGTACGGGGCTGACGCAGAAGATTGGCCAGTATGCGTGCCACATCGGCCGCCGCCAGGGCACGGCCTGCATCTTCTTCAGTAAAGAACTGCGTAGAGACAAAGCGCCCCAGCGCACGCGCCAGACGCGGCTGCTGCCGGGGCAGTACTGCCGTATGAGGGATAGGCAGGCCCAGCGGATGCCGAAACAGGGCCGTGACGGCGAACCAGTCCGCAATACCGCCAACCACCCCGGCCCGTGCGCCGGAACGCAGCACCTCGAGCAGAAAATGATCTTTCACCAGTCCCATGGCGGGCAGCCCTGCAGAAAGAACCATGACCCCGCCCATCGACACCAGCAGCCCTCCCGCAAGACGTCGGGAAGCTCTCAGGCTCGCAAGAGCCTCGGCGTCTGAGGCGCTGCCTTCAGCCTGACGTTCGCCACCAGGGGAATGATCGGAATTCGGATGATGCATTTCCGACCGATTACCACTTGCGGGATAAAAAGTCCTGCACCTCGGCGATCCTCCATTGCCATCATGCCTTTTGCATGGAAAACCGGACTCCGCCCGTGACCCGAACCTCAGCGAGAGTGCCTTGTCCAATACTGCACCGCATCACGCCCCTGACGGAACGCCAACCCCCAAGGCCAACCAGAAAACTGCTGCTGACACCAGTGAAAGCATTGCTTTTGCCGAACGTCTGACAGGTGAAATGCAGGCACTCCAGGATCGCGCCTCGCATGAGCGCCATGCTCCTGATCCAATCGAGACGCTTTCGAGCCGGATAGGTGACGAACTGATCGACGGCGCGCTTTCGGTAACGACTCTCGAAAATACCGTGCGCGTCTTGCGAGACGACAATCTCAGGGAACGCGCCTCACGTCTGCGCGGCTATCTTGGCCTCGGGAATGAGACGACACCAGAAAGTCGCCTGGACAGCGCGGCACGGGAAACCGTTGAAAGCTGTGACACGGCAGAGGCGCTGGTTGCAAAACTCTCCCGTCCCGGATTTGCTGCCGTTTTTACTGCTCATCCGACTTTTGCTCTGGCCGACAACGTCTATCGCCATATTGTCGAAATGGCGACCGACCCCTCTCATCGCCTGCCGGAACTGAAATCGCATCGCCGCGAAGCTGCCCCGACACTTGCTCATGAGCAGAGTCTGGCACTCACGGCCATTCTTCGCGGGCGCGATGCACTCGACATCTTCAATGCTGCGATCCTGAAACATGCAGCCATACGCTGGCCCGAGCATGAAGAGACGCTTGCCGCGTTCGATATCAGAACGCTCATTCTGGCCACCTGGGTCGGCTTCGATACGGATGGTCGAAGCGACATATACTGGTGGGATACTCTTCGCATTCGTCTGGCACTGAAGCGCACACAGCTGGAACGTTTGCGTAATCAGCTCGAGAAGCTGTTACCTCAATGTTCCCAGCTCGTGGCCCGTATCGATGTCGCACTGGGCGCGGTCAAAGAACAGGAAGCCGCCTGCCCTGACCAGCAGCATCATGACGCAGCAGCAATCGCTGCCTTTGCCCGGACTCTGGTCAGCCGACGGGACTCTGCCCTTACATCTGCCGAAACACTTTCGCCACTTTTCGAGCAGGCATTACCCCTGCTGGATAATACAGGCCGCGCCGCCCTGCTGACCGCGCGTGCCGGCTTCATGGCACATGGTCTGGGGGCTGCCCATATCCATACCCGCCTGAATGCAACCCAGATCTATAACGTGGTGCGCCATCGTCTCGGTATCGAGGATGATCCCACCATTCCGTCACGCCGTCGCCTGGTACTCTCCCAGATCAATGATGCTCTTGAATCCCTGAAGGAACCTATTCCCGTCGATTTCGGCGCGGTGATGATGGAGCAATCTTCTGCCGGCCGTCTGATGATGACCATGGCGCAGATCCTCAAGCATATCGATTCCGACACACCAATACGCTTCCTGATTGCCGAAACAGAAAGTGGCTACACCCTGCTTGCCACACTCTGGCTGGCACGTCTGCTCGGCATACGCGACAACCAGATCCAGATCTCACCACTTTTCGAAACACAGAACGCGCTTGAACACGGCGAGATTATTCTCGAAGAAGCGTTCCGTTCACCTCACTGGCGGGATTACATCCGCAACAACGGCCGTCTCTGCCTGCAATTCGGCTATTCGGATTCCGGACGCTATATAGGCCAGCTCGCTGCAACCAATCTGGTCGAGCGTCTGCGTCTGCGCACTCTTGCACTCATGCAGAAGCATGGAATGAAGGATATCGAGCTTGTTCTGTTCGATACCCATGGTGAGAGTATCGGCCGTGGTGCCCATCCGTTCAGCCTGTCCGACCGACTGAGCTATTTCTCTCCCGATCATACGCGTGGCCTGTTCGCCAAGGCCGGTATCAGATTGCGTGAGGAAGTGGCCTTTCAGGGTGGTGACGGATACACGCTCTTCGGCACGGCGCCACTTGCCGCTTCAACCATCGCAACCCTTGCCGAACATCTGATGCGCCCGATTTCAACCGCGCGCGACCCGATTTATGACGAGCCGGATTTCTCCTCGGACTTCTTCTCGACCATTGCTCTCGACATGAGCAGCCTTGTTGAAGATCCTGCTATGCCGGGCTGCTCGGTGCCTTTGGCCCGGCTCTGATCGACAAGTCCGGCTCACGTCCGTCGGCACGGCAGGGAGACGGTATCAGCGTCACGCGTATTACCCATCCGAGCCAGCTTCGTGCCATTCCCAATAACGCCATTCTCGAACAGCTTGGCTGGTGGACAAACGTACTCCAGGGTTTCGGTACGGCTGCCTCGCGCCACCCCGAGACCTTCGAGAAGCTCGCCCGCAGCAGCCGGCGTTTCGGTCTCGCACTCGATTTTGCCCGTCAGGCTGCGGCACATTCCGATATTGGCGCTGCGGGGGATCGTGCGGCTGCTGGATCCAGGCACCTGGCTGGACAGGGCTGCATCAGCACGCAACGAGGAGCAGCGCAGACAGCATCTTGTTCTGGCGCATGGGCTCGAAGGGCTGGAGTTCTGGCGCAGTCTGCCTGCCATGTTCAGGCGCATACAGGCAGATCATATCGCCCTTGAATCTGTCTGGAGTCATTCACTCAGAATGACCGCACAGGAACGGACGCTCCATGCCATCCGCCACGCTGTTATCGGCCAGATCTGGATTCTGGCCACACGTATTCCCTCTTTCAGCCCGCGCAACGACATCAATCGGGAGACATTGCTGAAACTTGTGCTGCAGCTCGAAATTCCAGCCGTGCTCAAGCGCCTTTCAGAGATCTTCCCTCAATCCGCAGGGATGGTCACCGATATCGACTTTCATGAGCCCAGTGGCCCTCGTGACGATTATGGCTTCACCCGCGAGCACGAAGAGATTTTTGCCCCGATGGCCCGTCTTTTCGCCGTGTTGCGGGAGATCAGCGTAGCGGTCATGCATGCCAACGGCTCATTCGGCTGAATGCATGATAGACACCCAGGACAGACGTAGGATTTCTCTCGCGCCTGTCCTGGATCTTGATGACAATCCAGACAACTAAAAAATCAGGCGGTTACAAAGCGGAGCCAAGCGCTTCGATTACCTAGCCTCGGCTTCTCTTGTGGCCTGTCCCCGCCAGGGAGAAACTCAGCCGCGCAAAGCCCCGCCGAGCATCTTGACAACTTCCTTGGCTCTTCCGGAAAGCATGCCCTTGGCAGCATACAAACTCATTCCGACAACTTCTCCGGCATGAATATCAGGAGGCATGACCAGTTCGAATTCGTTTGTGACGACATCCAGCAGGGCTGGGCCCTGTACTGCCAGAAACTCCTGAACGGTTCCATCCAGATCATCAGGATTCTCCACACGCCGGCTCCACAACCCGATCGAGGAAGCAACCTGACTGAAATCAGGATTGACCAGATTGGTGTAATGATCGAGCAGCCCTTCGACCTTCTGTTCCAGCTCGACAAAATTCAGCGAGCTGTTGTTGAACACAACAACCTTGATTGGCAGTTTCTCCTGAATGGTCGTCAACAGATCGCCAAGCAACATCGCTATGCCGCCATCTCCTGAAAAAGAAATCACCTGACGTTCAGGAAAGGCTTTCTGGGCACCCAATGCCTGCGGCATGGCATTGGCCATCGTGCCGTGACTGAGACTGGTCAGCGTACGATTACGGCCTGTGGAAGGAACATGCCGGAGTATCCAGACCATAGGTGAACCACCATCGGCCGTGAAAATGGCATCCGGTGCCGCGTGGCGGGCAACAGTTGCAGCCAGGTACTGAGGATGAATGGTTCCTATCTTTCCGGGAACAGCCCGTTCATCGAGTTTGGCCTGAGCCTCATGGGCAACTTCGAGCGAGGCATCAAGAAATGTGCGATCAGTCCGGGGGCTGACAAGGGGGAGCAGAGCGTCAAGCGTCGCACCTACATCACCAGCCACGCCCAGATCAATCGGATGACGTCGACCGAGGTGAACGGGATCAAGATCAAGCTGAATGATTTTCGCCTTGTCCGGATAATATTGTGCCCAGGCAAAATCACAGCCGAGCAAAAGCAGGGTGTCGCAGGAGCTGACGGCATGCATTCCGCCTTCGGCACCTATCATGCCAGTCATTCCCACATCGAATGGATTGTTGTGCTCAAGAAAATCCTTCGCACGGGATGTTCTGGCGACCGGCGCTTTCAGTGCATCTGCCAGACGAACAATCTGGTCATGGGCATCTTCACATCCTGAGCCCCCGAAAATGGTGATGCGATGTCCGGCATTGAGAATTTCTGCCATCGCCTTGAGTTCGGCGGCATTGGGCGTCACGACGGGACGGGCATAATGCGCACGATGCGCCGATTTTTTGGCTTCCTTCGCCGCAAAAACATCAGCAGGTACAATCAGAACAGCGACCCCCCGACGGGACACGGCCGCCTGTGCAGCCATTGCCGTCATACGGACAGCCTGTTCCGGTGTGCGGATTTCCTCGCAGAAAACAGTCCCTGCTCCGTAGACGGTACGGAAATCAACCTCTTGCGGAAACTCGAAACCAAGCTGGTCACGGGCTATCTGGCTTGCAATCAGGAGCACCGGAGCACGGTTCCGGTTGCTCTCCCATATGCCGTTGATGAAATGCAGACTGCCAGGTCCACACGACCCCGCGCAAAGTGTCAGGCGATCGGCCAGAAGCGCCTCAGCCCCGGCAGCGAAAGCTCCTGCTTCCTCATGACGCATGTGAACGAAAGAGATTGAACTGCGGGACAGGGCATCGGTGAAATGATTGAGCGTGTCGCCCGGAATGCCATAACAATGAAGCGCTCCCGCTTCCTCAAGAACTTCAACCATGGACTCAGCGACGTTGCGGCTCATCTTTGTTTCTCCGAATGGAATCCTCATGAGACACAACGTCGGCAACAGAAGAGAGGTTCTTTTCATTAGTGAAACAGGACATATGTCGAGTAAATAATTTACATAAATTACAATAAAGAAAGAAAATATATTTTTTATAAACCATAAAATATATAGATGATCAGTATTTCAAGTATGAAGAATTCCTTTCCAGAGGAGAGACAACAACCTGCCTCTGCGTCTGTCGTCAGATCCGCTTTGACTACCAGGTGGAAGATAGGGACAAGGAGTCAGCCCAGCCGGCCGTGGACCCTTGTGTTATTTTCATGGTAGTCACAATGACGTGACAAATGCCTGAAGGCATGAGGAGATGACATGCATCTGATCTGGACATTGATCGTCGGTTTTTTTGTTGGGTTGATCGCCAAATTCCTGATGCCCGGCCGGGACCCCGGTGGCTTTATCATCACAATTTTTCTGGGTATCGCCGGTGCGCTTCTGGCTGGGTGGATAGGCCAGAAACTGCATTTCTATCACGCTGGCCAGCCTGCCGGCTTTGTCGCCTCGGTTTTCGGTGCGATGATTCTTTTGCTTATCTACCGGCTTTTCGCTTCGAACAATACGCAGAACTGAGACATCTCCCCGCTGTGAGGCCGGGGAAACGGACTGGCTTATTCGCCGGTCCAGCCTTTATAGGTGCCGACATTGTCACGCGTGATGAGGGTTGGTGGCATCAGGCGTACAGTGCCCTTTGCCAGCTTGCCATCCTTGATCGCCTGCCCCATGGCAACACCGTCCTTGCCCATCTGGTACGGATCCTGGCTGGCAGAAGCAACGATGGATGATCTCGGGTCCTTGAGTGACGCTACGATATCCGGCGCACCGTCGACAGAAGTGACTGTAATTCCCTGACGATGGGCCTGACGAATGGCCAGATCGCCACCGATCGCCTCCGGATCGTTGATGGCGAAAACACCTTTCAGGTTCGGGAAACGCACGAGAAAGCCCTGCATGACCTTGAAACCGAGGTCACGCTCTGCCCCCCCGTTCTGGTCATCACTGACAATCTTGATATCCGGATACTTTGCCAGAATTTCCTTGCAGCCCTTTACACGATCAATGATCGAGGAAACCTGCGGGCCGTTCTCGATGGCGACTTCGCCTTTTCCGTCCAGTTTCTTCGCGAGATACTCGCAGGAAATACGCCCTGCCGCCACGTTATCGGTCTGGACCGTCCCATCCACACCGGCAGAACCAACGTCAACCGCAATGACGGTTGCCCCTGCTTTCTGCACACGTTTGACTGCAGGCAGAACCGCCTGTGGATCAACACCATTGAGCAGGATCAGATTGACACCCGAGGTAACGAAACTGTCCATCTGCGAGAATTGCTTGTTCAGGTCGTAATCAGCGGAGAGCGCGTTGATCCTGGCATCCGGAGCGACAGTTTTGAGCTGGGTCGTGGCGCCTTTGACCAGTGCCACGAAATAGGGATTACCCAGAGAGCCGACCGAAACCCCGACATTGCTTATGCCTTCAGCATGTACTGTCTGAACCGAAAGAGCCGTTGAGAGAGCCAGCGCACCGAGGAGGAATTTTGAACGAGTAATCATCTTGAAATATCCGAAGCGATAGAAGAACAGGATCGAAAAAGACGGAAGGATACAACCTGAAATCAGGTGCGCGCCGCCGGTGCACGGAACCGGTCAAGAGCGACCGCCACGATGATGACGAGCCCCTTGACGATGAACTGCCAGATATCGGACACACCAACCAGGATGAGCCCATTGGTCAGGACGGCAATCAGCAGGGCACCGACCAGTGTGCCCCAGATGGAGCCGACGCCGCCGACAAACGACGTGCCCCCCAGAATGACAGCGGCAATGGCGTCAAGCTCGTAGGATTGTCCAAGCTGCAGACCGTTGGCAGCATAAAGCCGCGCGGATGACATCACTGCGCCAAGGCCAGCGAGCAGACCAGAAGCGGCATATACGAACATCAGCACCAGGCCGACACGGATACCGGCAAGTCGTGCTGCCGAAGCATTGCCGCCGATGGCGTAGATATGCACACCCAGGACAGTGCGTCGCAGGATGAACCAGCTTGCCACCACAACCGCCAGGGCAATGACGGCAAGCCAGGGAATGGTGAAAGTCGAGGTGATGGCGATGCCATCATTGCCGATCCAGGCAAAGGAAAGATCCGGGTTGAAGATTGTGCGATCATTTCCCATCAGACGGGCGAGACCACGCACAGCAGTCAATGTACCCAGCGTCACGATGAAAGGCGGAATCTTGACACCAGCGATGAGGGCACCGTTGAACACGCCGATAAGCAGTCCCGCTCCGAGGCATGCAGGCACGGCAAGCCAGGCCAGATGTGGCATTGTCGAAACAATCAGTCCGCACATGGCCGCGAAAGCAAGTATGGAACCAACTGAAAGATCGATACCGCCGGTAAGGATGACAAATGTCATCCCCGAAGCCAGAACAGTGTTGATCGATGCCTGCTGGGCAATAATCGAGAGATTCTGACCCGAGAGAAAACGATGCCCTCCCAGAAAATGGAAACCGAGCGCCAGCAGGATCAGAACCGGTAACATGCCTGCAGCCTGGAGAATGCTGCGGGTCGCGGCGCGCGCATTGAGCTGGGCGGCGGGAGTAGCCGCAACCGCCGGGTTGAGAGTGGTGCTCATAGACGTGTTATCCTAGGCGGCGATTGAAGGAGCAGCGGCGAGACCGACTGCGAGAGACATGATGGCTTCCTGCGTGATCTCGTCGCCTGTGAGTTCACCCGTAAGGTGACCTTCACGCATGACAAGAACGCGATCACTCACACCGATGATCTCGGCCATCTCGCTCGATATGACGATAATCCCCAGCCCCTGGGCTGCCAGATCGTTGATAATGCGATAGATTTCTGTTTTTGCACCGATATCGACACCTCTTGTCGGTTCATCGAGTATCAGCACTTTCGGACCGGTTTCGAGCAGACGACCCAGAAGAACCTTCTGCTGGTTGCCACCTGAAAGGCCACCAACATTGGTCAGCATGTTCTGGGCCTTGATCCGCAAGGCGGCAAAGGAACCTGTTGCCCGCGTTCTTCCCTTGCCATGATCAAGTACACCAAGCCGCGCATCGCGTTCGACAACGCCAAGATTGATGTTGCCACTGCAAGACATGTCCAGAAAGAGACCGAGCGCCTTGCGATCTTCGGTCAGATAGGCAATGCCGGCTGCCAGCGCATCGCGTGGCGAACGGATATCAAGCTTCCGGGAATCAAGAGAGATAGTACCTGCCACTTTCGGATCAGCACCGAAAACAAGACGTGCAAGCTCCGTACGTCCTGCACCGACCAGCCCCGCAATACCCAGAACCTCGCCAGGACGAAGCACAAAGCTGACCGGCTGAACGCGTTTGCCATCTGTCAGCCCTTCAACCTGCAGGATCGGAGCCGCATCATGGCGCACATGATCACCGTCTTTCTCATAAAAGCTCGACAGATCACGCCCGACCATAAGACTGACGATTCGTGCAGAAGAAAGCTCATGTTTTTCGAGTGTGCCTACATGAGCACCATCGCGCAGCACCGATACCCGGTCAGCAAGCTCGTCGATCTCATCCATACGATGGCTGATATAGATAAGCGCAAGCCCCTTGGCGCGTAGCTGACGGATCAGGGCAAAAAGCCGGTCTGTTTCGCGTGCTGAAAGCGCCGTTGTCGGTTCATCAAGCACGAGAATGCGAACATCCCGATGAAGGGCACGGGCGATCTCAACCAGTTGCTGCTCAGCGACCGACATGGTTGAAAGCTTGTCTTCCGGTCCGAAAGGCGCGCCAAGCTCCCTGAGCAACTCGCGACACGCCTCATTCATCGCAGAACGGTCGATCATTCCCCCTTTGCGCAGCTCCGAGCCGAGATGAATATTTTCAGCAACGGTCAGGTTCGGTGCGAGTGCAAGCTCCTGATAGATAATGCCAACCCCGAGTGCACGCGCAGAAGCAGGATTTGTAATCCTGGCGACCTCACCGCCAATGCGGATCTCGCCACCGGGATCGGCAGTATACGCACCTGACAGAATTTTCATGAGAGTGGACTTTCCAGCCCCGTTCTCTCCCATGAGGGCGAGGATCTCGCCACCATAGGCGCTGAGTGAGACATCCTTGAGAACCTTGATCCCGGAAAATGTCTTAGAAATACCCGCCACATGCAGGAGCGGTGTATTGTTTTCCTGCATTTCACTTGTGGTCTGATGGGCCAATGCCATGGGACCAGCCTCCCGATTTGAGCCTGAAGCAGCGGGGATTTCGTCCAGCGTCCCCCGTCACTGAACAGGAGAAAAGCAGACTTCTGATTAAATTAATATAATGTTTTCGCAATATTTGTGACAGTAACGTAAACGTGATAATTAATCATAGTTCATGTTTCTCGCAAATGCGTCATTCATGATTTCGGGATCCGGAGAGAGCAAGCGCTTCATTCAGAAAAAGCTCCTGCGAAGGAGCCTCTGCTTCTTCCAGCAAAGGACCGAGCATACCGTCGATAGCCAGGGTGGCCAGTCCATGTACTCTTTCCCAGAGCCCTGCCATGCGAGCGGAATTTCGTACGCCTGACCCATCATCCCCGCATAGCAAGCTCAACGCCTCAAAGGCTCTTGCCGATGCCCGGGCAAGTTCCGGACAGCTGTAATCCAGCAAGGCGCGGCGAAACATGAGTCGGAAGAGATCTGGGTTTGCAGTTGCGAAGGCAAGATAAGCACGTCCTGCCGACCGCGCCTTTGTATGATCCTCGTGCATGCCACTGTCAGAACTGTTCTCGCTCACTGAGAGAGGCAGACCCTGTGCCGAAAGGAGAGCATCAGCCAGTTCATCATACCCTTGTGCGGCAAGTGCCGATCTCAATCCAACAAGAGAGCCTAGATGAGGGACGGCAGCTGTAGCCGAAACACCTGCCCTGCGCAGAAGCTTTTTGGAAAGCTGGGTCAGCCAGCTTTTTTCTGCTCAGGAGCGGCTATCTCCTTTATCTGGATTCCACGCCGCATAACCACATGGTCTCCGGCATTATTCTGAAGACTACATTACTCGCCATGATCCTGGTCAGCTTTCAGGGCAAATTGCTTTATCGCCTTTATGCTGCCAGTCGACACTGATTCATCCCCTCCCCGATCCAGCAGATATTCAAACAAAAAAGCCGCCCGGAAGGGCGGCTTTCTTGCAGGCTTTGACTAGTCCCGAAGGATCAGGCGCTCTTCGCCATGATCTCGTCAGCCACGTTGCGCGGCACCGGATCATAGTGATGGAACTGCATCGTGAACGACGCACGGCCCTTGGTGGCCGAACGCAGATGCGAGATGTAGCCGAACATTTCCTTCAGCGGCACCTGCGAGCGGATCATGACGGTCGAACCGGCGGTTTCCTGGCTCTGGATGATGCCACGACGACGGTTAAGGTCGCCCACCACGTCGCCAACGTGATCGTTCGGGGTCGTGATTTCGACGTCCATGATCGGTTCAAGGATCACGGGGCCGGCATTCTTCATGCCTTCACGGAAACAGGCCTTGGCGGCAATTTCGAAGGCGAGAGCCGACGAGTCGACGTCATGGTACTTACCGTCGAGCAGCGTGAACTTGAAGTCGACCGTCGGGAAGCCAGCCAGCACGCCCGTCGAGGACTGCATACGAATGCCCTTTTCGACAGCCGGGATGTATTCCTTCGGCACCGTACCGCCGACGACCTTGTTCTCGAAGCTGATGCCTTCGTTACGCTCGACCGGAGCGAACTCGATCTTGACTTCAGCGTACTGACCCGAACCACCGGACTGCTTCTTGTGGGTGTAGGTCTCGATATGCGGACGCGAAATCGTTTCGCGATAAGCAACCTGAGGCGCACCAACATTGGCTTCAACGCCGTATTCACGACGCAGACGGTCAACGATGATGTCGAGATGCAGCTCACCCATGCCGGACAGGATGGTCTGACCCGTTTCCTGGTCGGTCTTGAGCTGCAGCGAGGGATCCTCGGCGGCGAGCTTCTGCAGCGCCAGCGTCATCTTCTCGACGGCATCCTTGGTCTTCGGCTCGACAGAGATGTCGATAACCGGAACCGGGAACTGCATGCGCTCCAGAACCACCGGATCGGCAGCATCGGCCAGGGTGTCACCCGTCTGGGTGTCCTTCAGACCAACGAAAGCTGCGATGTCGCCAGCGCCGACCTGCTTGACTTCCTCACGCTTGTCAGCGTGCATCTGGAACATGCGGCCGACGCGTTCCTTGTGGCCCTTGGTCGTGTTCAGCACGGTGTCACCCGACTTCAGAACACCACGATAGACGCGCACGAAGGTCAGAGTGCCATACTTGTCGGAGATGATCTTGAAGGCGAGACCAGCGAACTTGCCATCGGGGTCAACCGGCACGATCGGCAGGAAGTTCTCGTCGACCTCTTCGCCTTCCGGCGGCGCAATACGGATGCCTTCGACTTCGTCAGGAGCCGGCAGGTAATCGATAACGGCGTCGAGAAGCGGCTGAACGCCCTTGTTCTTGAAGGCTGTGCCGCACAGAACGGGACGGAACACGCCGGAGATGGCGCCCTTCTTGATGCACTTCTTCAGTGTTGCAACGTCAACATCGCCCTTCTCGAAATACTCTTCGATCGCGGCTTCATCAACGCTCAGCGCGGTGTCCAGAAGGTTCTGGCGGGCCTCGGCTGCCTTTTCCTTCAGGTCATCGGGAATTTCAGCATAGTGGAACTTTGCGCCCAGCTCGCCGCCTTCCCAGATGATGGCGCGCATTTCGACCAGGTCGACCACACCAACAAAGTTTTCTTCGATGCCGATCGGCAGCTGAAGCGGAATAGCGACGATGTCGAGCTTTTCCTTCAGCGTGTCGAACGCACGATAGAAATCGGCGCCGGTACGATCGAGCTTGTTGATGAAAATGACGCGCGGCACGTTGTAGCGGTCAGCCAGACGCCAGTTGGTTTCTGACTGCGGCTGAACACCGGCAACGCCTTCGATAATGAAGATGGCGCCGTCGAGTACGCGCAGCGAGCGGTTCACCTCGATGTTGAAGTCGATATGACCCGGGGTGTCGATGATGTTGATGCGGTGGTTTTCCCACTCGCAGGTCACGGCTGCCGAGGTAATCGTGATGCCACGCTCACGTTCCTGCGCCATGTAGTCAGTGGTCGTGTTGCCATCATGCACTTCACCAATGCGATGAGACACGCCGGTGTAGTACAGAATGCGCTCGGTCGTCGTGGTCTTGCCGGCATCGATATGCGCGGTAATACCGATATTGCGGATCTTCGAGAGAGCCGATTTGGCTTCTGCGACGCTGCTTTCGGACACGGGATACCTCCAGAATGCGATTAAAGGTGCTTCAGGCCGCCCCGAAACACCTTTTGCCGTGGCCGTCACAGATCGACGCAATTTTCGGAATAGTCCGGTAAAGACGTCGAAGCCGGATCGACCAAGTCAGGCCTTGTGATCGAGTGGCTGAATGAAACAACCCGATCACGTTTTCAAGGCCAATTTTGTTTTTGCCTGCCTTTTGCAGCCAGAGGCCGCGAGGCAAACACCGTCAGACTCAGGCGGTCTGAGCGGCCTTGCTTTCCTGAGCGCGCAGGATGCGGCGCTTGATAACCTGAGCTTCCACCGGGAGCTTGCGGTTCGGCGTGCTGATCAGGAACGAGTCCAGACCGCCGTTATGCTCAACCGTGCGGATGCCCTGGGTGGACAGACGCAGACGAACGCCCGTGCCGAGAATGTCGGAGAGCAGAGTGATTTCCTGCAGGTTCGGCAGGAAGCGACGACGGGTCTTGTTGTTGGCGTGGCTGACGTTGTTGCCCGTCAGCACACCCTTGCCCGTGATTTGGCAGCGGCGTGACATGGACTTGATCCTCGGTAGTAATAAGTTCGCCGAGACCAGTCCCGGCATACGACGACGCGTTAAGGCGCGGCTTATGACGGACCCCCCCGGTTCCGTCAAGCCGAAAGCGTCGCAAACTGTCATTCGCCGTCGGAAAACGCGTCCGCGCAGATCAGTTCTCCGGCCTTGATACTCTCAACAGCCGTCTGAAGCATCCTGATCATCGTTTCGGCATCGGTTGTCCGCGCGAGAACGCCAAGTGAGCCACCGAGCAATGCAGAGGCAATAAGTTCTGTAGGAAGATTCTGCTCCACAAGATAGCCAATCGCCTTGTCGATCACGACGCCACACTGACGAAGCTCTTCCGGTATCTCGACTCCCTCTTCCCCATCAGAGAGCTCATGGGCAACCTGTTCGCGAATTTCTTCCTCGACAGCCTTGTCCGGATGGAAATCGCGGGCGAGTTCTTCAGCCTGCTTCGTCATGGACTCTCTCCTCTCTTGACTGGATATTCCGCTCCCTCACGTAGGGCTCCATGATCGGGAAAACCAGAGAGAGGATCAGATTGATTGCCCACCATTGTGAAATATCTGCCTTTCGCTGTCATCAACGCCTCATGCGTTCCCTGCTCGACAATCCTTCCTGAGTCGATAACCAGAATAAGATCAGCGTGGCGTATCGTCGAAAGGCGATGGGCAACCGCAACGGTGGTCTGGCGCGTTGTGACCCGTCGCAAAGCATCCATCAGACGCTGTTCCGTGTGCGTATCGAGGGCGCTTGTTGCTTCGTCAAGCAGAAGCAATCTGGGTTTGCGCAAGATGATACGAGCAAGGGCGATACGCTGGCGCTCTCCTCCCGAGAGCTTCAGCCCCCTCTCACCCACCAGGGTTTCGTAGCCTCCCTCCAGAGAGTCTATGAAATCGTGGATCTGCGCCAGCCGCGCTGCTTCTTCAATCTCATCCTGCGTCGCATCAAGGCGGCCATAGGCAATGTTATAGCCGATCGTATCGTTGAAAAGCTGGGTATCCTGAGGAACAACACCGATCGTCTGATGCAGCATCGCAGGCGACAGACCGGTCAGATCCTGTCCATCCAGCAAAATCCGTCCTGATTTCGGCGCATATGCGCCCAGCACAAGACGGGCGATGGTGGATTTTCCCGCACCCGTCGGGCCTACCAGCGCAACAGTCTGACCAGGAGCGACAGCAAAAGACAGATCATGCAGAATTTCCCGACCATCGTAATCAAACACGACATGATCGAACGCCAGTGACGCCGGCCCCGTGTTCTGCTCACGAAAAGCCGTTCCCTCGATCAACGAACCACCATCCCGCGCAGGCTCATCCATAAGATCGGTAAGGTGTTCCAGATCGACACAGGCATTGCGCCATCCCGCATAAACAATATTGAGCGAGATGACGGCCTGATAAAGCGTGCGCAGATACGTCCCGATCATGACGAAGGCCGCCACATCAATATGTCCTGCTGCCAGATCCTGCGCTGCCATAAGAAAAATGATCAGGGTCGCAAGCGCGATCATGGCGTTCTGGCAGACAGACGAAAGTCCGGCCACGAATGTCATGCGCAAACTGGCTTTTTCCTGGGCAATCCTCGCCTGTTCATAGCGATCGAATTCATGCGCCTCATTGGCAAAATGACGCACGGAGTCAAAATTGAGCAGGGAATCGAGCAGGAAATGCTGCGCCTTTCCATTGGCCTCATTGCGTTGACGACGCGCCCTGACACGCTGACGTACGAACCACTGGGCAAGCCCGAGATAGCAAAGCAGTGCCAAAAGAATCACACCGGCATAACGTCCTCCCAGACAGGAGAAGACGACCGCAATCGTCAGGCTGGTATCAAGCAGCGCTGGCAGAATATTGAAAAGAGCGAGGCGCAAAAGCGTATCGGCCGCCTCGGAGCCACGTTCAATGGCGCGCGTCAGGGCCCCTGTCTGGCGATCACGATGAAAGCGATAGGGCAGATCAAGCAGATGGCGAAAGGCCTGTTGCGCTGTAAGAGCCTGCAATCTCTGGCCCACAGGCTGATAGACCATTTCCTGCAGGGCAGAGAATGCGCTTCGACAGAAGATCAATCCGGCATAGGAAAGAATCAGAGCAACAGGAATGATTACAAGAAGATCCGGCGACGAAAAATGCGCTACGATCCGACTGAACAGATAGGGCGTACCAAGCAGGCAAAGACGCTCGGCGACGAGCAGGAAAAGCGTCACTCCGATCCCGAACCTGAAGTAACGGATATCGTGAGAGAGGACCAATCGCCAGGCACGCGCCAGACTGATTACGGCAAAGGGGAGTGTCCGTTTGAAGCGCATGCTCCTCAACTGAACTGCGGCAAGGCATTTTGCAATCGTACAGCGATACGCGATATCGTGGATACTCCGACAGGAGAGTACCGCTTTTCATGCCCGACGATAACCTCGCCCCGTTTCTTGCCCATATCCGACGCTGCCAGACTGCCATCCTGCCTGGCAAACGTCGTCCCATTCTGGCAGGAGACGCCTTGTTTGGCCTGGCCGACCCACGTGTTTTCGAAGCATTGTGCACGCTGGGCTACGAAGACGGCACAAATTTCCGCCTGCCTGATGGCGAGGCCCTGCTTCCCCTGGGGGAGACACTGGCAGCCCAGGGTCTTTATCGCCCCCATCATGAACTTTTTGATGTTTTCGACGACAAAGGCACAGCAATCGGCAGGATTGATCGTGGCGCCCTGCCCCTTCTTGGCTGCACCGCGTCCGGCGTGCATCTCAACGGGCTGGTGGAGAAGGAAGAAGGGATATTTCTATGGATGGGTCATCGCGCCCAAAACAAAAGGCTCGATCCGGGCAAACTTGATCACCTTGCGGCAGGGGGCATCTGTACCGGCCTTACCCCCATACAGGCCCTGATCAAGGAAGCCGGAGAAGAAGCTGCCATCCCGCCAGAGCTGGCAACCCGGGCACAGCCCGTTGCAACATTGCGCTACGCCATGGAACGTCCGGAAGGACTGCGTCAGGATACATTGTTCTGTTACGATCTGATCCTGCCGAATGATTTTATTCCTGAACCAGTCGATGGCGAAGTGGCTTTCTTCGAACTCATGTCCCTCGAAAAAGTATTTTGCCTTGTCAGGGACACGACTGACATCAAGTTCAACGTCAATCTTGTGCTGATTGATCTTTTCCTGCGCCGCAATCTCTTTTCGACAGAAGACAGCCGCCTGCTTCGTGCTGCACTCGATCGACAATGATACCAAGAGGCGTCTGTTTTGCGAGCTGCAGTCTGTTGGTGCTCGCACTCTCAGGATGTATGCGACATGATGAGGCGCGATCCTCTGAGAAGACGGCTCTCTGCACTAGGTTCGGCGGGTACGAGGGAGAGGCTGTTACCCTCGCTTTTGGCCTCTCCTTGCCCGGAGGCGGCGAGGTCTCCCGATCACAGTGGACAAGATTTCTCGCGGAAAATGTAACACCTCGCTTTCCGTCCGGCTTTTCCGTAATCGAGGCAGAAGGACAGTGGCAGAACGGTCGCCATGAACCTGTTCTTCATGAAAAATCGCGCCTGATCTGGATTATTACCTCACAAAAACCAGAACTTCTTCCGGCTCTTGAGGCAATACGCAGCAGCTATAAAAAGCAATTCAACCAGAGCTCTGTCGGAGCGTTCATCCATCCGATCTGCGCCTCGTTCTGACACGCATGCCGGTCCTGGAAAATCGTAATGATATTGACGCATTGCCGTGACATGCAAGAAATGAGATTTTCGATCCTGATCTGATCAGGGTCATCACTATGTGAAGCGGCATCCGGGAAACCAGACGATCGGAAAACCAGGGTCGTCAGATGAACGAGATATGCGTAATGCAACGCCCGAGGAACATAATGACGGATCACAACGCGCCTCCTCCCGAAGGCTCAGACAGGAAAATGGCAAGGAGCCAGAAACGAGACGTGGAAGACGATTTTTCAGATGACAATGCGCAGGCCGTATCTCCAATTGGCCGCTCGCAGCGGCGTTCACGCGGGTTGCTGGGTTTTTTCTTCATCGCGCTTGCCCTCTTCACACTGAAGAATTTTCTGCCCGCCCTGCTCTGGGGGTGTGTTTTCGCCATTGCTTCGTGGCCACTCTACCAGCGCACCGAAAAGCGTTTCGGCCGCACAGAATGGCTCCCTATGCTGTTTACAGCGGCGATTGCGCTCATCTTCCTGATCCCGCTCAGTCTGGTTGGCTACAAGGCCGCAGAAGAGGCACAGAGTGCCCTGCGCTGGATCGACCAGGTCCGTCATACCGGTATCCCGATGCCCGAATGGCTGAATGACCTCCCTTTCGAACGCGCGCAGGTTGCAAGATGGTGGCAGAACAATCTTGTCAATCCCGAACACCTCAATCGGCTCTTCCACTCTTTCGACGCTGGTCATGGCATGGCGGTAACGAGACAGGTCACAACCCAGGTCGCCAAACGGGCCACACTGTTTCTGTTCTCGATCCTGACACTGTTTTTTCTGTTGAGAGATGGTGCTGATATCATTCACCGCGTGCTAGTCGTCTCGAACCGCACTTTCGGCAAGCGTGGTGAAAGTCTCGCGCGACAAATGATCTCATCTGTTCATGGTACCGTAGCCGGCCTCGTGCTCGTAGGTCTCGGCGAAGGGCTTGTAATGGGGGTCGCCTATGTATTGACCGACACGCCCCAGCCCCTGCTTCTGGCTATGCTGACCGGCGTAGCAGCCATGATCCCGTTTCTGGGTCTGCCTACGGTTGTCCTGGCAGCGTTGCTGATCATGATACAGGGCAAGATGATTTCTGCGATCGTCGTTGTGGCTCTCGGTGCTGTCGTGATTTTTGTCGCCGATCATTTCATTCGTCCGGCACTGATTGGCGGCAGCACACAGATGCCTTTTCTCTGGGTGTTGCTTGGTATTCTCGCAGGTGTTGAAACCTGGGGTTTACTTGGCCTGTTTCTGGGGCCGGCCATTATGGCGGCCGTACATCTGCTCTGGCGCATCTGGAGTTCGGATTCAGAACGTGAGCAAGAGCAGGCGCAGGAGCAGAGTTTACGTTGACGACATATCACGCCAATCCGGTTTAAGGCCGGTCTGACCAGGGAAACCGGGGGAGTCTTATTATAAGATTATCCCCTTTGGCAGACTGCCATGCGACGACGCCAAAAGCAAAAACCTGGCCTATCGCTGTATACTAAGTGAAAGTAGTCAGGCCAGACGCAACAGTCATCGGTACTTAATGCCCGACCCGGATCTGTACGATCTCTCAGACAGACCAGAACCTGTTCTTCGTTGTGACGAGGGGTCTCTTTGAACCCTCTCCCGACCCCGAATAAGGCTAGGTCACCGTGGGGTAACCTTCATGCCATCACAGGAACAAGAGGCAGCAAAGGGCAACCTTGAGTGGTCAAGGTACTGTATCATACAGGAGGAGAATAACCGCAGGACGAAGATATCGGGCAGGCGGGATTCGAACCCACGACCCCCAGTCCCCCAGACTGATGCGCTACCAGGCTGCGCTACTGCCCGTCAGTCCTGCGGTAAAGGCCGTTTAGCAGTGAGACGCCTTTCCTGCAAGCGTCTGGAAGCAGGTTTTTTATCCGATAGTGCTCAAGCGCTTCCCGGCACCATCTGACGCAAGCTATCGAGCTCACCCAAAACATCTTCCAATGCCAGACGAAGCGCGCGCTTTTCACTTGTCCAGCTGGCCTGAAGCGCACGAAGCTCGACAAGTTCGTCAAACAGAACAGCCGCGATCTCAGACTCGCTTTTCACTGCCGCTGTATCGTCATCATGAGACAGATTGTCGGAGTGTGACTGTGCAAGCGGTTCCTCGTCAGCAATATCTGATGATGAAGCGGTCTCCTCTCCGGGATCTGCCAGCGAGTCAGCCACGTAATCCTCAGATAACTGATCATGCTTCGCCGCCTCTTCGTCACCTGCATGGAAAGCAGGAATTTCGAGAGAGCTTCGCGTGGCTGGAATCACGACCTCCGCCTGGTCTTTTTCGGACTCTGTATCTTTCGACACAACAGGATCGGTTATTTCAACAGGTGCTGACCCACTTGCAGAAGAGACTGCCACAGCAGCGCTTTTCGCTTTCACAGGAACAGGGACAAGTGCTGATGGGGCTTCATGCTCTTTAAGGACACGCTGAACACCCTTGATCGTATAGCCCTGCACATAGAGCAGGTCTGTGATATGACGCAGGACATCAATATCTTCCGGACTGTAATAACGACGCCCGCCCCCTCTTTTGAGAGGTTTCACTTCAGGGAATCGTGTTTCCCAGAAACGGAGTACATGCTGAGGAACATGCAGTTCGTCAGCGACTTCACTGATGGTACGATAGGCATTTGGCCCTTTGACCAGACGCTCAAGCTCCGCCCTCTCTTCCGTCACTCTCGTCATGTCAGGAGAGACGTGGGTCGTACTCATGAATCATCGCTTTCACTGGCCAGACCTTCGATCGACTCGCCGTTCACTTCCGCCCTGAGAATCTGACTTGGCCGGAACACCAGTACAGAACGGGGAAGAATCGGTACTTCGATACCTGTTTTGGGATTGCGACCAACCCTGCGGCCCTTCTGACGGACAGAAAAAGTTCCAAAGCCACTCAGTTTGACTGTTTCGCCCTTCTCAAGCCGCGACGCAATCAGCTCGAGAACCGTCTCAAGCAGATCGGCGGATTCGTGCCGGGACAGTCCAACCTGGCTGTAGATATGCTCTGCAATTTGCGCGCGGGTCACCGTGGTCATGACAGCACCGTATCATGACAGTAATGAAGGTCAATCGACTCAATGAAAGGATATGCCCCTGAAGGGCAATTACGTCAGATCTGGCTCAGATCCGCAGCAGGGCAGACCCCCAGGTCAACCCACCACCCAGAGCCTCGATCAGCACCAGATCACCCGGTTTGATACGACCGTCACGTATTGCTTCATCAAGAGCGAGAGGAATGGAAGCCGCTGACGTATTGGCATGGCGATCGACGGTCACAACAACACGATCAAGCGGCAAGGAGAGCTTTTTGGCCATGCCTTCGATAATACGGAGATTGGCTGGTGCGGCACGAGCCAGGCAATATCCTCACCTGACAGACCATTGGCCGCCAAAGCCTCATCGACCACAGAAGAAAGCTTGGCAACAGCATGACGAAACACGTCACGCCCCTGCATATGCAACACAGGTTTTTCCACCGTCGGGCCATCAACATACAGTAGATCGGCGTAGGTCCCATCGCTGTGCAAATGAGTTGACAGAATACCGACCTCAGCCTCGTCACTGGCCTCGACCAGAACAGCACCGGCTCCATCTCCGAAGAGAACGCAGGTCGTCCGGTCTTCCCAGTCCATGATGCGTGAGTAGACTTCCGTCCCGATCACCAGCACTTTTTTTGCCTGACCACTCCGGATGAACGCTTCTGCAGTCGAAAGCGCATAGACGAATCCTGAACAGGCTGCCGTGATGTCAAAAGCAAAGCCGGCGCTCATACCAAGCTCAGCCTGTACGCGTACGGCTGTTGCAGGAAATCCCTGATCAGGGGTCGCCGTTGCAACAATGACTGCGTCAACTGATTCGGCAGCTACATCAGCATAAGCCAAAGCCGAGCGTGCCGCGGCGGCAGCCATAGTAACGGCGTTCTCTCCCTCACCTGCTATATGCCGCTGGGAGATGCCTGTACGGGTCCTGATCCACTCGTCTGAGGTTTCAATACGCTCGGCAAGCTCGGCATTCGTGACAACCTGCTTTGGCAGATAACTGCCAAACCCGGTCAGACGCGCGCGCAGGGACATGTCTCTTCCTCTTGAATTGGTGCTGGCAAAGCAGAGATCATCACCAGCCTATCCCCTCACTGTGCCAGTCAGGCGGCTGTGGAGGAAGAAGCAAGCTCGCCTTCGTCCTCAGAGGCAGCCATCAGCACCTCCACCTGACGAAGACGTTCGCGGATTTTCTCGTTAATCGAGTGTGTAACAGCATCCATCGCCACATCGATGGCTGCAGCAAAGCCCTCAGCATCGGCACCGCCATGCGATTTCACAACAATCCCGTTCAGGCCAACGAAAACAGCACCATTGTAACGGCGAGGATCAATCCATTCTTTCATACGCTCCAGACCGGGACGTACAAGGAGATAGCCGATGCGGGTAAGCAGATTGGTCTTGAAAACCCGTTGCAGAAGCATGGAAACGAGTTTGAGCGCACCCTCACCCGTCTTGAGAGCAATATTGCCAGAGAAACCATCAGTCACAACAACGTCCGTTGTACCAGCCGTTATGTCATGACCTTCGACAAACCCGTGAAACTGGGATGAAAGCGGCGACTCGCGCAGAATATCCGCAGCAGCTCTCAAGCGTTCATCACCCTTGAGCTCTTCGGCACCGACATTCAGCAGACCGATGCTGGGCGCAGGGAGCCCGAGAACAGCCTTGGCAAAAGCCTCGCCCATGACAGCGAACTCAACAAGATTACGGGTGTCGCAGGCAATATTAGCGCCAAGATCCAGCATCACCACATCGCCACGTGCTGATGGATTGACCGCCGCCATAGCCGGGCGGGTAATGCCCGGCAGGGTTTTCAGAACGATTTTGGCGAGAGCAAGCATGGCACCGCTGTTACCCGCCGAGACAACCCCTCCAGCCTCACCAGACGCGACAGCATCAATCGCCACACGCAATGAGGAATCGCGCAGACGCAGGGCTGCTGTCGGTTTCATTTCCATGGAAATGGAGGACGGAGCGTGGCGGATTTCGCAGATACGCTGAGCCTTGGCGAAGCGGGCCAGCTGAGGACGCAGGACAGCTTCATCACCGACCAGCAAAATTCTTGCTGTCGGATGTCGATCGGCTGCGCGATCCAGGCCGGCCAGAACGATTTCAGGGGCATGATCCCCGCCCATCGCATCGACAGCCAAACAGTAAGGCGCAGCCTGGCTGGCCGGCGCATTTACGTCACTCATGCTCCGCCCCGCGTTTTGTTTCAAAACAAGATGAGCCAGTCAGAAAAAGACCGGCCCTATCGAGCCTCAAACGCGAACGGTCGTCTTGAGCGTCTTGCCAGAAGCAACGACTTCACGACCGTCATAATGACCGCAATGCGCGCAGACGTGATGCGGGCGCTTCAGCTCACCGCAATTGCTGCACTCAGCGTGAGCCTGAACGGTCAGGGCGTGATGGCTGCGACGCATGCCCATGCGGGACGGCGTGGTCTTTCTTTTGGGGACGGCCATGACAGGAGCCTCTTTCTTCTTAGATCGACCCCGCTTTTGGTCGCCATTCGACCGCAGCAGGAAACGATACTGTTCACTATGATCAGGCGGGCGGCTCTAGCAGACCCGAAGCCGGGTCGCAAGCATCCTGTGCGGTTCTAGCTGAGATCCGTCTTCTTTTTGGGTACAGACAGACCAGCCAGCGCACCGAAAGGGTTAGGTCGGCCACTTGCTTCATCTGGAGCTTCCTCTGCCGCCTCTCGTGGGGCTTCGTCAACCGCATTTTCGAGGGCTGCCCCCGGTTTGCGAGGATAGGCAGGCAGTATCAGCGCCAACTGCTCTGACGTAATCTCACCCAGATCGAGCGCATTGCCGTCATAGGGAATCTCGTCAATTGCATCGAGATCAGAAGCATTCTCCTCGGAGAAACGGCGAGCCGGAACCAGGCGTACTGCGAAGGATTCGTTCAGGACATCCTCGAAAGTCTCACTCGTGATTACACATTCAAGCACGACACGGGCGGTCAGGATGCCCTCGAGCACAAAATGATCGGATGCTTCAGGGAATATCCTGAAACGGCAGGACAATTCATGAAGATCGAGAATCCCCAGACGCCGGGCAAGCGCCTTGCGTTCGTCCTGATTGGCCTTGACCGTCTCCGAAAGCCCTTCATGACCGATGCGGTTGAGCATCAGGCGGCGCGAGAATTCCGGCTGTGGAGCATGTGATCGGGAGAATTCCTGAGCGTCGTTCATGACTGCTTTCCTGACACTGGCTGTAAAAAACCCGCAGACGGGGCTTCTTTTCCGAATTGCCTTACCGTCGCTCTCCGCAATATAGAAGAGCTTGATCATCTTGCCATGGCGTCAAAATCCTGTTTCCGTCATTGCCGGACGATCTCTCGACCTTTTTTCGATCAGTGCAGGACGACATAACCCGCCATGAAGAGCGCCTCCAAGAAGACCTCCCCGCGGCTTAAAGCGCATGCGGGTTTTGCGCGCGCCCTGCTTTGCATCGCCCCTCTTGCGCTCGCTGGCTGCTCCGTCTTCGGTCCCATTCCGCAAAATCGCGGCTCCCTGATCGAAAAAGACGATTATTCCCAGCTTATGCCGGGAACCAGCACACGTAATGACGTGACTGATATTCTCGGCTCACCGACAGCTCACGCCACTTTCGATGACAACACCTGGATCTATATATCCATGGTAACTGTTCCTCAGCCACTGGGCTTCCCGCGTATTACAAAACAGAATGTGCTTGTTCTGGCCTTCGACAATGGTGGCGTCCTGCGTCGCATGGATACACTCCATCGCAAGAATGGCTACAATGTCGGCATGGTTGGTGAAACAACACCAACACCGGGCACCAAGATCAATGTACTCCAGCAGCTGCTGGGCAATGTCGGCCGTTACAACCCCATGAGCAATATGGGCAGTACTTTTGGCGGCACACAGGGTCCTCTGGGTGCCGGCGTTGGAACCGGCCATGGCGGTACCGGCAACTCGGTTCCATAACCTGCTCATACGTTGTGGCCGTCATACCATGGGCGGCGCGTCGACCATATCTCACCCGGCTGGGCCTACTGCCTCGTCGGGTCTTTTTTTGTTCCCCTGATGGACCAGCCCCTTACCGGATCACACGCCTCAGCGTGGCAGCTTGAGCATAACCCGCAATCCGCCAAGAGGGCTGTTGTGAAGTGTCACACTGCCACCATGGGCTGCCACGATATCACGGGCAATCGTCAGACCGAGACCGGTTCCGCCGTCAGGACCTGATGTACTGCTGAAGGCACGGAATACATCTTTACGTCGTGACTGCGCGATGCCCGGCCCGTCATCGTCGAGTATAATCTCGATGGAACGCCCGGCCCTGCGTAATGAGAAACTCATACGCCCGCCATGACGACGGGCATTCTCCGCCAGATTGATCAGCACACGACGCATGGCGTCTGGCCGTACCGGCACCACAAGGCTCTGTTCAGCGTGTATAGCCAGCACTTCTCCACCCGAGCGGGTCGTATCTGCTGCCACATCGCGTACAAGCGCGAGAAGATCGGTGGGAACCGGGTCTTCTTCCCCTTCTCCGCGGGCAAAAGAGAGATAACTGCCTATCAGGCGCTCCATCTCTGTAATATCCGCGATCATATCCTCGATATCAGGGCGCAGCTCCTGCGCCTCAACACTGCCCTCAACCGGCATCATGGCAAGGGTCAGACGCAATCGGGTGAGCGGCGTGCGCAGATCATGCGAGACACCCGCCAACACAGCTGTTCTCTGGGTAACGAAGCGATTGACGCGCGCCTGCATGCGATTGAATGCCAGAGCGGCCTTGCGTATCTCACGCGCACCCTGAGGCTGGATCGGCCCGTCATCGCGCCCCAGCCCGAAATTTTCGGCTGCCTTTGCCAGACGGCGCACAGCCCGCACCTGCTGACCGACAAAAAGACCGGCAATGATGAAGAGTAGGATCGCACTCCCCACCTCCCAGGCAACAAACAGCCAGATCGGGCCCACATCAAGACGTTTACGCGGAATATAAACATCCAGGACGCCGTCATGAAGGGCAATTTCAAGCCTGACACTCTGCCTGGTGGCCTTCCAGTCAATGTGGCATGGGGCATCGAACACGCGCAGTACTGCCTTTGTCAGATCCTCATCCATCGGACCCAACACAAATGGTGCGCTCTCGGTTGTGAGTCTCTCGCCTGGATGAAAATCGATTTCAAGCTGCGTACGCCAGCGCGCCTGGGTGATCAGCCAGTCACGCTGGCCAGGCATATGCTCGACAGAATCCACAATAAAAGCGAGATCGGACACCACACTATCGGCAAGGCGCCGTGACACGACCTTGAGATAATTGCCGTAAAAAAGCTGAAGCGCCACGATCTGGGTGATCAGAAGGGGCATGAGCACGATAAGCAGCGATCGCCCCTGAAAGGAACGCGGCAGAAGGCGCCTGACAAGGCGTTCCATAAAACGGGCAATCTGCATGAGCGGCGCCTCAGCTGCCAGGTTTCAGCACGTAGCCCTTGCCTCTGACCGTCTGAAGAAATCGCGGTTCCTTCTGATCAGGTTCAATGCGCCGACGCAAACGGGTGACCTGCACGTCGACCGCACGTTCACCGATCTCGTCCATCCCCAAAGCCTCGGCAATAGCCTCCCGGGACAGGATCTCTCCGGGGCTACGCGTCAGGACCGTGAGCAATGCCGCCTCGCCACTAGTAAGATGCACAATGCCCTCAGGACCGCTCAGGAGATTGCGCCCCGTATCAAATTCAAGCTTGCCCATCCGCAACAGTCGCGGTGCACTGCTCGGTCGTGGAACATGACGCCGCAGATGAGCCTGCAGGCGTAACAGTAGTTCTCTAGGTTCGAATGGCTTGCCCAGATAATCATCAGCCCCGGATTCCAGACCGATAATCCTGTCGGCCGGCTCCCCTCTGGCTGTCAAAAGAATGATGGGGAAATTCTGTCCGCCTTCTCTCAGCGAGCGTGTCAGACTGAGGCCATCCTCACCCGGCATGGTAATGTCAGCGACCATGGCATCAGGCTGGGTAACAGCCAGGATTTTCCGGGCAGCTTCGGCGTCCATTGCAATCGTGACGCGAAAGCCGTTCTCCGACAGAAAACGCTGTAGCAGACGGAGCAGACGGGCATCGTCATCGACTACGAGAACATGCGATTCCTTCATACCCCATCCCCTTCACTCTGCAATGTTGCCAGAACACGACGAAACCCTTCCACCGCCTGCCCGCCTGCCGCCTTATAGGCGATCGTCATCCGGTCACGCAGAGCAGCAAAGATCTCTTCCTCTATTGCTATACCCTGCACTGTCAGATGCAGGCGCTTGACACGTTTGTCGCGCTCATCGGCCCGCTGCTCGAGCAGACCACGCGCCACAAGCTCCTGAAGCACGCGGTTGAGACTCTGTTTGGTAATATTCAGCCGGCGCAACAATGCGCTCATGGTCAGGCCCTGATGGGTTGAGACAAGAAACATTACGCGATGATGCGCGGCACCGAGCTGGTTATCACGCTGAAAAGGATCACAGATAGCATTCAGCTCGCGCCAGGCCAGAAGCATGGCTTCATAGGCAAGGCGTATCTGCTCCTCGCGAAGATAGAGATGCGCCTGCCCCGGCGCATCACGTGTCGTACGAAGGCCAGACATAGCTCAGTCCTCACTGTCACGCGGGGCTGAAAGCTCATCGGCATAACCAAAACTCGCATAATCACGGATACGCATCGTATAAAGAATACCATCAAGATGATCGAATTCATGCTGAAGCACATTTGCATGAAACCCGCGCGCTTCACCGCTGATGACCGATCCGTCAAGATCAAGCCCCGTGTAAGCGACCATCGCATAACGTGGCACGACCCCGCGCAGCAGCGGCAAGGAAAGACACCCTTCAGTGCACTGCATAATCGCGTCCCCGATTGGCGTCACTTCCGGATTGATCAGCACCCGAGGCGGAATCGGAGCTTCTCCCGCAGCGCAACGCGGCTCCGGCACATGATAAACGAAAAGACGCAAGGATTTGTGAACCTGCGGGGCCGCAAGCCCGGCTCCACGAGAATCAAGCATCGTTTCGATCATGTCTGAAACGAGTTGCCGTATGGATAAAGAATGAACATCTTCAACCGGTTGCGCTCTCTGAAGCAGTACCGGATGCCCCATTCGCGCGATTTTCAGCAACGCCATTTCTGTACCCTGTCCTTACCCGACCGTAAAAGTTGCGTTCATCATCTGCATGGTGACATGAATAAATTTAGGGCGATACTACTCAAACCGTTTGTGTCCTCTTGAAAACCTGTGCTAAGGCGGCGGCCTCTCTGGAGCGCTCTGCCATCGGTATCGCGTTCCTGACATTGCATTTACAAACAAGACCATGTTTTCATGGTCGGACAGGAGATGGCAGACCCGTGCAGGTTCTGGTTCGTGACAACAATGTTGATCAGGCGCTCAAGGCGCTAAAAAAGAAGATGCAGCGCGAAGGCGTTTTCCGCGAGATGAAGCTGCGTCGCCACTTTGAAAAGCCCTCCGAGCGTCGCGCTCGTGAAGCGGCCGAAGCGGTTCGCCGCGCTCGCAAGATGGAGCGCAAGCGCCTGGAGCGTGAAGGCTTCTAATCAGCCTGCCCTTCCGGCAAACAGATCAACCGCCGCTTTCACGGCGGTTTTTTTGTGCCTGCTGTGCCGGTTTGACCGGTCCAGAAGAGGCGGGTGACCCGCCTCTCCTTCTTCTCAGGGTGTTATCGCGTTGTCCTGATCCATCAGGCTGCGGGAAAGATAAACAGCCTCGAGCGCACGCTCATGAGCGATTTCTTTCGCATTGACGGTGCCAGCATGACCACCTTCCATATCCTCATAGTAATAGAAAGACTTGCCTAATTCTGCCAGTCGCGCGGCAAAAAGCCGCGCATGCACCGGCCCGACACGATCATCCTTGGTGGACGTAAAAATAAACGGCACCGGATAGGCCACGTCTTTCTTCAGCTGCTGCAAAGGTGAAATCCTCTGAAGGAAGTCACGCTCGGCCGGATCAGCCATATGACCATATTCCGCTGCCCATGACGCTCCTGCGGCCATGCTTTCGAAATGTTCCATGTCGAGCAACGGCACGCCGATGATCACTGCCTTCCAGAGTTCGGGATGTTGTGTGAATTCCACGCCCATCAGCAAGCCGCCATTCGATCGCCCCCGGATACCCAGATGATTGCGATCGGCAATACCCCGCCTGCCAAGATCGCGGCCTATCGCTGCAAAATCGTCATAGGCGTGCTGACGGCCCGACTTCATCCCGGCTTCATGCCAGGCAGGACCGAACTCGCCACCACCACGAATGTTACCGACCACATAGACGCCGCCACGCTCAAGCCAGGTCTTGCCAATATCGGCATAATAGGTCGGCAGGTAAGACAGATCGAATCCGCCATAAGCCGTGAACAACACCGGATTATGGCTGTTCAGCTTCCAGTCACGACGATGCACAACAAAATAGGGCACTGACACCCCATCGCTGGACTTTACCCAGTATTCCTCGGTCACAAGTCCTTTCGCATCGAAAAGCGCAGGAGTTTCCTTCGTTTTTCTGATTCTTCCGGCCGTAACATCCAGCGTCCAGAGCTGTGGTGGCTCGATATAGCCTTCAATCTTTACTGTGGCCCATGATTCAGAGGGGTCAGAAGATTGCAGTGATGCAGAAACGTTCGATGGCAGGGAAATCGTGGTTTCATGCCACTGAGTCTTGCCCTCAACCGCATGATAAACGCGTATGGACGGCTGCACATCGCGATAAATAACAGCGATAACTCCTCGGGAGGTAACACCGATGTCAGCCGTGGTCTCATGCCTGTCAGGGGCAAAAAGCAGATCGGGCTGCATTTTTGCAGAGACAGGATCAACTGCCAGTATGCTGCCCTGACGGTAGAGACGGCCCTGTTTCCAGTCCTGGTCAAGCCTGATGACAAGCTTTCCGGCGTAATAGCCTCGATCCGCATTTTCTGCGGCAAGTTCAGAAGATGCAGGTTTTGTGTGACAGGGTCATAGACACGATACTCACTGCGAAAAAAATCAAGATTACGCTGGATGATCGCAATCTGTCCGCCCTGACTGTCATGCAGCACTTGCGGCTCGACAATCATGTCATCCGGCGTGCCGCGGTAGATCTCCTTCGCAGCAGCAAGCGGCTCACCACGCTTTACGACCCGGACACTGAACGGATAACCGGAACGTGTCATCGTATCAGGGCCCCAGTCACGGGACACGAGCAGTGTATCACGATCGAGCCAGGCTGCCCGCTGTTTCGAATGCGGCAACTCGAAGCCACCCGGTATGAATTTTTTATCGACCGTGTCGAATTCACGATAAAACGAGGCGTCTTCGCCGGAAAGAGAGAGAATGACCAGACAGTGTCGGGCATCCGGCGCCAGGCAGTCAGCCCCCTGAAACACCCAATCGCGCCCCTCCTGTTTTGACAGCGAATCAATATCGAGTTCGTTTACCCAGTCAGGGTCGGCAGTCTCAAAGGACGCACGCGTTGTCGCACGCCAGATACCTTTTGAATGAGCTGCGTCCTGCCAGAAATTCCAGACCTTGCCACCAGATTGATCCGGCAGAGGCAAACGCCCCGATGCCTGCTCCACTGACAGGACAGACCTGTAGAAAGACTGATAGCGCGGATCCGCCTGCAGAAGCGCAGCAGTACGGTTGTTTTGCGCCTTGACCCAGTCCAGAGCCTCCTTCCCCTCAACCTGTTCCAGCACTGTACGGGACGGTGTCACATCGACAGGAGTGGCTCTGGCCGGAAGTACCATTGCCCCGGCCAGAGCGGTCCAGGCAAGCGATGTCATCGCCAACAGAATGTGTCTCACGGCTCTACTCCTATGAAATAGGAGAAAGCCTAGAGCAGCCTCCGGATGAGGGGAACAGATGTTCTGTACAGAAAACGATTACCCTGGCGTCAGGATGTCTCAGGGAAGACTGTACATCCGTATATCCTCTGGCAGGGACAGCGGGATCAGTTTGTAGCAGATCATGGGCGAGCCCCGCAGCATGCGACAAGGATGTTGCTGCCAAGGCTGACCGAGCCAGGAAGCAGGCAGATCGGGCTGCTCGCTTTCTCGCAAAATCAGTATGGCACGATGAGGATGATCTAACTGACGACCAAGATAGACCCAGCGCTTGTCATAGCTGAACAAGGCGTGATGCGGTCGATGATAGGCCAAGATAGCGGCAAGGGCATAATCTCCGGCAATCACAGCCTGTCCCTCGGGCAATGCCTTATCCAGACGCTCTCTCAACCCTGACCAGTCTGCTGTCTGCCGGGCAATGACGTCATGATGGGCAGAAAGCGGCAAAGGCGAGGCAATGCCCTGAAAGGTGACCAGCCCGGTCACTATCAGTCCGGTAGCGCAGGCAAACCCTATGCGACGCCCCGTTGCCGCAGCAGCCAGAGCCGCGGCAGGATAGAGCACAACAGGCCAGTTGGCCTGCACACGTCCGCCAAAAGCATGCTGTACGAATACTGCAATTGGCACAATGCAGAGACAAGCGAGCAAACGTGCAACACTCTTCTCGCCAGAATGCTTCAGGCACCAGATCAGACCTGTACAGAACAGGACGAAAATCAGTGGGGTCGCAAGGCCTATCTGCCCTCCGGCCAGTTCAGCGAGAAAATTCAGAGCGCGTAACGGATGCCAATCCCCTGCCCTGCCTCCCTGCTTGGCAAAGCTTGCCCAACCATGGGTAGCATTCCAGAATAGAACGGGTGCGATCATGATAAGCCCCGCCACGCAGCCACCAAGCATCCAGCCCCAGTGACGACGTATGGAAGGCGTCGATAACGCCCAGAATCCGCACCCCAGAGCAGGCAGAACCGCCGTATATTTGCTGTCAAAAGCCAGACCGAAGAAAGCCCCGATGACGAGCCACCAGCCTGGCCAACCCGTGCAGATCAGACGTCCAAGCGCCCAGAGTGTCCATGCCAGAAAAAAGACGAGCGGCGTATCAGGTGTCGCTGTGGCTGCACCTAACCCAAGCATGAGCGTCGCGTTGAGCAAAAGAGCGGCTCGATACCCGGCAGCGCGGCTTGCCAGAAGGTCGCGCCCCGCCCGGAACAGCGCTACTGAGCCCACCAGAGCCGAAAGCGGGCCACAGAACCGAATGCCAAAAGCATTATCGCCCCATAAGCTGGTGCCAAGACGTATGAAGAGCGCGATCATTGGAGGATGATCGAGATAGCCGGATTGCAGATGCTGCGACCAGAGCCAGTAATAGGCTTCATCCGGTGTGATACCGAGGGATGAAGCGAGAACAAAACGCAAGAATGTCAGCCCGAACAGCACGCTCCAGAAGAAGACTGTGGCGCGCCTTCCCTCAAAACGGAATATACTGAAACTGTCAGCGCCAGACGAGTGTAGAGGCAATTGCATAATTCCAGACCACACCTATCACCGCGCCAGCCGCGCTGGCCCGGCTCCAATGCCCATGCGTATCGTAGAGAAGCTGAGCGACACCAATATTACCGAAAGCCCCGATCGTGGCCCCGATCACAAAAATACACAGGCCTGGTAACCAGCGTTTCCCTCTGAGCGGACGATCGAGATAGGTGATCCGGTTATTGAGCTGGAAATTGACCAGAATGGCACAGGCTGTACCAACAACCTGACTGATCTGAAAATCCGCTCCGGCAAATCGCGACAGCTCGGAAACCAGAAGGTTCACGCAACGCCAACAAGACCGACTGCCGCAAAAATGATGAAACGTGTCGGTAACCATCCACCACATGCACGCTCGATCAGCATGCCGAGAAACTGCACCATAACCAGCGGACTGAGCTTGCTTTCTCCGGCAATACGAGGCCTGAAAACAAAAGGTACTTCAACAAGCCGCGCCGTTCTTGGTACGGACAGGACAAGTTCAAGCATGATCTTGAAGCCTGTACCTGTAAGGCGCGGCACAGCCTGTGTGAACATGGCGCGCCTTACGGCAAAAAAACCACTCATCGGATCCGAGAGCGTCATGGGCAGGATACTCTGGGCCAGTCTGATACCTGAACGGGAGAGCATATGTCGCCAGCGACTGGCCAACCCGCTGCTGTCACCTCCGGCAACATGGCGGCTCGCCACGGCAATATCAGCATGATCGTCCAGCAGCGGGGTGACGAGATCACGCAGGATACCTTCATCATGCTGGAGGTCACCGTCCATCACGGCAATGACCGTCGCAGTTGAAGACAAGGCCCCTTCAATGACAGCCGAAGACAGACCCCGGCGACCAACACGTCGTATCAGCCTGATACGCGGATCGCGACGCGCAGCGCGCTCTACCGCACGTGATGTACCATCAGGAGAATCGTCATCAACGAAGACAATTTCCCAACGCATCCCCTCCAGGGCGTGCTTCACACCATTGATCAGCGGCTCGACATTGGCCGCTTCGTTGTAACAGGGAATGACAAGTGTCAGATCCGCAGGAAGCGGGTGATTCATACGGGAACACCGGCCCGCATCAGACTGGTACGGATTGTCTGCAGGGTCTGCACCCGTACGACATGATCAAGATCGGTCAATCGCTTTGTAAGATAATTCTGATGGGGTGCATCGCGTGCCACAAGACGCACAAGAAAATCACCGCCACCACGTATCATGTGGCATTCGCGCACTTCAGCCCAACCGGCAATCTCGGTCTCGAAAGCGTCGAGTACACTGCCTTTCTGGCTTTCAAGCCCAATCAACGCAAAGAAGGTCAAAGACCATCCCAGTTTCGAGGCATCAACATCGGCGTGATAGCCTTCAATCACACCGACCTCTTCCAGCCGCCTGACACGACGCAGGCAGGGAGGAGCCGAAATACCGGTGCGCCGTGCAAGCTCTACATTCGTCATGCGCCCATCGCGTTGAAGCTCGGCGACGATCTGACGGTCAATCGCGTCAAGATCGACGATCCCCGATACGGAATCCCCTGTGGAGAAACCGCCGGGAGACACATTGCCCCGTGACGAAACAGGGTGGAAATGGGGGTCTTCTGAATCGTTGTCAGTCATCGTCACCGTGAGGGTCGGTCAAAACTAGTCGGTTGGCAGGTGCGCTGCATCACCTATATCTGCATCCTGATCCAAGAGCCATGTCTCTTGATACATGTCTCTTCACATAGGCTCGGCATATGATCTGCCGGGCCCAGACCGAGGACCTCACCTGTGAGCCAGAGTTTCAAGACCGATCTGCTCGTTATTGGCGCCGGCCCGGCGGGCTATACAGCGGCCATCTATGCCGCTCGTGCCAATCTCAAACCGATTCTCGTGGCCGGCTTGCAGCCAGGCGGCCAGTTGACCATCACGACTGAAGTCGAGAACTATCCCGGTTTTGCCGAACCGGTCCAGGGGCCCTGGCTGGTCGAGCAGATGCGGCTCCAGGCAGAGCATGTCGGAACACAGATCCATTATGATCTGATTACCGAAGCACGTTTTGACCAGAAAAACGAAGAGGGTTTTTTCACACTGATAGCCGATTCCGGCGCCATCTATCTTGCGCGGACTGTCGTGATCGCAACAGGTGCTCAGGCCAAATGGCTCGGCCTGCCATCCGAAGCCCGGTTGCAGAGTGGCGGCGTATCAGCTGTGCGACCTGTGACGGATTCTTCTATCGTGGCAAAAAGGTAGCGGTTATTGGCGGAGGAAATACAGCCGTCGAAGAAGCCCTGTACCTCACCCATCACGCCGATCATGTGACGCTTGTGCATAGACGGGACACGCTGCGCGCCGAGCGCATTCTGCAGGATCGTCTTTTTGCCAATCCAAAAATTACCGTGCTGTGGAACCACGCCGTGGAAGAAATTCTTGGTGCGGGTACGCCTGAGGTTGTCTGCGGCGTGAGGCTACGTAATACGCAGGACAACAGTGAACAAAAGCTCGATGTTGATGGCGTGTTCGTGGCGATTGGTCATACACCGAATACGGGACCTTTCCGCGAGACAATAGATTGCGACTCCGAGGGCTATATCCTGACGACTCCCGGCAGCACCAAGACTTCGGTTACAGGCGTGTTTGCCGCAGGTGATGTACAGGACAAGAAATTCAGGCAGGCAATCACGGCAGCCGGGACCGGTTGCATGGCGGCTCTTGAAGCAGAACATCTCCTTGCAGGACTGTCCTGAGCACAGGACCGTTATTCAAGCGCAGCGTCTGACGCATAAAATGACTTGGCAGCGCCCCTGAATGCTGCCAATTCACTTCCATCAACACTTCATGACCGCATGGAAAACACGCAGGTATCATATCGTACCAGGCGTTTTCTCGTCTTGCGGTCCGGGATGAGCTCTAGGAAAGCTGCATGGACTGGGACAAACTACGAATCTTCCATGCTGTCGCCGAAGCAGGGTCTTTCACTCACGCCGGAGACAGGCTCAATCTCAGCCAGTCTGCCGTATCCCGTCAGATCTCTGCGCTGGAAGAGACCCTTAATGTCCCGCTGTTTCATCGTCATGCGCGCGGCCTGATACTGACGGAACAGGGCGAGACCCTCAATCATACGGTGAGAGAGGTTTTTTCCAAACTGGCTCTCACCCAAGCCTATCTGAGTGAAAGCAAGGCAAAGGCCAAGGGCAAACTTAAGATTACGACGACTTCCGGCTTTGGCCTTGGTTGGCTGGCACCGAGACTTCGGCGTTTTCTTGCCCTGCACCCGGACATAGAAGTCAGCCTTATCATGGAGGATACGGATCTCGATCTCGGGATGAGAGAGGCCGATGTCGCCATACGCATGCATCCGCCCCGGCAGGCCGACCTGATCCAGCGCCATCTCGCCAATTTCCTGATGCCGATCTACTCAAGTCAGGCCTATATCGACCAACACGGCATGCCACTCAGCCTTGCCGACCTTGCTCATCATCATCTTGTGGGTTTTGCCGGCCTCTCACCACCTTTGCCAGATGCATTCTGGTTGATTGAACTGGTGCGACGACAATGTCATGGGTCTGTACGCAACAAGCTTGAAATCAACAGTTTCCCGGCTATTGCCAGCGCGATAGCCAATGGCGCCGGGATAGGGACGCTGCCAACCTATCTCGCGCAGTCCCATCCGGAGCTGATACGCATTCTGCCCCATGAACCTGTTCCAACGGTTGAGGCTTTCTTTGTCTATCCTGAAGAACTTAAGATGTCGAAACGCATCACTGTCCTGCGCGACTTCCTGCTCAGTGAAATTCAGAGTGCAAGGCTGTAATTTTTCTCGATAACATGTTTCATGAATCCGGACGGGTCATTCCGACTGGCATCAGCCCAGACTGATCAGCTTTTACGACCGGTCAAACCATTTACCCGTTCTCTCAGCTCTTTTCCGGCTTTGAAGAATGGTATCGTTTTTTCCTCAACAGTCACTGCTGAGCCTGTACGGGGATTACGTCCCTGTCGCGCCTCTCTCTTCTTTACAATAAACGCTCCGAATCCGCGTATCTCGACCCGATCACCCCGTGTGAGAGCTGACGAAATCTCGGACAGGATCGTCTGTACGATCAATTCAATATCGCGGGCATTGAGATGCGGATGCGCTGCAGAAAGCTCGGCAATAAGTTCAGATTTCGTCATAAAAAACTATGCGCTCTCAAAATTGACGAAACCGGATCAGCCGGCTCATCTGGAAGATATTTTCCTGGTTACCGTGGCAAAATGCTACCGCGCCGTCAAGTTTCTGATAAGCAGTCAATTCTTCGATAGCCTGAGGAACACCGAGCCAATCCCCGCCAATTCTATGACCAACACGCCCCAGAAATGACTCCGGCGGTCTGGCAGGCGAGATTTTTCTGACTGGTATATCCTTGCCGTTCCGGATCTGGCTACGCAACCAGAGAACTGCCGTATCCTCGTCACCCAGTTGATCGATCAGATGCAGGGACACAGCCTGTCGTCCTGTATACGGTCGACCATCAGCAAGAACACGAATTTCATCAAGAGACCGGTGGCGACCTCTGGATACCATGGTAACAAACTGATCGAAGAGATCGTTCACAATTCCCTGTAACATGACGCGCTTCGGGTTTGAGCGGCACAAAAGGCTGCGACTGATCCTTCATAGCACCTGAAGTGATTGTATCTGCCGCCAGTCCGATTCGACCGAGCAGACCGGAGGCATCCGGCCTGATCATGATAACACCGATCGATCCGGTTATACTTGACGGATAGGCAAACAGACGCTGTGCGGCGACTGCTATCATATAACCTGCTGATGCTGCTGTCCCCTGCATGGATACAGCGACTGGCTTGTGGGCCGCAAAAGACTCCACAGCATCATGCAAAGCCACACCACCAGTTACCCCCCCCCCTGGACTATCAATAACCAGCAAGAGCCCTCTGACATGCGGGTCGTGCTCTGCGCGCTTGATCGCCTCAACCTGTGGACGAACACGATCGGCAATAACTCCCTTGATTTCAAACCGTGCTATCGAGTCTGCCGGAACATGCCGAGGAACGCCCACGAAGACCGAGGCGCCTGCTACCAGAAGCGATGCAAGGGCGACCCCGCGCCAGAGCAGAAGACGACGGCGCTGATATCGATATACCTGACCGGTATCATCTTCCGATGACATGTCGATCGCCATGATTTGCATCCTCTGTCGGCAATAAAAAAGGCAACTCACCACAGGATGAGTTGCCTTTTGCAGAACGTCTAGCGTGAAAGAGTGACTCAGGCCTTTTTGGCACGTCCACGACGAACCGAACGCTCGTCGCCTTCGCTCTCCTCGGAAGAGGACGCACGAGCGGCCGCATCGACGCCGGCATTGATCTTGCGACCCAGCCCGATTTCACGAGCCAGATGAGAACGACGCTCGGCATAGTTCGGCGCAACAAGCGGATAATCGCTCGGCAGGCCCCAACGCTCACGATACTGCTCAGGTGACATGCCATAGGCGCTCTGCAGATGGCGCTTGAGCATCTTCAGTTTCTTACCGTCTTCAAGACAGACAATGTAATCAGGAAAAACAGAACGCTTGATCGGTACCGCTGGCTGCGGACGCTCCGGCTCCGGATCAGCCTGACCGGCACCCTGAAGTGCATTGTATACGTGCTTGATCATACCCGGGAGTTCATCTCCGGCCATGGGATTATTGGCAACGTGAGAGGAAACAATCTGGGCAGTCAGCTCGAGGAGCGCGACGTTGGTTTCAGACTCTGACATTTATTTTCTCTTTGTTGATGTTTAACTCTTATAACCGAATCTTTTATACCATCACCTTTGTGAGGTAAATAGCTTTAACGATTTCTTCTATCGTTTTTATTGTTTTTAGCATGAGTCGTTAAAGACATGCTGAATTCGCAATCTTTTCGTTTCCATCTCAAGAAAAATTTCCTCAAATCTTATGGTCAGGTGCTTCTTTTTTATCCCACTACGTCAATAATCGTCAAAACATAGTAGAGAAACTTTGTAAATTTTTTGATAAAAGTTCGTTATTTGGGAAGAATTTTTTTGCATCAAGAGAAGTTTTCGTAGGAATAAAGGATTATTGAATATTTAACGTATCGTATTGTTCTACCTATTTTGCAATCAACATACCTCCAATCTGTTTTCTGATGCTTCCTTCTAGGCGAACAAGTACGGCAACAACAAGGGCTTTTGAGATTGCTTGGTTTTCCTGCCAACGTATCACGCGAATCCAGTCTTTCATCGCTTTGAGGTATCCAGGATCAAATCTATTATTTTCTCGTCTTTGAAAGACACGATCTATCAATTGTACCGCATCAAATTGATACTAAAGAAACAGAATCGTAACAGTGTTAACTATTTCCCAACAGCCTCACTTCTGGATCTCTGTCGCAACGTCCATGAGAGATATCGCTGCTTTCTGCAGAGAAAAATAACGCTTGTTAATCATTTCCGTGCTCTCGGAATGCAGGCTCATAGATATGCTGCTTCTCATCCGAAAAATCACACAAGGAACTGACGCCTTCCCGGACCGAAGCAAGTCGAATTAATGAATGTTTAGATCTACGCAGGAGGTGATCGCTTTTCTTCCTCCACACAGACAGGCATCATGATGACCTCGTGCCATACTGGCCGTTTCAACCATGTGAATCCCGTCATTGGCAGTCTTGCGCTCTTTCACCCGTCTGTTTCCGAGACCAGAATCGTCGACCCGCAAGCTCCGTTTCTTCGGTCACGATCGCTGGGCGTGGCTCTACGCTCCAACGGGCCAGGCGGTCGAATTTGCCTTACGCAATACAGCTGCTGCGCTGCTCGCCCTCGGAATTGCCATGTGGATGGAGCTCGACAGCCCCATCTGGGCAACAATGACTGTCTGGGCAGTCGCTCAGAACACGCGCGGTGAAAGTCTGTCCAAAGCCAGATGGCGTATTGTCGGCACCGTTCTCGGGGCCATCGCGGCAGTAGCGCTCTTCACAGTCTTTCCGCAGCAACCCCTTCTCTTCTTTATTACACTGGCGCTGTGGATGGGGCTTTGTGCCGGTCTGGCCACGTTCGTCAGTAATTTTCGCGCTTATGCGCTCGTCCTGTCCGGTTACACCTGTGCGATCATCGCCATGGGCGCCGTCTACGACCCTGAGAACGTCTTCATGATAGCGGTCTCACGCTCGACCTATATTGCACTCGGGGTAATCTGCGAGGCTGCAATGGGGCTCGTTTTCGCTACAAGCCAGGAACGTCAGGCCCGGCACGCCGTACGCACAAAGCTGCAATCCGCACTCTCTCTGGTTTCGCTCTCCATCGCCGATATTCTCTCTGATGCCGCCACGACGCAGCGCAAGGCACGTGAGCTTTTTGCCACGATCCTCAGGCTCAACAGTGAAATCGAATTCGCCGAAATCGAGATGGGACCTCATGGACATGAAGGAGACCATGCGAGAGCCGCTCTGGCTGCTGTATCGATCCTGCTCTCCCGTGGCTTTGGAATGGCCGCACGCCTGGCAGCCTTGTCACACAGTCACGGAAGCTTTCGAGAAACCTCACACCATGCCCAGAGCTTTCTGCGCGGCCTGGAAAAACGATTACAGGCAAAGGAACCCGTTCAAACGATTCTTGCCGACCTGCATCTTCTTGTAGAGGAATGCCGTATCCATGCGGCGCCCTTCATCCGTCCCGACACGGAAGACCCGGCCTTGCTCGGGCCGGTAGATGAACGTGTTCTGCACGTGGCGCTAGGAGAACTACTCAACGACCTTGAGATCGCCATCATCGAATATGACGCCAGCACTCACCTCATTCCTGGAGACCGGTTTCAGTTCAGACTGCAATCCCATCATGACCCACGCAATGCCATCAATAACGGCTTGCGCGTCATGGCAGCCATTCTGCTCACAGCGCTGATCTGGGAGATAACAGCCTGGCCTAACGGTACAGCTTTCATCTCAATGACGGCGCTGATCTGCGGTCTTTTCGCAACGCAGGAAAATCCTGTGCTGGGCACGGCCACCTTCCTCAAGGGAACAGTCTGGTCCGTTATTGCAGGGGCCATCCTCACATTCATTTTCGTGCCGAAATTCGACACGTATGAGATGTTTGTCATGGCATTCGGCCCCGCCATGTTCATTGGCGGTCTCGCCCGTTTCAACCTTCCAACCGCGGGCGCCGCTGCTGCCTACGGGCTGCTGATGCCAAGTATGGTGAACGTACAGAATCATCATCGTCTCAACGAACTTGCTTTCTATAATGGCGCGGTCTCGACCCTGCTGGCTGCCTGTGCAGCTGTTCTGGTCTTTCACACCTTTCTCCCCTTCAATCCACAATCCGAGCGATCGCGCCTGCGCGTACAGATGCTGGGGGAGTTGCGCTCCCTGTGCCATTTGCGCAAAGCCCCTGAAACACGCCTCTGGATCGGGCGGAACATTGATCGTTTCGCCCGCCTCATACGCCATGCCGGTCCGTCCCCCCTACCCGTCGTCGAGAGCTATCTGCAGGGAACACTGGCGGTCATGACAATCGGCCTGAACGCAATCAGACTGCGTACCCTGCTCGATCGTGAACATCTTCCTGTCACGGCACGTCGTGCCATCGAGCTGCTGCTTGACCGGATGGAGTATACGCGCGACCGTCATGATCGACCCGCGCGCGTAGCAGCTGCCGCAGTACGTCGATTGCGTGCCCTTGATCGTACCGAGCGAGATCTTGTTACACGCCTCGAGCTTATCAGAGGGATTTCCTATCTGGTGGTCATCAGGGACGAGCTTATCGCCAATGCAGCCTTTCTTGACGAAAACAGGAATTTCACGAGCCGGACACTACAGGAGAAGGCTGGATGACTTTCAATCTGCCGAGTCTCGCTTTGCGCGGCACGATACTGCGCTTTGCAGGCAGTCCGTTCGACATGCCTCCTCAAGAGGCTCTGCAGGTCGAACCAGATGGTTTGATCATCGTTGAAAACGGACTTATCTCCGCTGTCGGTGGCTATGATACCCTTGTACATACCCTGCCCCATGAAGTTCCCATAGTTGATCACAGAGGCAAGCTCATCGGACCGGGCTTTATTGACACGCATGTGCATTACCCTCAGTTCGGCGTCATGGCTTCGTATGGGGAGCAGCTTCTTTCCTGGCTGGAGCGCTATGTCTTCCCGGAAGAGAGGCGTTTCGCTGAACGTACCTATGCCAAAGAGATTGCCGACTCCTTTCTGGACAGCCTTCTAGGCAACGGCACAACAACAGCTGCTGTCTATTGCACGGTTCATCCGGAATCAGTCGATGCCTTCTTTACGGCCTCGCAGGAACGCAACACGCGCATGATTGCTGGCAAGATACTGATGGATCGTAATGCACCCGATTATCTGTGTGACACAGCACAGGACGGTTATGATGACTCCCGACGCCTGATCGAGGAATGGCATGGCAAGGGTCGTCAGCTTTATGCGGTTACACCACGTTTCGCACCCACCAGCACGGAAGAGCAACTTGCTCTTGCGGGAAGTCTTCTGGACATCGCACCGGATCTTTTCATGCAGACCCATCTGCTTGAAACCAGACAGGAGGCTCAATGGGTCCGGACTCTTTTTCCCCAGCGTTCCGGTTATCTCGATGTCTATGATCATGCCAGGCTTGTCCGCCCGCGCAGTATTTTTGGCCATGCTGTTCACGTGACCGAACAAGATCTCACGCGCTGTGCCCATGCGGGATGCACTCTCGCCCATTGTCCGACCTCAAATGCATTCCTGGGCAGCGGTACTTTCCGCCTGTTCGATGCCCTGCGTTCTGATCGTCGTGTGCACGTGACGCTCGGCACGGATATTGGCGGAGGTAACAGTCTGTCGATGCTGCGCGTCATGAATGATGCCTATACGGCTGCACAGTCACACGGCACGAGCCTGCATCCCGTTCAGTCTTACTGGCTGGCGACTGCCGGTGCCGCCAAGGCGCTCGGTCTCGAGACACGGATCGGCCGGATTGAACCGGGAAACGAAGCAGATCTCTGTATAATGGATCCGATGGCAACACCTATCATGGCCCAACGGGCCAAGCGTGCAGAATCCGTTTCGGATCTTCTTTTTGCGCTTTCAATGCTCGGTGATGACCGCGCCATAGCCGCGACCTATATAATGGGACGCCGGCACAGCCCGCACGCAAGGTAGGGACCGCTTTTCTGCCTGATCAGATCAGGCCGTGCGTCGTGAGCCAGTCCTGATACCAGCCTGGCCATTGCGCCGTAATGCGGCCAGACTCGCCCATACCAAATCCATGCCCCCCGGAAGGCAAGCGACGATAATCGGCCTCCGTACCAACGGCTTGGCAGCATTTTGCCATCAAGGTAGCATTATACGAATTGGCAATATGATCATTATCCGCCTGGGTCAGAAAAACTGGCGGATAACCCGGAATGACATGAGTTTGTACAGACCATAATCGCGCAAGAGCAGCATCAGCTCTCGTTCCGACAAGAACCCGATGTGTTGAGGTGTGGTCGTAAGGTTTCTCCAGCGTAATCACCGGATATATCAGGGCAGCTCCAGCAAGAGCGGGCAAAACTGTTCCTGTGTCAGCCCCGGAACCGGATCCGGCCCAGCCTGTGGCGGTCATCCCCATCAGATGGCCGCCAGCTGAAAACCCCAGCACAGTCAGACGCGCCAGATCAAGATTTTCAGCAGAAGCATGTTGTCTGATCAGCGCCAGAGCACGCCTGGCGTCCTGAAGCGGAGCCATAGGGCCTTGCACCCAGCCTTCGCCAGGCAGGCGATAAACCAGTATGAAAGCTGTTATCCCACGGGCGTTGAGCCATCGTGCCGCCGGATAGGCCTCCCTGCGCATACCGATACGCTGATAACCGCCCCCGGCTGCAACAAGAACAGCACTACCATTGGGGCGCTCCGGTCTGAATATCTCAAGCCGCGGTTCTCTTATATTATAGAGTGCCCCCCCAGGCGTTGTCCGCTCACCCCCTTTAGGGCCACCACCCCCTGGTGGTGTTTCCGGCCAGAGCATGATCTGACGGGGTGACCGTGAAGGCATGGTTTCCTGACAGCCTGAAAGAAAAGAGAAAGAACCGGCAAAAGAGGAAGTGATGAGGGTGCGGCGTCCCAATCGCATCCCAGCGACAAGATCGCGTCCCATTCCCTCTCCCTTCACTTCTGGCCTCAGGCCTTGCGAACAAATTCTGACTTCAGGTTCATGGCACCAATACCAGGAATTTTGCAGGACAGGTTATGCCCGTCATGCCCATCGGTCAGGCGAATACCCTTGATCTTGGTACCGCCCTTGATAACAGATGATGACCCTTTGACCTTCAGATCCTTGATGATGGTTACGCTATCACCATCCGCAAGAGGATTGCCATTGGCGTCACGCACTGTCTCATCACTAGCGTTCAGAACGGTGTCTGTCCCTATGCTCCATTCAAGAGCACATTCAGGCAGATCCAGAGACTGCCATCCTGATAGATATGTTCAGAGCCACACTGAGGGCAGAGATCGTTTTTCACGATTTTATTGTCCTGTCTTTATCCTGGCAGGTTCATGACAAAGTCGCCCGACACCGGGATCCTGCCTTGTTTATCAATACAGAAGCTACCAGAGCATGAAAACCGAGACCTGATCGGATTCAATTACAGTCGATAGTATTCATGTGAACAATCGACGATAACTTCTGGCCTCTTGTATTTATTGCATGAAAGTTTTCTGTGATAAGAGACCCTTTCAAAAGGGTCTGGCGGAGAGGGTGGGATTCGAACCCACGGTGCCCGTGAAGGCACAACGGTTTTCGAGACCGTCCCAATCGACCACTCTGGCACCTCTCCATAGCAGGATCACCTGGTCGTGGGCGGCTTATAAGGGGCAGATCGCGCCGCGCGCAAGAGGGGCACTGGCGATTCTTTTTGCCTTCTCTCCATTTTCCCGATCACAGGGCGCGATAATGATTGACGCAGCCATACCGCCTCCTGTAGTGAGCCCCCCTCGCGGGAGTGCTTGCGCGCCCGCCAATAACAAAAAGCGACTGGGCAATGCCGACTGGGGGAAAACCCCGGCAAAATTGCCAAGAGATCGGACTTGAGAGAGTTTTAATATGTTCGCAGTCATCCGCACCGGCGGAAAGCAGTATCGCGTCACCCCGCAGATCACGTTGAAGGTTGAGAAGCTCGAAGCCGAAGCCGGCACGACCATCACCTTCTCCGACGTTCTGGCTGTTGGCTCTGACGCTGGCATCAAGATCGGCGCTCCGCTGGTCGCTGGCGCTACCGTCACGGCAACCGTGATCGCCCAGGACCGCCTGGACACGGTCATCATCTTCAAGAAGCGCCGCCGGCAGAACAGCCGTCGCAAGAACGGTCATCGTCAGCACGTGACTGTCCTGCGCATCGACGCGATCAACGCAGCGTAACTGACGCTAGAGAGAAGGAGAGACCTCCATGGCACAAAAAAAGGCAGGCGGTTCGAGCCGTAACGGACGCGACAGTGCAGGCCGCCGTCTCGGCGTCAAGAAGTTCGGTGGCGAAGCCGTCATCGCCGGCAACATCATCGTCCGTCAGCGCGGCACGAAGATGATGGCTGGCTCGAATGTTGGCGTCGGCCGCGATCACACCCTGTTCGCCCTCGCCGATGGCGCCGTGAAGTTCACGCGCCGCGCTGAAGGCCGCGTCCACGTTTCCGTGACGCTGGCAGAAGCCGCAGAGTAAAGACTGGCCACAACCAGTTTACGGGAGAGGCCGGTCCGCATGGGCCGGCCTTTCTTGTTTGGACCGTTATTTTTGGACGAAGACGAGACAGACCATGAAATTCCTCGACCAGGCCAAGATCTATGTGCGTTCCGGCGATGGCGGGGATGGTGTTGTTGCGTTCCGTCGCGAGAAATATGTCGAATTCGGCGGCCCCGATGGCGGCAATGGCGGTCGCGGTGGTGACATCATATTCCGTGCCGTACCCAACCTGAACACGCTGATCGATTTCCGCTACACACAGCATTTCCGGGCACGCAAAGGCGGCAACGGTGCGGGATCGGACCGCACCGGAGCCAAGGCCGAGACCGTCATCATCAACGTGCCGATCGGCACGCAGATTTTCGACGATGACCGCGAGACCATGCTGGCCGATCTCGATGAAGACGGCAAGGAAGTGCTGCTCTGCAAGGGCGGCGATGGCGGCTTTGGCAATGCGAACTTCAAGACCAGCACAAACCGGGCTCCGCGTCGTGCGGACAAGGGCTGGCCAGGTGAGGAACGCTGGGTCTGGCTGCGCCTGAAGCTGATTGCCGATGTCGGGCTGGTGGGTCTGCCGAATGCCGGCAAGTCCACCCTGCTCTCGGTCTGCTCGCGCGCCAAGCCCAAGATTGCCGATTATCCCTTCACCACGCTGCATCCGCAGCTGGGCGTGGTACGTCTTTCGGCTACAGAGGAATTCATCATTGCCGATATTCCCGGGCTGATCGAGGGTGCCAGCGAAGGGGCCGGTCTCGGCGACCGCTTTCTGGGTCATGTCGAACGTTGCGCCATGCTTATCCATCTGCTCGACGGTACGGAAAGCCAGCTGGTCAAGAACTACCGGATGATCAGAAGCGAGCTGGCCGCCTATGACGAGACTCTGGCTGAAAAACCCGAGATCATCGTTCTGAACAAATGCGATGCTCTGACAAAAACCCAGATCACTGCCAAAACGAAGGCACTCGCCAAGGCATCCGATGCCGAGATCTTCACCTTGTCGGCAGCAACGCATGAGGGGCTGGCGGAGCTGCTGCGTCTGGTGCAGGATCGTGTTACCGAACACCGTCTGAAAGAACGCGAGACTACTCTGTGACCAATCGACTGGCTGAAGCGCGCTGCGTTGTCATCAAGATAGGCTCTGCCCTTCTGGTCGATGCCAAAAACGCCGAGCTTCGCCATCACTGGCTGAATACGGTCTGTGAAGATATTGCCGGTTGCGTGCCCTGGGCGCGGATGTTGTCGTGGTCTCCTCCGGAGCGATTGCCCTTGCCCGCGTACGTCTGGGCCTTACCGGACGCAGGCTACGTCTTGATGAAAAACAGGCTGCCGCCAGCGTCGGACAGATACAGCTTGCCCAGGCCTGGAGTTCTGCTCTGGCACAGCAGAACCTGACCGCTGGTCAGTTACTGCTGACACCCGGTGATACAGAAGACCGCAAACGCCATCTGAATGCGCGGGCGAACCTGCGTACCCTACTCGATCTGGGTTGCGTACCGGTTATCAACGAGAATGATGCCATTGCCACATCGGAAATACGGTTTGGCGATAATGACCGCCTGGCAGCCCGTGTCACGCAGATGATCGGCGCTGATACGTTGATCCTGCTCTCTGATATAGACGGACTCTATACAGCCGATCCGCGGCTTGATCCGGATGCAGAGCATATTCCGGTCGTCGAGGCCCTGACAGACTCGATCATGGCCATGGGAGGAGCCCCACCACCCGGCTATTCCTCAGGCGGTATGCACACGAAGCTTCTGGCAGCCCAGATTGCAACCCGCGCTGGTGCCCGTATGGCCATTGCCTCAGGTCTTTCGCCCCATCCGGTCAGTACGCTTCTCGATACAGGACGTTGTACATGGTTCCTCGCCTCGGAAGAGGCAGGCCCAGCGCGCAAACGCTGGATTGCCGGAGCCATTCAGACGAAGGGCCGCGTGATTGTTGATCAGGGTGCTGCACGGGCATTGCTCAAGGGCAGTTCGCTCCTACCTGCTGGCGTCAGAGCATCGATGGCAGCTTTACGCAGGGTGATCTGGTCGTCATTCTTGATGAGGGCGGCCATGAAATCGGTCGTGGGTTGACTGCCTATGATGCCGAGGACGCACGCAAAATAGCCGGGCATCGTTCCGAAGACATCACAGGCTGCCTTGGGCATAGCGGGCGAGACGAGCTGATCCATCGCGACGATCTGGTACTGATCCGCTAGGAAAAACACTCAGGGACGCGGTGGCCAACGCAATGTGGGCTCGGATCGCATCCGGCGCGATCCGGCTTCTTCCGCCTGCCTCAGACGCTCTGCCTCAGTTGCAGCAGCACGTGGCGCCATTTCCTGACGCTGCACCTTGAAACGCCATGCATCATCCTGCTCCTGCCGGTCGGGCTGTGCAGGCGTCGGCTGACTATTGACATCAGCCATGGGCGGGCGTGGCGGACGTGGCGCCTCGCGAGAGGCTGGCGGATCAAAATGGGTCGGCCTCAGTATGCGATGCACACTTTCCTGAGCGCCGGATTCTGCATAACTGTAATCGTCACGGGCTTCCGGAAGAGCGGCAGGCCGTTCGCGGCGATCACCAGCCATCGGAGAGTCACGCTGAATCTCGCGCCTGACAGGAACCTCCTGACGCGCCGTTTCGGTTCTTTCCGACAGAGTCCGCGATGCAGCCTGACGGGTTGCCTCGGACGACCAGGGCATGGGTTCAGGATTACGCACGGGCTGAGCATTTCGTGCTGCCGGCGTGGCGACAGGGGGCGCCGGCTCTGCGGGAGTGGCAGTGCGGCGCGGGGGTACAAAGACGGGTTCTCCGGATGGCCCGGTTTCATTTCCCCCCTGCGCCAGCCGCATTGCGATAATACGCAATTCGGCACGCACCTCACTGAGTTGCAACTCGACCTCTTCCAGCCTCGGTTTCACACCGAAAACGGAAAATGGCATGAGAATGAATACAAGCCCCAGCCCGAGCAAAATGAACCCTGCCAGAAACTGCATCCATAAAGGGAGAGAGAGAAGCGCTGTCGTCATGATCTGCGATCTAGGCGAATTTCAGCGGCACCGCCAAGAGAAGAGTTGCACCCGTCGTGTTCCCCTTCCGTTTTTATTGTGTCACGGCTGCGTTCATGACACCGCCATGCAGCCTATCAAGCCCTCCACCACTGCGCAGGGCAGCAAGCGATTGATGGAAAACCACCACACGATAATACATGTGGCGCTCCCGGTCACGCCAGGATTCGAATGCGAGGGTCGTATCCGGTGCAGTGCGATCCGGCTGATCGGCAAAATGCCAGCCCAGCCCGAACCGGGCTGCAAGAGCATCAAGCGTGGTGTCGTGACCGGCAAAGGCGAGCAGACGTGTCTTGCGTGAAACTACTGACCCATCAGAAAGCGAAACCGCCTCCCCGTTCAGAAACTGCATGATAGCAGCCCCAAGAAGGCGGGATTTTTCCTTTGCCAGCAGGCCATTGCGGCGCGTCAGATCCGAGAGATACTCATGCACCGGCAAAATCTCCGTCAGATACGCAGATGTGATGGTGCGCCCTGCAATCGGCGCTACTCCCTCAAGACCCTGCACATGCACCAGCAGGAGATTTTCAGCGATGGAGGCAGCCAGTACCGGTCCGCCCTGAAGCACAGGCCGATCTTTTTTGCGTCCCAGTGCAAGAGGCGCAGAAAAACAGGGGGTAGAATTATTCAGGCAGCCCTCAGGGGCGATCAGTTTTTGCAAAGCCGCAAGTCCCTTTTGCACAGCCTCGGGCCGTGCCTGCCTTTCACCCTGCTGTACTGCCTGCATCTCGCTCAGGATATGCGCACCGTTTTCAGCAAGAAATTGCGGCGTGACAGAATCAAAAAGCGGGTCATGCGCCCCGGCCGGCAGGGATTGCGCTTTGAGATGGCGGCCCGGTGCGAAAGCCTCTGCCATGATCTGCCCACTCTGCCTTGTACGGTCATCGCCGGAATCCGACCAGACTACCGGGTCGGGCTGACCGAGGCATGGCCTCTCATGATGTGTGCAGGCGAGATCATAATACGCCGCGATATCCCGCATCATGTGCGCAAGAGTGGCGCGGCCATGATCGGTCAACTGCCCCGGTGCAACAGGCCAGACAGGCCAGACGATACCTGTCTCCTTTTCAAGAATTTCAGGTGAATGGGTCGGGCTGCGTATACCGTGGCGCGCTACAAGCACCACCCGCTCGAGCTGCACATGGGCAGGCAGAGGTGTTGTCTCAAATATTACAGGGCTGGCCAATGCTGCATGACCCTGGATCAGACCAAGGGCGATGAGGGCGAAACAGAACGTTCTCATGCTGCTTCTCCTCAAGGCAGGGTCACGGTCAGATTGAAGAACACGCTTCGTCCTGCCAGACGCCAATAGAGCGGCGCGCCATCGGGATAGCCAGCGCTTGCGGCTGACTGGTTTCCTGCGAAATCGCTGATCGCACGGTTGTTGAACAGGTTTGCGATCTTCAGGCTCGGTGTGACGTCACGCATGAAACCGCCCAGCTTTTTGAAATGCCAGCCCAGCGCGAGATCGGCGGTTGTCGTGCTGCCGATACGGTACTGATTGGCAAAAACCGTATTGCCTGCACTGTTGGTGGTGCTGTCGAGCCCATAATGATTACCAACAAATTTCCCGATCAGCGACGCATACGGCCCCTTGTTGTCGTCATAGAGCACACCGAACGAAGCCAGCACATTCGGTGTGGCAGCCACACGCACCGAGCTGTGCTTGTACTGCGCATCATTGACGCTGTAATTGCCGTAGAGCGATACACCATGGCCAAGGGCATACTGGCCCTCGACTTCCAGCCCCTTGTAGATCGCGCCACCACTATTGACCGAGGTTGTCTGCGTACCGAAGCCGGGCACCTTGATCTGGGCTGAGGCAATGAAATTGGAAAAATTGATGTAATAGGCATCAAAAGACAGCGTCCAGTGTTTCTGCTGTACCACTGTACCGACCTGATAATTGAGCGTGGTCTCCGGGCTGACATTACCGACATTCTGGGTCTGGAAGACGCTCATAGGCGGTGCCAGAAAGCCACGGGCGATCTGGCCATAGGCACTCCAGCCCGGCAGGATGACCTGGTTTGCCGAAATCGAGGGCTGCCATGACGTGAATTTCTGTGTGGCGTTCAGGGGAACCTTGGTCGATTTATTGATGGCAGCATCATAGTCACGACGGAAATAGGAATATTTGATACCCGGTTTGATGACTGTGTTCCTGAAGGGCTTCCAGTCGAATTCGAGATAAGGCTGCACCGTCGTATTGAAATCCGAAATGTCATAACTGTAGGCGGAACCTGTCTTGCCAGGCACCATAATGCTGCCTTTCGTCAGGTCCACTGCATAGGTATAGCGCCGGTCATCCTGCAGATCGGCCCAGGCGCCAACCAGCACATCCCCTTGCGCAGTATGGGCCTTGAATGTGAGCGTATCGCCATAATCGCGAAATTTCGCATCCGCATATTTGCCGGGGACGTCGTTCTTGTAAGTCGCAAGCTTCTTGCCGCTGGCGGAATAGAAGGTCACACCGTTGGCCCCCGGATTATCCGAACTGGCATCGGTCGCTTCCGTATAATCATGCTCGAAACCATTGGTATAAAGCCGGTTCTCTATGGTCAGCCAGCTCAGGACATGACTCTTGATATCGATATAGTCGAAATCCGCCGTATAGGTGCTCGGCTGATAACCCGAGTAGCATTGAAGGGTCGGATTGGCACAAAGCCCATAGTTCTTGCCGTATTTCTTATATTGCTGGATCGTGGCGCCCTGGGTCGTGTTCTGGTTTTCCCAGTTATAGGTGGTCAGAAGGGTCAGCGTCGTATGCTCACCCAGCTTCGCTACGTCCTTGAACAACAGGTTATTGCGTCGCTCCCCTGAGCCGGTCAGATAACCGTCTGTTTCCTCATGCTGAAGATCGAGAACCATTGAGCCAAAACGTGTCTTTCCTGAATCCACCTCCACTCCGCCGGCACGCGTATTGAAACTGCCATAGGTGCCATAGGGGGTGACACCGAAATGCTGCGCGGGTGTGCGGGACTGAAAGCCGATCGTGCCGCCAAACGTCGCATTGCCAATGGTCGAGGCCGTACCGGGCCCGCGATTGACCTGCACCTCCCCCAGAAAATGCGAAATGAAAAGTGATGACGTCGTATGGTGCAGATCGCTCGCATTGCCGAACGGAATGCCGTCGAACAGCATGTTGTACTGCCCGTCCTGAAAACCACGCAGGCTCATGGTTTCAGCCTTGCCCATGCCGGGGCCATTCGGATTTTGCGTCCAGATGCTGGGCTGGAACTTGATGATGTCGTCCACACTCGCCAGAGGCACAATATTGTTGGTGATGAAGCGCTTCTGAATGACTGAGGTAGGTTCGGTAATGGTCAGCGGTACGGTAGAGGGTGCAAGACGCTCGGCCCGCCCGATCACGGTGATACGCTCCTGCCCTGTATGATCCTCATGGGCGTCATGACTGAAATTGCTGCCCCGCGCGGCAGAGGCAATCACCACGACACCATCAGCCTGAATATGCGCGCTCAGCCCCGATCCTCCAAGGACACGCTCAAGGGCCTTGTCGAGCGTTAGTCTGCCCCTGATAGCCGGAGCCTTGTGGCCACGTACCTGATCACTCGAAAACAGGATATCGCGCCCTGACTGACGAGCGAGCCCGGTCAGGGCATCTTCCAGCATGCCTGCAGGCTGGCTCAGGCTGAGCACCTTTTGCCCGTCGCCCTGGTGCAGGGTCGCGCGCCCCGCCTCTCCCCGGGCAAGAGCCACGCAAGGCAGAGCCGTAAGGGAAAACAGGACAACGGCAAGATTTCTGCGCTGGTGCGGTGACGCAGACGGGACACGGATCATGAGAGCAACTTCCATCGGGCTGGGGCCGGAGCGGCCATTCCCCTGTGGGACGACCCGGCTCAGCATTCCCTCACCCGTTTGAGTCTCGTTTCATCAAAGCTTAACAATCTCGATCTGTGTCGGTCCGAATATCACCCGCAAAGGCAGCAGATGAGGCAGCGCCCTGAAAAATCGCGCAGGGTCCTGTGTATGAAACACGCCACTGATACGCAGCCTTGCCAGGGACGGCGAGACCAGCCGCGCAGGCCTGTCGCTGTAACGCGCCATTTCAGCTATGGCCTGATCCAGCGGGGTATTGCGAAACACAGCGCGTCCCTCACGCCAGGCCAGCATGTCATCCGGCCGGACGATGGTGACCGTGCTCTGCTGTGTCAGCCGGTCAAGGCTGACAGCCTGCCCCTCGGTCAAGGCAATGCGGGCATGGCCAGAGCGGCTCATGCCAAGACCGCCTTCCAGCACAGCCAGATCCAGGGTTTTATCGCTGAGATCCAGCGCATATCGCCCCTTGCCCCCGGAAATGGTCCAGCCTGAACACTGGATTTTCATACAATCCTGATAGAAACTGAGGGCATAGCGCCCGTTTTCTATCGTGACCTGCCCATGGGACGGGCCACATAGAATGATGCTGCATGCATCCATTTCGATATCCATGCCAGTCAGCCCGAAACGATGCCGCTCGTGACGCCCCGTGCGGATTTCCTTCGCATCGGCCCCGGAGGCACCGAAAAGCGTAAGTCCCCCCAGAACCAGACCGCATGACAGGGCGGCACGACGACCGAATTTGCGAGAGGCGCTGCGCCGGGTGAACTCACCGGATTGCCAGATTTGCGACACCAGCCCGAAGGCCTGTTGATGCGCCTCATTCTCGGCGAGCCAGGTGGCAAAACAGGCGCGATCCTGCTCGGAACAGTGATCCGATAACAGCCGCGCCTGCCAGTTTGCTGCCTGCTCGACCTGATATGGCGTCATGAAAGCCTGTCGCCCATCAGGGCGAGAGCCAGATGAGCCAACGCACGGGCGATGGATTTCTCGATCGTGCTGACACTCAGTTCCAGGGTTTTGGCAATACGGCTATAGGTCAGACCATCAAGCCTGTGCATCAGGAAAATACGGGATGTACGGGCATCGAGCGTCATGAAAGCCGCACGTACACGCTCGAGCTGCTCGCACCCCAGCAACACACGCTCCGGTCCGGGTTCGGCGCAGACAGGCTCGACGCCATCTTCAATATCCAGAGGAGAAAAACGGATGCGCTTCTCGCGTCTGGCACGATCAATGGCCAGATTACGTGCTGTACGCAGCACATAGGCCTCAGGGTGTTCAATTCCTTCAGTGCCGCGTTCGAAAAGATGCAGCAAAGCTGTCTGAAGCAGGTCATCGGCATCAGGACGACGGCTCTGCCGCCGGATACGCTCATACAGGGACGTCCATACGGACTGTCTTGGGCACCATTCTGCCGCTGACATGCTTTACCTGCCAGAAATAATGAGAAACCGGGGATGCGCCGGTTCATATCAATGGCGGATCATATTGTCAGCGCGAGAGGCGTGCTGTCTTCAAATCTTAACAGAAACCGCGCCCTTCACCCCATGGACGAAGTGGCGCGGCGAACGCTTTTACATGCCCAGCGCACGGCGATAGATATCAAGCAGCGTTTCCTGCTCTTCGATCTCGTTAGGCTCTTTCTTGCGCAGCTTGATGATATTCTTGATGGTTGCGACATCAAAACCGGCCGATTTGGCTTCGCTGAAAATATCCTTGATGTCACCGGCAAGAGCCTTGCGCTCTTCTTCCAGACGCTCGACACGCTCGATCACGCTGCGCAGGCGATCGACCGCAATGCCACCGACATTCGAGTCAGGATCAGCAGCCTGACGCGCACGGCTGGCGGCGGCTTCGTCGATATCAAAAGGCATGTCGGACATGGTGACCTCGAAAGCGGGAGTTGCACATGGCTCCTGAGGAGCCAAAGCCGCAAGCATCCGGGCAGACACTTGCGAAGAGAGGCGGCTTATCGCGGCTCACCGGGGTGGGTCAACGCATATTGCTCCCGAACGCTGCCTCAAGGGCTGCGTTCTGTTTGCTACCTTTACCCCGCAAGGGCGTGCATGTCATAAGATCGCACTGTCCCCATCGAGAACCGGAGAGCCAGGCCGATGACCAATTGCCACCAGGTCGCCCCTTTCGATTACGTCATTTTTGGCGCCACCGGCGATTTGACCATGCGCAAATTGCTTCCCGCCCTTTATTATCGTCTTACCATGGGGCAGGTACCGGATACGGCCCGCATTATCGGTACGGCGCGCTCCCCTCTCAAGCGCAGCGAATACCAGACACGTGCCAGGGATGCCCTGAAGCGCTTCGTTAAGAGCGATGATTTCGACGAGGACACCGTCGATCGCTTTCTGGAAATGGTTCATTATGTAAGCCTTGACGGTTCCAAGCCGGACAGCAACTGGGAAGGACTGCGCGAGGTACTGAGCCATAAGGCCGAAGAGCATGTGCGCGTGTTCTACTATGCGACCGCCCCTGATCTCTATGGTGCGATCTCGAAAAACCTGCACCAGGAAGGGCTTGTCACCGACGACAGCCGTGTCGTGCTCGAAAAGCCGATCGGTATTGATCTGAAAACAGCTGAAGAGATCAACGAAGGCGTCGGCCAGTATTTCAAGGAAAACAACGTTTTCCGTATTGATCACTATCTGGGCAAGGAAACCGTCCAGAACGTGATTGCCCTGCGCTTTGCCAATCCGCTTTTTGAAGCGGTCTGGTCAGCCGAACATATTGAATCCGTGCAGATCACGGCTGGCGAAGTCGTTGGCGTTGAAGGACGCGCGGCGTATTACGACAATTCCGGTGCCCTGCGCGATATGGTGCAGAACCATCTGCTTCAGGTGCTTTGCCTCGTTGCCATGGAAAAACCGGCATCGCTTCAGGCCGATGACGTACGTGATGCCAAGGTGACGGTTCTCAAATCGCTTGTCCCGCTCGATGAAAAAACCCTCAAAACCAGTACGGTACGCGCCCAGTACACGAAAGGCAGCATCAAGGGAGCCAAGGTCGATGGCTATCTCGATGAACTGGGTCATGAGAGCAATACCGAGACCTATGTCGCGCTGCGCGCCGAAATCGACACGCCGCGCTGGAAGAACGTCCCCTTCTATATCCGCTCTGCGAAACGTCTGAAGGCAAAGGTCAGCGAGATCGTTGTGACGTTCAAGGCGTCCGCAACCGAGCTCTTTCCCTCCCGGCCTGAAAAGAATGTCCTCGTCATTCGCATCCAGCCGGATGAAGGCCTGTCTTACCGCTTCAGCGTCAAGAACCCTATGGACGATGATTTCGGCCTCTGGGAGACCGATATGGACGTCAGTTTCGAACGTGAATTTGCCGTTCGCTATCCAGATGCCTATGAGCGCCTGCTGCTTGATGCCGTACGTGGCTATCCGGTCCTCTTCATTCGTCGTGACGAGGTTGAAGCCGCATGGAAATGGGTCGCTCCGGTCATGAATGCCTGGGGCAGGAACGAGGTGCCCATGGCGCAGTATGCCGCTGGCAGCTGGGGACCTGAGGAAGCGCGTCAGATGCTGGCCCGTGACGGACAGATCTGGCACGAAGAAATGGAATAAGGCACTCCCTTGGCATCCGATCCGAAAACAACATCCCGATCCGGCGCTCCAAAGCTTGGCTCAGGGCGTCGCAAACCACGCACGCTCAAGCAACATCTTCTGCGTCGTCTGATCGTACTGGTACCAGCCTCTCTTCTGGCTGTTGTTGTCATGAAAATGGGATGGCTGGACCAGGCGGCAGACAAGATACAGTTTGATCGTCTGGCCTGGTTCGACAACACCAAGCTGGTCGAACATCTGCGCGTCATGGTGACACATAACGGTATGACTGACGTCCCCGGCAAATGCCTGGTACCGATTATCAACGGAAACGACCCACCGGAAGCAACGCGGGTCGATTTCATGCAGCGCACCAATGATGGTTGCCCCGGTCAGCCGGGTACATTCAACCGGCTCTTCACGATCAAGGTGAACAGGGCCGACCGTCTGCTGGCGACGGATCAGGGTTCTCCTGGCCGTTTTCACGCAATGACTCAGCAATAAGAGGAAAGCCGGGTTCCCATCCCGGCTTTCTTCATGCCTGTGTGCTGTGTCTCCGCTTGCTACCGGCAGCAAGACAGTCTCTCAGAAAACGTCCCCCGAGACGAAGAGCGCGCCTTCCGTCAACAAGAGCCGCATAAAAATTCAGAAATCCATGGATTGCACGAGGAAAGCAGATCAGCCTCACGCTCACCCCGGCTTCCCTTAGTAAACGTGTATAAAGCTCCCCCTCCCCCCGCAACGGATCAAAACCTGCAGTGACAATCATGGCAGGGGCCAGAGCGGCCAAGTCCCTGGCAAAGACAGGAGCAAAATCCGGGTCAAGCATCTCCCTGTCATCCCGGACATATTGTCTTCCATACCAGTCAAGAAGACGCGCCGTCAGCATATAGCCTTCCGCAAAGACTTCCCTGCTGGAAGGAGACCACAAGCCACTGACAGCAGGATAATAAAGCATCTGACCGACCAATGCAGCCAGACCCCGATCCCTGGCCCGCAGCGCCAGCACAGCGGCCAGGTTACCCCCTGCACTGTCTCCACAGACAGCGAGAGACAGGCCTGATTTTCTGGCCTGGTCGTTCAGCCAGAGAAGGGCCGCCCAGCTATCCTCTACAGCCGCAGGAAAAGGGGCTTCAGGCGCAAGACGATAATCAAGGGAAAGTACCATGGCTCCTGAATGACGCGCCAAACGGCAACAGATGCGTGATGGGAAACCAGATCGCAATGAACGAATCCTCCCCCATGCAGAAAAAGCACAAGTCCTGTCACCTTCCCGCGGGGGCGATAAAGCCTCGCCGGACGAAAATGATTGCCGCAAGGCACAGACAGGGATGACCATCTCCTGATCTGCAATGAAGAAAGCCGCTGGGGAAAGCTCGGCATGCCAGTCATACGCCGGAGCGCAGCAAGGGATTCCGGCGTCAGGCTTTGTGGCAGGGGTAACCCGTCCTGTCCCTTGGCCGCCTTCCTGAGCCAGTGCAGAAAAAGGCGATACAGCCAGCCGGGACGGGAAACAGGAAAATCGGTCATGCACTGAAATTACGGCTCCAACCATTCTCTTATCCAGGGAAATGTGACCCTTGGCAGAAAAAGTAGATCTCCTGCCACGAATGGCCAAGTTTGACAGAATCTGTTCTCCGGCACGCGGGACAGCCGCAAAACCGAAAACAGACGAACAGAAAAACCGCCTCGTCACAAAAGGCAGCTCCGACACAGCCAAGTTACTTTTGTTTCTCCGATAACAGTCTAGCTTCATAGCGGTGAGAGCAAACGGGAGGAGAGACATAATCCATGACCGAAAATGCCTCGTCACCGCGACTGACACGCCGCAATGCCTGGAAGATTCTGGGCATGGCAGGCGCCATACCTTTTATAGGCGGCGAAGCCCGCGCCGCTGCAAAAGCGGGGTCAGCTACTGCAAATTCCCCCGGCGGTGCCCCGCATGCCTCATCCTCGCTCCCGTTTCATCCTCCGGCTATCCCGAAACAGGAACGGGCAGGAGACGGTCAGACATACCCGACTGGCCTGATCCGCCTGGATGGGACTAAGGCGACCTTGCTTCTGATTGCCCGCAGAACCGGATTGCCGGAAATAGCCTATTGGGGGAAGCGCCTCCCTGATCATCTGCCGGCAGAAGACATTTTCGCTGCACGCGCTCCTGAAACACCTGAAAATGGCCCGGACCAGTGGCGCCCCTCCATTACGCTGCTTGATACGCTAGGCAGTTGGAATTTCGACATGCCCGGGCTTGTCGCGTGTCGACAGGACGGCACGAACTGGACAGCAGAATTTACGATTACAGCAATACATCGGCAGCCCGGCACCGTGACGATCGACGCACAAGACGAGGTCTGCGCCCTGAGTGTCAGCCTGCGTGTCTCGCTGGATGATCAGGATGTCCTGACAACACAATATGCCCTGACCAATAAAGGCGATACACCGTTAGAGGTTGAGCGCTTTGTGTCAGGAGCATTCCTGCTTCCGGAACAGGCCGGGGTTTTTACGGTAATGCATGGTGCCTGGACGGCAGAATTTGGCGCGTCCACGCAGCCGCTGATACAGGGCGGCCTCATCATCGAAAGCCGACGCAACCGTTCCCACGACCATTTTCCTGCCCTCATCGCCACGACAGCGGCGACCACGGAAAATGAGGGAGAGGCCTGGGCCGTCCTGCTGGGCTGGAGCGGAGGACATCATCTTACAGCCGAACGTATGGAAGACAGTCGCTATCGCGTCTCTGCCAGCGAGTATCTCTATCCGGGAGAGATAATCCTGGCTGCAGGTGAAACCTATCGACCAGCCCCGTCCTACGCCGTGTTTTCTCCCGCTGGCCGCACGGGGATTGCACAAGCCTGCCAGAGCTTCGCAAGACGCACCCTGTTGCGCTGGCCTTCTGGCCGCATGAAGCCACGCCCCGTATTACTGAATTCATGGGAGGGCAATGGCTTCGCACTCGAAGAGTCGCATCTGCGTAGTCAGATTGATGCAGCGTCGCGGCTGGGCGTCGAACGCTTTGTGCTCGACGACGGGTGGTTTGGTGCACGACGTAGCGATCGCCTGGGCCTGGGTGACTGGAAAGCCGCGTCCACTATTTTTCCGAACGGTCTGCGCCCCCTATCAGACTATGCTCATGCAAGGGGCATGGAATTCGGATTATGGTACGAACCCGAAATGGTTAATCCGGACAGCGATCTCTATCGCGCTCATCCTGACTGGGTCCTGCATAGTCGTGGGCGACCATTACTGACGTCGCGGGACCAGGTTGTGCTCGATATTTCACGGCCGGAGGTCTCGAAATGGCTGTTCGAGACGATCAGGAAACAGGTCACTGAATGGCGGATTGATTATATCAAATGGGATTTCAATCGCGACCTGCTTGATGCCTCGGACAGTCGAGGACGCGCCGCCTATCGTGCGCAGGTCATCGCGGTCTATACTTTATGGGATCGCCTGCATGCGGCGCACCCGACACTGGAAATCGAGAGTTGCGCCTCGGGAGGCGGTCGTGCCGACTGGGGGGCCATCGCACATACCCAGCGCGTATGGTTATCTGATAATACCTCGGCCGTTGATCGCCTGCGTATGCAGGGACAAGCCTGGCATTTTCTGCCGCCAGAAATTACTGGCTGTCATATTTCGGCGAGCCCGAACTGGCTCGACAAACGGGAAACGTCGCTCGATTTCAGGGCAGCTATCGCCTTGTTCGGACATCTTGGTCTTGAACTCAACCCGATGCATCTGACAGCCGAGGAAAGCGAGCGGCTCAGACAATGGATCATTCTGTATAAAAGACTGAGGTCTGTTCTGCATGCAGGTCTGGCGCAGTTCGGTGAGGACACGTCTGCACGCGTCATACGGGGGGTTACAAGCCACGATAGTCGCACAGGAATTTTCCTCATTGCGCAGCGTGATTGGCCGCAGGTTCATCTTCCTGCACTTATCCGTTTGCCAGGCCTGTCCGATGCCATCCGCTACCGTCTCACGCTCCCCGCACCACAGCAACTGCAGGCACGGCGACCATCCGACATGCAGGAGACCCTTCTGGATAAAGGTCTTGAAATGGAGGGCGCCATCCTTAACGAAGTCGGCCTGTTTCTACCAAGAATGCCGCCGCAATCTGCCATCATCATTGAATGTCAAGCCATCTGACCAAGAAGGTAACCCCGCCCAATCTTCGTGGCAGACTTGTGAAAGCCTGACGAGAAAATCCACTGGTGCGGCTTGACCCCGCACCAGGCATCGGTCAGGTTGCGCCCGTCAGACGGTCGGGCGATCGCTGTGGCGTTGGTGCGAACCGACGCGATGGAGGAAAGTCCGGGCTCCACGGGAGAACGATGCCGGCTAACGGCCGGCGGGGGTGACCCTAGGGAAAGTGCCACAGAAAACAAACCGCCTGCCAGGCTTTCGGGCTGCAGGCAAGGGTGAAACGGTGCGGTAAGAGCGCACCGCTCCTTCGGTAACGCGGGAGGCAGGGCAAACCCCATCGGGAGCAAGACCGAATAGGAATGGCGGATCCGTCTCTTACGGGATGGGATCAGAGGCTCTCCCGCCTTGTCATTCGGGTTGGTTGCGTGAGGCCGGTTGCAAGACCGGTCCCAGAGGAATGATCGCCTCGCCATTGGCGGACAGAACCCGGCTTACAGACCGTCTGACATTATTCCCGATCCGAAATCATATCTTCCGAGGAAGAGTGTGTCGTCTACTCGAAGCATTGCATCAGAAATGGCAAATCATGATGCTTTATTGCCGGAAAAAAGAATATTCAGGACAAAATATCTTGTTATTTGTCGATAAAGAGAAGTCACTAACTTTTCAGATTACCACAATGATGCCGCAATTATGGCAATTGATGCCTTAATAAGAACATAACAAAAACCCTGAATAATGCATCACTGGGACTTTGCTCATCATTAAAACGAGAACATAATAAGAACACTATATTGGTATATCTGAAAAAAAACCCGGAATTTCGCCGTTTTTTTCAGCGAATTGTTTGACGCCCCATGAAATCCCATGGTATCCCAAACTCGTCCCGGATGGTCCCTTCAGACATACAGCAAGCGGTTATGTCCCGCTCCGGGCACGAAACGTCTTGTGTAATTGCTCCATAGCGCAGAGGAGGCATCGAACGGCGTGAGTGTGTTTCTTGGCACGCATCAGAACCGTTTCGACGCCAAGGGCCGCGTGTCCATTCCCGCATCCTTTCGCGCTGCCCTTCGGGCGCAGGCACAGCCTGACGAAAGCCTGGTCATTCTGCGTCCCTCCCATCTCCATCCCTGCATCGAAGCTTGGCCGAGTGCTGCTTTTGCTACACTTGCCGGGCCAGTTAACTCGCTCGACATCTTTTCCGACGACCATGACGATCTCGCGGCAAGCCTCTATGCGGATGCCTACCCGATCGATGCTGACAAGGAGGGGCGCATTATCCTGCCGGATGTGCTCAAGCGTCACGCCAACCTGCTGGATGAGGTCTCCTTTATGGGCCTTGGCCGCGTCTTTCAGATCTGGGAGCCCGAGGCTGGCGCAAAGCGCCGCGAAGAAGCCCGCATGCGCGCACGCCGCATGACCACCCGACCGAATGCAGCCCCAGGGGAAAAGGCATCATGAACGCGATTACGCCCCTTGCCCTGCTGATGGATCACGATCCGGGGCATGTTCCTGTCATGCTGGCGGAAATACTCGATGCCCTCAGTCCCCATGATGGCGGACGCTATATTGATGGCACCTTTGGCGGTGGCGGCTACACACGCGGCATGCTCAGCCATGCCGCGTGTACGGTCTGGGGAATAGACCGCGACCCCACGGCGATCGCCCGTGCCCTGGCGCTTTCGGCTGACCTCGAATCCAGAGCGCCTTCTCGCAAACTGGTCACCGTGCCTGGCACATTCGGCGCAATGGGCGAGCTTCTGGCCGATGAAGCACCTTTCGACGGAATCGTTCTGGATATTGGCGTCTCTTCCTACCAGATTGATGAGGCAGAGCGTGGCTTCTCCTTCCGCCATGATGGGCCACTTGACATGCGCATGTCGCAGTCAGGCCGCTCTGCCGCTGATCTGGTCAACGAGGCTGAAGCCGACGAACTGGCTGACATCATCTATCATTACGGTGAAGATCGCATGTCGCGTCGTATCGCCGCTGCCATCATTCGCGCCCGTGCCGAAGAACCGATCCGTACGACAGCACGTCTGGCTGATATCGTCCGCAGCGTCGTACGCCCTGACAAAACAGGCATTCATCCGGCCACACGCACCTTTCAGGCGCTGCGCATTGCCGTAAATGACGAGCTGGGCGAATTGCAGCGCGCGCTGGACACGGCTCCCGGTCTGCTGGCCGAAGGTGGCAGGCTGGTTATTGTCACTTTTCATTCGCTTGAAGACCGTCTGGTCAAGCGTGCCCTTGCCCAGGCCGCCGGACGCGTCAGCCGTCCCTCAAGACACGAACCCATGACGGAGCGTTTTATCGCTCCTGATTTCGTTCTGCCTCACACGCGACCGGTTCTCGCCTCAGAAGAAGAGATCCGTCGCAATCCCCGCTCACGCAGCGCCAAGCTACGCAGTCTGCTTCGTACCGCACCTTCAGCCTCTTTTAGGGGGTCTCGCTCATGATCCGGCCTTTTACAATCCTTTGTGCGCTTCTCGCTGGTGGCTCGGGAATGTTTCTTTACACCAAGAAGCATGAAACGACCGTACTCGATCAGCATATTACGGCCGTGGTCCAGAAGACGGAGCGTGTACGATCCCAGACTGCCATGCTGCGTACGCAATGGGCATTGCTGAACCAGCCTGATCGACTGAGTGCCCTTTCAACGCGTTTTCTCGGCCAGCTTCACCCCATGGCGCCCACACAATATGTACGTCTGGCCAACATGATCGACGCCTTGCCTGCCCCCAGCACGAGACCAGCCTTTCATGATCCGCGCGAGAGCCTGAGCATTGCGGTTTCCAACGCGCCTGCACCTCTGGTTCAGCATCAGATCACGCCCGAACAGAAGCCAGTCGAGCAGAAACCCAAGGCTGTTCATGAGGATACGCCCGCGCTTATGGCCAGTGCCGATGCTGTGCGTCGCCATCCGCCATCTGCCAAAGCGTCCACACCGGCTATCCCTGCCCCCCATGTAACATTGGCCGCGACAACGCCACACCCGGCACGACCGACTGTGACACCGCGTGCCAACCGGCAAATCCCACCTGCCCGCCCCGCGCTCGAACTGGCGCAGCAGAACAATCACAGTCATGTGGTTTCAGACGAACTCGGCCAGACGACGCATCATAATCGCCGCTATGACGCTGTTGTCCACGCTACGTCCCGGCCTCACGAAACACAAAATGGCAGTGATGCCGATCCTACTGTCCGACTGGCAACGTTCCGCGGCGATCGTCCCCAGGCGACAGCTGCAACGTCGTGGCGTAATCCTCGTGCAGTCGCCACGGCCCATGCTACACGACAGAATGTCGACATTGCCATTCAGCCTCCCAAATCACGTCACGTCCAGAGTGACTCAGGATCATCATCTTCTCTCGCAGGCTATGGTGATGCACTGCCACCGCCCATGCCAATCGCCAATTGAGCGGATATGAAAGCGGCTGACAATGGTTGGCAGGACTCCTCCCCCGAAAAGGTCGGGCCATACCGACGGTGCGCCCTCGCGCCCTGAAAGCAGAAGCCCGAAACGCATCAGAGCATCGCTGGATCAGATGCATACGAGGCTGATTGGTGTCGGACTCGGCTTTCTGCTTCTGTTTGGTATGGTTGCAGCCAAGTTGAGCCTTGCAACGGTGTTCATGCCCATGGCACCGGAGAAGCGCCAGATTGCGTCTCAGGTGCCTGAAATTCCCAAAAGTGACCCCAAAGGGCAGATTGCGGGTGATTTCGCGCTGCCTGATGTGCACCGTGCGAGTATTATTGATCGTAACGGCCAGACTCTTGCTCTTTCTCTGCCGGTAGCTCAGGTCTACGCCAACCCGATGGAGCTGATCGACGCTGCTGACGCTGCCAGGAAACTGAAAAGCGTCCTGCCACAGCTCGACGAGGCCGAAACAACGCGGCGCCTCTCACTCAAGAAACAATTTGTCTATATCGCTCGCGATATTTCCCCGGTGCAGGAAATCGCGATTAATAACCTCGGAATTCCAGGCATCTATTTTGAAGCAAGTGAGCGTCGTCATTATCCACTGGGTCGTACCGCAGCCCAGATTCTGGGTGGCGTAGATATTGATGACCATGGTGTGGCCGGGATTGAACGCTTCTTCAACGAGCGCCTGACCAAGGACCGCACGCCGCTGCGCCTTTCGCTTGATGTGCGTATCCAGGCTGTTGCACGCGAAGTAACCCAGGCCGCAATGGACGAATTTCAGGCAATCGGGGCGGCTTCTATCGTAATGGATGTCAATACGGGGGAAATCATCTCAATGGTGAGTCTCCCCGATTATGATGCCAATGATTTCGGTCATGCACCTGCGGACTCCCGGTTCAACCGGGCCGTGACCGGCATGTATGAACCAGGATCGACGTTCAAGCTCCAGACAGCTGCTATGGCAATCGAATATGGTGTCGCCCATATCTGGGATCGTTTTTCAACCATACCGATCCATATTGGCCGTTTCACCATCTCTGATATCAAATCCGACCATTTTGCGCCCTGGCTTGCCTTGCCCAACGTACTCGCCAAATCATCCAATCCGGCTGCCGCCCATATTGCGCTCGATGTCGGCGCCAAAAGACAACAGGACTGGCTGCGCAATCTGGGGTTCTTGAGCCGGGTTCCTGTCGAGTTGCCAGAAGCTGGCCGTCCCATTGTGCCTTCCTCCAAAAACTGGGGAATTTCAACAGTCATGACCGTCGGGTTTGGCCACGGTGTAGCCGAATCACCCCTCGCCATCGTCCGGGGCACAGCTGCGACAGTAAACGGGGGAATTCTGATAAAACCCACCCTTCTCGCGCGGGAGCAAGACGAAGCAGCCAAGCCTGATAACGGGACCTTGCCACCGGACAACACCCCAGGCACAGCATCACCAGCCGCGCCGGTCGTGCCTGCAGCTTTCAGACCGGACAACACCAGCAATACTTCCAGTGACGCCCCATCTCCTTCCCCTGCACCGGAAGGGCTACGCGTGATATCAGAAGAGAACTCGAAGCTCATTCGCAAGATGCTGCGTCTTGACGTAACACAGGGGACAGCCCGCAATGCTGAGGTCGCTGGCTATTTTGTCGGCGGCAAAACCGGCACAGCTGAGAAAGTCGGGCCCAATGGGCGCTATCTGAAACACGTCAATATATCGGCCTTCACCTCGATCTTTCCGATGAATGCGCCGCGTTATGCAGTCTATCTCATGCTCGATTCACCACATCCGACACCCAAGACCCATGGGTTTGTGACATCCGGCTGGAACGCAACGCCAGCCGCCGGCAAGCTGATTGCGCGTATCGGTCCGATGCTCGGCATGTTCCCTGATACAAAGAATGCTGCAAAAATCGATGCTGAAATGGCAATCCCGCTTGAACCCGGGATTCCACCGGGCAAGCGTGCACTCGGCCCCGGCAACGACCCGGGCGATCCACGTATTGCGGCCCAAAAAGAAAAACAGGAAAAGGCCGCTGCCAAGGCCGCCGAAAAAGCTGCTCGACTTGCTACCAAGGCATCCGAACGTAGCTTACGCCACTCCCCCGAACGAGGCTGAGTCATGCGCCTTTCTGCTCTTCTGCACCGGGCCGGTCTGACAGGCCCGACCTTGGCCGTCGACCCTGAAATTACCGGGATCACCGCCGATAGCCGCCAGATTTCATCAGGCATGATCTTTGCAGCCCTGCCTGGTGTCGCCCAGGATGGCGCCAGATTTATTCCCCAGGCTCTGGCGCAGGGAGCCGCAGCCCTGCTCCTGCCCGATGGGACACAGATACAGGACGGACTTCCCGTCCCCGGACTTACGGTCCCGACACCGCGTCATAGCCTGGCCGTCATTGCACAGATTCTGGCAGGCCCCCAGCCACGACATATTGCCGCTGTCACGGGAACAAATGGCAAAAGCAGCGCAGCAGATTTCCTGCGTCAGCTCTGGTCTCTGAGAGGAGCGCCTTCAGCCAGTATTGGTACACTCGGCCTGATCAGTGATATCCCGGTCGCAGCCCCACCTCCCCTGACAACACCTGATGCTGTCTCTCTGGTACAAAGTCTCGCTCGCCTCCAATCTGCCGGTGTGGATCATGTGGCTCTTGAAGCCTCCTCGCATGGGCTCGATCAGCATCGTCTCGATGGCGTAACCCTGAGTGCAGGCGGGTTCAGCAATCTCACGCGGGACCATCTCGATTATCACGGCACGATGGAGTCCTATCGTGCTGCCAAACTCAGGCTTTTTACAGAGCTTCTCCCGGAAGGCGCCATTGCTGCGCTGAATGCCGATATGGAAGCAGAGACAGTCTCGATCCTGCGCGATGTGGTGCAGGCGCGCAGATTACGGTCGCGCAGTGTGGGCAAACAGGGTGAAACCATCAGGCTCTTGCGCGCGACGCCCCTGCCACATGGTCAGATTGTATCGCTCGCACTCCACGGCGTCACACTCCCCGACTACGAACTTGCTCTGACCGGGCGTTTCCAGATTGATAATGTTCTGCTTGCAGCAGCTCTCGCCTGGGAAGAGGATTCACAGGCGCGCTCTGTACTCGACCTCATTCCCGAACTCGGTGGTGTGCGAGGTCGTGCCGAACTAGCCGTCACGCTCGATCATGGAGCTGGTATTTACGTCGATTACGCCCATACCCCTGATGCCCTCGCCCATCTGCTCCATAGCCTGCGTCCTCACGCGCAGAACCGGCTGATTGTTGTATTTGGCGCAGGAGGTGACCGCGACCGTGGCAAGCGCCCTCTCATGGGACAGGTAGCCGCTGAACTTGCCGATCTGGCTATCGTGACAGACGACAACCCTCGCAGCGAGGATCCCTCTGTCATACGCGCAGCGATACGCGCCGCATGCCCTGATGCTCTCGAAATCGGTGACAGACGCACGGCTATCGCCACAGCGCTTTCCGAGGCCCGGGCGGGCGATGTAGTTGTGGTGGCTGGCAAGGGTCATGAAAGCGGTCAGACAATTGCGGGCATTACTACGCCTTTCGATGATCGTGCCGTCATCCGTGAACTGGCGGGAGCGTCAACATGAGCTCTCTCTGGACCAGCACAGAACTGCGTGAGGCAACGCAGGGTCGTCTGGATGCCGAGCTGACAGTCAATGGCATTTCAATTGACACACGTACTCTGGAAAAAGGCGATCTCTTCATCGCGCTTGTTGGGGAGAACAGTGACGGCCATGCTCACATAGCAACAGCTTTTGAGAAAGGTGCAGCCTGCGTCATGGTCCACCGGTCATTGCCGAGCAACGACCCTCGCCTGTTGCATGTAGCCGATACAATGATCGGATTGCAGGCTCTTGGTCATGCGGCACGCGCCCGTTTCAAGCAGAATGGTGGGCGTGACAGGTTCGGTGGGCAAGACCACCACCAAGAACATGCTACATTGCGCCTTCTCCGCGCTCGGTCCGACCCATGCTGCCATTGCGTCCTACAATAACCATTGGGGCGTCCCGCTGACCCTGGCCCGAATGCCGCGCAAGACAGAATATTGCGTGGCAGAAGTTGGGATGAATCATCGTGGAGAGATTGCACCACTGGCTGCCATGGTGCGTCCCGATGTCGCCATCATCACCACGATCGGGAGTTCACATCTCGGCCATATGGGCAGCATAGAAGCAATTGCTGAAGAAAAATCGGATCTGATCGCAGCGCTTCCTGCAAATGGTGTAGCAATCGTGCCTGATGATACCGGCATGGATACGATCTTCCGAAATGTCTCGAAAAAAGCCGGGATCAGGCTGCGTCATGTCGGTTTTTCGGAAGATGCGGACGACCATCTTACCAATCTGGTCACAACGCCCGACGGCTCCAGTTTTGTTTTCAACGGACTGAACGTGTCGCTGAATGCACCAGGGCGCCATCTGGTGCGTAATGCTGCCCTTGCCCTTGCAACACTACACGCGCTCGGCCTGCCGCTCAATGCCGCCATTGCTGCACTTTCTCTATGGCGCCCTAGTGCCGGGCGAGGCCAGATACAACCGATACTGGGCGGGACAGCTGCGCTGCTCGACGAAAGTTATAATGCCTCCGTCCTTTCCATACGCGCGGCACTGGAAACTCTTTCCCTTATTCCCGCGAAGCGCCGTGTCGCTGTGCTGGGTGACATCAGGGAGCTGGGGGATTTCGCCGAACGTGAGCATCTTTCCCTTGTTCCGGATCTGATGGCCCATGCTGATCTGGTGTTTTGTTGTTGCCCACATATGCGCCATGTTTTTGACGCTCTTGCAGAAGAAAAACGTGGCGTCTGGCAAGCAGACGCGGCATCTCTCGCCCCCATCGTCCAATCCAATCTGAAAGCCGGTGACGTGGTTCTCGTAAAAGGCAGTCTTGGCAGTCGCATGCGCGACATTGTCGCCCCTCTTCTTGCGGGGGGCGCGAAAGCCTGATGCTCTACAATCTCATCGCCATTCACGACACGACCCATGGCGGTTTTTTCAATCTCTTCCATTATCTGACTTTCCGCTCTGGCGGGGCCTGTCTGACGGCTTTTGTCATTTCGCTGGTTTTCGGGCGTCCGTTTATCGCCCAGCTCAAACGCATCCAGCGTGAGGGGCAGCCCATACGTACGCTCGGCCCCGAGCGGCATATTCTCGAGAAGGCCGGTACCCCCACCATGGGGGGGATGCTGATCCTGATCGCGCTTTTCGTGTCCACCCTGCTCTGGCTGATCTGACCAATGGCTTCGTCTGGGCTGTCATGTTCGTCACCGCGGCCTTCGGTGCAGTCGGTTTTGCCGATGACTATCTCAAGCTCTCCAAGCGCAATACGGCTGGTTTCTCCAAGCGCGCCCGTCTGGGGAGTGAGTTTGCTGCTTCGCTGATTGCCGGATACTGGATGGAAAGCCTGATGCCGCCGGAACTGCGCAACATGGTAGCCTTTCCCTTTGTGAAAGACTTTCTGCTGCCGCTCGGTTTCGCCTTTCCGCTTTTCGCCATGCTCACCATGACCGGCTTCGGCAATGCAGTGAATTTCACTGACGGGCTCGACGGTCTGGCGATAGTGCCTGTGGTGATCGCAGCCCTTGTTTTCGCGCTGATAGCCTATCTGGTCGGCAATCGTGTTTTTGCCGATTATCTGCAACTGCATCTCGTGCCCGGCACGGGAGAACTCGCGGTTTTCTGCGCCGCGCTGATCGGCGCCGGTCTCGGTTTCCTCTGGTTCAATGCTACACCCGCCGATGTGTTCATGGGCGACACGGGCTCGCTCTCGCTCGGGGGGGCGCTTGGCGCCGTCGCTGTGGCCGTCAAGCATGAGCTGGTGCTGTGCATAGTGGGCGGGCTGTTCGTGGTCGAAACCCTCTCGGTCGTGATTCAGGTCTTCTGGTACAAGCGCACAAAGCGTCGCGTCTTTCTGATGGCCCCCCTGCATCATCATTTCGAAAAGAAGGGCTGGCAGGAGCCCAAGATCGTCATCCGTTTCTGGATTGTCTCGATCCTGCTCGGTCTGGCTGGCCTCGCCACGCTGAAACTGCGCTGAGATGACAGGTCGCGCCTTCCCTGCAGGTCTGTTTGCCGGCTCACGCTTTGCCGTGGCGGGCCTGGGCCGTAATGGCAGCGCAGTCGTGAAAACCCTGCTCGCGATGGGTGCCGAGGTGCAGGCCTGGGACGACAAGAGCCCGCCTGAAGCAGACCCGGCCCAGCCGCGCTTTACTGCGGCGCCCATCGAGACACTGGCAGGCTTCGACGCGCTCATTCTCTCGCCGGGTATTCCGCACCTCCTGCCCGCACCGCATGCAGTAGCCGTCAGGGCGCGAGAAGCCGGAGTACCTATTCTGTCCGATGCGGAGATCCTGTTTCAGGCGGTGCGCCGTGCCGGGTCGAGGGCTCGTTTCGCGGCCATAACCGGCACGAATGGCAAATCGACCACCACGCGCTTCTCGCCCATATGCTAGAAAGAGCCGGCCGACCGGTTGCCGCTGGCGGCAATCTCGGCACCGCCTCGCTGGCCTTGCCCCTCCTGCCCGATGATGGCGTCTATGTGATCGAGATGTCATCCTACATGCTGGAGCGGTTGCACTCTTTTCACGCCGACACGGCATGTCTGCTCAATCTGACGCCCGATCATCTCGACCGTCATGGTGACATGGCTGGATACGCCGCCGCCAAGCGTCATGTATTCGATAACATGACACGCGACGATCTCGCCGTGATCGGCATTGATGATGATTATTGCCAAGAGATCGCACAGGATTACACGGCACAGGGCCTCACGGTCATGACGCTTTCGGTCAATGACGCACATTCCGTGGCGGCAATTGCGGTTCCGATGCGTGAGGCACCGACCTGCCTGGCGTGCATAATCTGCAAAATGCGCTCGCAGCGGCTGCCATGGCGCATCATCTGGGCCTTGATGATGACGCTGTTGCCGAAGGACTGCGCAGCTATCCGGGCCTGCCGCATCGTCAGGCCCTGGCTGGGGTGATCGATGGTATCCGCTTCATCAACGACAGCAAGGCCACCAATGCCGAAGCCGCCGAAAAGGCATTGCTCTGTTACGACAGGGTAGTCTGGATCGCGGGCGGCACCGCCAAATCAGGCGGGATCGAGACCCTGACGCCGCTTTTCGGTCGTATTGCCAAGGCATTTCTGATCGGACGCGATGCGTCCGTCTTGGAAAAGACCCTGAAAGAACATCATGTGCCCGTCGAGATCGTCGGCACGCTTGAGGCTGCAACAACGGCCGGTCTTGCCGCGGCAAAAGCGCATGATGTACCGGTCGTTCTGCTCTCACCTGCCTGTGCGAGTTTCGACCAGTTTACCAGTTTTGAGGCGCGCGGCTCATATTTTGTCGATATCCTGACTCGTTTGCGCGATTCAGACACGCCCTGATCCTAGGGGCCGGAGGGGTTAGGAAAATATGGCAGGGCTTTCACGTGTCGATACGTCCAGAATTGGGCGATGGTGGCGCAATATCGATCGCGTCACACTTTGCTGTGTCGGGATCCTGATCGCATTCGGTTATATCCTCATGCTCGCCGCGAGCCCTGCCGTGGCTGTGCGTATCGGTGCTTCACGCGAGATGTTCATTCTCAAGCAGGTTGTCTTCCTGCTTCTGGCTGGCATGGTCGTACTGGTGGTATCATCACTTTCCCGTCCGGCAGTCAGACGTCTTGCCCTGATTGGTGGCGTTATAGCGCTTGCCGCAACGTTCATGACACTGGTTCATGGTGTGGAAATCAAGGGCGCCCGGCGCTGGATTGCACTTCCCATGATGTCGGTTCAGCCCTCGGAATTCCTGAAACCGTTTTTTGCAGTTGTTACCGGCTGGCTTCTGGCCGAGCAGCGCCGTCGCAAGATCATGGGATCAATCCGCTTTCCCGGTATGCTGATCGCTTTCGGCTGCTTTGGATTGATCCTGCTTCTGCTCAAATCACAGCCTGATATCGGCATGTTGTCTGTCATCACGATGGTGTTTTTCATCCAGCTCTTCGTGAACGGATTACCTGTCATTTTTGTTGGCGCTGGCGTGGGGGCCATGATAGCGGCTTTCGCTGGCGCGTATGTTGCGTTTCCGCATGTGCGTTCGCGCGTGGAGAGATTTCTACACCCCAATGTCGGCGATCACTACCAGATCGACACGGCCCTGCGTGCTTTTGGCAACGGCGGCATGATGGGGCGTGGTCCTGGCGAAGGTCGTGTGAAAGATCTGCTGCCGGATGCTCATGCCGATTTCGTCTTCGCCGTGGCAGGCGAGGAATACGGGCTGTTCATCTGCCTGTTCATCATCTTGGTTTTTGCCGTGATCGTGGTACGCACTCTGGTCAAACTCATGAGAGAGAGTGATCCGTTCGTAATTACCGCCGCCTCAGGGCTGGTAGCTGGTTTCGGATTGCAGGCTTTTATCAATATGGGCTCGACCTTGCATCTGATCCCGACCAAGGGCATGACGCTGCCCCTTATCTCCTATGGCGGGTCATCCGCTCTTTCCATCGCCCTGACTCTGGGCATGGTGCTGGCCCTGACACGTCATCAGGTTTCTGCCAGCCCGATCAGTTCGACATATGCCAGCCAGGGCCACTGGACCTCTCTCCGGGAAGGACCGACGTCATGAACCGTCCAATCGTGATTGCTGCTGGAGGCACGGGCGGCCATTTTTTTCCAGCCGAAGCACTCGCCACCGAGCTTGCCGCACGGGGTCATGATCTTGTGCTCATGACTGACAGACGTGCAGGCAAACGTTCAACCGGCGTTTTCAGAGATCGACCGCAATATGTACTCGACGGCACGGGGGTTGCCGGCAAGGGTATCTCGGCAAAATTGCATGGCGTGGCGGCCCTGCTGCGCGGAGCCTGGGCCGCACGGGGATTGCATCGTCAGCTCAACCGGTTGCCGTCATCGGATTTGGCGGGTACCCGTCGGTCCCGCCAATTCTGGGCAGCCGCTTCGTATCTGGCGCACATCGTCCGCTCGTGATTCTTCATGAAGGAAATGCCGTCCTCGGTCAGGCCAATGCCTTGCTGGCACGTTTCGCAACTGCCATCGCAACCTCTTATCCCACGGTTGCACGCCTACCGCTCGGGCTGCGTGCCTCCCTGACAGGCATGCCTGTACGACCCGAAATAGAAGCACTCCTTGCAGAGGATTATGCTCCCCCCGGCGACGCCATTCATTTGCTTGTCTGGGGCGGATCCCTGGGTGCACGCATCTTCTCCACGATCATTCCAGCCTCCCTTGCCCTGCTCCCTGCCGGATTTCGGGCAAGACTGCATGTCACCCAGCAAGTGCATGAAAAGGATCTGGATGAGGTGCGCACTGCCTACGCAAAAGCGGGGATCACTTGCGAGCTGGCTCCTTTTTTCTCTGATGTTGCCAGCCTTCTGAAAAAAGCCCATCTCGTGATCGGCCGCGCCGGGGGGTCGTCAATCGCCGAACTTACCATCGCCGGTCGCCCGTCCATTCTTGTACCTCTGCCGATTGCCGCCTCTGACGAGCAGGGGGCGAATGCGACCCAGCTTGTCGATGAGGGTGGCGCCTGGATGTTCAGACAGGATGCCCTGACACCCGATAGCCTGTCTGATTTTCTCGCCGGTCTGCTCAACGACCCTGATCGTCTTGCGACGGCAGCAAAAGCCGCCCGCGCCTTTGCCCGGGCTCACAGCGCCAGACTGCTGGCCGATCTTGTCGAGGCCCGTATTTCGGATTACCGCTCTTCACTTTCCTGACCGTCAATTTTCCCGCACCGATTTTCTGCTGTTTCTCTGAAAGCCTGTTTCATGCGCGCACTTCCCCTATCCATTGGCACCATCCATTTCGTCGGTATCGGCGGTATTGGCATGTCCGGGATCGCTGAAGTACTGCACATGCTTGGCTACAAGGTTCAGGGCTCGGATATCAGTGAAAGTGCCAATGTACTGCGCCTTCGCAAGCTCGGTATCACGGTTGCGATCGGTCATGATGAAAGCAATCTCGGCGAAGCTCAGGTTGTCGTTACCTCCACAGCGGTCAAAAAAGACAATCCAGAAGTTGTGGCAGCACGTGCCCGTCTGATTCCAGTTGTGCGTCGTGCTGAAATGCTGGCCGAACTGATGCGTCTGCGCTGGGCTGTCGCCATTGGTGGCACACATGGCAAAACCACAACCACAAGTCTTGTCGCCTGTGTTCTCGAACAGGCGAAACTCGACCCAACCGTGATCAATGGCGGTATTATCGAAGCCTATGGCACCAATACGCGTATGGGCTCCGGCGACTGGATGGTGGTCGAGGCGGATGAAAGCGACGGCTCTTTCCTGCGTTTGCCTGCCGTCATCGCGGTTGTCACGAATATGGACCCCGAGCATCTCGATCACTGGGGTACGGCAGAAGCCATGCAGGCCGCCTATGATCAGTTTGTCTCGAATATTCCGTTCTACGGATTTGCCGTGCTCTGTATCGACCATCCTGCCGTACAGCAGATGATCCCGCGCCTGTCTGACCATCGCGTCGTGACATACGGCTTCAGCCCTCAGGCAGACATTCGCGCCGACAAACTGATTACTGACCGGCTTGGGGCAACTTTCGAGGTGGTGATTACCAGCCGTACGCAAAAGACCACCCGTCGTGCGGGTCCTTTCCGCCTGCCCATGCTGGGTCAGCATAATGTACTGAACGCACTGGCGGCCATCGCTGTAGCGAGCGAGATGGACATCAGTGACGAGACGATCCGCCTTGCCCTTGCCGGGTTCCGTGGTGTCAAACGTCGTTTCACGCGTTGCGGCGAGTATAACGGCATTACGGTCATTGATGATTATGGCCATCACCCGGTCGAAATCGCCGCCGTGCTTCGTGCAGCCAGACAAGCGGGGGCACGCGACGTGATTGCTGTCGTCCAACCCCACCGCTATTCACGTCTTGAAGCGCTGTTCAGTGATTTCTGCACCTGCATGAATGATGCCGGAACGGTGATCGTGACCGACGTCTATGCTGCAGGAGAAGCACCAATCGAAGGTGTCAGCCGTGACTCGCTGATCGAAGGACTGCGGGCAAGTGGTCATCGCTCTGTAGTGCCGCTTCCTGGTCCGGAGCATCTGGCCGAGATGATCAATGCCATCGCCAAGCCCGGCGATTTCGTGGTTTGTCTCGGGGCTGGCACCATCACCAACTGGGCACATGCTCTGCCGGGTCAGCTTGCCTCGTTGAACGGCGTGACATCATGAAAACGGCGCTTCACTCCCTCACCCCGCGTGGCAGGCTGAGTTTTGATGTGCCGCTTGGTCCGCGCGCGTGGTTTCGCACAGGTGGTAATGCCGAGGCGCTCTTTGTACCGAAAGACTCCCGGGATCTGGCCGAAACGCTCATTGCTCTTCCCGAAAACACGCCCGTCACAGTGCTCGGAGCCTGTTCGAATGTCATCATACGAGATGGCGGTATCAACGGGTTCGTTGTGCGTCTGGCAGGCGGTTTTGCCGATATCGTTATCGAGCCGGACGGGCTGGTTGCAGGTGCTGCAGCGCTCGACATGATCGTGGCCGAACAGGCTGCCAATGCCGGACTCCAGGGGCTGGAATTTCTTGCGGGCATTCCGGGCTCTGTTGGTGGCGCTGTCGTCATGAACGCCGGGGCCTATGGCTCTGACATGAAAGCCGTGCTCGACTGGGCAGAAGTTCTCCTGCCAGATGGTACAGTCACGCGTCTGAACAACGAGGCGCTCGCTTTTACCTATCGTCATGCCGTGCTCCCCGAGGGCGCCATCGTGCTCCGGGCGCGTCTCAACGCCAGACCCGGCGATGCAGCGGCCATTCGCAGGCATATTGCCGAAATCAGGGCCGCGCGCGAAGCGTCGCAGCCCGTCCGCGCACGCACGGGCGGCTCGACCTTTCGCAATCCAGAAGGCCACAAGGCCTGGCAGTTGATCGACGAAGCAGGGTGTCGCGGGCTGATGCAGGGCGGCGCTCAGGTGAGCGAGAAACACTGCAACTTCCTGCTCAATCTGGGCGAGGCCACGAGCACCGATCTCGAAGCCCTTGGCGACGAGGTGCGTCGACGCGTACAGGAACACAGCGGCATTGCGCTGCATTGGGAAATCAAACGTCTGGGAAAACTGCCATGAGCCTGAAAATTGCCGTTCTTCAGGGTGGAATCTCAAGTGAACGCCCGGTGAGCCTGCGTAGCGGCGCCGGCGTTGCCCAGGCTCTGATCGAAGCAGGTCATGACGTGGTGAATGTCGATGCCGGGCCAGATCTGGTACAAACCATCAACGCCCTGCGCAAAGCCTCGCCAGACGTGGTTTTCAATGCGCTGCACGGACCACTCGGCGAGGATGGCGCAATACAGGGCGTGCTGGAATGGCTTTGCCTGCCCTATACCCACTCCTCCATACGAGCTTCTGCTCTTGCCATGGACAAAGAGGCCTCACGCCGGATTTTTGCCGCTGCCGGGCTGCCTGTCGCTGTAGGGCGTGTTGTCACAATGGAGGAACTCGCAGCCGCCGATCCTCTGCCTTCACCCTATGTTGTCAAACCGGTTGCGGAAGGTTCGTCTTTCGGAGTCGAGATTGTACGCACCGGCAGTAATCGTCGTCAGGCCATTGCGGCAAACTGGGCCTTCGGAAAGGAAGCTCTTGTTGAAGAGTATATTCCAGGTCGCGAACTCACCGTAGCCGTACTCGGTGATCGCGCCCTGACCGTAACCGATATCGTCGCGGCCTCTCCAACCGGCGATTTCTACGATTTTGACGCCAAATACGCGCCGGGAGGATCGGTGCATCATGTTCCGGCCCGGGTGCCGGAAGATATATTCGAGCAGGCGCTGCGCGTGGCTGAAGCAGCTCATCGTGCCCTGGGATGCTCAGGCACCTCGCGCGCCGATTATCGCTATGATGAGGAAACGGGGCGGCTGATCCTGCTTGAAGTCAACACACAACCAGGCATGACGGCTACCTCGCTTCTGCCTGAACAGGCCGCTTATTGCGGCATCACCTATCCTGAACTCTGTGACTGGCTGGTGCGCGACGCTCTGGCGATTCGCGGCAAACCGGCCTTATGAGGGACAGGCGTCCGGAAACGCCGTATCGCGGCCCCATACAGCAGGACAGACCAGCGCGCCTTGTCCTGTTCATGCGCCGTCACAAGCGTGGACTGCGCCTGATCCTGGCTTTTCTCGTTCTGCTCGCTCTCGCCGGTTTCGGTGCTTCCGCTCTCAAACTGTCCAGCTCGGAATCACGTTTTGCCCCCTATCGGGCAAAACTGGTCCAGTATCTGCCCTTCCAGATCAAGACCATACGCATTGAGGGCCGTAATCTGACTCCGGAAGAGGATCTGACAAAAGCGCTTGGCACATCAGTAGGTCAGCCTATTTTCGGTTTCTCCGTTTCAGCCGCCCGTGACCGCATCGATGCTCTGCCTTTTGTCGATCATGCCATCGTGGAACGGCATATGCCTGATACGATTGTCGTGAAGATCGTTGAGCGCAGTCCGATTGCTGTCTGGCAGGATCATGGCCAGTTCATTCTGATCAATCGCGCGGGTGAGCGAGTCCCTGACCAAGGACTGGAGGGCAAGAATGGCCAGGCTTTCATCAGGCTGCCGCTGGTTGTGGGCGAAGGGGCAAATCTGGCAGCTTCCTCTCTTGTCGATGCGCTGACAGCCAATCCCGGCATCAAGGATTTTGTGGTCGCGGCTGTGCGGGTTGGCCAGAGGCGCTGGAACCTGACCCTGCGCGACGGCGCAACGGTTCTGTTGCCTGAAGGCCAGGAACAGGCAGCCCTTGCCCGTCTGGCTCAGTATCAGTCCCAGTTCAGACTGATGGAACGCCCCGTCGTATCAATTGATATGCGTCTGCCTGACCGCATGGTGATCCATCAGACACCTGTTTCACCCCCTGATCCAAACGCCACCAAGACAGGCGCAACCGACAAAACTGCCCCTGCTGGAAATCGGCCACCTCTCCCTGCAGCAGCACCGGCACCATCAGGCGGCGGCAGATCCACCGGTTGCCGGCAGCGCGTGGTAGCACAACGCATTCCTCTCCCCCCCAGCCTGCAGACGGAGCCCCGGAAGAATGAACGACCTCGTGCCGACAGACCCGGAAGCCCCCCGCAAGAAACGTCGTCGTACTGTCAGAAGCCGGGCGCTTCTTCCGGTCAGCACGCAGCGCAAGAATCATGCGCGTTCCGATGAGCATATTCTGGCTCTTCCCCCTGCCGATGAGCCGAATACACCCAGGCATTGGCGGGTTGGCACTTTTGGCGTGCTGGATATCGGTTCGACAAAAATGACCTGTCTCATAGGCCGAGGCGAGTCTGACGGTACATTGCGTGTACTTGGCTATGGCTGGCGTCGCTCACGCGGCATACGCAACGGCAATATTGTTGATCTCAAGGAAGCTGAACAGGCCATTCGGGCCACGGTCGGCCAGGCTGAGGATGCAGCCGACAGACGACTGGACGATATCGCCGTCAATCTCTCCTGCGGCCATCCCGAAAGCCGCCTGTTCAACGCGCGCATGCCGATCGGCGGTCACGAGGTGAGCGATGCTGATATGGGGCGTGTTGTCGCTGAAGGACAATCACGCGCCTATACTGAAGGCCGTACCGTTATCCATACCCTTCCCATCGGTTACGCCGTGGATGACACCTATGGGATTATCGATCCACGTGGTCAGGTCTGCGAGCAGCTGACTGCGCGATTACATGTCGTTGATGCTGCCACGGCAGCGGTCAGAACGCTCGATTCGGTCCTCATGCGCTCTGAGCTGAAAATGACCAGTCTGGTCTCGGCCTCACTTGCCTCTGGTCTCTCCGTGCTCGACGCAGATGAACGCGAGCTCGGTGCTACGGTCGTGGATATGGGTGGCGGCACGACATCGATCGCCGTTTTCGGTGAAGGTATGCTGCGCCATACGGCCTTCCTGCCCGTGGGCGGCCTGCATGTGACCCGTGATCTCGCAGGTATGCTTTCAACTTCGCTCGACGAGGCTGAACGCCTCAAGACCAAATATGGTGCCGCCGAGCTTTCGGCAGAAGACAGCAGCGAACTGATTACCCTGCAGAAAATTGGCGAGGAGACCGGCATTCTTACGACAGTTTCTCGTGCAAGATTGGTCTCCGCCATTCGCCCGCGCATTGAGGAAACTCTCGAACTTGTACGTGACAGGCTGGACGATGCCGGATTTGGCCGCACAGGACGGGAACGTGTCGTACTGACGGGTGGAGCGTCGCTTCTTGATGGTGTCGGCCCAATGGCAGCGCGTATCCTGGATCGCCCCGTCAGGCTCGGCCGCCCTCTGGGCATCGTGGGTCTGCCTGAAATCGGGGCCAACTCCGCGGGGTTTTCAACAGCATCCGGCCTGCTTGCTTGGGCAGCAGGGGCAGATCGCAGCTTTCACGATGCGGATGCCCCGGATCCTCGTCCAAATGGGATGTTAAAGCGCCTTGTACATTTCATTAGGGGTCGCGCATGAGGTAAAAGTAACCTATGTAGAACATGCTCCTCAGTCATCTTTTTGCCTGTCGCGACTGATTTCAGCCCTGTTTCGGATTTCGCCATGACGCTCAACCTTACCGCACCGCAGTATAATTATTCCGATTTCTCACCACGCATCACCGTGATCGGTGTCGGTGGTGGCGGTATGAACGCCGTCAACAACATGATCGAAATGCAGCTGCAGGGCGTTGAGTTTGTTGTAGCCAACACCGATGCACAGGCCCTTGCCGGATCACGTGCAGAACGTCGTGTTCAGCTTGGTCCGCATCTGACCCAGGGTCTCGGTGCGGGCGCAAAACCCGAAATCGGCAAGGCAGCAGCCGAAGAGGCAGCAGAAGAAATCAGCCGTCATATTGACGGTGCCCATATGGTGTTCGTGACGGCTGGCATGGGCGGGGGCACGGGCACAGGTGCGGCTCCGGTCATTGCGAAGATGGCGCGTGACCGCAAGATCCTGACTGTCGGTGTCGTGAGCACACCTTTCGGTTTTGAGGGAGCCCGACGCAAGAAGGTCGCTGATGCGGGCATTGCCGAGCTCCAGCAATATGTCGACACGCTGATCGTTATCCCGAACCAGAATCTGTTCCGTATGGCCACCATGCACACGACGCTGCGTGAAGCCTTCAAGATGGCAGATGAAGTGCTCTACATGGGCGTGCGTGGCGTAACCGATCTTATGCTCGCACCGGGACTGATCAACCTCGATTTTGCTGATATCCGGACCGTCATGGCCGAGATGGGCAAGGCAATGATGGGCACAGGCGAAGCGAGGGTGAAGACCGTGCACTTGAAGCCGCAAACCGTGCCATTTCGAACCCGCTGCTGGACGATTCGTCCATGTCCGGTGCCCGTGGCCTGCTGATCAATATCACAGGTGGTGATGATCTGACGCTTTACGAAGTTGATCAGGCAGCCGAACGTATCCGACAGGAAGTGGCCGACGATGCCACGATCATCTGGGGTTCGGCGATCGATTCCACACTCAATGGACGTATCCGTGTTTCCGTGGTCGCGACCGGCATCGATGGCAGCCGTGCTCCAGAGCCGGAAAATGTGGAAGTTCCGGTCGAAACGCCTGATCAGGCGCCGGTTGCGCCCGACGGTGCGGAAGTAACCCATCAGCAAGGCAGCCAGCCGCCGTTCCAGCCAGCCTCGACCTATGCCACTGTGCCGCGCCAGCAGCCTCACTATGCGCTTGACGGTCAGACCTCTGGCGCCGCACCGGCACCCTCGCCTCATTCCGTCCCCCCTCAGGCCGCCAAGCTTACACCCCAGTCAGTTCCCTCACCGCGCGCAGGTCTGTTTTCGGAGCAGAACCAGCGCTCCGCACCCGAGCCCCAGTCACAGCCGCGCAGCCTGTTTGGCATCGTGACCGGCGCTCTGCGCGGTCGTCCAGGACCCGTCAGCAGCGCTGCGCAGGAAGAGGCTCCGCGTCACACAACAACGGTTGTCGAGCGTGAAGAGTCACCCCGTGTGTCCTCGTCGCATGATACGAATGAGGAGAACGGTCTTGATATTCCTGCTTTCCTTCGCCGTGACCAGGGTCGCTGAGAACGTCAACACCGTTACATCCTGAAACTGAAATTAAGGTTCAGTTTCAGGGCTTTAGAGCGTAATACTTGGCAATAATCATTGACTGGTCTGTCGTCCCCCGCAGCGGGTAAAGCTCTTCTGACAATCCCGGCATCACGCTGTGGAAAGCAAGGAGAGCCTCCCATCATGCAGATCACGGCTGAAACACCGTTCAAAGCATCGATCACACCTCTTCCGCTTTCCAATATCGCCCAAGGTTTTTCCTCTCTTTCAGCAGCTGGCGCACGCACCCGGTATCAATGCACTCTCGGCCAGGCGATTACCTGCGTCGGGATCGGATTGCATAGTGGTAGTCACGTACGCATGACGCTGAACCCTGCCCCCGTCGACCATGGCATTGTTTTCAGACGCAGCGACATTCCCGATGCCCGTCTCATACCAGCCCGGCATGACTATGTAGTATGCACCAGACTGAGCACTGTGATCGCCCATCCCGAGGCACCCTCAATCCGTATCGCCACTATTGAGCATCTCATGGCAGCCCTGCATGCCAACGGTATCAATAATGCCCTGATCGAGATTGATGGCCCCGAAACCCCTGTGCTCGATGGCTCTGCTGCCGAATTCGATTTCCTTATCCAGTGCGCCGGGACGGCCATACAGGAGACTGAACGACGGATCATCGAAGTGATCCGGCCTGTTCGCGTTGAAGATGAACATGGTGCCTATGCTGAACTGCGCCCGGCACGTTCGGGCATGGCTCTGGCCATGTCCATTGATTTCACAGCATCCGTTATTGGCCAGCAACGTCATGCCATGCCTTTCACCCTTGAGCGCTTTCGCCAGGAAGTCGGATTCTGTCGCACTTTTGTCGAACGCAAGGAAATCGAGACCCTGCAGAAAATGGGTCTTGCCCGTGGCGGTTCGTTACATAACGCTATTGTTGTTGACGGCAGTACTGTCCTCAATCCATGCGGGCTTCGTCATCCCAAGGAGTTCGTCCGACACAAGCTGATGGATGCTGTAGGGGACCTTTATCTTGCCGGTCATACGCTGCAAGCAGGTTTCATGGGCCACAAATCGGGGCATGGACTGAACAATCGTCTCCTACATGCCCTTTTTGCCTCGTCGGAAAACTGGCGCCTCACTGGTGGCGAACGGGCCAGCCAGCCCCAGTTTCGTGCAATGGCGTAAGTGAAACGATCTCATACGCGCAGGTCTTCCGCGAATGGTCAGGCGTGATATAAGACCATTCGTCAGTGGAAGAGTCGGCATGCACCAGAACATAGAACGTAACGTTACTCCTGCTCCAAAGCGTCAGCGTCTCGTTGCCGCAATGATGGCAAGCAGTTTTCTGCTCCTGAGCGGCTGCTCGATCTTTTCCAACAAGGAAGAGGTCAAGGCTCCCAAAGTAGCAAGCGCCGAAACGCTCTATAATTACGGTATCGATGCTTTGCATTCAAAGCGTTACACGCTGGCGAGTGGCGAATTTGAACTGCTTCAGCAGAATTACCCTATTCCGGCTATGTCGGAAATGCGGAACTGATGGAAGGCTACGCCTATTATCTGCAGGGCGAATATGCGCTTTCCGTTCAACAGCTCGAACGCTATCTGCTGTTGCACCCTACAAGTCCTGACGCTGCCTATGCCTATTACCTGCGTGCCCTTTGCTATTACGAACAGATTGCCGAAGTACAGCGTGACCAGCAGGGCACTGTCGAGGCTCTCAGTGCACTTGAAGAAGTCGTGACGCGTTTCCCTCAGACCGCCTATGCGCGTGATGCCCAGCTCAAGATTGATCTTTGCCGCGATCATCTGGCCGGCAAGGAAATGCTTGTCGGACGCTATTACCAGCAACAGCATAATTATGAGGCAGCTCTCGGGCGTTACCAGCGTGTCGTGGCTGATTTCCAGACCACCAACCATGTGGCGGAAGCCCTAGAGCGTATCGTCGAAGTAAATCTTGAGCTCGGTCTGGTTGATGAAGCCCGCAAGGCCACCTCGGTACTTGGTTACAATTACCCAAACAGCCAGTGGTACCGCTACAGCTACAATCTGCTCCGAAACCGCAGTCTCCTGCCAGAAGACAGCAAGGCACCCACTTCCAAAAAACGCGGCTTTTTCGGCCGTGCGTGGCATTCGGTTTTCTGATCCGGAACAGGGTTTTTCGCTGGAGATGGTCTATGTCCCCAAGAAGGCCATCTTGCTGAATTTTCAGGATCTTGTCTTATGCTAACGCACCTCTCGATACGCGATGTGGTCCTTATCGAGAGGCTGGATCTGCCTTTTCATCCCGGTCTGACCGTGCTGACGGGCGAGACCGGCGCAGGCAAATCCATCCTTCTCGACTCTCTGGGGCTCGCTCTTGGTGATCGCGCCAGTGGGGGGCTCGTACGTGCAGGAGCCGATCAGGCTGCGGTTTCAGCCTGTTTTGACATCCCTGACGGACACCCTGTTTATCAGCTTCTCGCCGAACAGGGTATTGCGCTCGACGACCCTCATGAACCTGTTGTGCTGCGCCGCACGGTCACCGCGGATGCGCGATCACGTGCCTATGTCAACGACCAGCCCATCGGCGTCGGACTGTTGCGTCGTATTGCCTCCCTGCTCGTCGAAATCCAGGGTCAGCACGACCAGATGGGTCTTGCCGACCAGGCAACACATCTCGATCTCCTCGATGCTTTCGGTGTGGATCGTGCCGTGCGGGACGCCGTTGCACGCAGTTATCGTCGCTGGATCGAAGTCACGGCCGCTCTGGCGGCTGCGCAATCCGAAATGGAAGCAACCAGACGCGAGGAAGACTGGCTGAGACAGGCCGTTGATGACCTTGCTGCCCTCGCCCCGCAAGAGGATGAAGAAGAACAACTTGCTGCTCTGCGCATAGGCTTGCAACAGGGTGAAAGACGCAGCGAGGCCATTGCTGCGGCATTGGCCGAGTTGACCCCTCGTGATCGCCGTTCCGCCACCCCCGCCGCGGCCCTGCGCAGCGCAAGCCGTACTCTGGCCCGGCTACTGCCTGCACCGGGCGAGGAAAACGTACCGGGCTCGCTCCAGCAACATCAGGCTCAGGAAGCCCTGGTTGCTCTGGAAAAGGCGGAAGAGGCGCTCGCTGAGGCTGAAACCCTCCTCTCCCGCCTCGCGGCTGATGCTGATACAGATCCGCGCCTGCTCGAGGAAACGGAAGAACGATTATTCGCCCTGCGCGCTGCCGGTCGCAAACATGGTGTAGCCGTCAACGAGCTCGCCACTCTTCTCTCCAGTCTGCAGGCAAGACTTGAGGCGCTCGACTCAGGCAATGCGCGGATAGAGCAATTGCAGGCTGAGACAAAAGCCGCACGCGAGATTTTCGCCGCTGAAGCCGAAAAACTGAGCGCTATTCGCGAACGCGCTGCCCGGCGCCTTGAGACCGCTGTGATGGCCGAACTCAAACCGGTCCGCCTGGAACGGGCACGTTTCATCGTTTCCCTGACCTCTCTGGAACCAGAGGCCTGGAATCTTCGAGGCAAGGAACAGGCATCCTTCCTGATTGCCGCAAATCCCGGACAGCCCCCGGGTGCTCTGGCCAAGGTGGCTTCCGGTGGCGAACTGTCGCGCCTCATGCTGGCACTCAAGGTAGTCCTCGCCGAGCGTTCTGCCATTCCGACACTGGTTTTCGACGAGGTTGATTCCGGCGTGGGAGGAGCCACCGCCTCTTCCATAGGTGACCGCCTGCATCGCGTGGCACAGGATGTGCAGGTTCTGGTCGTCACCCACAGCCCCCAGGTAGCGGCCCGGGGTGACCAGCATCTGCGTATCAGCAAACGCATACGCAAGGAGCGTACGGAAACACTGGCAGAAAAACTCTCTGCTGAGGAACGCCGTGAGGAAATTGCGCGCATGCTCGCGGGTGAAACCATTACAGATGCTGCCCGTACAGCTGCAGACAGTCTTTTGGAACAGGAATGATGGACGACACGACCGCCCGGGAAGCTACAGACGAACACGCCCGGCTTTCCGCGCTTATTGCGCGTTGGAACATCGCCTATCACCAAAATGATGCTCCCGAAGTATCGGATGCGGAATATGACAGCGCAAGACGCACACTGATCGCTCTTGAGGAAGCCCATCCTCATCTGAAAGCGCAAGGCAGTGTAACGGAGGCAGTTGGCGCCGCGCCTGATTCCGCTTTCGGCAAACAGGCGCATCGTGTACCGATGCTCTCGCTAGACAACGTGTTTTCGACTGCTGAATTTGATTCCTTTGTTTCAAAGGCTGCGCGTTTTCTGGGTCTTGATAACAAGGCAGCCGATGCTCTGGCTTTTGTCGCTGAACCGAAAATCGACGGGCTTTCGATCAATCTGACCTATCGCCATGGCAAGCTTCTGCGCGGTGTTACGCGTGGTGATGGTATGGTTGGCGAGGATGTAACCGCCAATCTTCTGACGATTGCCGACGTCCCTCGCGAACTGAAAGGCGATGCACCGAAGGAGATCGAGATACGCGGCGAGATCTTCATGGCCAAAGCCGATTTTCTCTCTCTGAACGAGACCATGCTGGCACAGGGCCTAAAACCCTTCGCCAATCCGCGCAATGCGGCGGCCGGGTCTCTCCGCCAGCTTGATGCTGGTGTGACAGCACGACGTCCGCTTTCGCTTTTTGCTTATGCCCAGGGCTTTGCGAGTACACGCTGTGCAGAAACACACTGGGCCTATCTCGAGCAGTTGAGAGCTTGGGGATTTGTGGTCAATCCTCTCTCCAGGGCAATTGCCCATGCCAGTGAAATCCCGTCTTATATCGAGGCTCTGGCACGTGATCGTGCTTCACTGCCCTATGATATCGACGGTGTGGTTTTCAAACTCGATGATCTCGCCCTGCAGAACCGCCTTGGATTTGCAGGACGAGCGCCACGCTGGGCAATCGCCTGGAAGTTTCCTTCCGAGCAGGCCATTACCAGACTGGAAAAAATCGAGATCCAGGTAGGGCGCACAGGCGCCCTCACCCCGACGGCCCATCTTCAACCCGTGAATGTAGGCGGTGTGATCGTCTCCCGCGCGACCTTGCATAATGAAGACGAAATTGCCCGCAAGGATGTCCGCCCTGGCGATCTGGTGCGTGTCCAGCGTGCCGGTGATGTCATCCCCCAGATTCTCGGTCCTGTGCCGGAGGAAAGGGAGCGAGGGCCAGTCTACGTTTTTCCGACCCATTGCCCTGTCTGTCATTCTCTGACCGAACGCCCTGAAGGCGAAGCCGTACGCCGCTGTACGGGTGGACTGACCTGCGAAGCACAGGTAGTCGAAAGGTTGATCCATTTCGTTTCACGTCAGGCTTTCGATATCGATGGACTGGGCGAGCGCTCGATACGAGAGTTCCATGAAATCGGCCTTATTGATCGTCCTGGGGACATTTTTCGTCTGCATGAAAAAGCGGATCTGATTCGCTCTCGTGAAGGCTGGGGAGACGTTTCGACCCGCAATCTGCTACGCGCCATAGAACAACGGCGCAGCATAGCTTTCAGCCGTTTCCTGTTCAGCCTGGGAATAAGGCGCATAGGGGAACGTAATGCGCAGCTCCTTGCACGTCATTACCAGACTTATGAAGCCTGGTTTGATGCCATGAAAGCGGCAAAACAGATTGGCTCAGATGATCGTCTGGCACTCGGGAGCATCATGGGCATTGGCGAAAGTATTGTCGCGGATCTGCTCGCCTTTTTTGCCGAACCGCATAATCTGGCCACGCTGACTGATTTGCGTAACGAGTTGACCATAGAAGAAGAGGCGCGACCTGAAGAAGGGCCTCTTTCAGGAAAAACCATCGTATTTACAGGTACCCTGCACACCATGACACGACCTGAAGCCAAAGCCATCGCCGAACGGCTGGGCGCACAGGTCAGTGACTCGGTTTCAAAAAAAACAGGGCTGGTCGTTCTTGGTGAAAAAGCCGGTTCCAAAGCAAAAAAGGCTGCCGAACTCGGCCTCGACACATGTGACGAGGCAGGCTGGCGTGAAATTGCCGGTCTTCCCACTGCGAATTGAGGCGCAGATACTGGAATATGGCGTGTAATACGTCTAGAACCGGTTCTTCTGTTTCAAAGTCCTGTTTTCCCGAGGAGACACGCGCGTGACGTTGCTGCTTCTGGGCCTCGCGGCCATTGTGGCAGCGATAGCCGTCTCAATTCTGATCTCGCTTTCGGAAATCTCCTTTGCGGCTGCGCGTGATATCCGTCTCCGTGCGCTGGCTGATCAGGGTGACCCCCGCGCTTCGGCTTTTCTGAAACTGCGCCGTAATAGTGGCCAGGTCATCACGGTTCTTCAGATCTGCCTCAATGCCGTAGGCGTGCTTGGTGGTGTCATTTCGAGCGAACTGCTGACACCTGCTTTCAGCTCAGCTTTGATCGAGGCAGGTCTGGCGCCCGGTCTTGCCGGCAAGACTGCAGCAAGTCTTGCCTTCGTTGTTGTAACCGGCCTGTTTGTCCTGTTCGCCGATCTGCTGCCCAAGCGCATTGCTTTGAACAATCCTGATCGTGTCGCCCTGAAGGTCAGCTGGTTCCTGACAGGCGCCCTGCGTGTTCTTTATCCTGCCGTATGGGTTTTCTCGATCATTTCGGACTGGTTACTTGGTTTGCTGCGCATTCCGGCAGCTTCCGCAGTCGATCCTGTCACGCCTGAAGATCTCAACGCCATGCTGGCAGCCGGCACAGCCTCGGGCGCTCTGCAGGAAAAAGAGCATCAGCTCATCCAGAATGTGCTGGCGCTTCAGGACAGGTCGGTCACATCGGCCATGACTCCGCGAGACGAGATCGTCTTTCTCGACATTCAGGAAAGCCTCGAATCACAACGCGACAAGGTGCGTATACGCCCTTATTCACGCTATCCGCTCTGCGATGGCGGACTTGATCACGTTATTGGCTCGATACGCGCCGAAGACGTGCTCGTGGCCGTTGTAGACGAGGTACCCTCGAATACCGACCCGAGTCAGCCTATCAGCAACCAGATCTTCCGCATGAGGCGTGATACGCTTTCCCTGCCGGACACGCTGAATCTGTGGGATACGCTGGCCCAGTTCGATTCACATGGTGCTGGCTTTGCCCTGATCGTGAACGAGTATGGCCTCGTTGTCGGACTGATCACCTTCAAGGATATCATGGGCGCGTTGATGGATGGGCTTGCGAGTCCGTTCGAGGAACAGGCCATTGTGCGCCGTGATGCCAATTCGTGGCTGATAGATGGCGCAGCACCAATAGGCGACGTGTTTCGCGAGCTGGACATCACACTCGATGCCGAACGCGATCTTTTCCACACGATAGGCGGCTTTGTCATGCATCGTTTGCGGCGCATGGCCCGCAAGGCCGATCGGATAGAGGCCGCCGGATACCGCTTTGAGGTTGTGGACGTAGACGGGTTTCGTATCAACCAGCTGCTCGTCTCCCGGGCCGCACCTGGTGAGGGCGGTAATTTCTGATCCGTATCTGACAAAAGATTTCTCAGCCCTCGCAAGCGGGTTGCGTGCTTGACCTCACACACCAACAGGGCCTTTTTCAACAGGAAGTCAGTTTTCTGGATGGAGCGGAATGACGGAGGGGGTGCAGACACGCATGCGCTGGTGGCCACTGCCCGGCGACCTGCCCAATCCACCCTTCCCGCCCGGATGGATCGGTTTTTCCTTACGCAGCTGGGCTGCAATCTGTCTTGCGCTCGCCACGGCATTCTGGGCGCAACTCGATGCCCCTGCGGGGGCCGCCGTGACAGTGATGATCATCACACAACCCCTGCGCGGCCAGGCGCTTTCAAAAGCCATCTATCGCCTGATCGGTACAGGACTGGGCGTGATTGCCTCAATTCTGCTGATTGCCTGTTTCAGCCAGGATCGCGGCATGCTGCTTGGAGGCTGCGCGCTCTGGATGGCTGGTTGTACCTATATTGGTTCACTTGAGCGGCATTTCCGTTCGTACGGTGCCCTTCTCGCCGGCTATACGATTGCACTTGTCGCCATCAATGTGGTCGATACCCCACATAATGTCTTTGACGTTGCCGTGTCCCGTGCGAGCTGCGTTGCCATCGGTATCGCCTCGGTCGCCTTCGTAAACATGCTGACCGGCTCTCCAAAGGCATGGCAGAAACTGGCAGACGGGCTTGAGATCAGAGCGCGCCAGATCCGCGAATTCGGACATCGTGCCCTGCAAGGCGAGAGTGTGGTCGATGCAATGGAGACTACTGCGCTCGCTGGCGATATCCTGTCACTTTCCGCCCAGATCACCTACGCGAAAACCGAGATAGATCGCTCCACCCGACGCACGGCAGGCGCACGTCTGGCCATAATTGGCATGTTGACCGTACTGGGCTCGGGTCGAGCCATCGCCCACATCCTCCGTACCAGAAACGTTTCAGCCCTCGCACGTCGTCATGTCCTTGCCTGGCACGAATTACGTGAGGACCACAGCGATCGCTACGAAACAGTCGGCTCGCTGATCAAGACCATGCGCGAGGAGCAACCCGATTATCACCCTTGTCCTGCAGATGCGCATTATCTGGAGCGTGCCGCCGTTCTTCTGAGCAACCGTTTGCATATTTCTACCGGCATCAACACGCTGCAATATGCTACCCCTGCTGGTGAAGCCCTCAAACTTGCACAGATTGTCCAGCATCCTGACCATGTTGCCGCTTTCATCAATGCGGTACGCGTACTGCTCGGTTTTTCGATTACCGCCGGTCTGTGCATTGCGAGCGGTCAACCTGCTTCTATGGCAGCACTCTCCCAGGCCGCACTCATTCTGACACTCGCCTCGACAGCACTCGACACATCCCAGTTTGGCCTGGGGGCCATACTTGGTCTGACCCTGGCCGTGTTTGTCGCCATTGGCATGAATTATCTGATCCTGCCGCATATTGCAGCATTCGCCGCGCTGGCGCTGGTCTTTCTTCCCCATACGATATTTGCCTGTGTAATGCTCATGAATGCGCGCACAAGTTCAATCGGTTTCAACTACGGTGCCTTTTTTCCAGTTATTCTTGGACTGAGCAATCATCACGATTACGATCCTATTGCCTTTATTTCCCGGAATATCTTTTTTCTGCTTTCGGGTGTCATTTCCTTCGTTATTCTGGTTCTGCTGTTTCCACCTACACCGCGCAGCCGTCGCTTCCGGATTGCCGCCTCGATCGGTCAGGATCTCGAAGCCCAGCTGAGTGGCAAAGGCAAACCGGCAGGGGCGGCCCTACTCAGCCTGAAATATGATCGCCTCGTTCAGCTACTGACATGGACAAAGCAGCTTCATGCTCATCCGGCCAGGAACCAGGGTGCCGAACGCCCGGTCAATCGTCATGTTTTCAACCGTCTGGTCGCTCTTGAGGATCTCACCACCACTCTGGCACGCATCCGTCATTATCTGCGTGAGGCTGATGGATGCAGCTGCCTCGCTCCCCTCGCAGGTGAAGCGCGGCATCTGGTAAATTCAGCCTCGTTCTCGACACTGGCGCTCGCCCTGCCCCGGCTGAGTACCGAATTTCTGGCCCTCGCCCAGAATGCCCCACCCAGAGAACGCACCATTGCCATACTCTGTGCCGGCAGCCTGGAGGCTGTACATTCAACCCTTGCTGAAAACCGCTCAACGCTCATGCATTTCGGTCTGGGTCGCTCGCGATGGTAGCGTTTTCCGGATTCAGCCCCCCGGGGAATGCTCATGAGTGAAGTCATCGATTTCGAAGGCGTGCTCATTTCCGCTTTCGTGGCCAATCTCTTCCTGGCCCTTCTGACCCTTGCCCTTATTCGATGGTGTTTCGGCAGATTGAACCTCTGGCGTTTTTTCTGGAATCCACCCCTTGCCCAGTTTGGTCTGCTTGTCTGCCTGCTGGGACTCTATACCTGGCTCATGTGAAAGATCTCCGATCGTGCTTGCTCGTGCCTCACGTCTGATCAGATGGCTCATCACCCTGTCGATCCTTTTTATTGCCGGGATCGTGGTGGTCATCCTGTGGGATTACTATACCGCAGCTCCCTGGACACGGAATGGTCAGGTACGTGCCCAGGTGGTGAATATGGCACCACGTGTTTCCGGTGAAATCATTGATGTGCGCGTACATGACAATGAGTTCGTTCATCGTGGCGACGTGCTTTACGTGATCGACCCTTTCGATTTCAAGGTGCGTGTGGCCACAGCTGAAGCCAATCTGACGGAACGGCAGGCCGATCTGGACTTCCGTATCTCGCAATACCAGCGCCGCCGCCTCATCCCCGGAGTTGCCGTATCAACTGAGGAAAAGCAGCAATTTGCAGCCGCGGCCGCACAGGCGCGCGCGCAATATGACGCCGCACAGGCCGCATTGCGTCAGGCACGCATCGATCTTGACCGTACGATCGTCCACAGCTCGATTGATGGCTATGTCACAAATCTCCTTATGCGCCCCGGTGATTATGCGACGGCCGGACATGTCAATATCCAGATCATCGACTCAGCTTCTTATTGGGTGGATGGCTATTTCGAAGAGACCAAGATCCACAATATTGAGATAGGTGACCCGGTACGCATGGATCTGATGGGCGGACATCACCCGGTTTTCGGCCATGTAGAAAGCATCACCAGAGGTATCTCAAGCATGAATGCCACCACGGCGACACAGGGCCTCCCCTCTGTCGACCCGGTCTATACATGGGTCCGGCTTGCCCAACGTATCCCTGTGCGTGTGCATATTGACCAGCTGCCGCCCGATCTTCATCTGGCAGCAGGCATGACAGCCACCGTCACGATCGTGGCTGAAAACGGTCACAGGCGGCATATGTCGGCAAAAGATGCCCTGCATCATTTCGGCGACGATATGCGTCATGTTATCGGTCACTGAGATACGTGGAGCTTTCTCTCATGGCCTCATCACCAAATGCCTTTTCCCGCCGCACCCTGCTGGTCATAGACGTACAGAACGATTTCATGCCGGGAGCAGTCTGGCGGTTCCCCAGGGGGATCTGGTCATACCTGCAGTCAATGCACTCATGAATCAGGATTTCGATGTTCTGGTTGCCAGCAGGGACTGGCATCCTGAAAACCACAGTTCTTTCACACCCTATGGAGGTGACTGGCCCATTCATTGCGTATCGGGCACGAAAGGGGCCGATTTTCCACCACTTCTCGATCAGCGGCGCCTGACCCATATCATCCATAAAGGGCTAGATCCTGCCTGCGATTCCTATTCAGCCTTTTTCGATAACGATCAGCGCCATTCCACCGGGCTCGATGGTCTCCTTCGTGGGCTCGGTATCGGACACGTTACGATCTGTGGTGTTGCTCTGGACTTCTGTGTTGCTGCCACTGCACGGGATTGCAGCAAGCTGGGCTTTGAGACTGTCATCAAGCGCGCGGCCTGCCGAGGTATCTCCACTGACGATACGTCCTGCCTGAATGATCTTGTCGCCTACGGCGTACAGATCGACCAGACATGAACGCGAACGCGTTCCAGAAAAGAGCGTGCGACAGAGTTTCTCTTCACGACCAGGCAACAAACTCACGCTCTGCGGTACATCACAAAATATCTCACGCTGGCAGACGGCTGAAAGCAAGACCGATCTGGCCGAATTCATGAAACCGGCTTTACGCAAGAAAGCCGTCAGAACGCTGTTTCTGCTCCATCGCTGGTCTGGCATCACCCTGGGCTTGATGATGTGCATCTGGTGCCTTTCAGGCGTCGTCATGCTCTGGAAAGCATGGCCACAGCGTGACGAGCTTCAGGCTGCCCTGGCCCACAACACCATAAGCCTGGAAGATCCAGCCGTTCTGCCTCCCCTGAAAGAGCGGTACCGCGCCTTCAGGGTTCTGATGGCTGGCAGGATTCCTCTGCTGCTCGCTTATGCCGAAACGGGAATTGTAAGAACCTATGATCTGCGCAATGGCAGGCCATATCATTTATCGCCTGAGGATCTGGCCGGAAACGCTGTCCGCTATGTCGGTCTGACTGCAGGTAGCGCGCATTTCGACGGACTTCGCGACCACGATCAGTGGATCCTCAACACGAAAGGTCATCAATCCGGATTTTACCGTTTTGCCGTGGATGATCCGGATAGAAACGTTGTCTATCTCTCTCCCGAGACAGGCGATGTCATGCAGGCCACAACCCGGAACAGCCGGTTCTGGTCATGGTTCGGGGCCATCCCTCACTGGCTTTACCCCTCATTGCTCAAGCGTCACCAGACCGCCTGGGTCTATACGCTATGTGTTCTTTCCGGGTCCGGCGTGGCGCTTACCACCACGGGCCTCTGGATCGGATGGCGGCGCATCAGGAGCGGGAAGAGTTTTTCGCCCTACCGGGGTTTCCATCGCCTGCATCATGTTAGCGGAATTATTTTCGGGCTGATGCTTCTCTCATGGATTACAACCGGCTTTCTGAGCATGAACCCGGCCGGTTTTCTCGCGCGCGGCCCTGTACCGGAGTGGACAAAGATATTCGAGGGCTTTGTATCACGCGGCGAATTGTCCCAAGTAATGACTGAACTCCATGCTCATCCGGAATGCGGCCTGCGTGATATCAGGCTCAGCTCATGGAGTGGCATACCCTTTATTGCCGCAACTACCGAAAATGGTAAGTCCTCGACTTTCGGTATTTCCCTGAACCCAGTCCCTCTCACTCAGGAAGACATCGAGAAAACCCTGACCCGCAACCATGTGTCTGCCCAGGTCATTACGCTTGGTCAGGATGATGCCTATTATTTTTCAACACGACATTTTACCCGCTTCTTCCCGGTATTCCGCGTCACCGGTCCTGACGGGGTCAGAGCCTATCTCGATACGAGAACAGGAACCCCGCTCCTGATCGCAGAATCAGGTACAAAAGGATCTCGCTGGATCATCTATGGCCCTCACGATCTCGACTTTTTTCCCTGGCTCCGGCAGCCCATCGCCCGGCTCATTATCGTGCTACCCCTTCTGCTTGGGGTCAGCACACTCTGCCTGTCAGGCTTTCTGCTGGGGATAAAGCGCCTTGGCTATCGCATCACAACAACGAGGAAACATCGGCAGAGACAAGACAGCCTCCCCCCACGGGACTAGAAGAGACGACATGATTTCCCCTTCGAATCGCAACCAGAAAAACCTTCCTCTTGGCGTGTTATGCGGTGCCGGTGCCGGTGCCTGTGGGGACTGGTCTTTCTGGCTCCGGAACTGGCTCGCGATTTTCCACCACTCGACCTCGCTTCAGGGCGTTACCTTGCCTATGGTCTGATCGCGCTGATGCTGGTCGGCACCAGATTACCGGCTCTGTGTCATAATCTGCAGAGCCGCGACTGGCATACGCTCTTCTGGCTCTCGTTTTTCGGAAACAGCTTCTACTATGTCATGCTCTCAATGGCAGTACAGAAAGGTGGTATTGCGCTTACCTCACTTGTGATCGGTTTCATGCCTGTGGCCGTAACGATCATAGGTAGCCGAGACAAGGATGCCCCACATTTTCTCAAACTCGCCCCGTCATTGTTCTTCTGCATGATTGGAGCGTTCTGCATTGGCTGGCAGGCATTGTTTCATACGGGTCAGCCGCCATCCGATACAGGCAGCAGCAGCCTGCTCGGCTTGTTCTGCGCCTGTGCAGCCCTTGTATCATGGACCGGTTTCGCCGTGGGAAACAGCCGCGCTTTGTCGCGCCTGACTCATATATCGGCACATGACTGGAACCTGCTGACAGGTCTGATTACCGGAGCTCAGGCTGTCATCATGCTCCCTCTTGCCCTGATCCTTGAGCCCGGCACTCATGATATAGGGGCTTGGGGTCGCTTCGCTGCCGTCTCGATCGGGGTTGCCGTCATTGCGTCACTTTGTGGCAATGCGCTCTGGAACCGGATGAGTCAGCTCCTACCTCTGACGCTGACAGGACAGATGATCCTGTTCGAAACGCTTTTCGCCCTGCTCTACGGTTTTCTCTGGGACCGGCGCATGCCCCATCCACTTGAAATTGCCTCGTTCCTTTTCATCGTTGCGAGCGTTCTGTGCTGTGTTGCCGCACATCGTAAACCCAGCCAACCTGCAGGCGACACCCGATTATCCTGACAGGAAGAGTAACACTGCACCTCAGCTGAAAAGAAGAAGAGCCTCTTTCACACGCTGTTCATTAAGTGGCTTGGGCAGGAACATGGCACGCGCCGGTATGGCCGAAAGCTGGGGAATACCTCGACCACTGGTCACGATGATCTCGATTGGTGGCCAGCGATCACGAACAAGGGCAGCCAAGCGTAAACCGTCCATCGAACCCGGCATATCAACATCAGCCAGAACAATACGGATATCAGGGCGGTTTTCGAGAATGATCAGAGCCTGATCAGCGTCAGAAGCATCGGCAACCTGATAGCCGGCTTCTTCAAGCAGATCCATGAGGCTCAGACGCTGCAAAGGCTCGTCCTCGACGACCAGCACAGTGGTCACCGGTCGATCCCTGACATTAAGTGAATGAGCCATTACGTCCTCATGATCTTTTCTGCGTCAGCCCGGAAACTGGCTGACAGACCTTCCTTTTCATAGCGCAGAAAGACGCCTCCCGTTCCAATCAGACCAAAGGATATTAGTCGGGATCCAAAGCCACCGTGCGAAGGAGGCGTTATCGCGGGACCGTCCCTTTCCTTCCACAAAAGGACCAGTTCACTGCCGGTTTCCTGGGCCTCAAGATGCCAGGTGATGGCAATTTTCCCCTCCGGAGCCGTAAGAGCCCCGTGTTTACAGGCGTTGGTTGTCATCTCATGAATCAGCAATGCCGTGGACATGGCTGCACGTGAGCCAAGACGGACGACCGGACCGTTACCTCACAGCGTTCCAGCGCACTTGCATCGCCCAGAATATTGGTAATGAGATCACCAAGAAGTGCGGTGTGCTGCTCTTCGCAATGAAGCAGATCATGCGCGCGGCCGAGCGATTGCAGCCGCTCATAAAAGCGCGTCGCCTCCTCCCTGGAAAGAGCATCCCGCAACGTCATGCGCGCGACGGCCTGCACCATGGCCAGAGTATTGCGCAGCCGATGGGCAATCTCGCCATTGATCATGATCTGGAGTTCATCAGCACGTCTGCGGGCAATCGCATGTTCCAGCCTGTCTGCAGCATTGTGCAGCCAGTGTATTTCTTCATCAGCCAGTCATGGGGATGCGAAAAATGAACCAGAAGCAGGGCCACGTTACGCCCGTCTTCCCGCACCGGTACGTTGATCACGCCACGTGCCTGAGCGCAAGCCACCCCTGACTGTCGTCCCGCGTACGCGGATCGGTAAGAATATCCCGGATCACTAGCGCTTCTCCGGCCAGCAGGGTTTCACGCAGACGGCCATAATCATCAAACCGATAAACGCCCGCAATCGGCGGCATTCCGGGCAGCGCCCAGCCCTCGGCCACGGTAAGGGTTTCTATGTGATGATCAAGTTCACCATAAGTGGCACGATCTGCAGAAAAAGCTTCGCCGATAACAGCCATGGCCTGACTGATCATCACAGTGACATCACGCTCATCACGCAGCACATCGCCCAGAGCAATCAGACCAGCCTGACGGTTCTGCGCCGCAACTTCACTGGTCACTTCGCGAAAAGTACCGGAAAAAAAACCCTGCCCTACCGGATAGAAACCGCCCCCGTACCAGCGGCCAGTTGCCTTGACACGCTGAAGGAAAGGCACGGGCCTGTCTTCCGCTACTGCCTTCGCAGCAAGATCGATCCATTCTGCCTCGACGAACGGGAAAAGCGCACCGTACGTTTTACCTATGGTTACCTCTGCAGGAATACCCACCTGACGTACCCAGGCCGGATTGACCTCATGATAGACCCAGTCGCAAATGTCTCCGGCGTCATTACGCAGCACCTGCGCCAGAAAAAACCCCTCCTCCATGGTCTGGAACAGACTTTGCCAACGCTTCTGGGTCACGGCCAGGGCCAGGCTACGACGACGCAACTCCAGAAGGTCAACGACAAGACCGGCAAGCTTTTCGAGGGCAGCCCGCTGCTCAACAGACAGTCCTCCCGCCCTTGCCACATCGTCAATAACCGCCAGGGCTCCGATCGTACCGAATGGCGTTCGAAGCGGCATGCCCGCATAGAACCTGATTTTCGGCGCCTCCAGAACAAGCTCGTTCCCGGCTGTTCTCGGATCAATGGCAAGATCTTCAATTTCGATCGGGCCATTCTCTTCGACCACCAGACGGCAGATCGAGCTGTCAATAGATGTCTCGGAGAAGGGAATACCTGTCCGTGCCTTGAACCACTGGCGCTCTTCCCCCACCAGACTCATGATGGCTATCGGCGTATTGCAAATCTGGGCTGCGAGCAGGACCAGATCGTCATAACCGCGTTCGGGAGGGGTATCGAAAATATCGTATGCGGCTATTCCGACCATCAACGGTATCCTGTCAACCATGCGTTAATCCAAGCGACATCTCGTCTCCAGCGCAGGTCCAAGCATACGGGCTTCGTCACCCTTCGCTCCTACGACGAATCCTTTCATTCCAGAAGCGCAAATAAAACCGAACACGGCAGAACAGCCAGAAAGCTCGCTTTGACCCCTGACTGAGGAGAGGCGTTATACAGTCTGGCCAGCTGCTCCTGTTCGATACGGGAACTGTTCCATAACATACGAACGACTGCGTGCTGGTGATATCTCGGGACTACGCTTTCCGCGCAGACAGACACCTGTTCCGGAATGAAGAAGATGACATTTTAGACATTTTAATGATTTTATGCTACACAGGATGAATGATTTTACCGATCTCCATCCTGACGCAGTCTGAACCTTCTGAAAAATCTTTCTTCCTCAAAGTAATGCGGGAGTATTACTGATGAAGAAACCCAGATTATCTTCCCATCACCTTGGATGGTTCAAGAGCAGTCGGCAACTCGATCATGACGATATTACCGTGGTTGATTCCGAGATGCTCAAACGCGCCGTGGGTGCTGCTGCCCTTGGCAATGCTATGGAATGGTTCGATTTTGGTGTTTACGGCTATATCGCCGTCACATTGAGCAAGGTCTTTTTTCCTGACAATGATGCCTCGATCAGCCTGATCGCTACTCTTGCAACATTCTCGATTGCATTTCTGATACGGCCTATCGGAGGAGCAATATTCGGCCCGCTGGGAGACCGATATGGTCGGCAGAAGGTCCTGGCCGCCACCATGATATCGATGGCTCTTGGCACGTTTGCTATTGGCCTGATTCCCTCCTACGCATCGATCGGTATATGGGCTCCGATATTGCTGCTCTGCGCGCGCCTGGTGCAGGGTTTCTCGACTGGCGGAGAATATGGAGGCGCAGCAACATTCATTGCTGAATATTCGACTGACCGCCGCAGAGGGCTGATGGGTAGCTGGCTCGAATTCGGGACACTTGCCGGATACGTGGCCGGCGCCAGCGTGGTAACCCTGCTCCAACTGGGCCTGGGCGAGGAAGCAATGCTCTCATGGGGCTGGCGCATTCCCTTCCTTATCGCCGCGCCTCTGGGCCTTCTGGGGCTCTATGCACGTGTCAGACTTGAGGAAACACCCTCGTTCAAGGCTTATGCCGCTGAGTCGGAAAAACGCGAGCATGCGCGCCCAGGCTGGCGCTACCTCTTTGCTGTACACTGGCGACAACTGGTAAAATGTGTCGGGCTCGTGCTCGTCTTCAATGTGACCGATTACATGCTACTGGCCTATATTCCCAGTTACATGACGGTGTCTCTTGGGTATGCCGAGAGCAAGGGCCTGATCCTTATCATCGTCGTCATGATCCTGATGATGCCCATCAATATAGTCGGCGGGCTGCTGAGCGATCGTATCGGCAGAAGACCGATGATTGTCGGGGCTTCAGCTGCGCTTCTGATCCTCTCCATACCGTGTTTCCATCTGATCCAGAGTCATTCCGACGGCCTTATTTTTCTGGGCCTCATGCTCCTGGGCGTCACCCTGGCTGGTTTCACAAGCTCCATGCCCTCCACATTACCTGCCCTGTTCTATACACCCATTCGCTACACGGCCCTTTCAGTGGCCTTCAATCTTTCAGTTTCCCTGTTCGGAGGCACAACCCCCCTTCTCATGGCCTGGCTGGTGAGAAAGACATCCTATCTGGATCTCCCTGCCTGGTATCTGATGGGTGCAGCCTTCATTGGTATCGTCACAATGCTGACCGTACGGGAGACTGCAGGCATGCCCCTGCGTGGATCGCCCCCGGCAGTGGGTAGTCCGGAAGAAGCCAAAGACCTGCTTCAGAGTGGCACTGCTGTCACCGTCGATCCTGCGCCTCCTCCTGTCGCCTGAACAAGAAGAACGATCAGTTATTACCTGACCTGCGGACCCCGTGACTGCGCTCGGCAATGAAAAGCCAGATGAGCGTGTGCCTTGGCCTGTTCAACCCGATTGCCTCATGTCAGCGCAGAACCTGCCAATCATGACTGCGAAAGGGTTGAGAAGCCAAACCATCCCAAAATCGTTAAATTTACATCAATTAAAGAGAAAAAGAGAATTATATTCGGTATTTATATATTTCGAATTAATTTATCAAAAATAAGAATTCAATCCAAATTGACAATTTTATTCCTATGGATGCTAAATATTTATTGGATGAGGACCGATTACAATAACAAGGGCAGAAATCCATGGCAATTCAGACACCCAATCCAAGCTTCAGCCTTCCCACCTCAGGCACATACACGTACCAGACAAACTTTTTCCCAAGTGCCCCACTGGGAAACACAGGATACAAGCATCAAAGCACTGTAACTTATGGGACTGGCCGTCAGGTAACCATTGACGGGAAGACCTATACATATACAGCAAACCAGGTATATGGATTATCAACACTCAAGATACTCGTTGTACAGGTGAGCGGCGGCTGGATTGTTATTGCAGATAACAGTGTTGATCTGTCGAAATACTCATTCGTGATGCCAAGCTCAGTCAGTCAGGCTTACGTGACGGTCAATGGACCAGCAGGAACTGGTCTGCTTTTCAGAAACTGGATGGGTACTGCCTGGGATGGCGCATGCTTCCTGGCAGGCAGCATGATCAAGACGCCTCAGGGAATGATTGCCGTCGAGGATCTCCGTATTGGTATGGAAGTTTGCGTACTGGATGCGCAAGGCCAGGAAACAATCGATCGCATCATCTCGGTTGAATCCAAAACGGTCAAAAACGATGACTTTATTGGCAGTATCAGGCATCAGCCCGTCCGTATTCTGAAAAATGCTTTCTCTGAAAATGTTCCGGATAATGATCTGAGGGTAACGGAGGAGCATTGCATTTTCATAGATGGCAAATTCGTGCCAGTCCGCATGCTCGTGAATGGTATAAGCATCGTTTATGAAGAAATAGATCAATATGAGTATTTTCATATTGAATTCGAAACACACAGGATTGTTGTATCGAACAACCTCAAAACCGAGAGTTACCTCCGCACAAGGGAAAATGCGCAGTCCATCCTCTCCGACGCCTCGCATGGCACACTGAAATCATGGGAGAACGATGCCGCAGCGCCACTCGATACATCGCGGAATTTCGTAGAGGGTATCTTCCTCCAGCTTCTCGAAAGAGCAAAGACACTATGGGGGGACCATGAAATCTCCAGCGAAAGCCGATGCTCGACCTTCGTTCAGCTTGAGGATGGCAGGGGAAATATTATTACACCACTGCGTATAACAGACCAAAAATATATATTTGCCGTAAATACTGCTGATCGTGATCTTCTGCTGGTTTCGAGCTGTGCAAGACCTTCAGATCTGATCGGTAGTTTCATCGATGATCGTCGCCACCTTGGGGCGCATATAGGCGCGATCTCGGTTTATGGAGCGAATTCATCCTACGAATATGACATACATCTCACAGAAGACTTTGATTTCGGCTGGCATCGGAAAGAAGAGGCATCCTATCGCTGGACAAATGGTGTTGCACCATTACGCGACATCAATCCGGAAAGTATGAGTGACTATATTATCTGCATAGAAATAAAAGAAATAATCCCCACTATAGAAAATATTGCCGCCTGAATAAATAAACAATGTACTATATCAATAAATTTTACTTGATATAGTACATTGCAAATTTATCATTAAAGCAATATCAAATATTTCTGATAGAAATCCATCCTGTAGATTTAAAATACCATTATTACAAAAATAATATTAATGAATTGAATATATTATTGCTAATTTCCTATATATCCCCTCCACAATACAATCTACCCGAAAATTACCTTTATAATAAATATATTAAAACCGAACTGATAAATTATTATAAGTAATATTATCGAAAATTATCTACTAGATGTCACTACCACCACTAATCGGACCGGTTCACATCATCTGCGTTGGACGCATGCTTGCTGTTCATCGCAATACGATTGACCAGCAAATAGATAAAAAGCCATTTCGACCTGGCGGCAGGTCGGGGCCAGAACCGCGCCACAATGGCGCACAACGCAACGAGAAATGTACCAATCACTGTCAGGTCGCTGGCAGTTTCGGCAGGAATGAAAGGAAGGATGGACGCATAAAGTTGCTGCCATTCCAGATCCATGCTGGTAACTCCTTTTCAGAAATCTCAGAAAAAAACGAGGTCAGTCAGACCGTGAACGGCACACCTGCGACCGGACGACCGGAATAAATGACAAGCTCCAGCCGTCTGCGCCTCTGAAGGCCCGTGGAGACGATCTTTTTATCCAAGCCAGAAAGCCTGTCTCTGACCGTTATCTTGTCCCAGACAAGCAATTGTTGCCCTGCCGCCGCATAGAATTTCCGGTTGAGTACACTAACAAGCGTGGATCTGCGCATTGCGTTGCTGCCCACATTGAATTGCCATGAAAGCAGCGCTCCTTCCTGCCAGGGGGTGAGGGGCACTGTGACAGAAACGCGCAGTTTCACGCGCAGCTCTGACAGTGTTTGCTGAACCAAAGCGATGGCCTCGGCTTCGGTAAAGGATTTGGTGCGGGCCGTGACAGGCGAGCCATCAGCTAGGAAGCGATTGCCAATACCGATGGTCCAGTAACCCGCAGGGCAAAGATAGGGCGCAAGACGCAGCCCCTCGATATCGTCCCGACGCAAAAGCGCCAGGGCGATTTCCAGTGAATCTGTCATGTCGATTTCTCTTTTTATTATTACGCCTGATGCAGTTTTTGGCGATCTATTGCCTCGAGGTGCTTTGATCCGGGATAATCACACCTGCCCGTCCCATCGCTTTGCGTAACATCGCATTCTGTGTGCGCAATTCGTCGATCAACGCGAGATACTCTTTCTCCCGCTCTTCGAGCTTGTCCACGCGTGCGTTCAGCCGGTCCAGATCCTGACGCTGTGATTCGATGGTGGCTTTCGCGCTCGACGCCCCGAAGCCGATCAGCCAGCGGATGGTAAAGAGCATCCCGCCGACAAGGGCAGCCCACCAGGGTTGCGGGGTGAGATTGTCAGGCATTGTCCTGCCTTTCAGGCGTGTTGCGTCCTCCGGAGCGGAATGGAGACGTTCGGGTAGAGCATCATCGCGCCCCGCCATTGTAATTCACGACAAGGGGAACAATTCTGGTCTGTCCGGGGCCTATGGAAACGCAGCCATAGAACCCGCCTTCCTGACCCGCATCGCTGGCGATCAGAACCTGTGAATTATCCGCTCCCCCGAAGGAGGCATTCGACCAGAATTTCTGGCCGTTCGTGATATAATAGAGTGTGCCCACGGTGCAGGTTGACGCGGTGGCCTGCTCATAGGTCATTTTTGGTGGCGTGAACGAGGCAGAGACCGCGAGCGTCTGGACTGTGCCACCTGCTTTGGGAAGATAGGTTTCAGCCGCCTGTCTCTGCGTCTGATAAGGGGCAAGAGCGGTGTCAAGATCGTCTTTCGTGACGGCCTGGTCCGCCAGCGCGCCGATGGCCGTTGCATTCTGCGCGATCTCCCGCCCCATGGTGCGGAACGAGATGACACCCGATCCATCGGCATTGCGCTCCGGGCCCAGAGGCGTATCCAGAGGCAGACCGTTGGGCGGTACGAATTGCGGCGCGGCGGAAGCCCCCGGCATCATGAGCAGGAAAACCCCTGCCACAAGCAGCGGGACGCGCCCGGAAAAGACGGTTCTCATCATGGAAGGTCTCCGGTTCGGGTGGGTATGCCCGCATTGTTCAGCCAGCCATTGCGGACCTCATCCGGGTCGGTCGGCAGGCTGGCCAGCCATTCATCCATGGCCTGGCTTGTGATCGACAAAGAGGGCGTCTGCGGTGCGGGTGGCAGTGGTACGGGGGCAAGAGAGGCGCGCGTGCCCACTGTAATGGCTACGTCCACCTGATGGCTGTTGCCATGGTTTGACAGCGCGCAGACGGTCACGATCTGCGGGCCGGGGCTTTTCCAGCGCAGCCAAGCGGTGACAATGGTGCCAAAAAGGTTGGTCCAGGCCTGATCGGCGACGGAACCGCACTCGAACAGAAAGGACGTCACGAACTCGCCTGGAGCAAGCAGCCCGTCAAAATCAACGCTGTAATCACCCCCGCCATGCAATGCCGCAGAGGGCCAGGCGAGGGCGGATCTGGAAGAAGGGCACGCGCCACCACCCGCCCCGTTGCCGGGGCGGAGAATATTGGCGCTTGGTCGCCAGGTCATGGATAGATCTCCCGAATAATCCCGTCAGGCGGACATGGTCAGAGACGCATTGAGCGTCGTGCAAATGCCACTGGGCAATGTCTTGCAGAGCACCAGATAGGCCTGACAGAAGTCCGTAGAAGCAGGCAAGCGGTCGGAGGATCGATTTGTCATCTGATCCATATGCCTTATCCAGCACACTTGCTCATGCCACTAGCCAAAAACAAGCCAATCCGTTCAGGAATTGACCAGATGCATCACGCAATACAGAATTATATGTTCATGCATTGTTCTTATTCTTTAGCACGAAATCAGTCTGTCTGGCCATCATAATTTTATGCTGACACTGGGCACCGCTTAACCTCCCCTCTGCCGAGTGGGTTAGAATAATTGCCCTGAGACACCTTCAGACCATGCTTAATACCAAAATTGATCGATATTTAATTAAAATATAGAATTTTTATAAGTATAGAAAATTAGAAAATTACTCTATTTCTATTATGCAGGCCAAGTAGTTCTGCCAAGCCTATAGCAGATTGGAAGAACCGTGAATTCATCAAATTACAGTTTCCTGAAGCCTCGTAATGAGCAACTGGTAGCTCCTGGCACCCTTGCCCGTAGCTGTTTTCCTGGCGATCGTTCTCCATCGATCATCAAACCGCGCCAGTTTGCCGAGCTGATCTCAGCGTATCACGTTGACTATCTCATCGACGGACGAGTTCGACACCTGCCTGCCTAACGTATCATCCCTGTTCTCCCGCCGCGCGCGCTTATTATTGGGCAGTGAAAACAGACGGCGTAATCCAGCCCAACATCAATGCGAAATAACTAATGGAATTCAGATTCATCTACCTTCTTCGGAAGAACAAGCAGGAATGACCCTCCCCCCCAGCAGCTGAGGTGACAAATACCCAAAAACTGATTGATCGTCCCGATCAGGACGTATTAGCCAAGACATTCAGGAGCGAATTGGTGCCGCGAAAACCAAACAATAAGCCTGCCAGCATGCAGCTCGGCCGTATTCGGGCGGAACGGGAAGCCGCACCGCAAGTCATATATGGATGGAAGGAAAAGTCGATCGCATGACCATTCCAACTTATCAGGATTTGATGCTGCCCGTCTTGCGTCTCGCAGCCACGAGTGAACAGCGTGTGGCTGAGGCGGCCGAACTTATTGCCAATGAGCTTGGCCTGAGTGCTGAAGAACGGGAGAAACTGCTCCCTAGCGGTGGCCAGCGTTTACTTCATAACCGCATTCACTGGGCAAGATTCTATCTATCAAAGGCTGGGCTGGTCACCTCACCCAGGCGCGGGCGATTTATTGCCACCGATACCGGCCGGACCTTGCTGGCAACACACCCTTCACAGCTTGGCGTCAATGAACTCAAGGGCTATCAAAGCTTCAACGATTTCTATAACGGGCAGAAGCCAAGTGAAGAAGACAGCGCCTCGACCGCCTTCACCCCGGCAGTCAATGTCTGTCACGTCGAGACTGATACCCCGGAAGAGCGGATTGAAGCAGCTTACCAGGCCATGGAATCGGCCCTCCGTGCGGAACTTCTGGATCGTATCATCCAGAACAGCCCGGCGTTTTTCGAACGCCTGATTGTCGATCTTCTGTTAGCCATGGGCTATGGCGGGTCACAGAGAAGTGCGGCAGCGCAGCTCGGCCGTTCGGGCGATGGCGGTGTGGATGGTGTCATCAACGAAGACCGGCTGGGACTGGACCGGGTCTATGTTCAGGCCAAACGCTATACTGATTCCGTAATCGGCCGCCCCGATGTTCAGGCCTTTGTCGGCAGCCTTATCGGGCACGGTGCCACCAAGGGCGTATTCGTCACCACCACCAGCTTCAGCAGCCAGGCCCGCAATTATGTCGAACACCTTAACCAGCGCGTCATACTGATCGACGGGAACCGGCTGACCAACCTGATGATCGAATATGGAGTCGGCGTTCGGATCAGTCGCAAAATCGAGTTCAAGCATATGGATGAGGATTTTTTTACAGAAGACTGATCCGTAACCATGCATGAAGATTTTATATGAGGCGACCAGAACACAGCAGTTCATAATGGCGCATACTCTGGGGGCCAATAATCAAGGAAACTGGCGCGCCCTGCTGGATTCGAACCAGCGACCCACAGCTTAGAAGGCTGTTGCTCTATCCAACTGAGCTAAGGGCGCATGCCTTTTGAACCCTGGTGGTAGTGGTCGGGGCGCCCGGAATCGAACCGGGGGCCTCTTGTACCCAAAACAAGCGCGCTACCAGGCTGCGCCACGCCCCGAACGCGCGGACCCTACCGCAACTCGCGGCAGGGTGAAAGATGCCGTATGCAAAAAAATGAAGAATTATCCGAGGTTACGTGCAAGAGGCGGCACGAAGAGCGGCGCCGTGTCCCACGGAAAGAGAACCCACGTATCCTGAGTTACTTCCATCACGTACTGATCCGTATGGGGTTTTCCATTCGGCTTGGCATAAAGACAGGCAAAATGCGCCTTGGGAAGAACCTCTCGCACGACCTTGGCCGTTTCACCGGAATCAACCAGATCGTCGATAACCAGAAAACCTTCGCCGTCGCCTGCCGCAACAGGTGCCTTAACCACACGAGGTTCTTTCTGGTCTTCGGCGCTCTCGCCAGAATAGCTTATCACCGAGATGGACTCGACGAGGCGGCAATCAAGTTCACGGGCGATGATGGCAGCAGGAATCAGCCCGCCACGTGTCACAGCCACGATACCCTTGAACGCACCGCGCGCCATCAGAGCCGAAGCAAGGGTACGCGCATCACGATGCAGCTGATCCCAGGTGACGGTTGCATAATTGGTAGCCATCAGAACAGTTTTCCTCCATCTGGCACCCGATGGTCCGGGCAGATCAGAACCATATCGCCGGAACGATCCGGCATACCGAGCGCCAGAACTTGATTCATAGAAGCGGAATGCAGCTGGGGATTAACCACAGCGCAAACCTGCCTGCCAACCAGCTGCGACGCCCCATAACGTTTCGCAAGGGCCATTGTGGCGCGGCGGACACCCAGAAGCGCCCCGAAATCGATCCAGAGGAGCATTTTCTCCCCCTCCTCGCGCGCTGAGGCAATGGTTCCGACACGAATATCAGGCTGCATCATGTCCGCAGCAACGGCAGAGGGCTGCGAGTCGGCAGCAGGTTCACGATCTGGGTTCATCGGCGGAAATTGCCTGCGCCGACAAAGAAAAGCAATCGAGCCTGAGAGGCTCCGCGCTGGCTCTGTTTCGTACGCTCTGTTTATAGTGAAACGGTAATGCCAGATCTCACATCCCCTCCCCCTCGCTCGTCAGATCCTGAAACCGCCCTGAGCGCTATCACCGGCCTTCGTCCCTTTCTCGCCTGCCGTACCCTCTCGGCCCTTTCTGCCAGGTTCTCGCCGTGGCAGTTGCCTGGCAAACCTACGCTCTTACCCATAGTGTCGCCGCACTAGGACTGATCGGCCTCGCACAATTCATGCCCATGCTGGCCCTGGTTTTCATCTCAGGTCATGTGGCCGATCGTTATAATCGCAAGCTCATCGTTCAGATCTGTCAGACTGTAGAAATCCTCGGCGCACTGGTCATGGCGTTCCTGTCCATGGCAGGCCAACTTGCACCTTGGGCGCTCTATGTCCTGGTCGCATGTTTTGGCGCGTTGCGTTCATTCGAAGCTCCTTGCCAGCAGACTTTTCTGCCCTCTCTCACCACCCCGGCCCAGTTTCCGAAGGCCGCTGCCCTTTCAGCCTCTCTTTTCCAGACAGCCTCTATCATTGGCCCGTCACTCGGCGGATTGCTCTACGGTGTGGGAGCGGATTTCTGCTATTTCACCTGCGCCATCGGCTTCTCGGTTGCCCTGGTTTCGACTTCGCTGCTGAAATTGAAACCCTATTCAGGCAGCCGTTCGCCAATGAGCCTCGAATCGCTCTTTGGAGGCATTGCCTTCCTGCGGCGGCGGCGTGACCTGCTTGGCGCTATCTCCCTCGACCTTTTCGCTGTCCTGCTCGGTGGCGCCACGGCCATGCTCCCGGTCTATGCCGATGATATCCTGCATCTGGGTCCAATCGGGCTTGGTATATTGAGAGCCTCTCCTGCAATCGGGGCACTTCTGCTCTGTCATACTTGCGCGCTATCCACTCAGAGGGCACGCGGGACCGATCATGTTCGCTTCTGTCGGCGTTTTCGGCATGGCTACGATCGTCTTCGGCCTGTCGCATACCCTTGCACTTTCGGTAGTTTCACTTGCCGTACTTGGTGCAGCGGATGTGGTCAGCGTGGTCGTACGCAGTTCCCTGACACAGCTGGCGACGCCGGATGGCATGCGTGGCCGCGTTTCTGCCGTGAACATGCTGTTCATCGGCTCGAGCAATCAGCTGGGGGAATTCGAGAGCGGCATGCTGGCCACCGCCATCGGCACGGAAGCTGCCGTCATCGCGGGTGGTATCGGCACATTGATCGTCGCAGGGCTGTGGATCAGGATGTTCCCGCGCCTGTGGGCACTGGATCGCCTCGATACGATCAGACCGGATGAACTATGAAATCGGAAAGGAAAATGCCTGGCTCCCGAAGTAGGACTCGAACCTACGACCCAGCGATTAACAGTCGCTTGCTCTACCAACTGAGCTATTCGGGACCGGCGAGGCACTATCTAGCGAATGCTTTTCCCGGGGTAAACCCCCCTTTGTCATTTTTTTTGCATATGGAGTTTTTCCTCTGATGGCAGCGCTTCCCGCCGTCTTGTTCTCATGGGTGCAGGCGGCGTTCTCCTTGCTACCGCTTTGCAAACGCGAAGCTTTTTCCACCGGCACAAGCCAATCAGAACGGATGGCAAGAAGCGTCATATCCGCCTGGCATGGCCCGAGCCCGACTACGATCCGCTTCTGTGGCTGTGCCAGCAGGGAATTTTCGGGCGCTATGACCTGACCGTTGATCTTGTGGAAACATCGGGAGGCAATAGTGCAATCGATGCGGTCGTAACCAGCCGTGCCGATGCCGCGCTAAGTCCTCTGCTCGACTGGCTGCCCGTCCTTTATCAGGATGAGGAAGACGAATTGCCTGCCGTCTGGCCTGTGGCGTTCGCGGTGGGAGTTATCGCCTGCTCGTCAGGCGTGACTTGCATATGCACAAGGTTGGCAACCTTGCTGGAAAAAAGATCGGCGTTCTGAGTCTCGAAGGGGCGGATCGGCGATTCATCAGCATTCAGCTCAGACGCCGGGGACTCCACCCGACTGATTCGGTAAAATGGGTAGCCATTCCTGCCGATGACATGGCCGACGCACTGCGGGCTGGAGAGCTCGATGCCGTGGCAGTACACGATCCGATCGGCTGGGGCATTCTGCAGGAGACGCAAGGGATCAGCTGGAACATGCTGGACAGCATGACAGGAGCAGAGCGCGAACGAATCGATCTGACTCTGGGTGTTGGCACAAAAGCTCTGGCACAGGATCCGGGGCTGGCCGCTGCTCTTACTGCGGCTCTTCAGGATGCCCAGCATGAGTTTCCCGCCCATCGTGATGAGCTGGCCCGGCTCTGGCAAAAGGACAGTGATGCTCCCGACGACGTCAAAGGAATGCTTGATCGTGAAATCGCCAGTCACACGGTAACCGGACATCCGTTCAGGATACAGGTCGAGCAATATGTGGATGAACTGAAACTGATTGGCGTCATGCCGGATGCCGACAAGACGACAGATATTGCCCATCGCATCTGTCTGGCCATCTAGGACAAGGAAAGGCGGCCAGGACCGCCTTTCCTCACAACCTCAATCGCGTTCGATTTTCTCGCGCGCTGCGGTGGCCATCTGATCGACGCGCTCGTTATTGGCATTGCCACTATGCCCACGCACCCAGAGCCATTCGACCTTGTGCTGCTTTTCAGCAGCCAGAATACGCTGCCATAGATCCAGATTTTTCACAGGGTCTCCAGCAGCATTTCGCCAGTTACGGCGTACCCAGCCTGTGTGCCAGCGCGTTATGCCATTACGCAGATATTCACTATCCGTATGCAGGGTGACATGACAGGGCCGGTTGAGAGCTTCAAGCGCTTCGGCCGCTGCCGTCAACTCCATGCGATTGTTTGTGGTTTCCTTTTCACCGCCGGAAAGGGCACGTTCATGCCCTTTTGAACGCAGCAAAGCGCCCCAGCCTCCTGGCCCCGGATTAGGCTTGCACCCGCCATCGGTCCAGATCTCGACAAAAGGCGCATCAGCGGGGAGCGCCTCCCTTTCCTCATCAGACATACAGAAGCTCTTCCGCATTAAGCCGCCATGCCATCAGCCGATGATAATAGGCCAATGGATCCTTGCGTGTGACAATGGCGTCTTCCGGCGTGTTGATCCAGTCATAGAGGCGCGTCAGCAGAAAACGCATTGCTGCCCCCTCAACCAGAACGGGAAGCGCGGATTTTTCCGCAGATCCAAGCGGCCGAACCGACTGATATCCCCCCATCAACCCGGCAATAAGGGTTGGTGACGGCGTCATTTCATCGGGGAAACACCAGGCATTGAGACAGATCGCCAGATCATAGGCAAGCAGATCCGTGCAGGCGAAATAGAAATCGATTAGCCGGAAACGTTTCCACCCTGAAAGAAAACATTGTCGGGAAAAAGATCAGCATGGATCTGACCGGTCGGCAGACAACCGGAATCAGGCCAGCCTTGCAGAATCCCACTGATGATCGCACCCAGCTCATGCGTCAGACCGGGACGAAGCTCATCCCCTGCACCGCGACAGGAATCAAGAAGAGGCTGCCAGGCGTGTGGGCCAAGAGCGTTAACCCTGTTTGCCCGGAAATCCTCACCCAGAAGGTGAAAACGGGCCAGAGACTGGCCAAGGCTGAAACAGGCAGAGGGTGTGATTGTCTCGATCGGTCGACCGGGCAGAAAGGTGGTGATCGCAGCAGGCTTTCCCATCAGACTGCGTAACGCCACGCCATCACGGGCAATAACGGGAGTCGGACATTTCAGTCCACGACGCGAGAGATGCTGCATCAGCCCAAGAAACCAGGGAAGTTCCTCAACCCGTACCCGTTTCTCATAGAGCGTGAGAATAGCCCGCCCTGAATCAGTCTCGACAAGATAATTGGTGTTTTCCACACCTTCAGCAATGCCGTCGACCTGTTTGAGGGCGCCAAGATCATACTCCGCCAGAAAGGCATCAAGCCTCTCAGGCGGAATGGTGGTATAGACCGCCATGAATCAGGCCCGGAATGATGGGGTCATGATATGTGCCCGAACCCCTCAGACAGGCTCGCCGAGAGGGCTCGGCAGACGAAACGCCACATTCTCTTTCTTCACGATACGCTCTTCGATCTGAAGCTTATACCGCGTTGACAGGGCATCGACCATTTCCTGTACTAGCGTCTCGGGTGCTGAGGCGCCCGCCGTGATTCCAACGGTACCAACCCCGTCCAGCACGCTCCAGTCGAGCGCCGCGAGCTTGGGAACGAGCAGAGCGCGCTTGGCCCCTGACCGCTCGGCCACTTCACGCAGACGCTGCGAATTCGATGAATTCGGCGAGCCAATGACGATCACCAGGTCGCTTTCTGGTGCAATCGCCTTGACCGCTTCCTGACGATTGGTGGTAGCGTAACAGATGTCTTCCTTCTTTGGCCCCTCAATCAAAGGGAAACGCTCGCGCAGGATGGCGACGATTTCCGACGTGTCGTCAACCGACAGCGTAGTCTGCGTGATGAAGGCCAGACGTGAAGGATCGGCAGGCTGAACCGTGCGGGCTTCTTCCGCATCGTTGATAAGCGTCACTGCCCCGTTGGGCAGCTGCCCCATCGTTCCGACCACTTCGGGATGACCGGCATGTCCGATCATCAGGATATGGCGTGCATCGGGACCACCGCCTGCAAAATGACGCTCAGCTTCACGATGGACTTTTGACACCAGAGGACATGTCGCATCCAGATAAAGCAGGTTGCGACGCTGCGCCTCGGCAGGCACCGATTTCGGCACGCCATGAGCGGAGAACACGACATGGCCATCAGCCGGAACCTCATCGAGCTCCTCGACGAAAATTGCGCCCTGTTCTTCGAGATTCTCGACGACCGTACGATTATGCACGATCTCATGGCGGACATAGACAGGTGCGCCATAGCGGCGCAGCGCTTCTTCTACTACACGTATGGCCCGATCGACGCCGGCGCAAAAGCCACGAGGCCCAGCCAGAAGGACACGAAGCGTTTGCGCCTCAGCTCCCTGTTCCGAGGACGCTTGCGGGCGTGAAGTGGTCAAGGTGTCGGGCATGGTGTTCCCCAATCTCACGGCAGGCGGTATATATGCGAACAAGCCCCAAGGCAGCACGCATGACGAATGATGCAACGCTTCGCGATATGGGCTCGCATATGGGAGCTACGCAACCCGTTGTCAGTATGCAAGCCCGACATTGTACGATCATTCGGCTAGGTGTCGCCTTATTACCATACCGCGCTCGTTTTCCGCACCGGTGAATAGACGAAGAGCCTTGTTCATGACCAGATCCGCCCGCCAGTTCCTGCCCCTTCTTGCCCTGATCGGTTCCTCTGCTGCCCTGACAGCCTGCGATCAGGATGATCAGAGCGCCTTCGCCCCCACTTGTCCCCCTGTCGAGATTCTGGGTCAGGCCGCAGATTTCTACCAGTATGACGGGCATGGCCTTGATGCCGGCAGCTTGTCACACATGCCTCCATGAGCGGTCTCACCGGCAATTGCGAGGCCGGACCCAAGAAAACCGTGCGCTCGCGTCTGAGCCTGGCCGTTACCGTCGAGCGTGGCCCGGCCTCCGATGGCAAGGATATCACCCTGCCCTATTTCATCGCAGTAGTCCGCGACGGCAAGATTCTGGAGAAAAAGGAATTCGATATTCCCGTCTCATTTGCGGGTAATCAATCTACCGTCTCGCTGAGAACCCCCGTTCGCCTCATTGATGTGCCAGCCTCCCCCGATCTCCAGCAGACCAATTATACCCTCAAGGTCGGATTCCAGCTCAGCCATGAACAGCTGGAATACAACCAGACTCATCTGCGTCCCGCCAAATTCACCATGCATACCAATTAATACACAATATAATGATGTGGTTTTATAAAATCACGTTGTAATGTGTTTGTACGGTGCTATTCTGGAGAACTCCTGATCTCCGGAATATCATCATGCGCCGACGTCACGCCCTGCCTTTCTTGTTTCTGTTTGCTGGCGTTTCATCCTGCATGGCGCAAGGTATGGTCCTTGCAACACAGTCCCGGGCTACCCCAGGCAAAACGACAACTTCCCAGCTTGCTGATCCTACAGCCCTGGACGAACATCTTACCGTCAATGGTGCCCAGCGTCCTGAAATCCAGAACTATCCACATGCTGGCCCAGTCGGTCAGCCACGTCGTGTCACCCCCCTGCAGAACAAGCCCCCTCACGGCACGCAAGGTGACTGGGGTGTATTCACAAGGGGCAATGGTGAGTCGGCAGGCTTTGGTCCGATCGGACGCTATGGCGTCGCTCCCTGGGCAGAAGACTGGTCGTTCCTTCGCGACAAGAAGCGCCATGATGACCTGTTCGACCCACTGAAATTCATTCCGCTTGCTTACAAAGGCAAGTGGTGGCTAACCCTCTCTGGAGAGACGCGCCTGCGCAACTGGTCAGAAGAGGCACCTTTCCTCGGCACAAGAGGTTCGCCTGGCTCGGGTCGCTTCGCTGTGCGTAACCTTTACGGGGCCGACCTGCATCTTGGCCAGCATGTACGGTTTTTCGGCCAGCTTGTGAACGGTGATGCCGCAGGCTGGGGTGGTTATGGATACAACGCCACATTTCGGAAGCGCCTTGATCTTCAGCAGGGCTTCGTCGAGTTGCGTACGAAACTGGCCAAAGCCAGGACAGGTCTGATTATCGGTCGGCAGCAATTTCTCGATGCGCCGTCCTACATTCTTTATAACCGTGAAACGCCCAATGTCCCGCTCGCCTGGAACGGCCTGCGCGGTTACGCCATCTGGCCACGCCTTCGCGCCGATATCTACGATTTTGTTGGCACAAACATCACCTTCAACAAAATGTTCCACGATCGAGTCGATTGGAGCACAAGGCTGCACGGCATAGACGTGACATGGGCCCCGCCCTCTTTCGCGCTGGGCCAGGAGAAAATCTCGTCCTTTCTGGATGTTTTCCTTATCGCCTTCCGGGTTGGTGGCAGCTCGGCAGCTTTGCCCTACAACAAGACCACACTTAACGGAACGACTGCACGGCAGAATTACGGGTTCCGCTGGTACGGTGGTGCACCCTCATTCGAATTCTCTCTTGGCGGACTTTATCAGGGCGGCAGCTTTGAACTGAACCGGACAGGCCAGAACCGCGCCGTCTCGGCTTACGCTTTCAATGCTATAGCGGGCTATCGTCACACGCCATCGCCGCTTCATCCTTCATCGGACTCCAGGCCGATCTTTATTCAGGGGGCTCGTCAAAACGAAACGATGGTTCAGTGGGGACTTACATCGCGCCCTTCAACCCTCAGACGAATTATCTCGATACGACAACCTATATCGCGCCGAGCAACCTCGTCAGCTTTTCGCCCGTCATTCGGCTGACGCCGCGCAACTGGCTCAGCTTTCAGTTCAAGAGCCCGTTATTTTGGCGCGCTTCCACAAGTGATTCTGTTTACGGTCCCTCAGGCGCCTATGCCTTCAGCAATCTGCATGGCGGCTTTGTCGGCATTGTGCCTCAGGCATCCCTCACCTTGCAGCTTAACCGCCATCTCACCTGGACACAGTATGGCGCACGCTTCATCGGGTCTGACGGTCTGCGCGCCGCAGGTGGCAAGAACGGAAGCTATTACCAGTCGAACTTCGTCTTCCGTTTCTAGACACTTCGTCGTAGGAGCTGTTCCTTACGCCATCGAGACAGAGAGACAGCATGACATCGGCGACACGGGAACTGACCATTCGAGGACTTGTTCTCGGCGCCCTGATCACAATCATCTTCACCGCCTCCAATGTCTATCTTGGCTTGAAAATCGGTCTCACCTTTGCCTCTTCCATCCCGGCAACTGTCATTTCGATGGCGGTATTACGGGCACTCGGCGGCAGTACAATTCTGGAAAACAACCTTGTCCAGACCCAGGCATCCGCGGCAGGAACGCTAAGCTGCGTTTTCGCTACCATACCCGGCCTTGTCATGATCGGATTCTGGAGCGGTTTCCCTTATTGGGAAAGCTTCTTCATTACACTACTTGGTGGCGCGACAGGCGTATTGTTCACCATTCCTCTCAGACGCGCACTGGTTACCCATAGCGCTCTGCCTTACCCGGAAGGTGTCGCCTGCGCTGAAATCCTGCGTGTCGCCTCGCCGGAAGGGAATCAACGGGCACTCCAGGCCCTGATCAGGGGCAGTCTGATTGCAGCCTCCGTAACATTTCTGAGCACCGGATTGCGTATAATCAGGGATGGATGGAGCACGACTCTCTCGCTCGGCCCCTCGATATTCCGCCTTCAAGGGGCCTATTCCCTTGCTCTCATCGGCACAGGTTATCTCGTCGGACTAGGCGGTGGTCTGGCCATGCTGGCCGGGGTCCTGATTGGCTGGGGGATCGGCATACCCTGGCTTTGTCTTATCATTCCCCATCCGGCGTCACTCTCGAATGCGGATTTTGCCACCGATCTCTGGGTCCACAAAATCCGTTTCATGGGGGCGGGAACAATCGCGGTTGCTGCCTGCTGGACGGTTTTTTCCCTCATGCGGCCTGTATTACGGGGTCTGCGCGAGGCATTTTCTCAAACCCATCGGGCATCTCTGGAGGAAACGGATCGCGATCTCCCCCCTCTCGTCATGAACTTGTTGCTTGTTGCTCTCATTCTGGGGCTCGGTGCACTTTTTACGCTTTTTCTATGGCCGATCACCCAGCATGACATCACTCTGCTGATCATGCTCGTACTGGGGCTTGCAGCCTGTCTTTTTATCGGTTTTCTGGTCGCAAGTGCCTGCGGCTATATGGCCGGTATTATCGGATCCTCATCATCGCCGATTTCGGGGATCTCGATCATCAGTGTCGTCACGCTCTGCCTTGCGCTGCTCGGACTCGAAACGCTCCATCTGGTACCTGAGGCTCTTTCTGCGCATGATCAGCATAGCGCGATTGCCTATATCCTGTTTGTACTGACCGCCCTGACTGGCTCAGCAGCAATTTCGAACGACAATCTTCAGGACCTGAAAACCGGACAACTCGTCGGTGCCTCGCCCTGGAAACAGGAAATCGTCCTTCTCGTCGGATGCGTCGTAGGGGCGCTGGTCATCCCACCCGTTCTGAACGTGCTTTATCAGGCCTATGGTTTCGGCAGCAGCCTGCCTCGCCCGGGTATGGACCCGTCGCACGCTCTTGCCGCACCGCAACCTGCCCTGATGGCCGATATTGCCCGGGGCATTCTGCTGAGAAATCTCGACTGGACAATGATCCTCATCGGCGCCTTTGTCGGCATAGGACTGATCGCCATCGACCGGCTGTTACAGATCAGGAATCTGGCCTTGCCGCCTCTGGCCGTCGGTATGGGCATTTATCTGCCACCGGATGTTTCGGTAACCATAGCCCTTGGCTCCGTCATTGCATTCTTTTTTGACCGCACTGCCCATAATGCGTCTCATGGCGATGACAGTACAGGCACCATGATTGCGTCGGGTTTCATTGTGGGGGAGAGCCTTATCGGTGTCGTAATCGCCATGCTGAGCGGCATGACCGGCCATACCGATCTGCTGGCCTTGCCCGTCAGCATGCAGTTTCAGAACCTCGCTGGAGCCGGAATTTTTGCTCTTTGCCTTGTCTGGTTCGCCATGACCCTGCGCAGAGCCAGTCGCCCTACATGAAAAAAAGCCGGGCACTGACACTCCCGGCTTCCTCGACAACACTATGAATTACTCGCCTGGATATAGAAGAATCAGAGGGTCATTCTTTCCACCAACGCACTGGTTCAGGTTCGTCAGACAAGGGAGCCGCTTCACGGATACGGGGCGGACGGCCCCTGCCCCGCTTGACAGGCTGTGGAGCAATGAGATTGTCTTCAGCCGTTTCAGCCCGCTGCTTCTGGCTGTCTTCGCGTAAACGCGCCAGCTGCGCCTGAGCCTCAAGCAAGGTCTGCTCAAGCTCGGCACATTTTGTTTTGAGTTCAGTTACATGCAGTTTTTCATGCACGAGATGCGTCTCAAGCGTCCGTAGCTGCACCTGCACATCCCCGAGATCACGCTGTGCATCTTCCGCACGACGTTGCTCCAGCTTCAGCAGATTACGTAATCTGGTCAATTCTTCACTATGATCATCAGACTGTACCGCGTTGGCACGCAAGGCACCACGCGACACCTGATGATGTTCGACCACAACCTGGCCTTCCTGAACAAAACGACGACGACGCTGATCAGGTACACTCTTTTTATGACCTCCCGAGAGAGGCTTACTGTTATTCTTTGCACCAAGACGCTCAAGCGCGAGCCTGAGAGAATCCTCGCTGAGCTCCCCGTCTTGACTTGTATCCTTGTTATAAAATTCCGAGTCGATACTCACTTTGTGTCTTCCGATTTGAGGAAATCAACTGCACCAAACGCATCAACTCTGCCTCACCCGCGCGTCTTTCACGCTTGATTGCGGCAGCATGCCCGGTTTGTTGTGAACAACTACTAACTGAAAACCCTATACATGTCACGCACGTGTAGAAAGATATTAAAAATAATTCCATAATATCTGTTACTTGAAAAAGGAAAGAAAATGTAGCGTCAAAATCCTGTTAATTATTGATGTGCGCTTCCCACTAAATGAAGCGATTTACGCGATACGCGCATACTCCAGAAGGGTGAAGTAGAATCAATCTCAACCTCAAGAAACCATGACAGAGCCAAAAAATACTGGAACACGTATTATCACAGAAATTTGTTTCAGGGTAACTTTCGTTTCGTTTCCGTGAAAGTTTTTGGACAGAAAGCACTTTTGCGTCTCGTCAACGCGTCAGCCTGTCTCGCGTTTCCATAATATGTCTGCCTCTCCGTCATTATTCATATGACGTGCAAGAACAAAAAAGTAATCGCTCAGCCGATTCAAGAAAACAACAGCTGATGCAAGACGCGAGAGCTCAAGAGCAACCAGACGTCTTTCGCTTCGCCGCGCCGCAACACGCGCCATATGCGCCCACCCCGCACCCGGAGTTCCTCCTGGCAGGACGAAACTTGTCAGGGGAAGCTGCCTGTCACGCAGCGCAGCGATTTCAGCCTCAATCCACAGCACGTTTTCTTTGAACAACGTCACGTCATATTCACGTTCGGGGACGCACAGAACAGCTCCCAGATCGAAAAGCAGATTCTGGATACGCGCGATTTCCGGGCGATTGGGACAATGGATCCGCAAGAGACCCAATACGGCGTTGAGTTCGTCGACGCCTCCCATGGCCTCGATTAGGGAATCATCCTTGCGGACACGCTCCCCGTTTCCGAGCGAGGTCATGCCCCCATCTCCGCCTCGTGTGACGATCCTGTCCAGACGTACGCTCACCGGCTTTTACCTTTCAACGGGTCTTTTTGTGCGATTTGCGTACGGCAAGCTGCGGCAGCCAGCTATAGGCAGAGGAGATCACCCCCTGATCAAGTTTTTGCAGCGAAGTCGCGGCATTCTTGAGATCGCTGTCCTTGGTCGTGGAGAAAACCGAGGCGATCGATCCCTCATTTGCCCGCGTCTCGTCACGAATGGTCGTCATATAGGCACGATCAAAAGCTGGCCCGTGAAGATGATCGAGACGATCAATCTGCGCCTTGTCATTCGCCAGAGGAGTCTCGGTCAGCGAAAGATCGTGTTTGCCTGCCAGTGCAGCGAGCGTCTTGCGATGAGCTTCGTAATCCGCAACCGTGGTCTTGGCAAAGGACTTTACTTCTCCCGAACGCGCATGATCCGCGGCAAGCTTGCCAAGTCCGATCTGAGTCAGATCGTGTTCGTTGGCCTGCTGGAGAAAGGCCGCATCGGCAGTTGTGAACGGAGGTGCCTTGTCAGGCAAAGGCGGCAGACGCGGATAGCCGGGGGTGCAAGCGCAAAGTGGCAAAGCTGCCAAAGCGATCCAGAGACCAGCTTTCATGGTAAAGACCTCTAACTTTATGTTTTGTAAAGGCTGGCACGAACTGCCGATAGCCTCGTTTGAACTAGCAAAGAACGAAAGTGTTTCGCGAATGATGCCCTGGCAGCGTCTTATTTTTTGTTTCTGCGGCATGGGCGGCTGCCTCGCTGTCATGCTTGCCGCACTTGGTGCTCATTTACCCGATCATGCTTTCATCGCCGGTGGCAGGGTCATGCTGTCGCGCGGTGTCGAGATGCTGATATGGCATGTATTGGCACTGCTTGCTCTGGCCGTGAGCGGCTTACCGATCATGCGCTGGGTAGCCTTGCCAATGGGAGCAGGCGCTCTGGTTTTTACTCTTTCTGTTACCTCTCTGGCGCTGCATGGACCCGATATCGCATTTCTGGCACCATTCGGCGGCACACTGACCATGCTGTCCTGGCTGGGCCTGACTGTTATCGGATGCCTGGCTCACCGTTTCAGACGTGAGACAAGATAGACCAGCCCCATCTGAATTCCGAGGGCAAGCAGAAAACAGCAGAGCATGATCCCGATCAGGATAAGCTGCTCACGGCCAAGGCTGGTATCGATACCCAGCAGCGTATAAAGCGCCTGCCAGCTATTGGTACCAGCAATCCATTGCACCCCGTGCGACAGGAACGGCACGAACCGGATCAGACAAGCCAGAAAAAGCGTCAGCCCGACGAGACTGATAGTTCGCAGCAGGGTCGTGGTGACAGATATTTCTCCTTGGGTTCCAGCGATATCATCACCTTGTTTCATTCCATATCCCCTGCACTCTTGTATTCCCCGACAGAACAAAACATTTCATAGTTTGGCGGATTTTCAACCACCCGTTCCCTAAACCTTTTTTTCGCTTCGAAAGGCCTGCATCGTGCTGAAACGCAAATCTGGCGTCCTGACCTCCCTTGTCCTTGGCCTGTCCGCCCTCGCTCCGGTTGCAGTACCGCTTGGAAGCACTATCGCCCTTGCCGAAGAGGGCCCTCCTGCTCCGCCCAGAATTGACAGCTCGGTACAGATAACGCCGGCAAAAGACGTCTATCCTGACATTGCCCTTGCCAAGACCCAGGTTGAGGAAGCTTTTGCGACGGCAGCACGAACGAAGCGAAAAGTGCTGATCGACTTCGGCGGCAACTGGTGCCCTGACTGCCGTATGCTCGCAGGTGTATTCAACCAGCCAGAAATTGCGCAGTGGCTTGAGTCGCAATTCGTCGTCGTACCTGTGAATGTCGGACGTATCGACAAAAATCTTGATATCGCGCAGCAATTCGGGGTTACGATCCATGAGGTGCCGACTGTCCTGATCGTCACGCCGGGCCGCAAGCTGCTCAATGCTGATGGCGCGAACACGCTCGGCAATGCCCGTGCCATGTCGTCACAATCGGTGCTTGATCTGCTCGACAAGTGGAATCGCCGCGGCTGATATCTTGGTGTTACTCCCTTCTTTGCAGAAGGGAGTAACGTATCACATCATCAGCATCTGCTCGGCTTCACCGACAATCTCGGCCAGAGCATCATCTTCGAATGGCACAACCAGACCTGCATTACGCACCAGGGTGCAAAAAGCCTGGCTGCCCCCAGCTTCGCAAAGCCCTCGATAAATTTCGAGCGCGCGACCGGCATCCACCTGGGCAATCAGCCAGATCTGCAAAGCCACACACAACGCAAGCGTATAATCGATATAGTAGAAAGGTGAGTTATAGATATGGCGCTGCGCCTGCCAGCGGCCACCCTTTGCCGGATAGGCAAGATCTCCCAGTCGCGCCAGGGCATATAGTGTTTCTCCAGACGCAGCCATGTTGCATGCCGTTCCTCAGGCTCATGCCGGGTTTGGCATAGATCTCATGCTGGAAATGATCGACACAGGCTCCATAGGGCAGAAAGCTCAGACTCTCGATCAGATGCAGACGGCGATACCGCTCGCCAGCCCCTTCTTCCACCAACAGATCGATTTCAGGCCAGGTGAGGAACTCAAGCCCCATGGAATGGATCTCCGCGCCTTCCATGGTCGGCCAGAGCATATCAATCACGGGTAAATGACGGCTTTTCCAGTTCTGGAAGGCATGACCCATTTCATGGGTAAATACACCAATATCACCATGGGTACCGTTGAAATTGGCAAAGATGAAAGGCGTACCCTGCGTAGAAAACGACGTACAGAAGCCGCCCCCTGCCTTACCGGCACGGTTCTTCAGATCAAGATAGTTTTTATCAACCATTTCAGAGAAGAATGCCGCCATTTCCCCGGTCTCGTCGAGGCGGGCAAACATCTCTTTGGCACGGACAAGCATCATGTCGTAATCGCCCGCAGGGCCAGGATTTCCCTGCGGGTCGACCAGCGCCTCATCCCACGCCTTCAGGCTTTCCCACCCCATTTCAAACTGCCGCCGCTGTAAAAGCGCCTGAACCAGAGGGGTTACATGACTCACTATGCGATCGCGAAAACGTGCCACATCCTGGGCAGTGTAATCTGTGCGTCGCATACGGCGATAGCCAAGCTCGACATAGGATTCAAATCCCAGAGCATGGGCCATATCAGTACGTAGACGCACAAGATCACCAAACAGACGATCAAGCTGGGCGCCATTCGCCTCGTAGAAGTCCCAGCGTGCCGCCTCTGCTTCGTGACGCGTTGCGCGATCAGCATCCTGCTGAAATGGCTCAAGCCCGGAAAGATTGTGGGTTTGACCTCGAAACGTAATCTCGCCAGCGGCAAGAAGGGCAGTATATTCAGCCGAAAGACGGGCCTCTTCTGCCAGCATGGATTCGATACGGACATCGAATGTGGTGATATCGGCTTCCCACAAAGCGATTACATGAGCATCAAGATAGGGCGCCACCTCTTCTCTCCGCGCCAGAACGAGTTTCTTTATCTGCGTTTCGAGATTGGTGGCATAAGGGGTCAGACTGTCGGCATAATCGCGTGCTGCCACATGGTCGGCATTACGGGTATCCTGGGCAAAACGCAGCTCTACCAATGCAGCCCAGGACTCATAGGCACGACGTTGTGCGTCAAAAAGTGCAAGCCCGCCCACAAGATCATTATTATCCAGCGCAGCACCAATTGCAGCATAGGCCTGATCGAGCGTTGCACGCGTCGGGGTCGGAAAATCCAGAGAACTGAATTCGGGAAAGGATGTGATCATGGCTTTATGGTCGCATTCCGGCCCGGCTTCGTCCAGTCAGGACAGTTCCAGGAGAAACCGCTCAAGCCGGATGCAGGCTTCCACCAGAAGCTCGTCTGATGCGGCCACAGACAGACGTATGTGACCCATCTGACCAAAGGCACTCCCCGGCACGACACTCACATGCGCCTCTTCAAGCAGCGTTTCGGCAAATGCAACATCATCGACAATCCTGCGACCGCCCATACTGGTCTTGCCAAGTGCGCCGGCAATACCGGGGAAGACGTAGAAGGCCCCTTCAGGCATAGCGCAGGTAACGAAAGGCATAGCGCGCAGTCTCGACACCACGAGGTCACGGCGGGCCTGATACACCTTGCGCATGGCGTCACGACCGGATGCAGGTGTCCCGAGCGCGGCGATGGCGCCTGCCTGGGCCAGGGTGCAGATGCCTGATGTTGCGTTGCTCTGGATACTTGTCATGGCTTTGATCAAGGCTGCGGGCCCGCCGCAGAATCCGACACGCCACCCTGTCATGGCATAGGCTTTCGCCATACCGTTGATGGTCAGGATACGGTCCCCGAGATCAGGGGCGACACTCGCCAGAGAGACATGAGCCTTTCCGTCAAAAGTCAGATGCTCGTAGATCTCGTCTGCCATGACCATGACATGAGGCGCATCGCGCAGCACGGCAGCAATTGCCTCGAGATCGTCCCTCTCCATAATCGCGCCACTGGGATTATTCGGGAAATTGAGGACCAGCCAACGCGTACGCGGGGTAATGGCTCGCCGAAGCCCTTCCGCCCTGAGCCGGAACTTGTCCTGTTCAAGGCAGACCACCGGAACGGAGACGCCTCCCATCATCTGGGCGATGAGAGGGTAGCTTACCCAGTAAGGCGCGGGAACGATTACCTCGTCACCCGGGTCGATACTGGCTGCAAAAGCGTTGTAGATGAGTTGCTTGCCACCGTTGCCGATCAGGATTTCATCAGGAGCGTAGCTCAGGCCATTCTCTTCGATGAATTTCCTTGCCACAGCAGCCTTGAGTGCAGGCTGTCCGCCAACCGGCGGATATTTGGTGTCGCCCCTCAAGCCAGCCTGATAAGCCGCCTCGACAGCTTCGGGAGGTGAAGGGAAATCCGGCTCACCCAGAGCCAGGGAGATCACATCGACACCCTGCGCCTTGAGCGCCCTTGCTTTCGCCGACATCGCGATCGTGGCGGGCTGTGGCAGCCCCTGAAGACGCTGTGCCAGACGAAAGCTCATGATCGGTTTCTCAGCTCAGGGAGGCGCAGAAACGCTGAATACGCGTGCACGCTTCGCGCAGGCTTTCAGTGTCGGTGGCATAGGAAATACGGAAATAGCCCGGCGTCAGGAAGGCACTGCCATGCACGGCAGCAACACCTGTCTCTTCAAGCAGTTCAGTGACGAAAATCTCGTCATTCTCGATCACCTTGCCCGTGCTTGTCTTCTTGCCGATCACGCCTGCAATGGACGGGAAGACGTAAAACGCGCCTTCGGGGCGGATGCAGGTCAGACCAGGCGCCTGAGCCAGCATCGAGAGCACGAGATCACGACGCTCCTGATAGACCGACACCATACCGCCAATGAAATCCTGAGGCCCGGTTACTGCCTCAAGGGCCGCGGCCTGGGCAATCGAGCATGGATTGCTTGTGCTCTGTCCCTGCAATTTGATCAGTGCCTTGGTCAGTTCAACGGGAGCGGCAGAGAACCCGATGCGCCAGCCGGTCATGGCATAGGCTTTGGACACACCATTCATGGTCACCACGCGATTGCGCAGCTTCGGCTCGACCTGAACCAGCGTCTTGCTGACCAGACCGTCATAGACCAGTTTGGCGTAGATATCGTCTGTCAGCACCCAGATACGGGGATGATCAAGCAACACATCGCAGAGTGCACGCAGATCGGCCTCTGAGTAAACCGCGCCTGTCGGGTTGCAGGGCGAATTCAGCACCAGCCATTTGGTCCTGGGTGTGATGGCACCGCGCAGCGCCTCTGCATCGAGGCGGAAGCCGTTTTCAGGCTTCGTCTGCACAACGACAGGCGTACCGTCGGCCAGCGCTACGATATCGGGATAGGACACCCATGCAGGCGCCGGGATAATGACCTCGTCACCTGCATCGAGTGTTGCGGTGAACACGTCATAGATGACCTGCTTGCCACCCGTTGAGACCACGATCTCCTCGGCCTTGTAGTCAAGGCCGAAATCACGGTTGAGCCAAGCAGCTACCGCCTTGCGCAGGGCGGGCGTACCGGCAACATCGGTATAGCGTGTCTCACCGCGCGCAATGGCGTCGCAGGCTGCCTGTTTGACGTTTTGAGGCGTCTCGAAGTCAGGCTCACCGGCGGAGAGGCTGATAATGTCCCGCCCCGCTTCTTTCAGGCTCGCGCTTTCTGCGAAATGGCGATCGTCTGGCTGGGAGAAATCCGGTTGAGCCGGGCAGCGATCAGGGACATGTTTTCCTCCAGCTGGCTCTCAGGCCAGCTTCTGCATTTCCTGAAGAACAGCGGCACCCATTTCTTCAGTGCCGACGCGCTTCATACCTTCGGACATGATATCAGCCGTTCGTAAGCCACTCGACAGTACATTCGAGACAGCCTGTTCAATCAAACGTGCTTCATTTTCACGCTTGAGCGAATAACGCAGCAACATGGCAAAAGAGAGAATCTGCGCCAGCGGGTTGGCAATACCCTGCCCTGCGATATCAGGCGCCGAACCATGGATCGGCTCATAAAGTGCGTGACGCTTGCCGCTCTCCTGAACCGGACCGAGCGTGGCCGAAGGCAGCATACCCAGTGAACCGGTCAGCATTGAAGCCAGATCGGAAAGCAGATCGCCGAACAGATTCCCCGTCACGATCACATCGAACTGCTTGGGATTGCGCACAAGCTGCATGGCGCAATTATCGGCCAGCATATGGCTGAGCTTGACGTCACCATATTCGCGCTCGTGAAGGGCTGTCACGACCTGCTTCCACAGCAGACCACTCTCCATCACATTGCACTTCTCGACCGAGCAGACATGGTTGCCACGCAGACGAGCCAGTTCGAAAGCAACACGAGCAACACGTTCGATTTCCGACGTCGTATAGACTTCGGTATTGATACCACGCTGTGACCCGTCAGGCAGCGTCTCGATGCCGCGTGGTTCACCAAAATAGATACCGCCTACGGTCTCGCGCACGATCATGATATCAAGCCCGGAAACCAGTTCAGGCTTCAGCGACGATGCACTGACCAGTGGCGCAAAGACCTGGGCCGGACGGAGATTGGCGAAAAGCTCAAGCTCCTGACGCAGGCCGAGAATGGCAGCTTCGGGACGCTTGTCAAAAGCGACATGGCTCCATTTCGGATCGCCCACCGAGCCGAAAAGAACAGCATCAGCTTCCTTGGCCAGGGCAACCACTTCAGAACGCAGCGGAACACCATGAGCAGCCAGAGAGGCGCCACCAACCAGTTCTTCGGTCAGATCGAAGGAGAGGCCTTTGGCCTCACCAAGCCAGCGGACAATCCTGACGACCTCGCGCATGACTTCGGGACCAATCCCGTCACCGGGAAGAACAAGTAGCTTGGTGGCCTGGCTCACGAAACCGTCTCCATCACAATAGTTGGGCGCCAGGATTCGTCTCTCTGACGCTTCTGTTCGAAAGACTGGATCGCGGCGTCATGCTGAAGCGTCTGCCCGATATCATCGAGCCCTTCAATCAGCATATGCTTGCGGAAACTATCCACTTCAAAGGGAATGGTACTGCCATCGGGACGCTGCACAACCTGGTTTTCCAGATCAATAGTGATGCGGGCATTCGCCCCCATCTGCGCATCTTCCATGAGCGATTCACAGATCTCACGTGGCAGACGGATCGGCAGAATGCCGTTCTTGAAGCAATTATTGAAGAAGATGTCGGCAAAGCTCGGCGCAATCACGCAGCGGATCCCGAAATCGAGCAGCGCCCAGGGCGCATGTTCGCGCGATGAACCGCATCCAAGATTATCGAGCGTGATCAGGATTTCGGCCTTGCGATACGGGTCGCGATTGAGCACAAAATCCGGTTTCTCCGAACCATCGTCATTATAGCGTTGGGCAGCAAACGCATTCTTGCCCAGACCGCTGCGCTGGATGGTCTTGAGAAAACGCGCAGGAATGATCTGGTCGGTATCGATGTTCTCAACCGGCATGGGCGCCGCAATGGCGGTGAGTGTCGTGAACTTGTCCATCATGCCATCTCCCGCACATCGACAAAGCAGCCTGAAACCGCTGCTGCTGCTGCCATGGCAGGCGAGCACAGATGGGTGCGTCCGCCCGGCCCCTGACGACCCTCGAAATTACGGTTCGAGGTCGAGGCGCAACGCTGGCCCGATGTGAGCTTGTCGGGGTTCATGCCAAGGCACATCGAGCACCCGGCTTCACGCCATTCGAACCCGGCCTCGCGGAAGATCGCATCAAGGCCCTCTGCCTCAGCTGCCGCCTTCACATGACCGGAACCGGGCACGACCATCGCTCTGACGCCGGGGGCCACATGGCGCCCCTTGGCGATAGCCGCCGCCGAGCGGAGATCCTCGATACGGCTGTTGGTGCAGGAGCCGATAAAAGCCACATCGATCCTGGTACCAGCAATTTTCTGACCGGCTTCGAGCCCCATATAATCAAGCATGCGCTGGACCTGTCTTGCGCGCGCCGGATCATTGAACTGCGCCGGATCCGGCACGATGCCATCAATCGCAATCACGTCTTCAGGGCTCGTTCCCCAGGTGAGGTTCGGCTGGATCTCGGCGGCATCGAGCGTGACCTCGGTGTCGAACACCGCGCCTTCATCGGATGCCAGCGTGCGCCAATACGCACAGGCCTTTTCGAAATCTTCTCCCTTGGGGGCAAAGCGACGACCCTCGACATAGGCAAAGGTCGTCTCGTCAGGTGCAACAAGACCAGCACGGGCTCCCGCCTCGATCGACATGTTGCAGAGCGTCATACGGCCAGCCATGTCGAGCGCACGAATGGCATCACCGGCAAATTCCATGACATGGCCGGTACCGCCAGCGGTGCCGATCTTGCCGATAATGGCCAGCATGATGTCCTTCGCCGTCACGCCGGGGCCAACTTGCCCGGAAACCGTGATGCGCATGTTCTTGGCAGGCTTCTGCAGCAGCGTCTGCGTTGCCATGACATGTTCGACTTCAGATGTGCCGATGCCGAAAGCCAGAGCGCCCATCGCCCCATGAGTCGAGGTATGGCTGTCACCGCAGACGATGGTCATGCCAGGCAGGGATATGCCCTGCTCAGGACCCACCACATGCACGATCCCCTGGTCTTTCGAGCGCAACTTGAAATAGGGAACGCCAAACTCGGCGACATTCTTTTCCAGCGTCTCGATCTGAAGCCGGGATTCCGGCTCCTCGATCGGCAGCGAGCGGTCGGAGGTCGGCACATTGTGATCGACCACGGCAACCGTCGCATCCGGGCGGCGAAGACGACGCCCGGACATCCTCAGGCCTTCAAAAGCCTGAGGACTTGTCACCTCGTGTAGAAGGTGACGGTCTATGTAGAGAATGCAGGTGCCGTCCGGGAGGCGTTCGACCACATGGTCATCCCAGATTTTATCGAACAATGTTCGTGCCACCGCACTCTCCTTTGTCATAAACCCGTTTCGACTATCCTGATTTAGGAAGCCGTCTTCACCGTGTCACGGGGACGCTCGGCAATACGAGCCGACTTGCCGCTACGCTCACGCAGATAATACAGCTTTGCACGACGCACCTTGCCGCGACGGACAACAGCGATCTCGGCGATGCTGGGCGAGTACAGCGGGAAAATACGCTCCACGCCTTCACCGTTCGAAATCTTGCGAACCGTGAAGTTGCTGTTCAGACCCTTGTTGGAACGGGCAATCACAACGCCTTCGTAAGCCTGAACGCGCTCACGCGTGCCTTCGACAACGCGCACGCCAACACGCACGGTGTCACCGGCCTGGAATTCGGGAACCGGACGGGCGGCTGTCAGACGCTCGATTTCGCGCGCCTCATACTGCTGGACAATGTTCATGTTACTTCTCCGAGAATACGAAATTTATCTGTTAGTCTTGGCTTCAGCATAAGCCGCCCAGAGATCGGGGCGTCTGACCCGGGTTGTCTGGCAGGCCTGCTCGTGACGCCATGCTGCTATCGCTGCATGATGTCCTGAGAGCAGAACCGGCGGTACATCCATTCCCTCCCATGAGGCGGGCTTGGTGTAGTGCGGATATTCGAGCAGACCATCGCCAAAGCTTTCTTCGGCGTCGCTCAGCTCCGAACCCATCACGCCAGGCAGAAGGCGCACGCAGGAATCGAGCAGCGCATAGGCAGGAATTTCCCCGCCGGACAGCACAAAATCGCCAAGCGAAATCTGCACGACACCGCGCCGCTCCAGAACCCGCTCATCGACACCCTCGAAACGTCCGCACAGCATCACCACACCGTTGCCCGAAGCGAAGTCACGGGACTGCGTCTGAGTCAGACGAGCCCCGCGCGGCGTCGGATAGATTACCGGACGCCCCTCTGCGTTGATCGAGTCCAGCGCTTCGGAAACCACGTCGGCCCGAAGCACCATTCCCGCACCGCCACCAAAGGGCGTGTCATCCACGGCGCGATGACGCCCGCGACCGAACTCGCGCAGATCATGCACACCCAGCGACCAGACGCCGTCTTCAAGTGCCCGTCCCGCGAGGGAGAACCCGAGCGGTCCCGGAAACATGTCCGGGAACAGGGTGAGAATATCCGCGCGCCAGGTCATGAACGCACCGCCACATCGCCCTTGCCCGACAGATCACCTTCGACCTCAACCTCATGAGGCGGCTCGACGATGACACGACCCTGATCGAACTGGATCTCGGGAACGCAGGCATGGGTGAACGGCACGATCAGGTCCTGACCATTTCCGGCAATCTCCAGACTGACGCCCGCACCGTAATCATGGATGATCGCAACCGTGCCAAGCACCTTGCCCTCGCGGGTTTCGGCACGCAGACCGATCAGATCGGCATGATAGAACTCGTCCTCTTCTGTTTCCGGCAGGCAAGCCCGCTCGACATACAGTTTGAGATTGACGAGACGTGCGGCCTCATCACGGTCGGTTACGGCACGGCCGCTAGCATCGTACAGACGTGCGATACCCTGACCCTGCCATTCCGCGCGCCAGACGCTGCCCTTTTCATCCTGCAGTGTGCCGATTTCCTCGACCGAAGCCGGGTCATCAGTAGCCGCAAAAAGATGCACGAGCCCCCGTACGCCATGGGGCCTGCCCACGGTCGCGACGAGAATCCTGCTGGAGACGGTGCCGGACGTCATGAAATGCTGAAGCCTATCCCTGGTCTATGGCTCAGGCTGCGGCCTTGGCGGCTGCACGCTCTTGGGCGCGCTTCTTCGGTGCGGACTGCTTGGGCTGCTCGTTGTAAACGGGCTTCTCGATCAGACCGGCATTGCCAAGGAAGCGGGCAACGCGATCGGTCGCCTGCGCGCCGTTCGACAGCCAGTGCTTGATGCGCTCGTCATTCAGACGAATGCGGTCGGCGTGGTCGGAAGGCAGCATCGGGTTGTAAGCGCCAACCTTCTCGATGAAGCGGCCATCGCGCGGGCTGCGGCTGTCTGAAATCACGATGTGGTAGTACGGACGCTTCTTGGCACCAGCGCGTGAAAGGCGGATCTTAACGCTCATTTTTTAAACTCCAGGGTATCGAAAACTGTGTGAAATCATGCCGGATGGGGTTAGCGGCGCGGGCCGCCAAAGCCACCGCCGGGCCGCCCGCCGGGAGCACCGCCCGACATGAGACCGGAAAGCATCTGCTTCATGCCACCGAGGCCCATCTTGCTGATGCGCTTCATGATCGTGGACATGTCGTCAAACTGCTTGAGCAACTTGTTGACCTCCTGCACGGTCGTGCCGGAACCGGCAGCGATACGCTTCTTGCGGGAGGCCTTGATAATGGCGGGCGTCTTGCGCTCATCCTTGGTCATCGAGGAAATGATGGCCTGGTGACGCTTGAAGATCGAGGTGTCGAGATCCTGATCGCCCAGCTTTTCCTTCAGCTTGCCCATGCCAGGCAGCATACCGACGATGCCGGAAATCGAGCCCATCTTGCCGATCTGGCGCAGCTGCGAGGCATAGTCATCAAGATCGAACTTGCCCGCCATCATCTTCTTGGCGACGCGTTCGCTCTCTTCATGGTCGAGCGTCTCGCTGGCTTTCTCGACCAGCCCGGCAATATCACCGAGACCAAGAATACGACCAGCGACACGCTCGGGGTAGAAATCGTCCAGTGCCTCGAGCTTTTCACCGAGACCGACGAGCTTGATCGGCGCGCCTGTAATGGCGCGCATCGACAGCGCTGCACCGCCACGTGCGTCGCCATCCATACGGGTCATCACGACACCGGTGATGCCGACAGCGTCGTTGAAGCGCTGCGCCGTATTCACGGCGTCCTGACCCGTCATGGCATCAACCACGAGCAGGGTTTCGACCGGATTGGTCGCATCGCGTACTTCGCGAACTTCCTGCATCAGGGCTTCGTCGATCGACAGACGACCTGCCGTATCGAGAATGACGACGTCGTAGCCTTCGCGACGCCCGGTCTCAAGCGCGCGCCTGGCAATTTCCACAGGCTGCTGACCGGCGATGATGGGGAGTGAGCCCACCCCCACACGCTCGGCCAGCTGCTGCAACTGCAGCTGGGCAGCCGGGCGCTGAACGTCGAGTGAGGCCAGAAGTACACGCTTGCGCTCACGGGTGAGCAGACGAAGGGCGATCTTGCCGGATGTCGTGGTCTTGCCCGATCCTTGCAGACCGACCATCAGGACAGGCACAGGGGCCACGGCCGCAAGGTTGAGCGGCACATTACCCGCACCGCCAAGAGCCTCGATCAGGGCATCATTGACGATCTTTGCGACTACCTGACCGGGAGAAATGCTTTCCAGCACCTCTGTCCCGACGGAATTTTCCTTCACCTTGTTGACGAAGTCGCGCACGACGGGCAGCGCCACGTCGGCATCCAGCATAGCCAGACGCACCTCGCGCATCGCTTCGGCAACATCCGCCTCGGACAGCCTGCCGCGCTTGGACAGACCCTCAAATACACCGGAAAGTTTGCCAGAAAGCGTGTCGAACACGTGGAACCCTTATAAGCAACAGAAAGACGCCACTGCGCGAGCCTTCGCGAGGTGGCGTTTCAAATCTGGTCAGGCAGCTAAAGGGACGGGAGCACAAAGTCAAGACAAAAGCGTCTCTCGTGCGCCCACCCCGTCTGATCATTCAGGAAAACAGAGTCTTACTTTCCCTGAAAGGATCTCATGCAAGAGCCTTCACTCACGGAGCGTCGGGCTCGTCCTTGTCGGCATCACCCTTCGCATGAGGCGGCCGCAGAAGATCACGGATCTGGCCTTCAAGAGAGTCCAGCTTTTCCTGTGTCATGCGCGCCTTGTCGAGCTGCTCGGGAGTCAGAATGTCATGAATGGCAACCGCATCGGCAGCCATCGCTTCCTCATCCTTCGCATTAAGCACTTCCTTCTGCTTGATCAGCGTGTCAAGCTTGGCCCTGTCGACCGGCCCCTTCGCCATCAGCAGAGCGGCAATCTGATGATCCAGATCGAAACGCTGATGCATGGCCTCACGGCGCTCCGTGCGATGACCATGCATCAGTGCATGGATTTTCTCGCGCTGCTCCTTGGTCAGATCCACACCACGAAGCAGACCCATGAGCGGTGGCGGCATCATGGGTCCCATATGACCTGGCGGTCCTGGAGGAAGGGGTACTGGCGCATGTGCATGGGCCAGCGCCATGAAAGAGGGCGCTGCGGCGATTGCCAACATGCAGAAAGTCTTTTTCGAGATCATGCTCGTCATCTTCCTATATTTGAGAAGACATCCAGAACGATGCCTGTGAATTCTCTCTAGCAAGAAGAATAAGGAGAACTAGGACCAAAGCACTACAGAGTGTATTGATTGTTACAAGAATACCGGTCAACGCCGGATGGCTGTTCTGCACATTGTCGCAGCAATTTCGTCACGTTTAACACATTGACGTTACACCAATGTCATTTCCTTGTTAATTTCCGGAAAGAATGACACCGTCATCCGGTCTATTCCCTGTGGAGTGACGTATGACGAACCGGACCGATACAAGCCATGCGAACCCTGTCTTTGTGCAAGCCTGAAGCGGCTGCATCCAGAACGCCATATCGTGGCAGAAATGCGACTGCGCATTCTCGTCTTTCCTGTTACATTTACCCGTCTCACAGCTACGCGTGGTGTTTTTGCGCCACATAAGTCCCGGGTACGTTCCCTGCCACCCCTCCTGACCCGCTTCTCTTTGTGCAAGCCTCACCAGGTGCCTATCCAAGGACAGTCCAATATGAAGAAAACCCTGCTTCTGGCCAGCGCGGCCCTCGGCTTCGGCCTTGCTGCCCATGCCAAAGCTGACACGACTCTCACCATCGCAACGGTGAACAACGTGCAGATGATCGAGATGCGCAAGCTTTCGACCGTCTTCGAAAAAGCGCATCCTGATATCCACCTGCGCTGGGTCACGCTCGAAGAGAATGTGCTTCGTCAACGCGTCACGACCGATATCGCTACCCATGCCGGACAGTTCGACATCCTGACGATCGGCAATTACGAGGTTCCACTCTGGGCCAAACAGGGCTGGCTCTACAAATTCGACTCTCTCCCTGCGTCATACGACCTGAACGACATCATTGCGCCTGTACGTGAAAGCGTGAGCTATGAAGGCAAGGTCTACGCCCTGCCCTTCTATGCCGAGAGCGTTATGACGCTGTATCGCAAGGATCTGTTTGCCAAGGCCGGGATTACCATGCCCGAGACACCGACTTACGACCAGATCCGCGAATTTGCAGAGAAGACAACGGACAAGGCGAGCGACACCTACGGTATCTGCCTGAGGGGCAAGCCCGGATGGGGCGAGAACATCACCATCATCACCACCATGGTGACCGGCTTCGGTGGCCAGTGGTTCGACATGAACTGGAAGCCCACGCTCAACACGCCAGCCTGGCACAACGCCATCACCTATTATACGTCCCTGCTCAAGCAGTTTGGACCACCTGGAGCCAGCGCAAACGGCTTCAATGAAAATCTCTCACTTTTTGCCACTGGTCACTGTGCTATCTGGATTGACGCGACAAGCGCGGCCGGGACCGTATTCGATCCCAAACAAAGCAGTGTCGCCGACAAGGTCGGGTTTGCATCCCTGCCCACAGGCAGCTTCAAGGGCGGTCCAACCTGGCTCTGGTCATGGAATCTGGCCATTCCAGCCTCGTCCACTCATGCCGATGCTGCCAGCACTTTCATCCAGTGGGCTACTTCGAAAGAGTATATCGAACTCGTGGCGAAGACCGATGGCTGGGTCAATATCCCGCCCGGCACGCGCAGCTCGTCCTACCAGTCGCCTGAATATCAGAAGGTCGCACCATTCTCCTCTTTCGTGCTGAAAGCCATCGAGAATTCCAACCCGTCCGGTCAGACGGCACAACCCCGCCCTTATATCGGCGCCCAGTTTGTTGATATTACCCCGTTCCAGGGAATTGGCACCCAGGTGGGGCAGACTGTCGCCTCGATCCTTGCCGGTTCCAGCACAGTTGATTCCGGACTTGCCGCCGCAAATGCGGCAACCAACCGTGTGATCCGTCAGGCAGGGTATCAGAAATAAAAAACAGGAGCCGGGGGAACAGTACCTCCCGGCCTCGCAACTTTGTGTGACGGCGCCAACTACATGCTTCTTTCCGTGTTCAGTTCTCATCACGATCACGGAAAAAAGCCATGGCACAGAACGGTTCAGATCCAGTCTGGTGGAAAGACGCGGTAATCTATCAGGTCTATCCGCGCTCTTTTGCCGATTCAGATGGCGATGGCATTGGCGACCTTCCCGGCATTATCAGTCACATGCCTTATCTTGAGCGCCTTGGTATCGATGCTCTCTGGATTTCCCCCTGCTTCCAGTCACCTCAGGGTGACGCAGGCTACGATATTTCCGATTATCGCAAGATTGATCCGCTTTTTGGCACAGTCGCCGATTATGAGGCGCTGATCAGAGAAGCGCATGATCACGGACTGCGTGTCATAGCCGACATGGTGCCCAATCATACATCGGACCAGCATATCTGGTTCAAAGAGGCGATGGCTTCCGAACCGGGTAGCGTCGCCCGTGCACGCTATCTGTTCCGTGACGGCAAGGGTCAGGACGGGCACGAGCCGCCAAACAACTGGAAAAGCGTTTTCGGAGGCATTGCCTGGACTCAGGAGCCGGAACGCAAGGACGGCAAACCACGTCAATGGTACCTGCATCTTTTTGACAGCTGCCAGCCCGATCTCAACTGGGACAACCCGGAAGTACGGACCGAATTTGAGTCTGTCCTGCGTTTCTGGCTTGATCGTGGTGTGGACGGTTTCCGTATCGACGTCGCTCATGGCCTGATCAAGGAAAAGGGCCTGCCTCCTTACACTGATCGCGCCACCATGGTTGGCGAGGATGACGACAAGACACCCAGCGATGCTCCGATGTGGGATCGCGATGGCGTTCATGAAATCTACCGTGCCTGGCACAAGCTTCTGGCAAGTTACCCTGGTGACCGGATGCTGGTTGCTGAAGCCTGGGTAAAGCCGCTTTCGCGACTTGCCCGTTATGTCCGACCCGACGAAATGCAGCAGACTTTCAATTTCGATTATCTGCTTTGCCGTTGGAACGCTGCCAAATACCGCAAGATCATCACGGACTCTCTTGATGCCATGCACAAGGTCGGGGCTACAACCGCCTGGGTCATGTCAAACCACGATTCAGTCCGCCACGCCTCCCGGCTCGGGCTCAAAGACGCAGGCGCCCGCCCCCAGGGAATCGATGCAGATCATGAGCAGCCTGATGAGGTACTTGGCCTGCGCCGCGCCCGTGCGGTAATTTTCATGACCCTCGCCTTGCCCGGATCGGTCACACTCTATCAGGGCGAGGAACTGGGTCTGCCTGATCATACGAAGCTCGACAGGAAATACCGTCAGGATCCGGCTTTCTTTCGTACAGACGGAAAGGAAATCGGTCGTGATGGCTGTCGCATCCCCCTTCCGTGGAAAGCGGACGGCCCTTCGCTGGGCTTCAATGAGAGTGGTAAACTCTGGCTGCCTCAACCTCAAAACTACAGAAATTACGCCATAGCCGAAGAAGAAAAAGACCCGACTTCCACTCTTGCACTCTATCGGGACCTTCTCGCGCATCGCAAGGCCCTGGGGCTTGGCTACGGTTCTCTGGAATGGGCCGCAGAACGCAAGGACATTGTCGAATTCCGCAATGGTCCCATAAGGATTATTCTCAACTGTGGTGATCGCGATGCAACCATACCTGAAGGAAAGGTCCTGATCGCAAGCCAGCCGATAGACAAACCCGGACTTCTTCCCGCCAACGCCGCTGTCTGGATTCAGGAGAACGCAGACTGATCAGCCTGAAACCTGCTCTTGGTACGTGGCGAGCCAATCCCGCGCGATGACAAGCTCCTGAGCAAAGCGTCTCTCCTCCTCACGGGCCCTTTCCGGTTCCGGCAGACGGAGGAGGTAGGAGGGATGGATCGTGGCCAGACTGGCCGGGCGCCTTTCATTTCCGTCACGGACATACCCCCTCATGTCACCGAGGCGACTGACACGCCCTTCCACAGCCTGGAGCGCCGTCGCTCCAAGAGTGACGATCAGCCTGGGTCTGACAAGTCCGATTTCCTGTTGCAGCCAAGAGGAACAGGCCACGATTTCGGCACGTCCCGGCGTCTGATGAATGCGACGACGACCCTTCGAGACAAACTTGAAGTGTTTGACTGCATTGGTCAGATAGACGTCTTGCCGATCAATCCCGACCTCTGACAGGATCCGATCCAGAACTTTCCCCGCAGGACCGACAAATGGGATACCCTGAAGATCTTCCTGATCACCAGGCTGCTCGCCCACCAGCATCAGCGCCGCATTATCGGGGCCCTTTCCAGGTACACTCTGGGTCGCATAGCGGCACAAATCACAGCGCTGACACGTTTCCAATGCATGGGAAAGCGCCGGCAGGCCGGTAAGCGCCTCCCCTTCTGCCTGAGCCAGAACCTCCTTCTCGCGCCATTCTGCCTGGTGACGCGCGTGAAAAGCAGGCGCTCTTCCATCATTCTGAAGCGCTACCATCGCGGCAACACGATTTTCAGCATCAGCAAGCATCTGGGGAATCAGACGTGTTTCCGGCAGGTTCTTCCAGTATTTCGTCGGCATCTCGGAACGCATCGCTTTTGTCTTGATGCGCGCCGGATTGAAAATCGATTGATAATAGCTGTGCCAGAGCGTCTCGACATCATCCCTGAGATCAGGCGGCGCACAGGGCGTCCGATCGCATAATGTCTTCCCGCTCTCGAAAAGAATGGAGCCAATCGGCGTCAGAATCATCCAGTCCATGTCCGAAAAACGTTCAGCAAAGAACGGTGCCACACTTTCCAGGATGTAATTTTCAGGCTCGAACCAGGCAATAAACTGTCGTCGCCCCTCCGCCCCTTCCCTCTTCGACTCACGAAAACGCAGAAAGGCTTTCATCTTGTGCATGTCACGCCTTATCTGGTGCGTCATGCGCGCTGCCTCACGGATATCCGGGTCGGTCGCGATTGCAGGCAACTCGGGTTCCCTTTGCAAACGCCATAAAAGACGATAACCCAATGCAAAACGCTGCGGATCATGATGGCGCAAAATCATGCGAAGCAGAGCCAACCCTGCCCTGGAAACATGGCCTACCGGTGTATGGCACGACTGAATGGCCGTATTCCGATCGACGACCACGCTTTCAGACATAAACAGCTCGGGCTGTTCCTCATCCGCACTTTTCCATTCGACCTCACCTGGGGCAACGCCCTCAGCAAGCAAGGCACGAGCGAGGTCCCGCCATGTGTCAAAATCTGAATCGCAGGCAAGGTGGACGTACTTCATAACAGGCTGAGCTGCTGAGGCTGTGGACTGAACAGAGCTGAAAGGTTGCCACGATCAAGAAGCCGCGCGGGCGTCCAGTCTGCCGTAACAATAAAAGGGCGGATCTTTCGCAAAGAGACTTTCAGTCGCTCCACATCTTCCAGCCGGATAACGCAATGGCGCCGGGCTGAAAGCAAGGCTGCTACCGAACGCGGCCCCAGCCCGGGAACACGCAATAACATCTCACGGCTGGCACGGTTCAGATCAACAGGGAACAGGGCGCGGTTCTGCAAGGCCCAGGCAAGCTTCGGATCGAGCTCAAGATCAAGCATACCGTCCTCGCGCTGAGCCACGATCTCGTCAAACGAGAATCCGTAGAAACGGACCATCCAGTCGGCTTGATAAAGTCGATGCTCTCGAAGCAGCGGCGGCGACTGGGCTGGCAAGGCAAGAGATGCATCCGGGATAGGACTGAACGCAGAATAATAGACGCGCCGTAAAGCATAACCTGAATAAAGGGATGCGGAGCTACGCAGAATATCGCGGTCTGTTGAGTGATCAGCCCCGATAATCATTTGTGTGCTCTGCTCCGGGAGCAAAGCGGCGAGGCTTGCGACCTGTCAGGCTGCGATCTCCCGATTCCTCGATTTTGAGACGCAAGGCTCCCATGCTCTGTCGTATATGACCCGCATCCTTTTCGGGTGCATACGCCGCAAGTCCATCGTCAGTCGGCATTTCGACATTGATCGACAAACGATCAGCATAGAGCCCGGCCTCCTCAATCAAATGAGGAGCCGCGTCCGGAATGGTCTTGAGATGAATATATCCGTGGAAATGATGTTTCAGGCGCAGCTCGCGCGCCACACGCACCATTTCCTCCATGGTGTAATCGGAAGAACGAATAACGCCTGAAGACAGAAAGAGCCCCTCGATATAGTTGCGCCTGTAGAATTCGAGCGTAATCCATATGATCTCTTCTACAGAAAACCGCGTACGTTCTATTTTGGAAGAAGACCGGTTGATGCAATAAGCGCAATCATAGATACAGAAATTGGTCATCAGGATCTTGAGCAATGAAATACACCGCCCATCAGGTGTATAAGCGTGGCAGATCCCGTTCGAGGCTTTTGACCCCAGTCCTTCTTCACCCGGCTTTTTCTTGGAGCTTACCCCACTGGACGCACAGGATGCGTCATATTTGGCAGCATCCGACAAGATTTCCAGACGGGCAGCAAGGGTCTTTTTCATGCTCAACAGATGGGAAGCGGACCAGAACAAGTCAAGAACACCTACCCGTGAAAATAGCCGTTTCGCAACGCTCAGCCGTTTTCAGACGGCTGCCTCGTGAAGTGCGAAAAGACGACCCGTAGTGCTTTTCAGCTTGGAAGCATCTTGAGGAGTTCCTGAACCACATTTGTAATGGAATATGGCTTGCGCAGTACTGGTACGTCCTGGAATTCCTGCGGAATCATGGTGCGATCGGCATAGCCTGTCGCAAACAGGAAGGGGATACCCCTCTTGCGCAAAAGAGTGGCCACTTCCTGTGAGCTTTCCTTGCCCAGATTGAAATCAAGAAGAGCCACATCGGGACTGCGTTCACGAATAGCCTGCACCGCCTCATAGACTGACGAAACGGTACGAATATGACGCACACCATACGCCTCAAGTGCCTGTTCGGTCTCCATGGCAATAAGAAGCTGGTCTTCGACGAGCAGGACATAGGAGGCGTGGAGAAGTTCTGTCTGGGCAGCTGTCGCTGCAGGCGCCTCCTCTGACACAGGCTCTGCCTCCTCTTCGGAGACCAGAAAAGCATGCCTTTCAGGGAAGGTCAGACGAATGAACAACCCTTCCGGGCGGAATTCGCGGATTGACGTCCCGCCCAGCTCATGGGGTATCGCCCGTTCGAGCAATACCGAACCAAACCCATTTCCCTTGGGAGGCTTGACAGGCGGGCCACCTGTCTCTGTCCATTCCAGCACCCAGTTTTCCTGCGCCTCGTCCAGAAACCACCTTACGGACAAGGTTCCGGCAGGTAATGACAGGGCACCATATTTGGCAGCGTTGGTCGCCAGCTCGTGCAATGTCAGCGCCGCAACCGAAAGTGCCGGCCCTGAAAGCCAGAGATTGGCGCCTTCAAGCACTACCGCAGAAGGCTGATGCCGATAGGGTTCGAGCTCAGCCTCGAGAAGAGTACGAAGCAGGCCACCGCCATCGCTTCGGGCCACCTGATCATGAGCACTGGCAAGTGCCTTTATCCGCCCGCGCAGGACCTCGACATAGTCCTCGATCGTCCGGTCCCGATCCACAGGCGCCCGATCAGTGACTGCACTACAGCCAGGATATTCTTGACGCGGTGATTAAGCTCTTCATTGAGCATACGCTGACGCAGATCAGCATCAGCACGTTCCGAAAGCTGCTGCTGATGGTAAACACCCATAACCTCGATCAGCGCAGAACGAAGCTGAGCAGCAGCCTCGATATCGAAACTCGACCATGGCAGGCATCGCTCATGCACCTGCTCTTTCCAGATAGCAAAGCTCTGGCGTGGCGTCAGGCGTGGGCCATGGGGACCATGTTCATAAGTCTTTTGCGGATCGCCTCCCCAATTGATGGTCTGAACAATTTCACGACGGAAAAGGAAGACATAATTCTGGGGTTGAGGAGAGATCGGTATGATCAGCACACCCGCCACATGGGCCGTATGCGCTGCAATCCATGGATGATCTTCAACAAGGTGGTCAGACTGCCAGATCTGTGTCCCGGCCTTTTTCAAAGCCAGCTCGACAAACTGATCCTGCACGTCTTTCGGAGCCGAGATACCGTGACCTGTCCATTCGTTATCGATCCATATCGCGATACCGTCGGACTGGATCAAAGGCGCCAGCCTGCTGATCTGCCCCCGCAGATAGGCAGGCATATCCGACACAGAGGCGGCGTTACGCAGTACACTCTCGATAAGTCCATGTGTGCGTTCGGCCACCTGCAATCGCGTCGTCTTGAGAATGACAATGATCTGAAGGGCAAAGAACTCCGAGAACATCTGCACCACGGCACGTTCTGCGATTGGCAGAATGCGCGGAGAATAATGATGACAGGCGATCATGCCCCACAATGCACCATCAATGACGATCGAAATCGACATGGAGGCCCGCACACCCATATTGGTCAGATATTCGCAATGGATGGGCGATACGCTGCGTAATTGCCCAAGAGACATGTCCAGAGCGGAAAGCCCTTCAGTCTCAACCATCGGGACAGGCGTGTACCCGACATCACCAATCATGCGTATGGGTGAGCGCCGATAAAGTTCACGTGCCTGAGCCGGTATATCCGCACTAGGAAAATGCTGCCCGAGAAAACTCTCCAGAGAGAGGGCACGCGCTTCGGAAACCACCTTGCCCGACCAGTCATCAGCAAAGCGATAGACCATGACCCGATCATAATCGAGCAGACCACGCATCAGCATGGTCACGACATCGAAAAGTCGTGTGATATCGGTTGTCTTGCGTACCCTGTCCATCATCCATGGAGCTGGGTCAGAAACTTGGTAGCACGAGGCGTCGGAGAAGCAGGTTCGCATTCAATGACAACCTCGCCATTGACGATATGGACAGCAAGATCGAATTGCCTGTTTCCACTCAGAAGCTGATTGAGCAGAAAAACAGGACGACGCTGCGTCACACTCAAGGTGAGTCCGTTGCGGATGTCATGTATGATATCTGCGCCGAAAAGCTCAATGAGATTGCTGCCCAGCGTCAGACCCTCCTGCCCCAGCATATCGGGTGCATTGGCAGAATGACGCAGAACAACAAAATCGCTTACCGAGCAGGTTACGAGGCAGCCATGCGGCTGGATGCTACCGGGTAAGTGGATCGGTTCACGATCGCAACTCGTCAGATCAACCTGACCAAACTCAGCCATGAACTTCATCCCCTGCGCGATCCACAAGGATCATGGCGTTATATGCAAACCCGAAGAGAGAAGACGCAGCCCGCCCCGCCTCTTCGGCTTCGAAAACCGGCGCATCTTCCAACAAGTCAAGAAACGCGCGCCAATTCCCGGGGGTTCCGGTCTGGACCGCCAGATGGCTCGCTCCATGTGCCTCAGTAAACCCAAGCAAGGCAGCGCGCTTGGCAATCAGACGCGCACCCAGGGCAGACCCTTCGAGCGTATAGAGCATACCCAGAAGCGCTGACTCCGTATCGGGAGGTGCTATTGCAGACATGAACAGAGGGGCCAGTTTCAGAGTGGCAAGATCCTTTTCCAAGGCAACGCGCGTTGAGACCGGGCGCCATCCCTTCAACCATGATGGAAAAAATGCCGCATCAGTCGCACTCTCGGCCGCCAGACGAAACGCCGCCATACCTCGCAGGTACCGCCTGTAATCACGGCTTGTCTCAAGAGCGCCAATCAGGGTGTCAAGCTCCTCATGCGCCCTGTGAACACGCGATCGCAGCACCTGCCGTCGGGTTGTCTGGTCAGTCAGCACAGCAATCCGGGGAGACGCTTCCGTCCAGACATGGGCAATCAGTCCTGTTCCACAACTGTGAATGTTGTTTTATCTAAATCAAACTGGACAGAGATGTAAACATCAAGATTTTACCAATCGTTAAATGATAAAGTCATAAAATCAATTAATGTATTGAAAATATTCTTACATGTATAAAACCGTATATAATCAAAATCCCCCATTAATAGTTCCAGGCATCGATACCACTCTCGGAAACGACAGATCGCATATGCTTTCATTCTATTACGATATCGTAATCTGCACATTTTACTTTGACATCACTGACTGTTCACATCTGGCAGAAGAATTATGAAGAAATCTTTCTACTTGTCCCATCGCGGCAGCCTCGGCCAGCACGCGATGAACAGAAGAGATAGTGTGAAAGGAAACACCTAAAGAAGACTTTTTTTCACGCCGGATAATGACGCCCGGGAACCGGGAAATTCCTTTCATTTCCCGGTTTTGCGCTTCTTCTTCTCAAGGGGAGAAGGTCCGAGCTCACGAAGCAGTTCAGCCATCTTGGCATAGGCCCTGTTTCTGTAGGCAACGAGTTCTTCTGCCTCTTCCCGGCTATAGCTGCCATAATAACCGGCGCCATTCTTGACGCCATGCTTTCCTTCACTGACAAGGCGCTTGACAGTTTCAGGACAGGACAGACGCGCACCAAATGCATTCTCGGCAGTAACAAACCCGTTCACATAAACATCCAGCCCTGCCATATCCGCAATCGCAAATGGCCCGAAAAAGGGCAGACGAAAGCCGAATGTGGACCGTACAATCGTATCCACGTCTTCCGGCGTAGCAATACCTTCCTCAATGATCGTATTCGCTTCCTTGAACAGCACATATTGCAGCCTGTTCAAAACGAAAGTCGGACGATCAGCCACCTCTGCCGATTGCCGGTTCACCCGCGCCAGCATTTCCCTGACCGTTGTCACCACTTCGGGCTTCGTGGCAGTCCCCGAAACGAGTTCGACACCCGGAATAAAAGGTGCCGGATTGCTGAAATGCACCGTCAGAAAACGTTCCTGGCCACTTACCATGGGCGCGAGAACATGCACCGGTATGGTCGACGTATTCGTACCAATAATGGCATCGGGACGTGCGGCAGCACTGATACGCCCGAGAACCTCTTTTTTGACATCCTCACGCTCGAATACAGCCTCTTCGATGAAATCGACATCGCGCACCGCGTCCTCGATAGAGGACGCGGTGGTAAGATTGCTCATGATGCGCTCATGGCTGCCCGGTACGATCAATCCCTGATCCTCGAACGCACGGGCTTCTGCAAGAAGGCGTTCGAGCGCACGCTGTGTCGCTTCAGGCGAGACATCAGCAAGCGTCACACGCATCCCTGCAGCTGCCAGGCTCTGTGCGATACCACCGCCCATATACCCGGCACCGATGATTGCTGCACTTCTGATGATCTGAACCGTCATGTCGCCCTACCTTCACAATCATTTTGATGGACGCTGAAAACGGAGTGTTCCAGCGATGATCCGGGCGAAACAAATAGTCATTCGATCAGAGGGACGTCCAATAGTCGTATCCACCCGATACATAACCATTTGACTATGAAATCACCTATGTCGCATTCGCATCTCGGCCCCTACTGGTTCATCGCTTCGCGACTCAAGCTGAGACACCTGCAGCTTCTCTCCGCTTTTTCACGTCACGCGACACTGCAAGCCGCAGCCGAGAGCCTTGGTATGGCGCAGCCAGCTGCCTCAAAACTCATCGGCGATCTCGAGGAATTGATGAAAATCCGCCTCTTCCGTCTGGAAGGAAGACGCATGATTCCTACTTTCGCCGGGGATGTACTGACACGCCATGCTGTAGCCATGCTGGATGAGCTGGAGCGGACCCGTGTTGAACTCAATGCGCTTGTCGACGGCCACATCGGCCATGTTTCTATCGGGGCAATTGACGGACCCGTCATACAATCTCTCGTGGACATGCTGCGCGTCGCGCAGGAGACATACCCGGAGATCGAACTCGAAATACGCAGCGGACCCAGCGATACCCTGTTCCGGATGCTGAGCGACGGGCAGATCGATATCATGCTCGGCAGACGCCCTGTCATGCCCTCAGCCTATCCTGTACAATATGAGGAAATCGCTGCAGAGCGCCTGGTGATTGCATCCCGTCCTGATCATCCGCTTCTCGCCAGAAGTCCCGTGTCGCTCGAGGCCCTTGCCTCCTGTTCCTGGATCCTCCAGCGCCGTGGCAGCCGATCGCGCCAGAGGTTCGAGGAGATGCTTCTGGAGCGGGAGCTTTCTCTCCCCGTGCGCATTGTCTCTTCGGATTCTTGGATGATGACCCTGACATACATCACCCGCACTGATGCGCTTACCATTCTTTCTGCACCGGCAGCACAGTTGCAGGCCGATATCGGCCAGATCGCCATAATGCCGATCGATTTCACCTTCGACGTAGCCCCCTGGGGAATCATGATTTCGAAAGAGCGGCCGTTTACCCCTGCCGCCATTACCGTTCTCTCCCTGCTCAGATCAGCCCTGGGTCAGGAAAACAGAGCTGAACCAATGGAGATCTGAGCCGTCTCCCCCGCTCCCTGATGCCTGCAACGCGCTCTTTTCCGGATCAGACCCCATGACGGCCCATTCGCTCATCAATCGCCTCAAACTCAGACATCTCCGTCTGATACTGGAACTGGAGAACACCAATAACCTGCATCGTGCCGCGGCAAGGATGAATCTCTCTCAGCCTTCAGTCTCCAAACTACTGCAGGAGGTGGAGCATGCGCTCAATACACGCCTGTTCGAACGTTCTTCACAGGGCGTCTTTCCGACACCCAGCGGTGTTCTGGCCGCACGACACGCAAGACTGATGCTCAATGATATCGATCGTTTGCAGCTCGATATGAATGCGATGCAGCAAGGAACATACGGCACAGTGCGTGTGGGCTCGATCGTCGCAGCCCTGCCCGACCTTGTTTCACCTGTATTCGCTGAAATCGCCCAGTCCCAGCCGGGTATCAGTCTTTCACTTTCCGTCGATACAAGCGATGCCCTGCTTCTGGGCATGGAGAGCGGCAGGCTTGATTTCGTCATCGGGCGCCCACTCGGTCTCCATGGCCCGACATCGCTTGATTGCCGGGATCTGGCAAAGGAGCCACTCTGTGTTGTGACAAGCTGCAACAACCCTCTCAATGATCCGGGAACCCTCACACTCGAAGACGTTGCAAGGGAACGCTGGATTCTCCAAACCGCACCCAGCCCCATGAGACGTGCGATCGAAGCCGCCTTCACAACGGCTCTTCTTCCTCTTCCTGCACACCCTATCGAAGCATCATCCATGTTTGCGACGATCGATCTTCTCCTGCATTCCACTCTGCTTGCAGTCGTTCCATGCAGTGTCAGCAAACATTACGAACGCGCCGGTATGATCCGCCGCCTTTCGGTATCAATGCCCGATTTTCTGGGCGCATACTCGCTGATCAGTCAGACAGAACGCCCGCTGACCCCGGCAGCATTACTGGTCTTCAACGCAATTGCAGCACTGGCGATCAAGAATGCTGATCGCCCCTTTCCATCTTGCGTCTAGCGCCTGATTAACTTTCAGATAGGTTTTGTTCATCTGGACTCGGGTCTCCCGACAGGAAAGGTGACAAAATGCATATCCTCGTCATTGGTGCCGCAGGAATGATCGGACGCAAATTCGCCGAGAGTCTGGTCAAAAAACCACTCTCTGCTGATCATGCTTCCCTCCGACTGACCCTGGCCGATGTCATCGCCCCGGATACGCCTGCGGGTTTTACTGGTCACTGTGAAACCCTGACCTGCGATCTGACCCAGCATGGCGCCGCAGAGCGCCTGCTCAATGGCCGACCGGATATCATCTATCATCTTGCCGCAATCGTTTCCGGCGAAGCCGAAGCTGACTTCACGAAAGGCTACGCAGTCAATCTTGATGGTACACGCGCGCTTTTCGAAACGATCCGACAGGTCAATGACCGTGAAGGATGGAAGCCGCGCGTTGTTTTTGCTTCCTCAAATGCTGTTTTCGGAGGCGATTTTCCCGATATCATTTCCGACGACTACATCCTGACACCCCAGACAAGCTACGGCACCCAGAAGGCTATTTGTGAACTGCTTCTCGCCGATTATCGTCGTCGCAACATTTTCGACGGAATTGGTCTGCGCCTGCCCACGATCTGTGTACGTCCCGGCAAGCCCAATCGCGCCGCTTCCGGCTTTTTCTCGGGCATTATCCGTGAGCCTCTTGTCGGGCAGGAAGCCATTCTGCCTGTGCCGGATACCACACGTCACTGGATGACGAGTCCTCGCTCGGCTGTTCAGTTTCTGCGCCATGCCGCTACCCTCGATCTCTCTTTACTGGGCGAACGCCCCAATCTTTCCATGCCCGCACTTTCGATCACCGTAGGCGAGCAGATTGCCGCTCTGCGTCGCATTGCAGGCGACAAGGCTGTGGCATTGATCAGGAGAGCACCGGACGAGGCCATTGCACGCATTGTCGCAGGCTGGGCGCGCGGCTTCGATCCACAACGGGCGCTGGCGCTCGGGTTCAAGACCGAGCAGAGCTTCGACGAGATCATACAGGCCCATATCGACGATGAACTGGGCGGGCGAATTGCCTGAAATCACTCTTTCCTTCTCAGCCTGACCACATCCGCACCCCGTATCAACAATTCAGAGTGCGATGAGGAGCCGAGCCTCATGACCAATGATCCACCAGCCAGACCCGCTGCCACAGAGACTCCCGACACCAGTGCCGGGACCCTGAGAGAAAGCGCTACGGGGAAGGCTTTTGCCAAGCTGCTGCCTTTCCTCATCCTCATGTATATTGTCGCTTTCCTCGACCGATCGAATATCGGTTCTGCCAAGCAGGCACTCCATACTGATGTCGGTGTATCTGACGCCATGTTCGCATTTGGCGCCGGCGTATTTTTCGTGGGGTATGCGCTCTTCGAAATTCCGAGCAATCTCATTCTTTATCGCGTAGGCGCCAAACGCTGGATGGCGCGGATCATGGTGACCTGGGGACTTGTCTCCGCTGCCATGATGTTCACACAGGGTAATCTGTCTTTCATTATCCTGCGTACATTACTGGGTATTGCCGAAGCCGGTTTCTTCCCCGGCATCATGCTCTATCTCACCTTCTGGTTTCCTCAGAAAGAACGTACCAGAGTTCTCGGCGTGTTCTATTTCGGTTATCCGCTCGCCATGACTTTTGGCAATCCGCTCTCGGGCGCATTGTTCAATCTGGACGGAATTCTGGGCCTTGCCGGCTGGCAATGGATGTTCCTGATCGAAGGTGGACTGGCGGTTGTTCTGGGTGTCGCCACATGGTTCATATTACCGGACAGACCCCAGGATGTTGACTGGCTCTCCCCTCAGGAAAAAAGCACTCTGGGCGACATTCTGCGTCGCGAGGCCGAGAGCAAGGAAGGGGCAGGTCATGAACGCGTCAGAATAGGCGCCCTGCTCCAGTCCACCAAGCTGCTCCAGTTCCTCGCCCTTTATATGGTCATGCAGATCGCGAGCTATGGCGTGGTCTTCTATCTGCCGGAACAGGTCTCCACAATCCTGCATGAAAAGATCGGTCTTCGCGTGGGTGTCGTAAGCGGTATACCCTGGGCTTTTGCCATTCTCTCGACATTTGTCATCACCCGTCTTGTGCAGAAGCACGATGCCCCAAGAATGGGTCTGCTCGTCTGTCTCGGCGCAGCAGCCATCGGACTGGTAATCTCCAGTGCTGATTCAGGAATTGTCGCCATCATCGGCCTGTGCGTCGCAGCGGCAGGTGTCGTGACGGTCCAGGCCGTATTCTGGAATTTTCCTCTTGCCCATTTCACAGGGGTTCAGGCTGCCGGCGCGATAGCCCTGATCAACGCTCTCGGCAATCTTGGCGGTTTTGCCGCTCCCAATATCCGCAGCTTTGCCTCCCATATCTGGGAGAGCCCTGCGGCCGGACTCTACGCGGTCGCTCTTTCCGGGCTGATCGGGCTGAGTATCGCGGCTTTCCTGCCACGCACCAGTCAGCAGAGTCATCATCCTGCCCGATGAGTTCAGGCCTTCAATTCACGCAAACTGGAAAGGACTTAACCCATGTCATCCTCTTTCAACCGCACCAACTGGCCCATTGCCGCTGCAATGATCCAATACGCCAATATCCTGCCGGACGGCTCAAGCGTGCAGGATCAGAAACCGGAAGAATGGGCCGCAACCCTTTCCGAAGTCACGGATGCCGGTTTCACTGAAATAGATCCCACCGATTCATGGATCAGGCTCGCTGATCTGTCCTTGCCGCGCCAGCAGCTCTTTGCCGATCTTGTGAAAGAAGCCGGACTGACCATACCCGGACTCTCTACGGCACGTCGTTCCATCATCGACCCCGAACAGGCCGACGAGAATCTCGCCTACAGCCATCGCGTGATCGATACTGCGGCGCGACTGGGTATCAAGGAGGTCTCGTTTGGCCTCTTTTATCCCCTGACTCCCGCCCAGAAAGCCGCATTATGGTTCTGGACAGCGCAGGGTACGGTCAACCCGGACGACAGGGAAACATGGACGAAAGCTGTCAGCCGTATCAGGGAACTGGCCCGTCACGCCCAGGAAGTCGGTATCGGACTGTCTCTGGAAATGTACGAGGATACCTATCTCGGCACGGCAGACAGCGCGGTACGGTTTGTGCAGGATGTCGATTACCCGAATGTCGGAATCAATGCCGATCTTGGCAATCTGGTGCGCTTGCATCGACCGGTGGAACATTGGGCTTCCATGATGCAGAAAGTCGCGCCTTTTGCCCGCTACTGGCACGTCAAGAACTACTACCGCACAGAAGATGCGACATCAGGCATGGTTGTCACAGCCCCGGCACCGCTGGAATTTGGTGTGATCAGCTACCGCGCTGCCATCAAGATGGCGTTGGCCCATGGCTTCAGAAGTGCTTTTCTTGTCGAACATTACGGTGGCGATGGTCTGAGCGTAAGTGCCACCAATCGCAATTATCTGCGTCGTATCCTGCCGAAATAGACATCATTTCCTGCACCGGCAGCCTGCCGGTGCAGAAAGGTGTTCCGCGATCTCCAATAACAGGAGAGAGATCATGCCCCGACTGCGCTGGCTGATGATCATCCTCTGCTTTGCTGCAACCACCATCAATTACATAGACCGTGCGACCATCGCCATAGCGGCACCATTCATGGCGAAAGAACTCAATATCGATCCGGCTATTCTGGGGATAATCCTGGGCGGGTTCTTCTGGACCTATGCTTTCATGCAACTGCCTTTTGGCATGATCGTGGATCGCTTCGGAGTGCGCTCAACCTATGCCGTTGCGGTCATCTGGTGGTCGGTCTGTACCGCATTGACTTCTGTTGTACGCGGCCCACTGAGCATACTGGGCCTGCGCCTTGCTCTCGGTATTGGTGAAGCGGGCAGTTATCCGTCCAATACCAAAGTGGCGTCACTGTGGTTTCCCAAAACAGAGCGTGGTCTTGCTGCAGGGATTTTCGATAGCGGCGCACGGGCGGGTGCTGCGGTCTCACTCCCACTGGTTGCTCTTCTGATTGCCTGGCTCGGCTGGCGCCTTGCCTTTGTCGCGACAGGCGGTCTTGGCTGATCTGGATGATCGTCTGGCTGGCCCTTTATCATGATCCTGATCGTCATCCGGGTGTTTCCGCTGATGAACTGGAGACACTTCGTGCGGCACAACCACCGGCCATGAAATCCCCGCCAGGCGCTTGGCGACTCTTGCTCAGACACCGGACAGTCTGGGGCATGATGCTCGGGTTTTTCTGCTCGAATTTCGTCTTCTATTTCTACGCCACCTGGTTTCCGAGCTATCTGGTGACAACACACGGCTTTTCCCTCAAGGATCTGGGGCTGATCGGCATGATCCCCGGCCTGGCTGCCATCCCGGCTGCCTGGCTTGGAGGCTGGAGTTCAGATGCTTTGCACCGGCATGGCTGGAGCCTGACGGCAGCACGCAAGACCTGCCTCGTCGGCGGACTGGTTCTATCGTCGGTCATTGCCCTTTCTGCCTTTGTCACCCAGACATGGCTCTGTATCGCCCTGCTCTCCCTCTCTTTCGGTGGCATTGCCTTCACGGGAGCCAATATCTGGTCTTTACCCGCCGACATTGCCCCCAATGCGGATCTTGTTGCGACACTGGGCGGGATGCAGAACAGCGCAGCCAATATCGCTGGCATCGTGATCGCCAGCTTCACCGGGCTCATGGTGAGTCTTACGCATGGCTCCTTCATGATCCCTCTTTGCGCTACGGGCGCCTTCGGGCTGCTTGGTGCCCTTTCCTATCTCTTTATCGTGGGGTCAATCGCGCCCTTACCCCTCGATACAAACACCCGACAGACAACGTTGACGGGCAGTTGAGCTGCAAGGATCTGAGGCATGACCGGTATATCCATCAAATCTCTCAAGCAGGTTTTGAATCTCGATGACTTCGAGATGCTGGCACGCAGACATCTTCCCAAGGCCATATACGGGTATGTGCAGGGTGGAGCCGATGATGGTACCTGCCTGATCCATAACCGCGATGCACTTGCGCACATACGTCTTGTCCCGCGCGTACTTCGAGATGTATCAGCCTGCACACAAGGCGTAACGCTTTTTGGCCAGCACTATGCCAGCCCTTTCATGATTGCCCCGATGGGAGCTTCTGCCATTGTCGGCCATGACGCGGATAACGCGATGGCAAAAGCCGCAAGGGTGGCAAATATCCCCTATATTCTGAGTGCCAATGCCATCACCCCGATCGAGGAAATCGGACGCAGTTATCCTGGAAGCTGGTTTGCCGGGTACCAGAAGCCTGATGAGAACAATATAGACCGCATGCTCAAGCGTGTAGCCGATGCAGGTTTTACTGCCTATTTCCTGACTGCTGATGTCGCCGTAGGTCGAATAGGGAAAATAATATGCGAAATGGCTATACTATGCCGTTTCGACCAACGACACGACTGGCTCTCGATATGGCGCGCATCCTTCCTGGCTTTACCGTACAGGCTGGCGCACCCTGCTGCAGCGTGGCGTACCAAAAATTAGCAATATTGATCCGGTTCAACGTCCGTCGATTTTCTCACGGGAAATCACAGCAGTTACAGGATATGCAAGCTTCAGTTGGAAACATGCCGAGATGATAAGACGTCTCTGGAAAGGCGCTTTCATCATAAAGGGCATTCTCTCCCCTGAAGATGCCAGACTCGCGCGTGAAATAGGGGCTGAAGGTGTAGTCGTTTCCAATCACGGTGGTCGCCAGCTTGATTGCGCGGTTTCCCCTGTAGAGGTTCTGGAAGCGGTCAAAGCTCAAAGTAACGATATGACGGTACTCGTGGACAGCGGCTTTCGTCGTGGTACGGATATCGTCAAAGGTCTTGCTCTCGGGGCCGATGCAGTCATAATCGGACGCCCCTTTCTCTATGCCGCCGCTGTGGGAGGACAGGCTGGAATCAAACATGCAATCAGGGTGCTTCAAAGAGAGCTGCATATCGATATGTCGCTGCTCGGCGTAAATTCCTGTCGCGCCCTCAGAGAGGTTGAACGCATGCAACGCCACTCTGGAACTGCCTGAGATCGGAAAGGATATTTACGGGAAATACCCATACAGCCATGGCGCG
>NZ_BAJV01000003.1 GCF_000613885.1 Asaia prunellae JCM 25354 | reverse complement strand
TATAATATAATCTACTACAATTATAAATCAAAATAATTCTCGACAAACCAGATTTTTGAGAATTATACTTCTATAAGTATTATTATTTTAATTGTCCATATTAATTGATATCATTATGCATCTTTCAAAATATTTCTAAAATTTATTGTAGTATGAAATATGGAATTCTTTAAAATTAGTTGACCTTCTCAAGTGGTTTTCTCTAAAAATCATATATTACAGACCCCTGCCCTGGAGGAAAAAATGGCAATTCTAACATCCGGCACCTATACCCTGAATTGGGGCACCATATCCAATGCCCCCCTGAATCAGACAATAGCATCACCAAAAAAAGCAACGGTTACATATGGTGCCGGATACCTCATCATAAACGGAACAAGATATAACTATACCGCATCTTTTGGTGGTAGCCCCAGTGTACAAGGGTGGGGGAACCTGAACATGGCAATATTCCAGTTGAGCGGAGGGGGATATCTTGTTCTCGGAGATCCGGCACTCAATCTGAGCGCCTATACCTATATGCTCACCAATTCCAGCGGTACAGGCACCAGTATAGCCGTCAAGCAAAACAAGGTGACCACGCCTATCGCAACATGGGGTTTTAACAAAGGCGCCGGAGGTATGTGGAATGGTAAATGCTTCCTGACAGGCACATTGATTGCCACGCCAGGCGGGCATATCGCCGTTGAGGAAATTATTCCCGGCACGCAAGTTATGACTCACGACAAGGATGGAAATTCTATCATTCGGGAAGTACGTTGGGTTGGCAGAAACCACATCACCCGGCACGGTGGAAGCGACGATCTGGATAAGTCTCCAATCCGTATCAGGAAAAATGCATTCGCCGAAAACGTCCCTTTCAAAGACTGTCTCTTAACTTCTGAACACTGCCTGTTAATTAAAGGTCAATTTGTACCCGCCCGGATGCTGGTTAATGACAGGAGCATATACCGGGATACTACAATATATGACTATGACTATTTCCACATTGAGCTGGACGAACACTCGATTCTGAAATCTGATGGCATACTTACAGAAAGCTATCTCCGGACAGAAGAGAACGAATTCCTGCATTCAATTGGCAATACATCCTCGCCTGTCAAAAACTGGCAGCAAGACGCTGCCGCACCACTAAATACAAGCACTGATTTTGTCGAACCAATCTATCAACTATATGCGTCCAGAGCTGAGACTTTGGGTTTCCCTCTCACCGAGCAGAAAATAATTGAGTCTTCAGTCATCGAAATCATGGATCAACATGGGAATCTGATTAAGGCATCCAGAAAAAACGGAAATCACCATCTCTTTTATATCGACAGACCCACACAGAATATCCAGATACGATCCGGCAGCGGAAAACCATCTGATATTACCGGTCCTTTTGTGGACGATAGAAGAGACCTCGGCATTCTGGTTGGGAAAATTGAAATAATATCAGCCAAAGGTAGAGTCGAATACACTGACCATCTCGAGGTTGCGACACTTGATGGCTGGCACGTTCAGGAAAAAGTCCCATACAGATGGACCAATGGGCTCGCTCAGCTTCATAATCTCGGAGAACATGAAAACTATTTCCTGAGCATTGAAGTGGTTAAGCATTTTCCGTCAGTAGCTAGAGTTGATCTCCTTCAGGAAGATGGACAACTTTTATCAGTAGCTAGCTAATAGACGGTTTCATATCAAACAATATTATCTGAGCGCAGAAACAATTCATTTTTAGCGCTCAGAATATTTATATATAATCTCAAGAGAAAGAGTAACTTCCAAGCCAGAAGCTTCTTGATTCAAGCGAGCACAAAGAGACGGCGATCTACAGACAGGCAAGATCCCGTATCTGGTCAAAGCGCATCACAGATGCAATGGCTTATCGAAGGCACCCAGAGCAGCCTCCTTGAGAGCTTCCGAAAGCGTCGGATGAGCATGACAGGCAAGGGCAATATCTTCCGCGCTTGCCTTGAACGTCATAGCCAATGTGGCTTCAGCGATCAGCTCTCCCGCACAGGCGCCAAGAATATGAACACCAAGAATGCGATCCGTTTTTGCATCCGTCAGAACCTTGACCCCGCCATCCGTGGCGGCAATAGCACGCGCGCGCGCGCTGGCCATGAAAGGAAAACTTCCTGTCTTGTAAGCAACCCCCTCCTGTTTGAGCTGCTCTTCAGTCTTGCCCACCATTGCAAATTCCGGCTGGGTATAGATGACTGAAGGAATGGCGTCATAGGGTACATGCCCCACATGCCCGGCCAGCTGCTCGGCGAGAGCGAGGCCTTCCTCTTCGGCCTTATGGGCCAGCATGGGACCAGCAATTACATCGCCGATTGCATAGATGCTGGGGCAGGACGTACGAAAATGCGGATCAACCGGGATGCGTCCAACTTCATCGGTATCGATCCCGACAGCTCCCAGATCCAGACCCTGCGTATAGGGCTTACGACCAATGGAAACGAGAACAACATCGGCCTCAAGTGTTTCCGTCTCTTCCTGCCCCACTTTTTGCAGGGTCAGATCAAGCGCACTGCCCTCAATCTCGACTTTGGTAACACGTGTAGAAAGACGGAATTTGAGACCGAGTTTTTCAAGCGACCGCTGAAACTGGCGACCAAGCCCACGATCAAACCCGGGGGCAATATGATCACCATATTCGATGATCGTGACCTCGCTCCCCAGCCGCTTCCAGACACTGCCGAGCTCAAGACCAATCACCCCTGCGCCAATCACGGCCAGGCGTTTGGGAACAGCTTCGAGAGACAGGGCACCAGTCGAGGAAACAACGCGTTTTTCGTCAAAATCGACACCAGGCAATGCGACTGGGGCGCTGCCGGTTGCGATGACTATCGATCTCGCTGTTACCTTCTCGCCATTGATCGAAAGGTCATGCGGTCCGGTCAGTTTGGCCTCGCCAACCCTGAATGTCACATTGTTCTTGCGGAAGAGATAACCGATACCCTTGACAGTATCACCAACCACTCGCTCCTTGCGGGCCATCATCTGCCCCAGATTGAGTTTGGGCGTCACATTATCAATGCCCAGAGCAGCAAATTCGGTCTCAGCCTCATGCAGACGCTCCGAGCTGTGCAGGAGTGCCTTGGAGGGAATACAGCCAACATTGAGACAGGTGCCACCTGGCGTCTCACGCCGGTCGACACAAAGTACTTTCAGACCACGTTGAGCGGCTTTGAGCGCACAAACATAACCACCAGGGCCAGCGCCGATGACGGCCAGATCAAATTCATGGGTCTCAGACATGGCGGTCTCCTTCGTATCAGACATCAAGCAGCAGACGACGCGGGTCTTCAACATATTGCTTGACCCTCACCAGGAAGCTCACGGCCTCCCGGCCATCGACCATGCGATGATCGTAGGAAAGCGCCACATACATCATCGGTCGGATCACAACCTGACCATCGACGGCAACCGGACGATCCTGAATGGCATGCATGCCAGAATAGCTGATTGCGGCGGATTCAGGATCGGGGTGGAGAGGAGTGAACCAAACACACCGCCATTGGTGATCGAGAAGGTACCACGCGACAATTCATCGAGTTTGAGTGTACCCGCACGGGCACGAGCACCGTAATCGCTGATGTGACGTTCCAGCTCGGCAAAGCTCATCTGGTCGGCATCATGCAGTACCGGCACAACAAGACCGCGTTCACTACCTACGGCAATGCCAGATTGACAAAACGACGATAGAGAATGTCATCGCCATCAATCGTGGCATTGATGGCAGGAAATTCCTGCAAGGCCCTAATACAGGCACGAGCAAATATCGACATGAAGCCGAGCTTCACGCCATGTTTCTTTTCGAATACCTCGCGATATTCCGCGCGCAGGGCTTTGGCTGCGCTCATATCCACTTCGTTGAAAGTAGTCAGGATCGCAGCCGTATTCTGGGCATCCTTCAGACGACGCGCGATAGTCTGGCGCAAACGTGTCATCGGAATACGCTGCTCGCGGGCATCCTGCTCGTTCTTGCCCAGCAAGGTGGCAAGCGCGGTGGCGACGGCCGGTGAGGAAGCAGGCCCCTCATGCCCAAGCTGCGACGCCGGCTGCACGGCAGCCGCTGACGCAGAAGAGGCAACAGCACGGGGCTGATCCAGCTGAGCGATGACATCTCCCTTTGTAATACGCCCATCAAGACCGCTCCCCTGAGCAATAGCTCCGGGATCGATGCGTTCTTCTGTCATCAGACGCGAGGCTGCAGGCATGGGCTCGCGCGCCGTCGCAGCCGACTGTGACGGCGCTGAAGAAGCTGAAGGTACTTTGGGTGTATCAGCTTGGCTGGTTCCGCCTCTGTCCGCGCCGTACCGTTGGGGTCCAGTGTGCCAAGCACACTACCCACGGCCACTTCAGCCCCGACTGCTACAAGCTCATTGCCTAGAATACCGGCTTGCGGTGCAGGCACTTCCACGCTGATCTTGTCGGTTTCCAGCTCGACAACAGGCTCATCTGCTGCCACTGCCTGCCCGGGTTGCTTGAGCCAGCGGGTGATCGTCGCCGAGGTGACACTTTCACCGAGAACCGGAACCCTAATCTCGACCGACATCATCTCTCCCTTTGCCCGTTAAGAACTTCTGTCGCGCACCATGTCACGCGACCATAGACAGGAACAAACCCCATGCCTACTCCAGCCGCAGCACGGTCTGAACCCTAAAATAGGGACCATAAGGGCTATTTGTCAGGGTTTGTGCGGGATAGCTCTCTGAGCCATGCAATATTTCACCCGATTGTGACGCGACTTTCTCTGGAGCCAGGGTCTTTCATTGCTGGTGCAAGCCCCTCAAATGACGGATCTCCACCGTTCTCGGGCCGGGAACACCTCCTGACGTCATACCCGGCCGCACAAGACGCAGCCATAATGAAAGACCTGCCTCCATGTATCTCGGCATTGATCTCGGCACTTCGGGCATCAAAGCGGTTCTGGTTGACCAGAACCAGAACGTGATTGCTGCCCATACAGAAAAACTGGGGGTGAGCCGCCTTATCCGGGATGGAGCGAGCAGGACCCGGATGACTGGTACGATGCAACCCTTCGTGCACTTGATGCCCTGCACCAAAGCCACCCCGAGGCACTCGCCTCAGTGCGCGGCATCGGCCTCTCGGGACAGCAACATGGTGCCGTTCTGCTTGATGAAAACGGTACCGTGCTACGCCCTTGCCTGCTCTGGAACGACACACGGCAGAATCGGAATGCTCGCTTTTCGAGCATCGCTTTCCGCTCTGTCGCCAGATTACGGGCAATATTGCCATGCCAGGCTTTACCGCGCCTAAAGTCATGTGGGTCGCCCGGCACGAACCTGAGGTTTTCGCCAAAGTCACGCATGTCGTCCTTCCGAAAGCCTGGCTGCGCTTTCGCATGACTGGCTCGCTGATCGAGGATATGTCGGATGCTTCAGGGTCTCTCTGGCTCGATACAGGGCGTCGGCTCTGGTCGGATGCCGCTCTGGAGGCCTCAAATCTCCGCCTGGCTGCCATGCCTGCTCTTTGTGAGGGAACAGATGCAGCCGGCAGACTCAGTACCGATCTGACAACACGATGGGGCATGAAAGAGGCGCCTGTCTTTGCCGGTGGCGCAGGCGATAACGCTGCCGGGGCCGTTGGCCTTGGTGCCATTCATACAGGCGATGCCTTTCTCTCTCTTGGCACGTCAGGTGTCGTATGGGTAACGACTGATTCCTTCCATCCCGGTGGCAACCACGCCATTCATTCCTTCTGTCATGCTGTTCCCAACCAGTGGCATCAGATGGGTGTCACCCTCTCTGCCGCTGCGTCTCTCGCCTGGTGGTCACGGGTGACCGGTATGGATGAGAAAACCCTGCTTGCCGAACTGCCTGAGACTCCGAAAGGCCCATCTCCCGTTCTTTTCGCCCCCTATCTCTCAGGCGAGCGCACCCCGCATAATGACGGCACCATTCGCGGCGGGTTTGTCGGCCTGTCCCAGGACACCACCAGAGCCAGATGACACAGGCTGTGCTCGAAGGGGTCGCCTTTTCTTTTCGCGATGCGCTGGAAGGCCTGGCCGAATCAGGCACAGTCATTACCGAGGCTGATGTGATTGGCGGTGGGTCACGCAGCCCGCTCTGGACATCAATTCTCGCTAATGTATTGGGTATCACCCTTCATCGTCTGGCCAATGGAGAACAGGGCGGCGCTTTTGGGGCGGCTCGTCTGGCGCGTATCGCCGTCACTGGCGAAGACGTCAGTGCTGTCTGCCTGCCACCGGAACGTGTCGCCTCAATCATGCCTGATGATCGACTGAGCGGCCCTATCGTCAGGCTTATGCCCGTTACCGTGCACTCTACCCTGCCCTGAAATCCATTCCATGAATTGAGATCCGGAGATGCTGTCCATTCTTTCTGGCATGGGAGATCATGATGACAGGACGGCCTCTGCATAAGCTGCCGATGGCTACATTCTCCGATTTTCACTAGGCTTCTATCTTGTCGAGGAAACGCTTCCTGAGCAGCTCACTGGCGTCTCCTCACTGGCCCGGACCAAATCGTTTCACGACTTTGATCTCGTCATGAGCCTGAACGGTTGTATTGCAGTAGTTCGACAAGAAAAAGGCTGAAGGCTGTCAAGGACAAAGCACAGCCTACCCAGCCAACGGATGTCCAGCCCAGTCCTGCGGTGATTGCCAGGCCGCCCAGCCATGGCCCCAGGGCATTGGCAATATTGAACGCGCTATGGCTCAAGGCGACAGCAAGGTTTTTTCCTTCTTTCGCAATGGAAAGGAGATGGGCTGAGACAACAGCAGAAAGCCCTCCGCTTGCACCGATGAGAAAGATATCAGATCCAAGCGTGATCAGGGATCGTGTGGAAAATGGGAAAAGAGAAGTCGATACGGCACCAAGTATCAGAACGCCGCCAAGCGTGGGTATCATTTTCCTGTCTGCAAGGTGAGAACAGATAGACGTGCCAATGGTCAGACCAAGGCCAAAAACAGCCAGCATCAAGGGAATGAATGCCGGATTTGCATGGGTAACCACGATCATGATCGATGCGAGATAGGTATAAACGCAAAACAGGCTCCCAAAACCGATACCGCCAATCGCCAGGATCAGGCAGACGCGTCTGTTTCGCAGCGCGCGCATCTCCTGTCGCAGACTGGTCTGCTCGATATCGGAACTCTGCGGAATAAATCGCCAGAGCAGCCATGTGGTCAGACAGGAAAGAACCGCGATCAGGCCGAAGGCAACGCGCCATCCGAATATCTGGGCCAGCATATTGGCCAGCGGCACCCCTGCGATCGTTGCGCTTGTCAGGCCAAGAAAAACACGCCCTACAGCTGAGGCCCGCTTTTCCGGAGCGACCAGAGAGGCGGCTACCAGGCTGGCAGTGCTGAAATAGGCTCCATGAGGAAGCCCGGTCAGAAAACGGAACAGAAAAAGACTGGTCGCGCCGGGTGCCAACGCGCTCAATGTATTGCCGATCGTATAAAACAGCATCGTGGCAATCAGGGTCGAACGATGTGGCCGACCAGCGCTGACAAGGGCAATGAGGGGCGCGCCTATACAGACACCAAGGGCATAGAACACGACAGACCATCCCGCCTGCGGGTCGCTCAATGCAAAACGATGTGCGATGAGAGGAACGAGGCTCATTGCTGCAAATTCGGCCGTACCGATCGCAAAGGCACCGAGCCCGATGATCAGAAAAAGCCATGGAGACGCCTTGGCGGGATGGTCTGTCTCCATCAGGTCTGATGTGGTGCTCATGACGTTACTCCCCTCTGCTCGTTCCGATCGGTCATAATTTGCGCTTAAGCCAGAAGGACATGAATTAACGGTCCAGTCTTTCTGTGTGCTCTCGGAATTTCCCGGGCGGGATCTGCACGACAAGACGATCCAGAAAAGAGAAAATCCGGGCATTCATGCTCTTGTAGTCGTGACTTCGCAGTATTGCGGGCTTCTGCACGAATGGCCGGTCAGCCAGCGCATACAGTTCTGCTTGCGACGCGGCAATGAGTTGCTCGATCAGCTCAGGGGTAAATTCCAGATGACACTGAAAGCCGAAGACGAGGGGCGCATACTGGACGATCTGCCGCGGGCAGCCCTTGCTGGTGGCCATGACTATCGCCCGGGGTGTCAGGCCGGGCATGTCGTTATGCCAGTGTCCGACATCGAGAACAGGTTCGAACGCGCCAAACAGGACACTCTCGCGACCTGCTTCGGTCAGGGTAATCGGATATTTGCCAATCTCGGGCTCCGGACTGCGTTCGTGAGGCGCCCCCAGTGCGGCACCGATCAGCTGTGCGCCCAGACAGATCCCGATTACCGCTTTTCCTGCCGTGATCGCATCACGGATCAGTGTCTGCTCTGCAACAGAGTCGAAATGAGGACATTCTTCTTGCGTGGTTGACGGGGATTGTGGACCGCCCATCACGATCAGCATATCGATCCCCTCAAGGGACGAAGGCAATGGTTCATTCTCATGGAGACGGGATATCGCTGTCTCGTGGCCATGCTGAAGCGCCCAGGAGATCAGCGCTCCAGGGCCTTCGAACGACTCATGAACGATGAAATGTATCTTCAATATCGTTTTCCTCATCGAGAGACCTGTGGTGTCGTCAGGAAAAAGGGCGCTTAGTTCATGCTGTGACGGGTAATTGCCTGCTCGAGTAATGCCCGGTCCTCATCGCTCACCCCGTGCAGAGGGAGGGGCAGATTGTCTCGGTCGGTGAGACCGAGAATGGACGCTGCCGCAGAAATCGGGCGGATACTGCCGCCATATCGGCAGGAGATATCCCAGAAGCTTCTGAACTGCTCTGAAAGACGTGAAAGCTGTGCATCATCGCCGGTAAGGGCCGCCTGCATCAGCCCCTTGGCTTTTTGCGGAAATAGCCCTCCCCATTCAGAGTACCATATTTTCGCACCCGCCCTGACACCTTCGGACAGGGTATCGTCGCCGCTCGCGCCAATTATCGTAGTCGAGGGCAGTGTCTGTGCCAGACGTGCAATACGCTGCGCGGCTTCTTTCCGGTTGGGCCATCCGCTTGGGACCTTGATCGAACCGATATGAGGCAGAGCGCAAATCCTGGCATAAAGCATGTCGGAAAACGCAAAACGACTGATCACAGGCGAATCATAGATAATGACCGGAACCGAAACGTTTTGACTAACCGATCTGAAGAGCGAAAAAACCTCCTCTTCCCGAAGACAGTGATAGGAGACGATCGGCAGAAGCAAGGCACTGATGCCGATGGTCTGCAGATGTTCGGCCAGAGTCAGGACATCGCGCGTGCGAAAGGCACCGATGCTGGCAATGACTGGCGTTTCCTGCGCACAACTCACAGCGACACGGGCAATTTCCAAGCGCTCGTGAAATGTCAGATAGGGATAATTCCCCGTCGATCCCTCGACGCCGATAGAATCGACGCCTGCATCGACAAGGCGCCTGATCAGACGTTCAAAACCGGGCTGATCGACGCCTTTTTCGTTCATGGGAGTTATTGGAAATGCGCTCACGCCGGAAAACTTCATGATACCCTATATCTTCTGCCATCTCAGTCGTGAGCAATGCATCACAGAGACCGGACCTGAAAAAGATCCGGTTTCGAGAAAATGACTAGGCCGGTTTTGAACAATCATCCGCGCAGCCTCTTGCATTTAGAAAAGATGACAGCTGCTGTAATCAGAATTCTGTAAAAATAGATTATTGCATTAATGCGATGGTTTCGACTTATCCATTATACTCACAGCTCTGGATATTTCGCGCATATCAAGATGCGCATAGCCGAATCTGAAACAGTTAGGATCACCGCCGGATTCGATAAAGAAACGATCGCCGGTTTCTATCTGCAGGCCGGCTTCTCTTGCAGCTGCCGCCCAGGCAACCGCATCTATACGCGTATCTGTTCTCATCCAGACTGCCAACCCTCCCGCAGGGACAGTAAATGTCACTATATCTCCAAGTCTGCTGCCGATCTCCTCCAGCAGAAAATCGCGCCGCTCGGCATAGATACGTCTTGCCTTGCGGGCATGGCGCCCAAGGACACCATTACGGATCATCAGCGCCATAGCCTGTTCCAGAGGCACATCGCCCTGGCGATCGATTGCTTTGCGCAACTCCGTCATACGACTCAGAATATCCGGAGGCGCAATGACATAACCCAGCCGCAAGGCCGGTATCGTCAGTTTGGAGAGTGACCCGATATGGATCAGCCTCTGGTCGGAGCCAGCTCTGGCTGCAAGTGGCAAAACCGGTGCACTATCAAAACGATAGTCATGATCATAATCGTCTTCAATGATCAGAAGATCGTGCTTTCGTGCCAGTTCGAGCAGTTTGAGACGCCGTCCGGCCCCGAGCGTGACGGTAGTGGGATACTGGTGATGGGGCGTAACATAGACTGCCCTTATACCGGGATCCTGCCGCACCTCATGCGCCAGATGATCGACATCAAGCCCTTCTTCATCCACCGGAATGCCTATGATGCGGGCTCCCCCGGAACGGAAGCTCGCCCAGGCGAACGGATAACCGGGATTCTCGACCGCAATCCCGTCACCGGGAGAAAGCACAGCTGATGCAGCCAGAAACAGGCCCATCTGACTGCCATGCGTGATGAGAATGTCATCCGCTGAAACCGAGAGGCCTCTTGCATTCAGGAATTCTTCTGCAAGCGCTGCTCGCAGCATGGTTGCACCGTTTGGATCGGCGTAACCGCTGCTGGAAAAGAAATGTGGAGAGGTCAGAACTGTTCTGAAGGCACGTGCCAGCTCCACTCTCGGCATGAGGCGCGGGTCCGGTGTCCCGTCCGTTATGGTCAGGAGACAAGAAGGAGGCGCTACATGTCGGGGATTGAGCATCGGGGAATGAAAAGATCTGCTTTCGTCCCGTATCACGTCCGGGAGATCTTCCGCCACGAATGTTCCGCGGGATGAATGGGCAACCAGCCAACCCTGCATGATCAACTCGTGATAGGCGGCATCGACCGTATTGCGATGCAGGCCAAGAGTGCGTGAAAGAGCCCGGGTTCCCGGCAGGATCTGTCCGGACCTGAGGCGTCCGCGCTGGATCTCACGTATAAGGGATTCCGCCAGATCAAGGAAAATCGGTCGTGTCGGATCGCCGATCAGCTCGAGGGTAAGTTCACGGCGTAATGACAAGACGATCAGCCTCCCTTTTCAGTCGCACTCTGCGCGCGAACCCTGCCCCTGGCATGACCCAGTCCCGATCTCATCGGCAAACCATCGACTATATTGCGCCAGGATCACAGACTTACCTCGTTTTATCGCCCTGCCTTGCGATACTTGTCAGGACTGCACCCATAGGTTTTCGAAAAAGCCTCACGAAAGGCACGTTCCGACAAATAGCCGATCTGTGAGGCAACAGCTTCTATCTTCATTTTCCGATCAGTTCGAAGCAGATCCGCAGCAAAGGCCATGCGCCAGGTCATCAGATGTTCCAGCGGAGTAGCACCAACCTGCTTTCTGAAATGATCGGCAAAAGCCGATCGTGACATACCGACTGCCCGGGCAATCTGGGCCACAGTATGCACGACAGACAGATCAGCGTGCATGATTCTGAGCGCCTTGTGAATTCTGGGATCGGCCATGGCTCTGAGCCAGCCTAAACCAAGCCGGACATGATCGCTTGCGGCACGCCTGAGCGTACGTATCATCAGTATTTCTGCAAGCCGGTCCACCGTACTTGTCGCGCCGGCCTCATCACGCGCAATCTCGTCACGCATCATGGCCCTGACCTGACAGGACAGACTGTCTGCCTGATGTGAGGGCACATGCAGGATCGGCGGCAACTCACGAAAAAGCAAAGGAGCCTCGGCTGTTAACAGCGTGAAGCACCCAACGACCAGAGAAACCCGTTCTCCAGTATTTTCGCAATATTCAATGGCTCTTTCCTCTTCCCATTGAGCAAGCTGACGCGCTGTCAGTGGTGTCGTAAAAGTAATTTCGGTATCGCTGCGCAGATGAAACCGGGATGGTGCAGGAAAGAAGAGAAAATCTCCTTCATTCAAGGCAGTCAGTTGCCCGTCACTCCGCGCACTATCCTGGTCATCATCCTGATTGATCCAGCAACGCCCCTCCATCACGGCGATAAAGACGGCATGCTGTTCCGGAAAAGCCAGACCATAACGACCCGTCAGGGTAATGCGCCCCCAGACTTCGCCCTGAGTTCTCAGCGACGACAGAACCCTGTCCAGAAGATCCATGTATCCCAGGCTCCATTCTACCGCGCAGACAAGCCGATAACCGGCGCTTTCAGCCGGAAATATGGATCAGAGCGGATATATGCTCCAGCCCTCATGGATAAGATGTTCTCATCACAAGAGGACGACATGACAGGCAATCCGCCGATCCGTACTGCCGGATCGAAGAGCCAGTCATGGCGCCCGAAACGGGAGCACCTTCATCATGCAAACGCTTTATCGCCGGATCGACAAGGCAATGGCCACGATCAGGTTTATACGGATCGTTTCTGTTGCAGCATCCTCAATGAGCAGGGGCAGGAAATCCTGTTTTTCAGGAGCCATGAAATCCTGCCCTGCAACGAGGGGCTCAGTCGCGCAAAGGCTGTAACTGCTCACGCCTTCCAGTGCGACACGCAGACATTTTCCGACCTGCCACAGATTACAGCGGCCATCAGGGACATACGTTACTGTTTTCTCGCAGGCGGAATCGTATCGCCCGGCAGAACCGGAGAAACACTGTTCATCGGTTTGTCGAGTGACAAGCCGGAGATTGATCATCTTGCTGCACAAGCTGCTGCACAGGCCCTCGCTTCCACGGAGATCTCGTCATGACCAGTATTCTGATTACAGGCGCCGGCACCGGCTTCGGACGACTGCTCGCTTTCTCACTCGCCCGACGCGGCCATGCCGTGCATGCCGGAGTTGAAATCACCTCCCAGATCGGGGTCTTGCGTCAGGAAGCGCGGGCGCAGGGACTGGCACTCGACGTCTCAAAACTCGACATCACTTCTCCTCGTGACCGGGCGCATATCTTACGGGAAGATTTCGACATTCTCGTCAATAATGCCGGGATCGGTCAGGGCGGCTCCCTGGCGGATATGCCTGATGATGTGCTGCGCCACCAATATGAGGTCAACTTCTTTGCGACGGTCGCCCTGACGCGGGAATATCTCCACGCCCGCAGAAACAGCGGGGCTACGCGGGTGATCTTCATGTCATCCATCGGAGGCATTCTTACCGTTCCCTTCGCTGGCGCCTATTGCGGGTCGAAGCATGCACTCGAAACGGTTGCGCAATCAATGCATCTGGAATTTGCCGAACGGGATGTCACGATCGCCACCATCAATCCCGGCCCTTACCAGACAAACTTCAACGATCTGATTATGGAGGGGCCACGCTACTGGCAGAGCGACAGGGATCTCTTCGATCATAGCAAGCTCACTTTTGACATGCCGCAATACAAGGAGGATCAGGATATCGAAACCATGGCCGATATCACGCTCGATCCCCGATCACGGTTCCGCAATATCCTGCCACGCGAGCTGGAACAGCATATTCGCGAACAGGAACAGGCCATCTGGAACTGGTAATGGTACGTTTCTGGCCCCGGATGCCATATCGGGGCCAAATATCTGTCGCAGATACAGGCATGCAGGACATAGGCTACGCGCTTCTGAAGCCTGAAAGCGACAGGTCATCCGCCATCCAGAACTGTCCTTACTCTGATGACATTTTTACGATGGGAAAAGCTTTTCTCTGGTATGCGCCCCTTTTCGGAAAGCTGGGTCGAATCCCGTCATTACAGCTGCCTAGTGGGCTCCCGGTGTCGTGATTTTTGCGATGAACGCCATTACCACAGACAGACCGCCATTTTCGATCAGGGTTGAATGCGTACCATGCTGGGTTGTCCATATCTGCTTGGGCTCGGGCGCAGTTGAAGACACTCAGACTTTGCGTAGGAGGTACCGTACCATCGCGCAAGGTACGCATGACAAGAAGCGGCATTTTCAGACCCGCGATACGCCCAAGCGTATCGAAGCGGTTTCGCAGAAGAAGGCGAACCGGCATATAGGGATAACGTGAGGCAGCCACATCGGCGATACTTGTATAGGGGGCGTCGAGTACGAGCCCGGCCGCCGGAAATGCGAGCGCCGTGCGCACCGCAACATTCGTTCCCAGTGATTCCCCGTAAAGGACGATCTGCCCCGGCGCGATATCCTGTCCGTGCAGGAAATTCATCGCGGCTTCTGCATCAAGAGCGAGGCCGTCTTCGCTCGGTTGCCCCGGATTACCCGCATAACCACGATATTCGACCGCCAGCAAACCGGTTTCACCCTGAGCCATCAGGGCGAAGCGATGCGCACGGCTGGCAATTGATCCGGCATTACCGTGAAGATAGAGCAACACAGGTCCATGATCTGCAGGCGGACGGTAATAAGCCTTGAGGTCCAGATTATCCCTTGTATGCAGCACCACCATACGAGCGCCGGGAATAAGCGCCGCAGGATCGTCCAGCGGCGTCGCTTCTGCGGGGAAAACCAGACGATCCTGCCGGATATAGAGAAAGCCCGCAGCAAACAGATAAACCACGATGACACAGGCCAATATAATCGCAGCATATCTGATCACGGCTCAGCCTCTCTCGGAACGATTATCGAACAGGGACGTAGTCAGACGGATGTGACCTTCCGTAATCCGTTTGTCGAGAGTCGGCTCAATGAAATATTTATGGCCTCTTTCATTTCTGATGGCTTTTTCCTCAATTGCCACGCTGTCCCATGCTGCCGAAAAAAAACCTGAAAAACCTTTGCGGAGCTACCAGCACCTCTGGACCGATAATAAAGGTGTCAGCCATATAGCGCGCTGCCCTGTCTCGAATTTCTTTCTCAAAAGCATGTCGCCCCCTGCAGGGCCGCAATGGCAGAATCCCATGGCGCCACAGACAGCAACACTCATGATGACAGTCCAGCCCAGACACTGGAACGGCGCCTGGCATCCTGATCCAAAGCCACAATGGATCATCCCGCTCAAGGGACGGTGGTGGGTACGCGCCATGGATGGTACGCGTGTGGAAATGGGGCCAGGTGATATTCTTTTTGGCGAAGACCAGAACGTCAGACCTATGGAAGACGGTCCTTACGCAGGCAAGAAAGGCCATGATGCCGGAAATGTCGGTGATGATGAGGTGACACTTCTTGTTATCCAGTCTGCCAACCCGCCTGAACCCAACAAACCCTGCCGCTATTACTGAACTTTCCTGCCCAAGACTGCGATCGCATCGCACGCTTTGTCATGGCATCATGAGGCCATGACAAAGCGCGTGATCACTTCCATAGATGTCGCCCGTCTGGCAGGCGTATCGCAATCGGCTGTTTCCAGAGCGTTTTCTGCAACGGCGAGCATTGCGCCAGCCACCCGGGAACGCGTTCTCCGGGCGGCCGAGGCCCTGAATTATCGCCCTAACCGCATTCCCTCGATCATGCTGACGGGGCGCTCGGGAATGATCGGCATCATTGTCGGCGGAATGCGCAATCCGCTTTACGGCACGGCTCTGGAGCATCTGTCCTCCGGCCTGCATGATGCCGGATTTCAGGTCCTGCTTGTTCAGGTTGTTGATTCTGTAACCCTTGATGCGGCATTGGGGCAGCTTGCCGGGTATCGTGTCGATGCCCTGATAACAGCGCTTGCCATCGGCTCGGAAGAGACTGCTTCTGCACTCTCTGCTCTTTCTATCCCGATCATCGCCTTCAATTCCGTTATGACAGGACCTGGCATCTCGTCCATACAATCAAATAATCGGAAATCCGGTCGCCGCGTTGCAGAGATGATGGTGACAAGGGGTGTCCAGCGACCGTTCTGGCTCGCCGGCCCCAGCCAGAACGCTGCATCCCGGGCCAGGGAGAAGGATTTATTGAAGGCTGTGCCATGGCTGGCATGCATGTCACCACCCTTGAAGGGGACGACACCTATGAGAGCGGTTTTCAGGCAATGAAACAGAGCCTGCAGATGGGCCATCGTCCCGATGGGCTTTTCTCCAGTAATGATCTCATGGGGTGTGGCGTACTCGATGCCCTAGGTGAGAACGATGGCCTCTCCTGCCCTGAGGATGTGATGGTGATCGGATATGACAATATTCCGCAATCTGCCTGGCAGGCCTATCAGCTCAGCAGTTTCGACCAGCGTTCTGATGCCATGGCAGCAGCAGCACTGGACATACTGGGTCGTGCCTTCGCTTGTCCCGATGAGCTGCCGTCAGAAACCATCATGATCGAGGCGAGCCTGGTCCTCAGGCGCAGTACGGAAAAACCGACACGTCCTTCGGCCTGAAACAGGACCGGAACGCAACCATTGTCTGCTCCGACTCTTTGTTGCATAGCAATGCAACATCAAGGGATCGTGCTTGTGCACCTTGGAGGCCCCGTATGACAGATCGTTCTTTCCGCTCCATACTGACAGGATCGTTCTCGACACCCTGCGCTGAAAATCCAACGGTCGTGATGATGGAAGCCGGTTATGCAAAGGCCGGAATTGACGCCCGCTATATCAATTGCGACGTCAAACCTGCCCATCTCGCCGATGCCATCGCAGGCGCAAAGGCCATGGAATGGGCCGGTTTCAATTGCTCAATACCGCATAAAATCGCTGTTATTGAGCATCTCGACGACCTGGCTGAATCCGCGAGGATAATCGGCGCAGTCAATTGCGTTCAGATTCGCGACGGCAAGCTGACCGGCAATAATACCGACGGCAAAGGTTTTCTTGCCTCGCTACGCAAGCTGACCGACCCGAAGGATAAGACTGTTTTCCTTCTTGGTGCCGGTGGCGCCGCCCGTGCCATTGCGGTCGAGCTTGCCCTTGCAGGCGCACGCCACATCACCATTGCCAATCGCAGCATCGAAAAGGCACAGGCTATTGCCGATCTCCTGGCAAAAAATACCCGATGCAGCGCGGATGCCCAGGCATGGCCTGAAGGACTCCATATCCCCGAGGGAACTGACATCCTTATCAACGCGACATCAATCGGACTCGGCAACCGGGATGCCCTCCCCCCGATCGAGACTGACTCATTGGGTAATGCCACCATCGTCGCCGATGTCATTCCCAACCCACCCATGACGAAACTGTTGCGCGAGGCAAAGGCGCAAGGGTGCAAAACACTCGATGGGCTTGGCATGCTGGTCAATCAAGGCATCATCGGGGCCGAACTGGTGGTAGGCGCCACGCTTTCCGCCGAGATCATGGAAAAAACTCTCGCTGATATCTTTGGTGTGCAGGACTGACCGCATGACCATAACAGGGCGCCAGCCAGGTTCGGGCTGGCGCCCTGTTCCTACATGTCACGATGCGGCATCTCGCGTTTCTCGGCAGCACGACGCCAGAAATTGCACAGTACCATACCGAGAATACCGGCAAGCATGCCAAAGGCGGTCGAACTCAGCTTTGTCGGCGGGAGCAACGCCATGAGAATGCCGCTTGACCCACCAATGGCAAAAGCCATTGTACCAAGCAGAGCGGAAGCCGCTCCTGCCTGATGGCCGTGATGGGTAAGCGCCAGCACATTTGCATTCGGACCAATGAAACCAAGAGTGAAAGTGGTGGTGATAATAAGCGCACAGAGCGGCCAGGGGTCATTCTGCCCGACGATATGACTCGCACTGACCGCCAGCAAAATCAGCCCGGAAACCAGACAGGCCAGAAGACCTGCCTGCATGACGGAGGTGAACTTGAAGCGATGCGACAGACGCCCGTTGATCTGCGTCGCCAGAATGAACCCCCCCGCATTGATGCCGAAGAAGATTGCAAAGCGCGTGGCGTGAAGCCCAGCAGATGCTCGAACAGAAGCGGTGCATTGGAAAGATAGGCGAACATCACAAACGTACTGAAACTTGAAAGTGTGGCCGAAGACATGAAAACCGGCTCACGCACCAGACTGATATAGCGCCGCAGGATTTCGATGGGGGGTAAAGCGTAGCGTTTTTCTTCCGGCAGTGTCTCGGGCATGACCACCAGCCAGAGACCTGCCAGAAGGGCAGCAGCCACGGCACCCGCCCAGAAAATCAGTCGCCAGCTTCCGAATGCGAGAAAGACACTCCCCAGGCTTGGCGCCAGAATGGGACCGACCCCGAAAACAAGGGTCAGCTGGGACATCAGTCTTACCGCCTCATGACCGGTTGCCACATCACGCACAATGGCGCGCGGAATCACACTCGTAATGGCGCCACCCAGAGCAGCAACCAGACGCAACAGACAGAATGACCAGTAGGATGTCGTTGTGGCCAGTGCGATCGTGGCCAGAACATAAATGGCGAGCCCCACCACCATGGGCTTGTGTCGTCCGAAACGATCGGAAAGCGGCCCCAGACAGAATTGTCCGATCGCGAGGCCGATGAACCAGGCTGCCAGTGTAAGCTGTGCCGAGCCGGGCCCCTGCCCGAGATCGCGCTCAAGCTGGGGAAAAGCAGGCAGATACATATCGGTCGAAATCGGACCGATAGTACTGACAAGTCCGAGCAGAATGATCTGTCCGGTCGAAAACCGTATGGCAGGATGAGGCGAAGAGGTCAGCACGAGAGAACCAGGTCCAATCAGTCTTGTCCATCGAGACACGGAAACATGCCGAACGCGCATGGCACACGCTGGTCATCACCCGGAAAAGAGCGGAGCCCGGTTTCTCAGGGGGAGTCGTGTCTGTCAGACATATAAATCCTTTCTCCTCCTCCCCTGCCCGAAAGGCAACTGGCGTTTTTGCCCTGACCTTCCATGCACCTGCTTATAACGGGTTTGTGTGACGCCTTCTTTCCGCAGCCAAGCGTGTCGGACCCCGCCCCCGATGACAGAGCTCTCTCGACAACGCGACCGTATATGAACGCCTGTCAGTATCGATGCGCCTCATTATGGATTTCAAAACTCGGCCACCCACAGTTTTAATCATATATTAGAAAATTTATAATCTTATGTTAATTTCTCAATGTGTTGGATGTATTTTTATATTATTTTACTTTAGAATCTGAAAAAATTATTCAGTAAGCTTTATATAATGAAAATATTCACACCCACTATTGCGGCAATCATGATGGCTATTACAGGAGTGTCGGGCCATGCACGGGCCAATCATTTACCCTACTGTACCAATTCTCAAGAAGTTCTGTCCGGTACCCGACTGACTATCGGTAACGCTGAAGGATATTTCGACTAGGAAAGCACACGTGAGTTCTTCAGATTCAGGCCCGTCTTCCATCTCGATTTCGACTCCTGCATTCCCGATATTGTGTCGATCAATGCTGGCACGTTTGTCACGCGCGACCAGCAGGTCCTCGAACTCAGCCCGCAAGGATTAGTGCATCGAGGGATCGGCAGGGCCTTCAATCCCGCATTCGATGATCACAGTGAAAAGAGGCGTTGCGATCATCTCTCGACAACAGCCGATATCTGCCTTGAGCGCAGTGCCGACAACGCCATTGTTTTCATCAAAAACCATCGGCCGGCCATGCAGCGCATTCCGCTTGTTATCTCCAGAACAAAACCAGTGCAGAGATTCGCGTTTCTCCCCTCACCCGACTCTCCATCGGGCCTCGTCAGTCTGATGATCGACAGGCGCACCGGCTTTGATTTTATCATGTTCGATGTCTGGCATCTGCCAGAGCAATTAGGTTCCGGCCCAGCGCATGCGCAGTAAACCAGACAGACCTTCATCCGCTTTACATCCCGCAAGCTTTATCCCGCGCCCGGTTTGGGCTACGCCGTGCACGAAGAGAGTTCGCACAGGATTGAAGATTACATGCGCATAGCGATGATTGGCGGCGGTTATGTCGGACTGGTTTCCGGCGCCTGTTTTGCAGAATTCGGCACCGAGGTCGTCATCGTCGAGGCCGATCATGACAAGCTCGCTGCGCTCAAGGCTGGGTCGATCCCTATCTACGAGCCTGGTCTCGACAAGATCGTCTCAACCAATGTCACGGCAGGACGACTGAGCTTTACCGATGCGCTGGCAAGCGCGATTGATGATGTCGATGCCGTGTTCATAGCCGTAGGCACACCAACACGCCGTGGCGATGGTCATGCCGATCTGACCTATGTCTATGAAGCAACCCGTCAGATTGCCCGCCATGCCCGCAAAAATCTTCTGGTGGTCACAAAATCGACGGTGCCCGTTGGCACCGGTCGCGAAGTAGCGCGAATTCTGCGCGAAGAACGTCCCGATCTCTCTTTTGGTGTGGCATCAAACCCGGAATTCCTCCGTGAAGGCAATGCGATTGGCGACTTTATGCGTCCTGACCGCGTGATCATCGGCATTGACGATACCGCCGCCGATGGCGGCGCCCAGGCCCGCGCCTGATGCACCAGCTCTATCGCCCGCTCTATCTCATCGAGACCCCCATTGTCATGACAGGGCTCGAGACAGCAGAACTGACCAAATATGCCGCCAATGCTTTTCTGGCGATGAAAGTAACCTTCATCAACGAAATGGCGGATCTTTGCGAGAAAGTGGGTGGCAATATCCATGATGTGGCGCGCGGCATGGGACTGGATCAGCGTATCGGCCGCAAATTCCTGCATGCCGGACCGGGCTATGGCGGCTCGTGCTTCCCCAAGGATACACGTGCCCTGACTGCCATTGCCCGTGATGCAGGCAGTCCTTCCCTTCTGGTCGAGGCAACGGTTGCCATCAACGAAGCCCGCAAGTCCGCCATGGCCGAACGCGTGATCGCTCTCTGCGAGAGCTCGGTTCGGGGCAAGACCATCGCCATTCTGGGTCTGACATTCAAACCCGATACCGATGATATGCGCGAGGCCTCCTCGCTTCCACTGATTCATCGTCTGGTTGAGGAAGGCGCCATAATCCGCGCCTTTGACCCTGAGGGCATGAAAGCGGCTCGTCCGCTTCTGCCCGAAAGCGTGATCTATACAGGCTCTGCTCAGGAAGCCGCCACAGGGGCGGACGCGCTGGTTATATTGACGGAATGGAACGAATTCCGTGCCATTGCGCCCGATAAACTGAAATCAGCCATGCGCGGCTCTGTCATCGCCGATTTCCGCAATATCTGGGATCCTGCTGCCTTGCGCACAGCTGGCTTTACCTACCGCTCAATCGGGCGTCCCTGAGGATTCCGGGGTAAGCACCGGTAGGGCCTGAGATATCGGCCCTACCACGTCCAGATAATCACCGTTGCACCAGCTCTTGTTGTCCTGCCCAATTGGGCGAACAGCTTTCGGCTGGTGCCGGGACAGAATGGCTCAGTTCGCGCGGTTTGCCGTGGCAGCAGCGCGGGCAGCGGCCTTTTCCTCCTCGGTCCAGACCTTACGCTCACGTATTTTGGGCACCTTGATCTGCTTGACCGGTCCACCACCCAGGACAGGCGCACGTGCCGTAGAATGACGCGCCTTCTCGCAATGCCATTCATGATTTTCATGCACGGTCAGTGCACGGCCGATCGTGCGCTCTACATCATGCAGCCAGGCGCGCTGCTCGGCATCGCACAGGGTGATGGCCCGACCGCTCCGTCCTGCGCGACCTGTACGGCCAATACGATGAACATAGGCTTCAGGCAGGCTGGGCAGATCATGGTTGACCACATGGGTCACTGTATCGACGTCGATACCACGCGCAGCAATATCCGTAGCAACCAGAACGCGTGCACGGCCCTCGCGGAATGCTTCGAGCGCGCGCTCGCGCTGACCTTGCGACTTGTTGCCATGCAGGGCCTCGGCAGTGATGCCTGCTTCGGTGATGTGAGAGCAGACCTCGTTGGCAATGTTCTTCTGTAGCGTGAACACCACGGCCTGCCCGACATCGGGCGCACTCAGAAGCGACAGCAGAGCCGCCTTCTTGTGCTCTGCATCAAGGAACATGACCGTCTGCTCGATGCGATCAACCGTTGTGGAAGGCGGTGCGATTTCCACCTTTGCCGGATCACGCAAAAGACTGTCGACAAGAGCAGCAATCGATTTCGGCATGGTCGCCGAAAAAAGGATCGTGTGCCGTTCAGTCGGCGTAGCAGCGACAATCTGCTCGATAGGCTTGGCAAACCCCATGTCGAGCATCTGGTCGGCCTCATCCAGCACCAATGCCTCGAGGGTCGACAAGTCGCAGAGCCCCTGCTCAACCAGATCCAGCAGACGGCCCGGCGCAGCAACGATAATATCAACACCTTCTTTCAGCGCATTGACCTGATGAAACTGGCTGACGCCGCCGAAAATCGTGGTAACGCTGAAGTTCAGATAACGGCCAAATGCCTCGAACCCGTCAGCAATCTGGCTGACGAGTTCGCGCGTCGGCGCCAGAACAAGCACGCGGGCACCATTCTTCGGTGCAGGGCGTGGATCAGCCGCCAGACGATGAAGGAGGGGCAGCGCAAAAGAAGCCGTCTTGCCTGTACCCGTCTGAGCCATTCCCAGCAGATCGCGACCCTGCAACAGCAGAGGGATTGATTGTGCCTGGATTGGCGTAGGTGCCTTGTAGCCAGCCTCGGCAAGAGCCTTGAGAACAGCAGGCGCCAAAGCAAGGTCGTCAAATGTCATGGTCATGATAAAAGAGCGCCTCCGGCGCATAAAACTGGTTGCGCCTTGGCGGGCATTCAGACTGTGGGAATGCCCTTTTGGGGGCGAATTGATTTCACGTCAACGTGAACACAAACGCGTGCCCTGATAGCGATTCATTGTGACCACAAAAATGCTCTGGGGAAACACAACAAGCGCCGACGGGGCCTTTCTCAGAGCAAAAAAGCCAGCTGGATTTCAGGGGCAAAGATATGGAAACGGAACAGGCGCCCCAACTATTACAGATTGGCGTATTTTTCCATTTTTTATGAATAAGCGCCATATTGGGTGTGAGGGAGAGGCTACCTTTCTTTACTGCCAGGGTTTGGCACGGTTTTTGCACGATAGTGCTCATGCACAGCCTTTCGCCTTTCTCAGCCTTGCAGATCAACCGCCCTTCGCGCATTGCGATCGGCAAGGCCGTGTTGCCGCAGCAAATGCCGGAACTGATAATAGGTCAGACCGAGAGCTTCAGCCGCCTGCTTCTGGTTGAAGCGGGTGTCGCGCAGAGCCATTTCGAGCAGACTTCGCTCATAGGCGCGCGTGACCTCGGTAAAATTGAAACCTGCGGGCAGGGTTTCAGGCGGAACACTAGACAGGGCACCGGGCGCGACCTGAGAGGATGGAGCTTCACGCGCAGGCAGCGCAGCACGTTCAGGCTCGGGGGCCACGAGCGGTCGCAGCCAGTCGGGACCATTCCGGAACGGGTCGAACACGATGTCGTCGAGCGGTTTTTCGGGCCGCTCCATGCGGTAGACACTGCGCTCAACGACATTGCGCAACTCGCGCACATTGCCGGGCCATTCATAACGCATGAGACGGTCACGCGCGCGGTCGGAGAACCCGGCGAACACTTTGCGGCCAAGGCCTGCTGTCATACGGGTCGCGAAATGCTCGCACAGGATCAGGATATCCTCATGACGGGCACGGAGAGGCGGCAGCATCACTACATCAAAAGCAAGACGATCAAGCAGATCGGCACGGAAATCGCCTTTGCGCGCCATATCGGGCAGATCGGCATTGGTAGCACCGATGATACGGACATCGACATGGATGGTCTCATTGCCGCCAACGCGCTCGAAGCTGCCATATTCGATCACGCGCAAAAGCTTTTCCTGAACGGCCATGGAGGCCGAGGCAATCTCGTCAAGAAAAAGCGTTCCACCATGGGCCTGCTCGAAGCGCGAAAGCCTGCGGCGCTGCGCGCCTGTAAAGGCACCTGCCTCATGACCAAACAGTTCGCTGTCGAGAAGACTGTCCGGCAGAGCCGCGCAATTGAGCTTGATAACCGGCTTGTCCCAACGCGGCGAGAGAAGCGCCAGACGGGCGGCCACAAGTTCCTTGCCCGTTCCACGCTCGCCGATGATCAGGGCCGGCCGATCAAGCGGAGCCAGACGCGAAATATGATCGAGCATCTCCAGAAAGGCAGGAGACTGTCCGATCGGTGTCGGGTTTTCTTCACTTCTGGGGGATCGTGCCATTTTATGGCCTGTCTCGCATCTCACGCCTCGGGAGCACCATGTTTCTTCCCGTATTGCGTCGCTGACAAGAGAAGCTGGTGTTCTCCTGCGATCATTTCCTGTTAAAATCGTTTCAGCAAAGAAAGAGCATCACAATGGGTATCTTTTCCCGCCTTGCGGATATCGTGAATTCCAACCTCAATTCCATACTGGCCAGCGCTGAAGACCCGGAAAAGATGATTCGGCTCATCATCCAGGAAATGGAAGACACACTGGTCGAGGTACGCAGCCAGGCCGTAAGCATGATCGCCGAGCGCAAGGGGCTGGAGCGCCGCGCTCGCGTCATGGTGCAGGAAGAGGATGAATGGCTGCGCAAGGCCGAGCTTGCCCTTACCCGCGATCGTGAGGATCTGGCCAAGGGCGCGCTCGCTGCCAGGGCAACCGTCGAACAGTCACGCAAGACGCTTGAGCAGCAGATCGCGCAGGTGAATGAGAGCCTCGATCAGCAGCATGACGATATAGGCAAACTGCAAGCCAAGCTGGCCGATGCGAAATCACGCGAGAAATCCCTTTCCCTGCGTCACAAGGCCGCGACCAACCGCATCAAGACGCGCGAGCGACTTTACGACACACGCGTCGAAAATGCCTTCAACCGTTTCGAACAGGTTGAGCGTGCGCTTGACGCGCTCGAGGGGAAAGCTGAATCCTACGAACTTGGCCGCGGTGCGGGTGCTACGCGCAAACCGAGCCTGCAGGAAGAACTGGCAGGGCTTGAGACAGATGTGGCCGTTGAGAACGAGCTTGAAGCCCTTCGCGCCAAGATCAGAAACCGCCAAGGATGAATAAAACCATGAAACGCGTTGAAAGCAGGGGTGACCGGTCATGAATCATGGTTCGAGTATTGATCTGGTTGGCCTTGCGGCTGTCGTCCTGTTCTTCGTGACCATCATGTATATTACGACAATACGTGCCCGCTCGCGCATGACGGCCAGCAAACTGCAGGAATCCGATCTGGCAGCACTCAACATGGCCCACGTGCAGGCTCGTCGGCTTGAGGAACGCGTGGACCAGCTGGAACGGATTCTCGATGAAGACGTCCCGGGATGGAGAACGCGGAGCTCCTCATGATGTTAGCCAGCCTGTTCACACGTCCTCCGCGTCGGATCGCTCTGGCGACACTGCTCTTTTCGGGCCTCACCATTGCCGCACCGGTTTACGCCGCACCGCAGGTTGTGGATGCCGAGGATCTCGATCTCAGCGTGCCCTGTCTCGGGCGCTTCGAGATTACGGTCGATCCGGCCATGAGCGATGGCGTATCGGTTGACAGCTCCTCGACGGGAGGGGCGCATCTCACCGTGCGCACAGGCAAGACACAGGGATCATCCAAGGTCCTGATCACGAGCAAGAGCTGCGCCCCTGCAGCAAAAGTCTCTATTCTGATCGCACCCAGTGTTGGCGTTCTGATTCATGACAGCCACGACACGCATATCGTGATCAACGGTACACTGGCCTCACTTGAAGCCAGTCTTGAAGCCGGACAACTTGATGCAGACACTATCCAGTCGCTTGATCTCAGCCTCCGTGGTACCGAACAGGTACATATCGCCCATCTCAACCGCGCCGCTCAGGTCGTTGAAACAGGCGCTTCGGGACTCGTTGTTGATCATGCCGATCTCGATGCGTTTTCAGCCCAGCTTTCTGAAACCAGTCACCTTGCCGTAACCGATGGACGCTTTGACGTCCTCACCCTCATGGTCGAAAACGCTGCAAGCGTCCGTCTTGGCGGAACAGTCAATACGGCAACGGTCTCGGCCAGCGGTACGGGGCTTGTCGCAATCCCGACAGTCAGCGGTGTATTGACGCGCACCGGCACCGTACAGGTCGGACCAGTCCCGGCTGGCGCACAAACGCCCGTTTCACCCCCTCCGACCGCGACTCAACCAGCGTCGCCGCCCCGATCTGCGGATGCACAGCTACAAACAGGCCAGTCCCCGCCTGCACTGACGCAGGCACCCGCTGCGCCGGTCCCCCCTTCGGCATCCGTCAAGCCGACAGTAACGTCGCCTACCATCCCGGAGACCGACGCGAAACAACAGGTGCCTGCCGCATCATCCGCCCCGGCTGTCCCGGAGCCCCCTTCGACACCGGGTCAAGGACAGTCCTTCGCTCCAGCACCTGCTGCATCTGCGATTACCAATCCGACACCGTCACCCCAGTACGGATCGACGCAGAACGGACCCTCTTCAAATCCGGCTCCAGCGGCACCGACCACACCAAACGAACAGCCATCGGCTGGCGCGCCTGCGCGGAAGAACACCGCTGCCGTGAATATTCCTACGATACAGAACACGCCCACGGCAGAGAAAATGCAGCCTAATGCCTCTTCTGCGCAGACAGTGATTACCGTTCCGCCTCAGGCGGCAAAGGGAGATCCGGCAAGGTGATACGGCTAAGCCTGAGCCTCACGCTCGTCATCAGCACACTGCCGACACTCGCTCTCGCCAGCCCGGACACGCCTCAGGCGGCTCTGAAAGCGGCACCCTTCACCCTGATACTCAATGCGCCCTGCGCTTCGAGCATCACAGTCGATGGCGTTCAGGGACAGGAAGGCGCGGTCCTGGTACAGGAGGACAGCCAGACGCAGGCCGGACTTTCCTTTACCACAGAAGGCAAGACCGCCCGCCTCGAAGGTCAGAGTTGCGACGCCAACGCCCATCTGCATGTACAACCCGGAACAGCCATCATTGCCACCATGGCGCGTTTCAGCTCACTGCATCTCTCAGGCATCAACGGTCCGCTCTCCCTGACCCAGCGGAGCAGCAGCGATGTCACCGTCGATCAGGCAACCGCTCTTGTTCTTGATGAGAAAGGTTTTGGCTCTCTCAAGCTCGGCTGGCTCAATGGCCCTGCGTCACTGATACTTGGTAGCAGCGGGAATGTCGCAATAGGCCGCGTCGATGCCCCGCGCCTGACGGCGTCCTCGACCGGATTTGGCAATATTACCCTGTCCAATGGCAGAATCGGGGACCTTGAGGCCCGTATCCACAGCTCAGGCAATTTCTCGTTTGGCGGCATTGCGCAGACGGCAACACTCGAAGCGGACAGCTTCGGCAATATCGTGATTGAGGAAGTAACAGGCAGGGTTCGAAAGCAGGCCTTGCGTTCAGGCTCGATCACCATAAGCCACGAGACAAAACCACATCCAAGACATGAAACCGCCCCTTCGCTTCTCACCCTGCCCGATGGAACGGTTATTACGGCGCATAATCTCGTCAAACCTGATGGCACCGTAATTGCTTTCGACGACACCCAGTCCGACAACGACGAGACAACCGATGCGTCTGAAAGGCCTCACCGCCGCAGCCACATCTTCCGCTGGTTTCTGCTTTTATGCGCAATCCTCTTTTTCGTCCTGCGTCGCAGGCTTGCGCCTTATGTTTCAGGTATCACACGACCTTTTGGCCCTGCCACTGCCCCGGGAAACGCCCCCGGAGACAATCAGTCTCAGATCATGGATCTGACCGAACGCCTCAGGAAACTGGAAAAGCGCGTGGGAGAGGTGGAGCATTGTGTAACCTCTCGTGATTTTCACCTGCATCGCGAGCTGAATGCTCTCAGCCGCCGCGTCGGGTGAAACGCATGACGAAAGCGCCGATCCCGCGGGAACCAGAAAAAACAAAAGAAGGGAAAACGACATGAGCCGGTTCAGCCTGGGTGTTTTTCCTCTTGTTCTGGTCGTAGCCCTGCTCCCGAGAGCTGGCCTGGCACAAGGCAGCCCGACAGAAACTGTCGCCTCTGCCACGCCAGAGACTGTACTTGCTGCAGCCCCCTATACACTGCATGTCGAAACCAGCTGCGCCGCCAGTATTCACATACAAGGTGTCCCCGACCTCAAAAACCATGCCGACATGCAGGATGTTCCAGCGGGACTCTCCTTTCGTGCCGATACGCATGAGGCCTGGCTGACAGGGAGTGCCTGCCCTGAAGATGTAACCATTCAGCTCATACAAGGGGCCGCCATCGTTTCGACCTCCATGAATTATGACGAGCTGGTTGTTAAAGAGGTCGGGGGCCCGCTTTCACTCCGTCAGGGACGCGGCGACATTCTTGTCGACAGGGCGAGTGCCCTTCTTTATCGCGGCGACGGGCCTGGCGATCTGGCTCTGGACACTCTGGGTGGGCCTTCAATCATTGCCACTGCCGGACCGGGCGACGTCCATATTAATGCGATAACCGCGCCTTTTCTGGTGATCGGCACAACCGGGCCGGGCGACGTTGTAATACGCGGTGGCACGATAGATCAGCTGGCAATCAGCCTTTCTGGCCCCGGTGACGCCCTTTTCGACGGCATCGCGCGCAAGGCCGTGCTCCGGAGCAACGCATCAGGTGATATTCGTGTGCATCAGGTTCTGGAGGATGAACACATCCACTCCAGCGGCAGCGGCACGATAGAAATCACACAGAAAGCAGAGCATGGCCCTGCCACAGCCGTATCTGACCAGACCCGGCACGCAGATGGGGATACCAGCAGCCGGAAAGGCGACATAAGCCTGCCAGACGGAACCCGTATCAATGCCCATCGCATGATCAGGGCTGATGGCACGGTGATCGATTTTGACGCGTTGCACCATACCGGCAGCAACGTCCCACCCACACCGCCAGCGCCTCCCAGACCACCTGAACCACCAGCTCCGCCAGGCAGCACAGCCCAGATCCCGGATACGGAGCACACCGCGCACAAGCCCCCCAAGACCACCATAACCATTGAGGCATCCTCTGACGGTGGCGGTTTCACGTCCGGTACAATCGTTCTCATCGTACTGGCCATCGTCCTGCTGCGCCGCCGTATTATCCCGAGACTGATACCATTGCTTCACAGGACCAACCCGGCTCTCGCAAAGCGGCTGGAACCTTTCCTGCAATCCCTGATGGCTCGCGTCAGCGTCCCCATGCCGGAAACACAACTGCCCCAGCTTCTGGACCTGACACAACGTCTGCAGAAACTCGACAAAAGGGTAAGTGCGGCTGAAGCCTGCGTCACCTCGCGAGACTTCCATCTTCATACGCAGTTTCGCGATCTGAACCGCCATAGCGACTGACGCCTTCCGCTCCTTCCTGACCGGACGATGGCTTTGACGTGAAGCCCCAGTCAGGCTAGGGCTTGTGTCATGATCCTCCCTGATGGCGGCTGCTGACCGTGAACTTAATCCTCGATCCTGTCGCTGCCATTGGGCGTGCCTTTCTCGGCATTGTACGCAAGGCCGGTGCGCTAGCACTTTTTGCGCTGGCAGGGCTGTCTCATCTGCTTCGCCCCCCTTTCTACTGGGGTGTGTTCTTCAACAGCCTGATTGAAATCGCGTTCTACTCCCTGCCCGTCGTGGCACTCACTGCCATTTTTTCGGGCGGTGTCATTGCGCTCCAATCCTATGCCGGGTTTGCCCAGTATCACGTGCAGAGTGCCATTGCCGGTATCGTCGTGCTGGCCGTGGTACGCGAGCTTGGACCAGTTCTGGCCGGGCTGATGGTAGCAGGTCGTGTAGGTGCCGCCATGTCAGCTGAAATCGGCACCATGCGCGTGACCGACCAGATCGATGCCCTGCGTACGCTTTCCACCGACCCGATGAAATATCTGGTCACGCCGCGCCTTCTGGCAGGCACGCTGGCTCTGCCCTTTCTTGTGCTGATAGCCGATATTCTCGGCGTGCTGGGCGGCTTTACTGTTTCCGTCTCCAAGCTCGGTTTCGATCCGCAGAACTATATCATCGCCACATTCAACGCGCTCAAGCCGCTTGACGTCATGGTGGGCCTTTCGAAGGCTGCCGTATTCGGCTTCATCATCACTCTCATGGGCTGCTATCATGGCTATACAAGCCGGGGCGGCGCCGAGGGGGTGGGCTCTGCCACTACCGCCGCCGTCGTTGCAGCCTCGATCCTGCTTCTGGCTTTTGATTACCTCCTGACGGATCTGTTCTTCGCCTCATGAGCGCCCTGCCCAAGATCCGCATTCGCGGCCTGACCAAATCCTTCGGCTCAAAAACCGTGCTGGACGGCATCGATCTTGATGTCGAAGCTGGTACATCCTTCGTGGTCATTGGCGGATCGGGAAGCGGCAAGTCCGTGCTTCTGCGCTGTATCCTCGGACTGATTACGCCAGACTCCGGCACAATCGAAATCGATGGCGAGAATGTCCTTACCGCATCACCGGCACGGCGCATCGCACTGATCGAACAGATCGGCATGCTGTTCCAGAATGCGGCCCTGTTCGACAGCATGAGCGTGGCTGACAACATCATGTTCGGTCTGCGCGCCAAGGGGCGCAGCAAGGCGCAGCGCCTGAGCAAAGCCCAGGCACGCGAGCAGGCCGGTGAAATTCTCAAACAGGTGGGACTCGACCCATCGGTAGGCGCCCTTGCGCCTTCCGAACTCTCTGGCGGCATGCAGAAGCGTGTTGGGCTCGCCCGCGCCATTGCAGGAACACCCAATATCCTCTTCTTCGACGAACCCACGACCGGGCTGGACCCGATCATGGGTGCTGTCATTGACGGTCTTATTGTCGATTGCGTGAAACGCCTCGGTTCGACGGCCATTGCCATCACCCATGACATGGCCTCGGCCCAGCGTATCGGCGATCAGGCTGCCATGCTCTATCACGGCAAACTGGTGTGGAAGGGGCTCGCTTCCGAGCTGATGGACAGCGGTAATGCGATGGTCGATCAGTTCACTCATGGGCGCAAGGACGGACCGATCGGGATGGAACTGAGAAAATAAAGGGCTGACGTTCTTGTTACGTTTCCCCCTTTACCCTATCTTTCAGGCAGCCCCTCTCGCCTGAAAGACCTCCCCATGGCCAAGCGTCCCACTGCCCGTTTTGTGTGTCAGGCCTGTGGTTCGGTCACAAGCAAATGGTCAGGGCGCTGTGATGGCTGCGGCGAATGGAACACAATCGTTGAGGAAGCCGTAGAACCTACCAACCGCGAAAGCCGCAAGCGCGCAGGCAAACTGACGCTCATGCATCTTGACGGTGATCTGACACCCCCTCCTCGCGTAGAGACCTCGATTGCGGAATTTGATCGCGTTCTGGGCGGGGGGCTTGTACCCGCTTCCGTGGTACTGGTGGGCGGTGATCCAGGTATCGGCAAATCCACGCTCCTGCTGCAGGCGACCTGTGCTCTGGCAAAAGCCGGACGACGGGTGCTGTATGTCTCGGGGGAAGAAGCGGTGGACCAGATCCGCCTGCGCGCGCGTCGCCTCAAGCTGGATGCGCCGACACTCGATCTCGCAGCCAGTATCAATGTATCGGAAATTGCCAGCTCTCTGGAGCAGGACCGCGAACACAACGTGGTGGTGATCGACTCTATCCAGACCATGTGGCTGGAGACCATCGAAAGTGCTCCGGGTTCGGTGGCACAGGTGCGCGCCTGCGCCTTCGAGCTGATCCGCCTTGCCAAAACGGTCGGGTTCTCACTTGTTCTGGTAGGGCACGTGACGAAAGAAGGCGCTCTGGCCGGCCCGCGTGTGCTGGAACACATGTTGATGCCGTCATGTATTTCGAAGGCGATCGCGGGCATCAGTTCCGTATCCTGCGCGCGGCCAAGAACCGTTTCGGGGCAACGGACGAGATCGGCGTGTTTGCCATGACCGATACAGGCCTCACCGAAGTGCCCAATCCCTCTGCGCTGTTCCTGGCAGAGCGGCGCGGCAATATTGCAGGCTCGGCGGTGTTTGCAGGGATGGAGGGAACGCGCCCTGTTCTGCTGGAAATTCAGGCGCTGGTCTCGCCCAAGGCGGGAGAAGGCGCGGCAAGACGTGCCGTAGTGGGCTGGGAGACTGCAAGGTTGAACATGCTTCTGGCTGTTCTGGAGGCGCGATGCGGCCTCAAGATGGCCGGGATGGACGTGCATCTGAATATTGCAGGAGGCTTGCGTATCAGTGAGCCTGCCTGCGACATGGCTGTGGCTGCAGCACTGATTTCAGCCGCAACCGGCGTACCGACTTCGTCGGGTGCCACCTATTTTGGCGAGGTCGGATTATCGGGTGAGGTGCGTCAGGTCTCACAAACGGATCTCCGTTTGAAAGAGGCACAGAAACTCGGTTTTGCGCAGGCTATATTGCCCCGGCGTGTCGCCAGCGGTACCGCCCGCCCCAAACCTCCTGAAGGTCTGACACTCAAGGAGATCGGCCATCTCAATGATCTGGTGGAACTTTTCCAGCCGGTTGAGGACTGAACGACCAGAAAGACCCCCTCTGACAGCAAAGCTGTCCAAGCGGGTGGCGTCTGCTTGCAAAATTACGGCAATGCTGCTTCCTGACCCGCAGATTCAGTATCTCAACAAGATCCGCAAAGGACAATGGCAGGAGAAACCTCATGACCCAGACACTGGTCGCCGAAACGCAGCTGGATACGGTCGTGAAAAAAAGCCTGTTCCGCGTACATGCCACGCCAATAGCGCATGAAGATGATGCCGCCGCGTTCTTCGCCCGTATAAGCGTCCCCGATGCCACACATAATTGCTGGGCCTGGCGGCTTGGCGGACGCTATCGAAGCTTCGATGACGGAGAGCCCGGCGGCACGGCAGGACGACCTATATTGCAGGCGATCGATTCACAGGAATTCGATCGGGTCGCTGTCATCGTTGTACGGTGGTTCGGCGGAATCAAGCTCGGTGCAGGAGGGCTGGTGCGCGCTTACGGAGGCGCTGCAGCCTCATGCCTGAAACAGGCAGAAACGGTCGAGATCGTACCCATGCGGCGCATCGGCTTTCATGCCTCTTTTGGTATCCTGCCGATCATTCAGGCGCGATTGACCGAATGGGGCGCGACACAGGAAAGCTGCCAGTTTGACGAAAACGGTGCAGCTCTCGAGATTCAGGTGCCTGCGGGCAATCTGATCCCTGTCACCGGCAGCTTGCAGGATCTGCTGCGCGGCGCGACATTGCGGATGCTGGATGACGATGAAGCACAATCATAACAACCAATCGAAGAGGGAGCGTAACGGACGGGTTTGACGCTCTCGCCTTTCCTACCTACGGTAACGTATCATGTTACGATCGTAGGATCCCTTTTCATGTCCGTTTTCAAACATGCTGCCGCGCTGGCAGCTGTTGCCATGCCTCTTCTTGCCTCTACTGCTCTGGCCGCTCCGGGCAATCCGTTCTATCAGGCGAGCCCCCTTCCCTATCAGGCTCCTCCCTTCGACAAGATCAAGGACAGCGACTATGTGCCAGCCTTTGAAAAAGGCATGGCAGACCAGCTGAAGGAAATGCAGGCGATCGCCAACAACAAGGCGGCGCCGACCTTCGACAACACGATTGTTGCCATGGAGCGTTCGGGCCAGTTGCTGGACCGCGTGCAGAACGTGTTCTCCGGCGTCTATTCGGCTGACAAGGATGACGCCATGGACGCCATCGACAGCAAGGAAGCGCCCAAGCTCAGCCAGCATTCGGACGAGATCTTTCTCAACCCGAAGCTTTTCCACCGCGTGAAGACTCTTTACGACAACCGCGCCAAGCTGAACCTGAACCCCGAGCAGGCGATGGTGCTTGAGGTGACCTATCAGCAATTCGTCCATTCGGGCGCCGAACTTTCTCACCCTGACCAGCAGAAGCTGCGGGCAATCAACACCCAGCTCTCGAAACTGGAAACGGCCTATAACCAGAAGCTGATCGCCAGCGCCAAGGCTGGCGCCCTTGTGGTCGACAGGAAAGAGGCTCTTGCCGGGCTTGATGACGGCGCCATTGCCTCCGCCCAGAAAGCCGCCGAAGGCCGCAAGCTGAGCGGCAAATATGTTCTACCGCTGCAGAACACGACCCAGCAGCCCGATCTGGCTTCGCTGAGCGATCGCAGCACGCGTGAAGCCCTGTTCAATCAGAGCTGGACACGCGCTGAAAAAGGCGATGCCAACGATACGCGCCAGACAATTGCAGAAATTGCCCAGCTGCGCGCTGAAAAAGCCGCGCTCTTCGGCTATTCGAGCTATGCCGCCTATACGCTGTATGACCAGATGGCCAGGACCCCGGCGGCTGTGAACAGCTTCATCCACCAGCTCGTTCCCGCAACCGCAGCCGAGCAGCATCGCGAAGCCGCCGAGTTGCAGAAGGCGATCGGTGAGGATCATCAGAATTTCACACTCAAACCCTGGGACTGGGATTTCTATGCCGAGCGCGTGCGCAAGCAGAAATTCGACCTCAACCAGAATGACGTAAAGCCCTATTTCGAGCTGCACACCGTGCTGACTGACGGCGTGTTCTATGCAGCCAACCAGCTTTATGGAATTACTTTCGAACCGCGCAAGGATATCCCCGTCTATAATCCGGATGTCATGGTCTTCGAGGTGAAGGACAAGGATGGCTCGCCGCTCGGCCTGATGTATTTCGACTATTTCAAGCGCGACAACAAATCGGGTGGCGCCTGGATGTCGAATTTCGTGGGTCAGAGCGACCTGCTGAAGACGCGCCCTGTGATCTATAACGTGGCGAATTTCACCAAGGCGGCTCCGGGCCAGCCGCAGCTCATCACGTCTGATGACGTGACGACCATGTTCCATGAATTCGGTCACGCACTGCACGGCCTGTTTGCCAGCCAGACCTATCCGTCGCTTTCGGGCACGGAAGTGGCACGCGATTTCGTGGAATTCCCGTCCCAGTTCAACGAGAACTGGGCGATGGACCCGAAAGTGTTCGCGCATTACGCCCGTCACTACAAGACAGGGGCCCCGATGCCGGCCGAACTGGTCGAAAAGATCAAGAAAGCCGCGCATTTCAATCAGGGCTATGCGCTGGGTGAAATTGTGGCGGCTGCCCAGCTCGACATGTCATGGCATGGTCTGTCAGCAGACGCACCCCGTCAGGATGTTGATCAGTTCGAAGCCAAGGCGCTCAACGACACCGGTCTCGACGTCGCCAATGTGCCGCCGCGCTATCGTTCCAGCTACTTCCTGCATATCTGGGGCAATGGCTATTCAGCCGGTTATTACGCCTATCTCTGGACCGAGATGCTTGATCAGGACGTATTCTCCTGGTTCAAGGCTCATGGTGGTCTGACGCGCGAAAACGGCCAACGCTTCCGTGACATGATCCTGTCGAAGGGCCACACCATGGATTACGGCCCGATGTTCAAGGCCTTCTATGGCAAGGATCCGGAGATCGGACCCATGCTCGCTCATCGTGGCCTGCTGCCCGACGCGAAATAATATCAAAAGGCCTGCCTCCCGTCCTACAAAGAGGCAGGCCTTTTTTCCGCTCTCTATCCGCCCCTATGCCGGATGATCACTCAGCCGATAATCGGGAGGGGATCCCGCACTGCCCGATCATGAAAACCGGAGATTGCGGGTGCTTAAGAGAACCCCTCTGTTCAGTAGGTAGCCGCAATGTTGAACAGAAACGATCTGCCTATGCTTGGTGTCACACGATTGCTGAACAGATTACTGTAATTCAGGCGATTGCCCAGATTGTACCCGTTCATGGCGATCTTCCAGTGCTTGGAGATCGTATGCGAAATCACGGCATCGAAATTAACTGTCGCTGGGACACGCGCCGTATTGGCTGCATCAAGCCAGACACCCTGACGCCAGGTAATACCACCACCCACGCTGACATTATAAGGTGTTTGCGGCGCGATATCGTAGGTAGTCCATAACGTTGCGGAATTCTTGGGCACATATTGAATGCGTTTACCAAGATTGGCTGGCGTGTTCGACCCGGTAACGCTGCTGTCATAGAGCGCATAGGTCCCGATCACACTCCAGTGTTTGGTAATATTCCCTGATGCGCTCAGTTCGAGACCCTGGTTGCGCTGCTGATCGGATGAAGACGACACATCGCCAGTCGTCGGATCAGTGAGCGTCGCATTGCTTTTCTCCAGACGGAAAAGCGCCGCTGTAAAGCCCATGCGGCCATTGAAGGCGTTGTATTTCGCCCCTAATTCATAAAGTCTGCTGCGCTCGGGTGAGAAGCCGTTATCTGTCAGATAGGGCGCATTACTATTGGTGACGTACAGGCTTGTCGGAGTGGTTGATTCCGCCCAGTTGAAATACACCATAATGTCATCATTCGGCGTGTACATGAGGCTTACAGTCGGGTTCACGGTCAGTTCGGACTGTGAAAAATGACTGTCTGGCGTCGTCTTCACCCCACCTGTCGCAGAGTAGTCACTCCACCACTGATCGAGACGGAAACCGCCTTTGACCGAAAACCATTTCGTGAGCCAGATCTGATCAGAAAAGAAAAAACCGATATCCGTCGCGGCACCATGCTTGTAGCATTTCTTGCCGACACCGTTCGGTATATTGGCGAGCCCGGCAGGATTTTGCGCACAATTCAGACGTTCCAGCCTGGTACGATTGCCGACGGATCAAGCAGGTTCGTGCCGCCGCGGGTCATGTTATAGGGGTAATTCTTTCGATGATCCTCAACATGCTCGATATCAAACCCGCTGATCAGCTCGTGCCTGATCGAACCTGTCCTAAAACGCGCGACCCCTGAAAAGACATTCTGGATCGACCAGTCACTTTGCCTGTAAGGATTGGGACCGCCCAACCCGCCATTACGGACAATTTTTGCTGTCTGCGGCGCATCAGAGAAAAAGGCACGCGTACAGGCCACATTGCAATTCGACTGCGATGCGGAAAAATAGCGATGATAAATGCCGCCCTTCGTATCGTTGCTAAGCGTCAACCAAGGCAGAACCTTGGCGGTCAGACGACCCGTGATCATATCAGTGCTGATATTATCCTTGTCGAAAGTCGTACCGTACCAGTTGGTCCGCGGCAGCCCGAATTCTGTAAGGGGGCGACCTATCGACGTTCCCGGTTTTGTCACAACCCAGACACCATAATCCGGGATACGATTATCATTCTGATGAAAGTAATCGAGTGTATAGGATATTTTCTTTCCCACTCCGAAAGTGATCGAGGGCGCAATACCCCAGCGATGCGAAAACACGGCATCACGCCCGACAACGTCATTGCTGTTTCCCATGGCGGAAAGACGGACGGCAATCGTTTCAGTCAGCTGGCGATTGATATCAATCGTGCCGCGATAATAGGACCCTGTCCCACCCGAAAAATTCGCTGCATAGCTGTTGCCGCTATGCGGGGCCTTGGTCACAATATTGATGGCGCCGCCAGTGGTTCCATTGCCGAACACTTCGGATGACGGGCCTTTTATCACTGCCACATGATCGTAATAGAAGCTGTCACGCGTATAGACACCGAAATCGCGCAGACCGTTCTCATAAATATCGTTCTGCGCCTGAAATCCACGGATCAGGAACTGATCACCCGACATGCCGCCTTCACCCTCACCGACCGAGGCCGTGATACCGGGCACATTCCGGAGCGCCTCATCGAGCGATTTGACATTCTGCTGTTCCATCAAGGCCTGAGGCACGACATTGATGGTCTGCGGCGTATGCATCACATCCTCAGGCATACGACCCAGCCCGACAGGCTCCCGCAGAATGTTCATTCTGCTCCCGGTAACAAGGATATGTTCCTCCCCTGAAGGAACGGAGCCTTTATCCAGACTCCTGGTATCATTCAATGACCGGGCGTGGGTTATATCCTGAACTTCTTTGCCGGAACCCGCTTCCGGTTCTATACGCGGCTTCTGTTTTCCGTCGGACAAATCATTCGATGACGCAGCCTCAGCGGACGAAAGATATGAACCACTACAGAGAAACGTAAGACCAGCGACAACTGACGCCGATGATCGGAGTCGGATACGGGATTCCATTTTTACGGCCTTCATGAAGAAGATTTACCGCATCTTTACTTCGAGATGCGAAGGTGTATCATTCTCATCTATAAAGAGACCGTGACAAAAAATGTCACTTCAATTTCGAGTGTGAAAATATGCGGTCTTACTGCCGTGCCAGTCGTGTCGCCTGACCTGGACTAAAACAGACGATACGCACAAGCAGCAGCACCCCCATTCCCTGAGCAGGGTCTGACTGCAGAAACGGACCCTGAATAAAAACGCACGGTTTTTCTGGTAAATGTTCCGCCGAGACAGGGTCTAGGAATTCATGCGAGACAGGAATCGTTCAGACTTGCGTCCCTATTCCGTCTCCCGCCAGCCACTCGATCGCATCTCTTCAAGACGCGACACCGTGCGTTCGAAAGCCTTTGCATTTTCACCGCTTTGATAAAGTGTCTCGGGCTGGGAAGCTGCGGTCGCAAACAGGATCGTATGATTTTCATACATCACATCGATCAGATTGATAAAACGTCGCGCCTTGTCGAACTGATCAGGCACAAGCGCGGGAATATCATCAACAAACAGCGTACTGAAGCGGGCGGCAATTGCGAGATAATCCGCAGGTCCAAGCGCGGCTCCACAGAGATCCTCAAAACTGAACCAGGCAATGTTGCGGGAGCAGGACGGCACGACCACACGGCGTGACCCTATCATGACAAAGCCAGGCTCGGCTTTTCCCTCAGTCAGGACTTCAAATCGCTGACGCAGATGCGCGCTGTTTTCTTCTGAAAGCGGCGCAAGCCATCTCTCACTATCCAGTTCGCGTCCACGGCGATAATCACGCGCCGATTGCAGCGTCAGTACCGTCATATGCGCCGAAAACGCCTCCAGATAAGGCCTCATGGTCGAACGGTTCTGTACCTGGTTCTTCATGAGGTCAGCAGGCGCGGTATTTGATGTCGCCACCACGACCGTACCGAGCTCCATGATCATATCAAGCAGACGAAGCACCAGAACCGCATCTGACATGTCATTGATCTGGAACTCATCAAAACAGAGCAGGTCGTTCTGTTCATGAACCTTCTGGGCCAGTTCCCTCACAGGGTCTTCGCGGCGCTGCCCCTGCGTCTGCCCCTTGTGCAGAGCGCGCAGGACTTCCTGCATGAAGACATGAAAGTGAATACGCCGCTTTTTTGAAACGGCAACTTCCCGACAAAACAGATCCATGAGCATGGTCTTCCCACGCCCGACCTCGCCCACCAGATAGAGACCTCTGATCGGCGCCGGGCGCCGCCTAGAAAGTCGCGAGAACAACCCGTCCCTGCTCTCATGCCGCGTCTGCAAGGCCTGAGCCAGATTATCAAGCGCCTCGGCTGCACGTCTCTGGGCTGGGTCTGCCTCGATCTGCCCCTGCGCTATCAGGCGCTGATAAGCGCGAAATACACCGCTCGAAGTACCAGGGATTGCCTCGGCAAGATTCAGTTCTGACATCAGCCTCTCTCTGTCATCACGCAATTCAGCTTTCAACCTGTCCTATCACGCAAGATCGTAACGCGCGCCCGAAAAGGCGTCACGCCTTGGTGAGAGGTTTCAGATGCGAATGCGCCGAAATTGCATGATATATAAGACAAAATCAGTGCCGATTCTCACATCAATATGCACATGACGAACCACCCCAATGCGACTATGTGGGGTAAGTTATCGCTTGGATCGAAGACAGAATACCGAGGTATCGCCATGGCTTCCGACGGACGTGAAGCGTTCTATCACGGCACCGACACTGAGGGGCAGGCCATTCGGCGTCCCATGTCTCCCCATCTGGATGTTTATCGTTTTCGCCTTTCCATGGCGCTTTCGATAGGCAATCGCATGGCGGGCGTCGTCTCCTCTCTTGGTGCAGGACTAGCCGTTACGTGGCTGGCTGCCCTTGCACAGGGGCCGCGCGCCTTTTCCCGTGCGCAGCGGGTTGCGACCAATCCTCTCGGCCGTCTCATCTTTCTGGGCTGGGGCGTGGCCACAACCTATCATTTCGTTGCCAGTATCCGCCATCTGATATGGGATAGCGGCTCACGCTTCGAGAAAAAGGAAATTGACGCGGATGGCCGACGCTCGGTTTTTGTGACCGCCGGGCTCTGCGTCTTTCTGACCACAGCATTCGTGACCCTCACCCGGCTTCGTAACAAGGGAACTCGCGCATGAACCGCCTTTCCGATATGCGCACGCCTCTGGCGCGTGCCAAAGGGCTGGGTGGCCTGCCTGATGGGGCCGAACACTGGACGGCAGAACGTGTCTCTGCCCTGCTTCTGGGGCCGCTCTCAATCTGGGGGGTGGCGCAGATCCTGCGCCTTGCCGGGCGTGACCGTGAAGCTATTCTGGCCTGGGCAGGACGCGTGCATAACGCGGCTCCGCTGGGCCTGCTGATCGGGCTTACTGGCCGTCACGCCCAGCTTGGACTTGAGGTTATCGCCTCCGATTATTCACGGGGCTGGCGTCGTGTCTGGCTACGTCTGATCATTCGTCTGAGCACGCTGCTTTTCGTGGCTCTGGGCTGTGCCTCACTGGCCCGCATCCTCATGACCCGTACGCCGGAGGCAAAATAATGAGCGCGGATACCGCCAAGAACTACCGCATTGTCGATCATGCCTATGATGTGGTGGTGGTCGGCGCGGGGGGCTCCGGCCTGCGCGCGACACTGGGCATGGGTGCGGGTGGTCTGCGCACAGCCTGCGTAACCAAGGTATTCCCGACACGCAGCCATACGGTTGCCGCACAGGGTGGCATAGGCGCCTCTCTGGGTAACATGTCAGAGGATAACTGGCGCTGGCATATGTACGACACTGTCAAAGGGTCGGACTGGCTGGGTGATCAGGACGCTATCGAGTTCATGTGCCGTGAGGCCGAGAGCGCTGTTATGGAGCTGGAGCATTTCGGTGTGCCGTTCTCGCGCACCGAAGATGGCAAGATCTATCAGCGTCCCTTTGGCGGCCATATGAGCGAATACGGCAAGGCACCGGTTGCCCGTGCCTGCGCAGCGGCTGACCGCACCGGTCATGCCATCCTGCACACGCTCTATCAGCAATGCCTGAAACATCGCGTCGATTTCTTCGTCGAATATTACGTGCTCGACCTGATCATGGATGAGGAGGGCGCCTGTCGCGGTATCATGGCCTGGTGCCTTGATGACGGCTCGATCCATCGCTTCAACGCCAAGACGGTCGTGCTGGCAACGGGCGGCTATGGCCGTGCCTTCCAGAGCTGCACCTCGGCCCATTCCTGCACGGGCGATGGCGGCGGACTGGCCATGCGTGCCGGGGTACCGACACAGGATATGGAATTCGTCCAGTTTCATCCGACCGGTATCTTTCCGGCAGGGTGCCTGCTGACAGAAGGCTGTCGTGGCGAAGGTGGCTATCTGACCAATTCGGAAGGCGAACGCTTCATGGAGCGCTACGCTCCGACTGCCAAGGATCTCGCCTCACGTGATGTCGTGTCACGCGCCATGACCATCGAGATCAATGAAGGGCGTGGCTGTGGTCCGAAAAAGGATCACATCATGCTGCATCTGGAGCATCTTGGCCCTGAATTGCTGCATCAGCGCCTGCCTGGCATTTCTGAGACCGCGCGTATTTTTGCCGGTGTGGATGTAACAAAGGAGCCGGCTCCGGTTCTGCCAACCGTGCATTACAACATGGGCGGTGTGCCGACCAATCTGCACGGTGAAGTGCTGAGACCGACCGAGGAAAATCCCGAACAGGTCGTACCGGGCCTGATGGCCGTTGGTGAAGCGGCCTGCGTTTCGGTGCATGGCGCCAATCGACTGGGCACCAACTCGCTGCTTGATCTGATCGTGTTCGGGCGTGCGGCAGGCAAACGCGCAGCAGAGATCATTGATCCGACCACACCTGTCCCGCCTTTGCCGAAAAATGCGGGCGAGGCCATTCTCGAAGCCTTCGACAAGACACGCTACGCTTCAGGTAAATTCACTGTGGCAGAGCTTCGTGAAAGGCTGCAACGTCTTATGCAGAGCCATGCGGCCGTTTTCCGCAATACGAAATCGCTCGCAGAAGGGTGCGAGAAGATCCATCAGCTCTGGGAAGACGCACAGCACATGGGTGTGTCCGATCGCTCGCTCATCTGGAACAGCGATCTGATGGAAGCCCTCGAATTCGCCAATCTTCTGGCCAATGCCACGGTCACTATCGAAAGCGCTTATGCCCGTCACGAAACACGTGGCGCCCATGCGCATGACGACTACCCTGAGCGCGATGACGAACACTGGATGAAACATACCGTCTCCTATCTCGGTAAGGACGGTACGGTAAACCTGCTTTACCGGCCGGTGCGGATGCAGACCCTGACGAATGATGTCGAGGTTTTCCCGCCCAAGAAACGCGTTTACTGAGGGAGCTGTATCATGGTTGAACTTCGCCTGCCCAAAAACAGTACGACCCGCCCCGGCAAATTCTATCCGGCTCCTGCAGAAGCCAAACGCAAGGCGACTTTTCAGGTCTATCGCTGGTCGCCCGATGACGATTCCAATCCGAGCCTGGACAGCTACGAACTGGATCTCGACAAGATCGGCCCGATGGTTCTTGATGCACTGCTGTACATCAAGGACCATATCGACGCGTCACTGACATTCCGGCGCTCATGCCGCGAGGGGATCTGTGGATCCTGCGCCATGAACATTGATGGTGAAAATACCCTCGCCTGCCTCAAACCGATCAGTTCAATCAAGGGAACGGTCAGGATCAACCCGCTGCCGCATATGCCGGTCGTGAAAGATCTCGTCCCCAATCTGAATGGTGCCTATGCGCAGCTGGAATCAATCCAGCCCTGGCTGAAAAGCGACACACCACCACCGCCCGACACCGAACGTCTGCAAAGTGTGGAAGAACGCGAAAAACTGGACGGCATGTGGGAATGCATTCTGTGTTTCTGCTGCAGCACGTCCTGCCCGTCCTATTGGTGGAATGGCGACCGCTATCTTGGTCCCGCCACACTTCTGGCCGCCAATCGCTGGATCATGGATAGCCGCGACGATCACAAGAGCGAACGTCTCGAGGCCTTGGACGATTCCATGAAGCTCTATGCCTGCAGAACGATCATGAACTGTACGCAAACCTGCCCGAAGGGCCTGAATCCAGCAAAAGCGATCGCCAACATCAAGAAGCTCCAGGTCGAACGCGAATAATCATTATCCGCTCGATCTTGAGGGATGAGGGGGGCTATCAAAGCCCCCTTATTCGTCAGAGCAACTACAAGCATTCGACCGGAGCCAACCAGCTGTTTTGATACAATGTTTTTCAAACAATCAGGACACTGACGTAAAAAGTCTGAGCCTAACGTTCTAATACGCAAGCGGACAGTGAAATAAGCTAGTTGGAGCTACCTGTTTGGAGAGCTTTCTACAACCTCAGATAGAATACCCTTGCTATTCAATCGAACTTAAACAAACAGAGGTTGATTAAATATATATTTTGTCAGCTATTCTTATATGCTTTTACTGAAAAGATGATTGCCAAAACATATGAATGCTTTCTTTGCTAGGCCGTGTCAAATTTACCCGGAAACTCGATGACGTGATCTGATCAACATACCAGTTGCCGTCAATTGCTGTGGCAGGTGTCAGGGTCACAGCACGGGGAGGACCTGCTAGGTGGTGATATACGAGTGTAGTCTTTTGCCCTGGAGATAACTGAAGAACGCCACTAGAAGCTGTATTATATCCGACAACATCCGCAATTTTGGCCTGCTCTGGATCACGACCAAAATAAATACCACTTTTTCTGCTGAAACTTACATCGCTCGCAGTGATACTTACCCCCTTTCCGCTTATAAAGCAGAAGCCTCCTGCTTGCAGGCCAGAAAGCGGATTAGCATTCAAATTCCCTGATCGTGTTGCAGAGATAACAGTGCTCGTTCCTATTCTTCCGTTTTCTCCATTGTACCCACAAAGCCCATCGTTGACGATAGCGTTTCCGTAGAGTGTAGCCCCGGAAATGAGAGTGTGATACGCGCCGCTTGCAATTCCTGACTCACTGGAATGGGAAACAAGCGTATCGGATATGTGTATATCGGAGACATTTGTCGTAGCTACTATGCCACGCCCTTTATGGGTCGGTGCAAGGTGAAAACCACGCCCTGTCGCATGCTGCCCTGCTTCCTCCACGAAGGTTCCGCTACCGACTTTTATGTAGCCTGAGTACGTATCAAAGAAAATTTCGTCTCCTCCATCACTCGAAAATACGCCGGCCTCTATCGTAGCGCTGACAATGTAGCCACCATGTGAATTACCTGACATACGAACCCCACCGAGACCATTGGCGAAAGTTTCGTCATTGATCCAAGGGAGCAAAATAAGAGGATGGTCGCCAGACTCAACATAGAAACCATATCCGTCATTCGCCTGGCTCAGAGAATTTGTTATGGTCCATTGTGCAGGTTGTGTGGAATTCCTATTCGTTATGTAAAAACCATTCCCTGAGTTCTCTTGGGAAATGGCATTATTCAACCTTCCAAAAGCAATTGACCCTAGACAGAATCCATTCCCGCTTCTGGTAGATTCTATACCATCCAGATCTGCAAATATTTCATCATTACCTACGACGATTCCACAGATGCTCGAACTTGCAGCCTCCTGCGTTCGCGTAATCTTGACTCCTCTCACAGAGAAATTTCTCAGCCCCGCGGCGACTTCAATTACAGGTTCGGACGGCGACGAGATTTCTATCGTGGTTGAGGCCAGGCCATCACCGATAATGGAAGTCCCATTCACAGAGATATGGAGTGTATGCTTAATCTGGCAAGCACCACCGCGGTTCGAAATACGAATGCTATAACCATCGCGCAACAAAGCATTAAGCGATTCAGTCTCGTCGTGTATCCCATCACAAATCACTACGTGACTGGTGTCAGCCTCTTTCTTCGTATGTATCGGAGAAAGAGGACCAGACGACGATGCTTGGGCCGGCAATGTATCAAGCATCGTCCCTGTAAACAATGCCATGAGCAAGTGTCCAAATCTTGTTACGGTCTTACGGATTTGGGCACTTTGCTCAACCATTATGATGTTTTTTCCTTTTTGTTAGGGCTTATGACTGATAGGGCTTACTACTGAAGATTTTATCTAAAAGAATCTCCGTAGACTTCTGCCAAGTAATGGTCGTGGTATTGCGCGGATGCGGTGACCGGCCTTTTGCGTGAAGTTTGACCCATTCCTGTAACTCTACACTAATATCAACAGGTGTACGGCCTTTGAAATAAAATGCTCCGTCCCCTGCGACCTCACGAAAAACCGGAATATCGCGCGCTATTAGATGACTCTTATGGAGAGCTGCTTCTACGAGAGGAAGACCAAAGCCCTCGCCTTCAGATGCCGCAATTAAAGCAGAAGTCTCCTCATACAGACGATCCAAAAATTCGTCTGATATTCCCGAGAGCCAATAAAGCTTCTTATTATACTCTGGATCGGCTTCGATTTCAGCGCAGAATTCGTCCATCATCCAGCCCTTCTTGCCGACGAAAATTAGGATTTCGTCCCCCCCCTTGCGCCATAATATTCTCATGGCATCAAGAATGTCACGATAACCTTTTCGCGGCTCAATGGTACCAACCATTAGAAAGGACGTTTTAGTTTTCAGCCTGCGAAGAATCTGGTTTCCGTTTGGCGGAATTCCCTTTGACGGTTTGCTACTGGCGAGATCAGCGGCAAGCGGGAAATGATCAAGAGCGATTGGTCTAGCAGGCTCTACATCCAACGCATTCGCAAAGAATCCGACCATATCAGCAGTTGTACGCGAGACACAGACGATCTGAGACGCGACTCTAATAACACACTGGAACCAGCGCTCAGTAACTGTTTCCATAAAATCAGGAAAATATTGTGGGAGCTCAAGAGGGAGGAGATCATGGACACAAATCACGACCTTGCCACCCACTCGACGCAAGTCAAGAAGTACTTCTTCAATATTTACAAGCCTATCCGGCACCCAGTCGACTGACAGGTAAATATCATCCTTATCCATGTCGACCGGACAATCCGGATAAACCCAAGTAGGTGCATCAAAAACGTGAGTCGAGAATTGTCGTGCGTAAATAAGTCTATTTCCCTCCATCCGAACAGGCTCAATACGATACCCTTCAGGCGGGGCAGCGAAAAGACTTGCTAGCACCCCGCGTACAACGCGCTGAATACCTGTCTTTGCGTCCGATTCAGCAAGAACTGTGACATCGTACAGAATCTGCCGCTGCCGAATGGCAGGCTGCTGGAAGGTGAAAGCATGCGCAGTACGCTCCCAATCGTCTCTGTCAGGGCTTCTGGATGCAGTAAAATCTGCGAGCGCAGCAAGTGCGACAGCAGCACTACCGCCAGGCAAGGACGGAAAAGTATCTAGGAAATCTCGCATCTGATTGCCAACGTCGACCCCCTGATGAGATTCCAGGATCCTAGCTCTGCCTTGCTCGCCAAGAGCCTTGTAATCATTAGGCGCCAAGGCAACTGCATCGAGGACGCTTTTCAGCGTCTTGTGCCGGGCGTCAGAGCCGAAAGTAAGCGCTTCGTCAGGTGACATCTCAGAAAATGCGCCGTCGCCCTGAACAATCACAGGGACGCCGGATGCCATGCAATCCAAGATCGTGCCGGAGGTTTCTCCACGAGATTCCTTACGAAGCTGAATCGCAAGATCGGCTGCATCCACATAGATCTGATAGAGCGAGTCCGATGCATATCCGGTGATGAGAATATTATTCTCACGGCAGAGAGCGCTTATCTGGTCTCCAAGTGGTGAGCATTCCAGCTCTCCCACAAAGACAAGTCTAGCATTTTTGCGTTTGGGAAGATTCGAACTTATCCAAGCGTTAATGATTTCTTCAGGGCGCTTACGACTTTGGATATAGCCAAATGTGCAGACGAGATAAACGTCGTCGTCAATTTTGAGCGCTTGACGTGCTCGCGCACGTGCCAGACGGTCTCTTGTCTCCTTCAGATGAGGGACAACCGCAATTCTCTCTCGCATTACATCGCCATAAAGCGAGATCGCCTGATCACGAGCCCAACTGGAATGGACTATAATTCCTGCCGCATTTTCGAAAATTTCCGCATTACAAGGAAATTTGGTGACAGCATGATTTCTGCCTAGAGACCTCTCCTCAAGAAGCGCACTAATACCATTGGTCTTATACAGAACACGGAAAAAGTCTTCTTCAGGGAGCAGGCCTGTTGAAGATAAAAAATTATATAGGTCGGAAAGATAATAATCGTGCAAAATAACAGTGCCCGTTATTTCTTTAATAAGCTTAATGATATAAAAAGAATTCTCGTTGTTTCCGACGGAATATAATATTTTATTATATCCGTTTGAGTTTCTCTCAAAAAATCCGACATCCCGAATAACAAAATTGGCCAATATCCATTCATCAGATATTGTTTGTCCGGGAAGCGGAACGCACTCGATTTCGTAATGACAAGCAAGCTCTCGAAGTAGTTTTCCAGAGTACGTTGCAATTCCGGAATTTACTCCCGGAAGCGGTGAAACGAATGCGAGCTTGGGTTTCTGGCGCAAGAGGGGCACAGGTCTGACATACTGCCCTTTCCCGCTACGCAGTCTCGATGAACGTTCATAATGAAGTTTCTCGAACGCCTCCAAAGCAATATCGGCCGAACGCTCCCATGTCAGTTCTGTAGCTCGTGCTATCCCGGAAGACTTGAGTGTCTTACTGTATTTCGGATCATGCAGAAGGCGAGAGAGTTTCTTTCCCAGATCCTGAGGATCATAAGGATCAAATGTTTGTTCTGCTGATCCGACGACCTCGGGAAGGCTTGTGGCATTCGCAACGAAGGTTGGAGCCCCCGCTGCCATCCCTTCTAGAGCAGGCAGACCAAAACCCTCGTGGGTAGAAGGGAATACAACTGCAGCACACATCTGATAAAGCGTCACAAGATCAGTTTCGCTGACAAATTGACAGAAAACCAATCGTGACGAGTCCAGACCGCTTCGTACCGCCGCAAGTCGAAGGCGACTGACTTCTTCATCGAAAAGACGACCAACAAACGCGACCTGATAAGCGTTTTGATCATCTTGTGGCAGAGTAGTTAAAGCTCTGAAAATGTAGTCAACATTTTTTCTCGGATCAACAGCACCCACATGGAGGATGAAATTGTCGCGTAGCTTGAATTTCCGGCGCAGGATTTCATGCTCGATTGTAAGAGTGGTCGCAGGAACGAAATCCTGTGTTGCGCCCGCCATCATTACAGCAATTTTTTCTGCCGGTATACCAAGCCATTGAGTGGCCTCTTGCTTTGAGTATTCTGATACTGAGAGCAGGAGATCGGCTCGTTTGAGGAATTGTGCTCGTCGCAGCCAGTGTCTTCGGGGACGAAGTTCTGAAAGATAACGTTCAGGGTCGACAATTGGTATCAGGTCGTGAAGTGTAACAGCAGTAAGAAAATTCGTATCAAACAAGCCAACCGAAGTTACTGCGTCATCGACATAACCCTCAAAAAGAGAGCCAAGGTGTACGACATCGGGTGCAAGTTCAGCAATAAACCGTTCTCGAATCAACTCGGCTGCACGGGTGCGCCAAGCATTCTCCTCATAGCGCTCTGCAGTGCCTCCGGGGGGCATAAAAAAGTGGACATTCTCTGGAGCAATCAACGAGGCGTACTTCTGGAAAAGCTTTTCACGCCCGTCCGTCAGCCTATGATTGAAAACTATGTGGATGTCGTGTCGATTACGCGAGCGTTCGATAATGGCGTCGGCAAGAGCAATATTCTGTCTGCCAATGCCACGAAGGCGGCTCTCGGTCTGAGCGCCCTGCAGGTCGAGAATGATCTTCACAAATAACGTTCCATAATTTCAGGTTTCAGGCGCGACGGAATTTTAGCTTAAGGTGCAATTGACGCAGGATCATCTGATCCCGGAAGTTTGTCGAATCCGTCGGGTGCATTACACGCTCAATAGTAGGACTTTCATGGTGCGTTTTCACAACTTCCAGGTCCTCAGCTTCCAGATCATCACTCCCAGGAACACCCCGGAGAAATGCTTCCAAGCTAGCATGCTCGGCATGAGCAGGGTTATCATCTGCTTGATCAATAGAAATCGAACGTTGATACCATTCGAGAGCTTTTTGCAGATCACCCCGGGTTTTCATTAGATGACCAAACTGAAGTGCGACATCAGCATTTCGGGCAGGACCATCCCAGACTCGCTGATAGATAACCTCAGCCTCATCGAACGCCTCAGAATCTTTCAAGGCATTTCCAAGCTGCATAAGCAGGCCAGGTGTCTCCCCCCATCTGTCAACAACTGCCTTGTAAAGCACTGCCGCCTGCGCAGGATCACCATTATCCCTTGCATTATCAGCGTGGGAGATACTTTGTCGACGCCGCTGCCCAAAGACAGCATTATGAAATAGTTTGAGCATTTAGACTTAATTCACACTTTGGGTGGCAAATGTTTCGTTCGCTCTCCATCATACTCGCGGTTACTCCAAGAAGCTAGGGTCTGTGAGATCCTGAAAAAGTATTTGTGTTGCATCGCTTTCTGCAATGAATATCATGTAATTTGTAATTTCCGATAATAGACGGCGATCGTAACTACTCTCAACCGAAACCGTGCGTCCCAAGGAAAAATACCATCACGCAACTTACGTTCGAGGGCCACCCATATTCTGGCGTAGGTTGCGTAGTGCAAATGCTACTTTACTATATTGCATCTTGACTCGCATTGAACCCTGACTCAAATATTCACTTTTTGGATGAAACCTGGAGTCTGCAAGACGCTCTCCCAGACAATTACTTGGATATAATAATAATCCTTGTTAATATAAGTAATATTAAATAGAAATATAAGGTATCATGGGATAACCTATTCATATTAATTTCTATAATAATATTATAATCCGAAAATTGGCGTAGATGTACAGTCTGTTTTTACAATAATATGATTGTACATTTTTTTGTAAATATAACCTTTGTTTAATAGGGATTTATATATAAAGTCTGTAAATTCTGTTGATTTTGTAATTCATTGCTTTATACTTCCATTTTCTTTCGTAGATAAAATTAGACCAAATGCATAAAGATACATCCGCAACTGAAAACTCAATCAGCGCCCGGCCAAGCTCCTTTCAGCTGTTGCCGTGTACTTCCATTTCGCGATAGGGACGAGCAATAAACGCCGCGACCAGACCACATACTGCCGCGACACTCAGCCATATGGCAGGCATGGCGCGGTTATCAGTGATGTTTATCAGCCAGGTACAAACAGTTGCTGAACCCACCGATGCAGGTTGCAAGACTATAAGCGAAGGAAAATCCGGTTGTCCGGATACGCGGCGGTACAATCTCGGTAAGCCAGGCAATCGCCGCACCGTTATAGGCACTATACAACACGGCAAGCCAGATTTCGGCCGCCATAAGACGCCCCATATCAGGAGCGGCCACCAGCCAGTGCATGAGCGGATAAGCCGAACAGATCGCCAGGATCGTCGCGCCTTTGAGAAGCACACGACGACCGATACGATCGGACAACGCGCCAAATGCCGGGACGAGAAGGCAATTCACCAACCCGACGCAGAGTGTGACGAACAGGCTGTCCAGCCGATCAAGTTTCAGGATGCGCGTGCCATAAGCCGGCGTGTAAGCGGTCAGAACATAAAACGAGACCGTACTCATTATAGCTGTCAGCACGCCAATACCGCCCAGACGCCAGTTGACGTGCAAGGTAGTGAAGATTTCCCGCAGATCAGGGTGATTTTTCTCTGCCTCGAACGCCGCCGTTTCCTGCAGATTGCGGCGCAGAAACAGCAGTACCGGCACGATGAGGCAGCCAAAGAGCAAAGGCAGACGCCACCCCCACTCCGACATGGCCTTTGTGCCGAGCCAGGAGGTCAGACCAAACCCTACCGCCGCCGCAACAACAACCGCGAGCTGAATCGACGCTGACTGAAAGGAGACGACAAAGCCGCGATTCTTTTCAGTAGCAATTTCCGAAAGATAAACCGAGCTGGACCCGACTTCGACACCAGCAGAAAATCCCTGGATCAGCCTACCGCACAGAACGATTAGTGGTGCAAAAATACCAATCCTGTCATAGCCGGGTGTCAGGGCAAGAGTGATCGTACCAATCGCCATCAGGGTCAGCGTAAGGATAAGTCCCCGACGTCGTCCCAGACGATCGACATAAGCACCCAGAATCAATGCTCCCAGAGCGCATCAGAAACCCTGCCCCGAAGGTTGCAAAAGACAGCATCAGTTCAGCCTGGGCATTACCTGAAGGAAAAAAGGCCCTGCCAATATCTCCTGCGTAATAGCCGAAGACCATGAAATCGTACATTTCGAGCATGTTGCCGCTCGTGACCTGCCCGATGGCCTTGATCAACCCCGGCCTGGGAATTGTCTGTGATCGGGATACAGTATCACACAAGGCATTTTTCTGATCGGTACCAGTCATTTCAAGTTCCTGCTCCTTGCGACACTGTCAGGCAAGCCAGTACCTCTGCTCTGCCGTACAGACCTGTAGTCTGGTCACAAGTATGAACTATTTGCAATTTTTCTTCCTGATATCAGATCACCTCTCAGGCATCATCAGCGGAAAAACGGCAACTTCCTCTGAAATCACCGTTCACATCGCGACTTCAATGAGCCTCGTATTCTTTCATGAGCGCTGCCAGACCATGCTGGCGTCTGGTACGCAGTCTTGCCGCGATCAGAATTGACTGAGCTTCCCTCACTGCACGGTCAAGTTCCTCATTGATGATCACATGGTCAAACTCGCTCCAATGAGAGATCTCGGCAAGAGCTGCGCCCATGCGCTTGTCAATCTCAGCTGCATCATCCGACGCGCGCGAGCGCAATCTGCGGTCCAGCTCTTTCATCGACGGGGGCAGTACAAACAGACTCACCACATCATCAGGCAGCGCATCGCGCAACAGACGATGTCCTTGCCAATCGATGTCGAACACCATGTCGCGACCGCTCGCCAAGGCTGCCTCGACCGGTGCGCGTGGCGTCCCGTAGCCACGACCAAAAACTTCAGCCCACTCCAGCAATTCGCCCCTCTCCGCCATCGCCCGGAATTCTTCGAGGGAGCGGAAATAGTAATGCACGCCCTCTTTCTCCCCGGGACGAGGCGCACGCGTGGTTACTGAAACCGAATGTACGAGACTGGAATCTCCCGCGCGCAGGGCATTGGCAATAGTTGATTTGCCCGCACCCGATGGAGCAGAAATCACGAGACAGACGCCACGTCTTGGTACGGTCGTCATGTCATCCCTCCATCATTGTTTTCACGCGTCGTGTTGAGCCATAGCCGTTCGAACGTCTTTTGAAAACAGTCCGTCAGGCCAGACCAGTCGCATGACAGGAGGTTCCGCGCTCCAGCCCCGTCAGCAGAGAAACATCGTCGGTCTCATTCGAGATCGCCTTCAGGGAATATAGCGCTGAGCCCGCAGCAGGGTGAAGAGGTCGAAAAACGAGTTCCGCGTCGACTGATAGCCCGTAAAGCCCATTTCCCGGCTCTTGCTCATATCCGTAAGGCACTCGACCGGACGGCCAAGGTCAGCATCTGTGTGCCAGGCTGAGGCCAAACGATGAAGACCGGGTTCGACGAGCCCTGCTTTTTCGGCCAATGCCGCCCATTCATCTCCTTTATCTGCCAACACTGCCTCAAGCGAGCCTGCCTCTCCCGGATAAGGCGCAGCCTCGATACCGAACCAGGCAGCAAGTTCCGGCCAGAGTACGCTCCATCGAAAAACGTCGCCGTTGACAATATTGAAGGCTTCGTTCCGTCCCGCAGGACTGGTTGCCGCCCAGAAAATCTGTCGCGCCAGCTGTCGCGCATCCGTCACATCCGTCAAACCCGACCACTGAACGGGTGAACCGGGGAAGACGAAAGGCAAGCCGGTTTCACGGCAGAGTGAGGCATAGACCGCGAGCGTCGTACCCATATTCATCAGATTGCCGATTGCATGACCGATAATCGTATGCGGACGATGCACACTCCAGGAAAAACCGTGCTTTCTTGCGGCGTCAAACAGGACGTCTTCCTGCGCATAATAGAAATTCTCGATGTCGAGGCGCGGCAGGGTCTCACGGAACGGCGTCTGCGGCAGCACACCTTTGCCATAGGCCTCGAACGGCCCGAGATAATGTTTGAGCCCGGTGACGAGCCCCGCGTGAACAATCTGTTCCGGGTGTGGCAGAGTTTCGAAAACGTTGCGAAGCATGGCGCTGTTGGCGAGGATGTTCTCACGCTCCGTATCACGGCGTGTCCAGGTGGTGAAGAACACATGGCTTGGCGCAAGATCGACCAGAGCCTCGCGCAGGGCGACAGGATCGAGCGTATCGGCCTTGATGGGCAGCACGCCCGAAGGCAGCGTCTCGATCCGGCGTGCCAGACCGTATACGGCCCAGCCTTCAGCCACCAGACGATTTGCGAGATTTTGACCAACCATGCCGGTCGCGCCGATAATAAGAGCCTTATGGGTCATGTGACCCTCCAGATGTCGTTTGCGTCTCTCCGAAGCTGGGCAGTATGGAGATAAAACGCAATCCGGCACTTTCTGGTGCCCTGGGCACCAAAAGGGAACCATGACCGACAAGAAACCCGATCCTCTCGGCCGCTATCGTAAAGGCCCTTACCTTGAAGAATGCGCTCCACGTCGCCTGCTGCGCCTTTTTTCCGGCAAATGGGTGACAATGATCCTTCATGCCTTGCATATGCTTGGCGGTGCTGCACGACCCGGTAATCTGCAACGCAATCTGCCAGGTATCTCGAAAAAAATGATGACCCAGACTCTGCGCGAATTGCAGGATCTGGGAATCATCGAACGTATTGTGCTTCAGACTATGCCACCAGCGGTGGAATACCGCCTGACACCCCTTGGCCAGCGTTTCATAGAACCGCTCGAAGCGCTCTATTGCTGGGGTGAAGAAAACAGAACGCTGCTCGACCAGCTGGGCTGAGGATCAACGCCCGGTCCGCTCGCGCAGATGGGCCGGATAGCGTTCACCCACCACATCTATATGCTGCAAAGCAGCCTCGATACGCGCCAGCGCTCCGGAAGAAAGATGCTGCGTTGCCGCTCCGAGATTTTCCGTCAGGCGGGCCGGTTTTGTCGTGCCAGGTATCGGGGTGATCCAGGGTTTGCGCGCCATAAGCCAAGCCAGGGCTATCTGTGCCGGGGTGGCATCCATCTCGACGGCAAGCGCCTTCAGTGCCTCGACCAGAGCCTGATTGGCCGCAACGGCTTCAGCCGCGAAACGCGGGACGCTGCTGCGGAAATCATCCTTGCCGAACACGGTTTCAGGCGTGATTGCGCCTGTCAGAAAACCCTTGCCGAGTGGGCTGAACGGCACAAACCCGATCCCGAGTTCCTCAAGCAGTGGCAGGATTTCCTTTTCCGGCTCGCGCCACCACAGCGAATATTCACTCTGAAGCGCGGTGACAGGCTGTACCGCATGAGCCTTGCGAATAGACCCTGCACCGGCCTCGGACAGGCCGAAATGGCGCACCTTACCCTCCCAGATCAGCTCCTTGACCGCTCCGGCAACATCTTCCATTGGCACGTCAGGGTCGACGCGATGCTGATAGAACAGATCGATTGTATCCGTACGCAGGCGTTTGAGGGCTTCTTCAGCCACCTGGCGTATACGTGCCGGGTGGCTATCCATACCCTGTGCAACCTCGCCATTCCTGAAGCCGAATTTGGTCGCAATCACCACGTCCTCGCGGAACGGTGCCAGTGCCTCACCCAGCAGATCCTCGTTTTCAAACGGGCCGTAAGCTTCGGCCGTATCGAAAAATGTAACACCCTGTTCATAGGCGCTGCGCAAAAGGTCAATGGCGGCACCACGCTCGATGGCCGGACCATAGCCATAGCTCAACCCCATGCAGCCCAATCCAAGGGCGGAAACCTCGAGACCATTCTGGCCAAGACGACGCTTTTCCATCTGCACACTCCGTTTCTGATCGTTTAGAAAAGGATCCGGCTCAACGACGATATTGCGCGTCGCTAACCTTCTCCATCCAGTCGGTGGATTTGCCATCCTGCGTTTCAGTGATGGCGATATGGGTCATGGCGCACTCGGCCGAGGCCCCGTGCCAGTGCTTTTCGCCCGGTTCGAACCACACAGTGTCACCAGCCTGAACCTGCTCCACCGGCTCGCCATCGCGCTGCACCCAGCCAAGGCCGGTCGTGATCAGAATGGTCTGCCCCAGGGGGTGACTATGCCACGCCGTACGGCGCCTGGCTCGAATGTGACTGTGGCACAGGCCAGAGCGCCACTTCCGTTAAAAGGGCAATCAATACGCACTATGCCAGTAAACCAGTCTGACGACCCCCTGGCAGAGGGGGTAGAACCCGGATGTCTGATTTCCATGAAGAGGCTCTTTGTTCGAATTGAAGGGGGCAAAAAACAGAGCCCCATAGACTTCTGACAGAAGACCACAGACAGGATCATGAGATTAGATGCTATGATATGCACAAACCCATGTCGGAAATTCATGAATGCAACGCGAAGAACTGGTCGATCTCAGTGCCTTTCTGGCCGTGGCCGAAGAGCAAAGCTTTACCCGTGCCGCCGCCCGGATCGGTACCTCACAATCTGCCCTGAGTCATACAGTCAGACGACTTGAAGCACGCCTGGGCGTGCGTCTTCTCACCCGCACAACGCGACGCGTTTCGGCGACAGAGGCGGGAGAGCGTCTGCTCCGCACCCTTTCGCCGGCGCTGAGCAGTATCGCAGAGGAAATTGCCTCGATCAGCGAGTTATCTGAAAGACCCTCCGGCACTATAAGAATTACGACATCCGAGCATGCCGCCGCCAGTCTGCTCTGGCCCAAACTCAGAAGCCTGCTGCCCGATCATCCTGATGTTCATATCGAACTGTCGCTGGATTCCGGCCTGACCGATATCGTCGCTGACCGGTTCGATGCGGGGGTAAGACTGGAGGAGACCATTGCCCGCGATATGATTGCCGTGCCCATTGGCCCGCCCCTGCGCATGGCTGTTGTGGGATCGCCGGAGTATTTCTCAAGCAATCCCAGGCCTTTGCGCCCACAAGATCTGGCTCGGCACTGCTGTATCAATCTGCGTATGCGCAGTTCAGGGGGTATCTATGCATGGGAGCTGGAAAAAGGCCGACGCGCCCTGCGTGTCCGGGTGGAAGGACAGGTAACGTTTGACAGCGCCTCAATGGTGCGTCAGGCGGCGCTTGACGGTTTTGGTCTGGCCTGCGTGATGGAAGACCAGATCAGAGATCATGTAGAAGCAGGACGCCTGATCCGCGTTCTTGAAGACTGGTGCCCACCCTTCCCCGGTTATCATCTTTATTACCCGAGCCGCCGAAACGCTTCTGCCGCCTTCCGGCTCGTGGTCGAGGCGCTGCGTTATCGCGGCTGAAGGACCAGGGTCATTCGTCTTCAGTATTCCTGGGCAGTAGGTCGAAACAGGATCTCGTTGATATCAACAGCTTCTGGCTGGCTCATGGTGAAAATTACCGTATCCGCAAAGGACTCGGGCGGAATGGCCACCTGTTCGTAAAATGCCTTCATGCGCTGTGCGGTATCAGCATCCGTCACGCTACCGGTAAGTTCCGTTGCAACCGCACCAGGCGAGATAATGGTGGTACGGATATTATAATTCTTCACCTCCTGACGAAGTCCTTCTGAAAGGACGCGTACAGCAGTTTTGGTAGCGGAATAAACCGCGCCACCCGGCCCGACCTTGTGACCGGCAACAGAGGCCACATTGATGATATGTCCGCTCTTCTGACGCTGCATCTGCGGTAGCACGGCGGCAATACCATAAAGAGTACCTTTGAGGTTGATGTCGATCATTGCGTCCCAGGCAGCAATATCCCGCTTTTCAAGCGGTGAGGATGGCATAAGACCGGCATTGTTGATCAGCACGTCCACACGATCATACAGAGTGATGGCCCGGTCAACGAGCGCCTGGACCTGATCCACCTGGCTGACATCGGTCTTCACGATCGCCGAACGTTCGAGGCCCAGCGAGTCCGCCAGTGCTTCAAGTCGATCCATGCGCCGTGCACCAATCACAATCCTTGCACCTTCTGCCACCAGACGGCGCGCCACGGCCTCACCAAGGCCGCTGCTCGCGCCGGTAATGACAACAACTTTTCCGGCAATATTCTGTGTCATGATCAGGATTCCTTTTCGTCTGCGAAAACCTGCCTCGCAATGGCGAGCGCAGAAGAGGCTGTGGGCCAGCCTGAGTAGAAAGCCAGATGGGTAATGATCTCGATGATCTCATCTTTCGTCACACCGGTGTTCAGTGCTTTGCGCAGATGAAAACCCAGCTCATTGCCGCGATAAAGCGCAATCAGACAGGTGATGGTCACCATACACCGCTTACGTGGCGTCAGACCGGGCCGCTCCCAGACCTCGTCGAACAGGATCTGATCCGTATAACGCGCCAGATCTGGCGCCATATCGCCAAAAGCCCTCTGGGCAGTATGAGCTTTCCCAGACATGATGTGACCCTCCATATCCGTTTCATACGGCTTGAGAGAGCCTAACCTCACATCAGACAGCGCATTAGGTCATGAATTCAGCATGATCTAATGCGCTCCATTCATGAAACAGTTAAAAAGACAGGCAAGCACGAAAGACAGGATCCATCATTTCCAAGGATCAAGTCCAAGCAGCTTCCGGCCCAGAGAATCAAGAGTGGCAACAGGATAATGCGTTGCCTCGTAATTACGGGGATCGCCGGGAAAACCGTCCCCTGCCGGGGTCCCCTGCTCCCTCCAGACACGAATCCGGTCGTCTCTGAGACGCTCGTTCTCGTAATCAGCCGGAAACATCGATACATATTGCGCCATACGCACGTCGTGTTCGCTGATATTCGGCCTCACACCGTGAGCAAGAAGACTGTTGAAAAGAAGCAGATCCCCAGGTTCCATGTCACAATTGACAATATCATAGCCGGTGACATCAGGTTTGAACGGGTTGGAACCGGGAGGCTGTTTGTCCCACCACGTCTCGATCTCGGCAAAAACCCCTGGCACACACTGGAAACCACCGATTTTTCCTCCCTGCTTTTTCAGGGACAGAATGCCCTGCACAGAGACAGGTAGCGGTCGCTGAGATGGATCGATATCAAAATGAATAAATCCCTTTGTTCTGTTAGCTCTGCGAGCCTCCGCATTGGGTGGACTCAAATTCGCCCGATCCAGCGCAACCCATAGATCCTCTCTGTCCCAGATATCAACGAAGACGTCGTAGATCCTGGGTAACTGGCGAATATCCCAGAGACTTTGATGATTATAGACCTCGACCATCCCTGCACCGTTCAACTCGGTCATGCGATGCGGTCGACGATCCCTGATATGCCAGGTCTCCGGCCGACCGGGATCCATCTCCTGGAACTCCCAGAGCATGCTTACAACGGGTTCGACCTTTTCAGGCGGGGCCGCGTTGCGGATAATAACGAAGCCTTTGGTCACCCAGTGTTCCCAGTCTGCCTGACTCAGAACACGCAGGGGAAGCTTTTTCCTGATATCTTTCAGCTGTGTCGTATTGCCGCGCACACCGGGATGGTCTCCATGGCCGCCATAGAGTCCCTCTTCCCGCATCATAATATCATTTTTCATAACCAATATCACTCCAAATTGAGTGATTATCACTTTACATTAACCTGATCTTGGGGATCTGTATCGAAAAAGGCTTAGATTGATACTATTGCGGCGTTGAAAGAACAGGCGTGACATGAAGCCGTTTTTCGAGACAATCATCCCCCATCTGGAAACATCCTGGGCATTTCTCGATCGCCAGCTGCCTCATGGCATACCTTTCGAATGGCATTACCACCCCGAATACGAGCTGACACTTACCCTGAACAGTGCAGGCCATCGCTATATCGGCGAAGCAGTCGACCCTTATGATGACGGCGACCTCGCTCTCATCGGACCCAATCTGTTGCATAGCTGGGCGTCGGAAGGCTCCCCACTTTCGCCAGGCTCTCATCGAGCGCTCGTCTGTCATTTTACGCTTGATTGGGTAAAATCCCTGATCAGTCTCTTTCCGGAATTCGGCAAGCTCCATAATCTTCTTGCGCATGCAGGACAGGGCATAGAATTCGGAACGTCTATCAGACACGGGGCGCGGAACCTGATGATGCAGATGCAGGATGCCTCTCCTGCTCATCGCCTGGCCCTCATGCTGGACCTTCTGGCGCTGCTGAGCCAAAGCGAAGAATGGCGTCCTATCCTGCCAGAATCTACCGCACCCGTTCTCAGTCTTGAGCAGGACAAACGACTGGGTCGCGTTCTCGCACATCTGCATAGCGCCTATCGGGAACCCATACGGATGGAGACGCTGGCTGGACTTGCCTGCATGAGTGTATCGGCGCTGCAGCGTCTGTTCAAATGCCATATGAGATCGACAATCAGCAGTTATCTGATACGACTCCGTATCGGTTATGCCTGCACACGCCTGATCGGCGGCGTGACCTCCATCACCATTGTGGCCGGAGAGGCTGGCTATTCAAACCTGGCTCTCTTCAACCGGCACTTTCGGCGCTTGCATGGAGAAACACCTTCAGCATTCCGCAAGCGCCACAGCACCCTGTTTTTCTAGAATATATACCGGCTCAGTTACCGGATCAGCTTGTGCCCGAAAGACAGGAGGCTCCTGCTAGGCAAACAATAACGCTATTTGTCTGCGCAGACCGACCGCCTGACAAAATCAAAGACTCAACAGCGTACCGCTGCTGATACCGCTCTTCCTTATGCCGGGACAATGGCATTAATCGACCATCGAAACAGCAACAGGTCTGGACAACTCCAGGGATAAGGTCGCCGCCTCGGCCAGTCTTTGCGCCTCTACTCCATCACGCATTGTGGCAAGCGGTGGCTTTCCCTGCTGGATCAGGGCACGAAAAGCGTCCATTTCAGCACGATAAGCTTCCGCAAACCGGGCAATGAAATCACTCATGGGCCGGGATGACGTGAAACCCTGAATATCCGCACTTATGAAATTCGTGGCCGGTTGATTGGCAACATAAAAAACCCGCTTTTCACAGACAGCCTCAAGCCTCTGATCATAACCAAAAGCGGCATGTCGGGCGTTGATCATCTGAACCAGACGGCCACTTTCCGAGCGCAGCGTGATCATGGCGGTGTCGATATCACCCGCCTCGCCTATGGCAGGATCAATCAGGCAGGCCCCGGTCGCAGAAACCGACACGATCTCCTCGCCGAGCAGATAGCGCGTCATGTCAAAATCATGAATGGCCTGATCGCGAAACAGACCACCTGAGGATTTCACATAACTGACAGGCGGAGGGGATGGGTCGCGTGTATGCATCACGATATGCTGCACTTTCCCTGAGCGACCAGAGGCAATTTCCTCCTTTACATGCAGGAAATCCGGATCGTAACGACGCTGAAAGCCGAGCATGACAGCATTACCCGCAGACCCGATTTCACGGGCAATATCAATCACCTTCCGGAAATCAAGGCTTACGGGCTTTTCACAGAACACAGGTTTGCCGGTACGCGCAGCCTGACGCAGCAGCCATTCATGCGTGTCGGTCGGACTCGCAATCAGATAGGCATCAATTTCAGGATCAGCGAAAACAGCCTCTGCGTCACTCAGTCGTGCCTGACTGCGAGCCAGCAGATCTTCACGACCAGGCGACGGAACAGGATCAGCAATTGCGACCAGTTTCATATCCTGCATGGCCATCAGGTTTCGCGCATGGACCTGGCCGATACGGCCAGCACCGAACAAGGCTAGTTTTGTCACTTCGTCACTCTCCCGTGAGAGGTCATAATTACCGGAACAGACGCCCGGCTTCGCGTGCACGATCCATCGTTTCCAGCGCCAGCAACGACGCCGGAAGGGATCGGACAGGAGATTGTTTCAGCCCCTGTCCGATACACCAGGCCATATGCTCGACCTGATAATGAAGGCCGTCATAGGAAGAGCATGGCTCGTCGAAAACAAGATGAGTAGAAAGGTCGTTCGCTCGCACCACGAAAGGGCCGGGCGTGAAGAATTTACCCGCTATCGTGATCATACCCTCCCTTCCGGTGATAACCGCCTGACAGGGCGTGTGGGACAAAAGCGTCGTATGCAGAACTGCCTGCGCGCCTTTACGGTAGTGCAGTATCATGCCCGTCTGACCATCCACCCCGGTTTGCGCGGGAATGGTCTGAGCCATGACATGATCAGGACGCCCCAGAATGCCGGTCGCCAGTCCCACCACATAGGTCCCGAGATCCAGCATAGGCCCCCCTCCCAGATCAGCGCGCATGATACGGTGATCGGGTGGGAAAAATTCACCATGATCGGCAAGGATACTGGTCACTTCACCGATTGCTCGATCCCGCAATAACTTTCGCAGGACCGAGAATTTGGGCAGAAAATCTGTCCAGTAGCCTCCATCAGAAACACATCGTGTTTTCTGGCCAGTACAATAAGAGCTTCCAGTTCCACTGCCGAAACACAGATCGGTTTTTCAACCAGAACGGGTTTGCCCGATTCAAGGGCACGCCTGGCCATGTCAAAGTGAAAGGGATGAGGCGTCGCTATATAAACCGCATCAATTTCAGAATGATCGCTCATCCCTCCATCGAACGCGTGAGGGATCGCGAACCGACGCGCAAATTCCGACGCGCGCGCAGCATCACGAGACTCAACCCCCATAATCTTCTGGCGGGTAAAACGCTGTACCGCCATTACAAAACGCTCGGCGATCCAGCCCGGACCAATCACCCCCCATCTGAGGGAGGGAATACTGGCAGGATCGAGACGATCCGGTTCAGGTAAAGCAGAAGGAAAAGGCATTTTTCTCACTCCCTCTCAGGATGATATGGTGCCGGATATCCAGAACAGAATTTATACGGATGGAAGAGACTGCCAGCTCCGGCTCTGGAGAGAAGCCTCCATGGCATCCATGATTTGCTGATTACGCAGACCAAAATCAAAAGCCGGAAAACAATCCGCATCGGACATGATTCCGGTAATGAGGTCATGCACTTCGATGACTTTCACATCAAAATATCCGAGACCGCCGCCACCAAAATCAAAGCCAAAAAATGCAGAGAATTGCGGTACCTGACTGCCAACGAGCAAAGTACGAAAGCCGCGATCGGATTTTTCGTCACCAAAACGATAGAGCTTGAGTTCGTTGAACCGCTCTCCGTCCATGATGAGAGTCCCCTCTGTGCCCGAGACTTCCCAATATACACCGAAAATCTTGCCCGCCGCGATACGGGAGGCCTCGATCGTCCCTCCGGCCCCTGAAGCAAACTGTACCAGCGCCTGAATCTGGTCTTCATTTTCGACATCGGCTAGGGCTGCGTTTTTACCGATCGTTGCGCCATAGCCGGATCCGCTCTCGGGCACGGGTCTCTGTCGAAACATCGTCTGGCTTTGTGCGATCGTGGCAGTGATATCTCCCATCAGGAACTGTCCAACCGCAATCACGTGAGAACCGAGATCACCCAGCGCGCCGGAACCGGCCTCGCTCCGCCTCAGACGCCAGGAAAAAGGCAGATTCGGATCATTGTAAAATCCCTGATCGAACCAGGCCCGGAACCGTGTAGGACGCCCGATATCTCCACGCTCGATAATCTGTCTGGCATAGAGCGCTGCCGGTGTCTTGACGTTGTTGAATGCCACCATGGTTTTTACGCCTGCTTTCCGGGCGGCACGGGTCATTTCAGAAGCGTCCTCGGCGCTCAGGGCAAGCGGCTTTTCGCAATAGACATGTTTGCCAGCCGCAATCGCCTCCAGCGCCATTTCCTTATGAAACAGGTTGGGCGAAGTAATATCGACCACATCGATATCAGGGTCATTGACCAATGCGCGCCAGTCACCCGTCGAACGCTCAAAGCCAAAGCGACGAGCGGCATTTTCAGCCAGTTCCGGCGTGGCATCGGCCAGCATAGCAAGATGCGGCACTGCCGGGAGATTGCGGTACAGCATGGCAGCACGACGATAGGCGTCGGCATGCGCCTGCCCCATGAAACCTGATCCGATCAGACCAATATTGAGCTGCTTCTTCTTCATCGTGATCATCCTGGAATGTGGGACCCGATCTCCTCCAACCGGGCCACGCATTGCATTTTCTGTAATCGGGACACTTCCCGATATCCGGTCAAAGAATTCACCCTGACAGACAGGTCTCTCAGACCGCTGTCATGGCATTGGCAAAACAGGATTCGACCACCTGACGGGCACGGGTCACAGCCGCAAAAGGCGGTGCCTTGGCTGGATCCTGCTCGGCCTCGACCACCATCCAGCCCTGATAGCCGCTCTGAACCACAAATTCGGCGAGCGGCCTGAAATCGACACAACCATCACCCGGAACGGTGAACATGCCAGCACGCACGGCCGCATTAAAACTCATATCCTGGGCACGCACCTGTTCCAGAACGGCAGGACGAACATCCTTGAGATGGATATGGCAGATACGCGCGCTGTAACGGTCGATCAGGCGACGATAATCAAAACCTGCGGCCATGGCATGACCCGTATCCAGCAGCAGACCCACGTCAGCAGAAAGCGCATCAAAAAGCTGACTGATTTCCTGAAAGGTTTCCGCGACCATCATGAGGTGATGGTGATAAGCCAGTCTGATGCCATATTCGTTACGCAGACGTGCATCGAATGCTGCCAGACGGGTTGCGTAGGACGTCATCGCGTCACTGGAAAGGATAAGCCGGCGGGACATTTTCTCGTCCAGGGGCGAGGCCGAGGGAGTCATGGCACCGCACTCGCCATAGACCATGGTATTGCACCCAAGAGCCCGAAGAAGCTGGGCATGGCTGACCACCTCACTCCATTCCTCGTCAACAGAGCGATCAGCCAGCTGGCCGGAATACCAGCCGGAAGCCAGAGCCAAGCCATGTTCCTGCAAGATTGGTGCAAGGGCCTGCGCTGTACGCGGGTATTTCCGCCCGAGTTCAGTACCGGCATACCCTGCTTTTGCCATTTCACCCAGACACTGGGCGAGCGGTGTTTCATCACCAAGATCTTCAAGAACATCATTTGTCCAGGAGAGTGGACTGCACCCCAGCCTCACCCCGTACGGCATCTTGCCCTTATGGTTCATAGCCTGCTCCTGCATTCTGTCGATGCCCTCAGGCTAGGTCCGGACACCCTGTCCGACACGCGCATAATTGATGTGTTCGCATCAGATTATTGAGATAGATCACATGGATAACATCACATAACCGTTGGATCTTTCATGTCTCAACGCGCCACGATACTGGAAATAGCCCGCCATTCCGGGGTTTCGACTGCAACGGTTGATCGCGTCATCAACGGCCGTGGCGGTGTTCGTCTGGCAAAGGAACGGGTCGTGCTCGAAGCGGCACGCGCGCTTGGCGATGGGCGCAGACTCGTCGCGCTGCACGCACGACTGGCCCGGATCGCCGTCGTGACACAACCTCCCGGCAATCCGTTTCATGCGGCACTGCAGGAAGCCTTCAGAAGAATCATACCCGCTTATCGGGAGCAGAATATCGCCTGCTTCGAGCATCATTCACCCATTGCTCATCCGGAGCGTTCCGCAACGCTGATCCGTCAGCTCGCACGCGATTATGACGGGCTCATTCTCTGCCTGCCCGACCATCCTGCAATCCGTCAGGCCGTTACCGATGCCGGGCAGAAACTGCCAATCGTCACGATTGCCTCGGACATCACCTCTCCCAATCGCATGGCCTATATCGGCTCTGACAATCATCGCGCCGGGCGTATTGCCGCTGACATGATGGGGCGCCTGCTCGGCCCGCGTACGGCAGGGTCGCCTTGATTGCTGGCACAATGCATTATATCGGCCACCAGCAGCGCTATGCCGGTTTCATGCAGGCGCTTGATGAACGCTATGCTGCACTTTATGCGACGCCTGCTCAGGAATGCCTCGAGAACGAAGACCGCGCAGCAGATGCTGTTCATGCCCTGTTGCAGGAGCATCGCGATATTGTCGGCATCTATCATTTCTCTACAGGCGCCGATGCGATTGCCCGCCTTCTTGAGAAACTCGGTCTCTCGGACAGACTGATCTTCATCACCCATGAGCTGACCCCGCATCGCGCGGAGCTGCTCAAATCAGGTGTAATCGATCTGGTTCTGGACCAGAACCCCATGCTGGAAGCAAGAACGGCGCTTTCGACACTCAGTCATCATCTGGGACGCGCACCTGCGCCTCTGGATGGCCCCCTCATCCCGCTAAGCGTGCATACACGCGAAACAGTCTAGGCAGGATAAAGCTCGCTTATTGTGTCTGCGTCTGTTTTTCGCTTTTCATGTTCAGGGATGCGCTTCCTGCCGGGAGAGCCTGGGCCGGAAAATCCTCGGTATCGAAATGACGTAATTTCGTAATCTCAGCCTCGGTCAATGTCGTTTCACTTCCCGCAAGGCGATGCGTAACGAACTGGACAAGTGCCAAAATCTGCCGGTCTGTCAGATCATGCCGAAAGGCAGGCATGAAGCTTTGTGATCGGCACCGTTACGATGCACACCCGCCACTATGGTCATGACAAGATTACTCGACCGTGATGCCCTGACCGTCCCGCTCTTGCGGAGCGAAGGGTAGAAATCATCTGCCGTGCCAGAACCATCAAGCTGATGACAGGAAGCACAGGCAGCCATGTAAAGCGCCGCACCTCCTTCAATGTCGCGATAATTGCGTCGGTCAGCATACGGGCGTGGATCTGCATTACGTTGCTGACGGGCCAGATCGCGCGTTGCGCGAGCCTGTTCTGAATCGACGTCATAGATCCGCGAGACAGACACGGCAGTATCGACCCGATGGTGCGGCTGAACACGCCGTTTCTGCTCCCGCAGAAACGCGGTAATCGCCGCAAGATCCGGCTCACTCAGATAGCGCAGGGAATGCTCGACAGCTTCTCCCATCGGGCCAGCCGCCACTCCCCTGTCGCGCGCATGCCCATCGCGCAGATAGGCCATGATTTCGTTATCACGCCATGATGCAAGCGGCCCGTTCTCACCGGCTGCAATATCCGGTGCGTACCAGCCGCCAAGGGATGCGCCCTCCAGCTTGTGGCCGGATTTCGTCGCCATCATGAAATTGCGTGGCGTATGGCAGGTGCCACAATGGGCGACAGTCTCGACCAGATAGCGCCCACGTGACTGAAGCGGTGTCTCACCGGGACGCGGCGCAAACCGGCCCTTGTCGAGATACATCCAGTTCCACACACGCATCAGGCTACGCATGTTGTACGGGAAATGCAGCGCCGTGACCGGACCCACCGCTTGATCGACGGGTGTGATCTGCGTCGTCACATAGACATAGAGAGCGTGGATATCGTCGTCGGTCATACCCGCATAGGAATCATAGGGCATGGCCGGATAGAGACGATGTCCGTCCGCTGATTTTCCTTCACGTACGGCAGCGGCAAAAGCTGCTTCAGACCATCCGCCTATACCATGCGCCTGCGACGGGGTAATATTACTGGAATAGATCACGCCCAGAGGCGATTTTATGCCGTATCCTCCGGCAAATTCCGCACCTCCGGGTCTGGTATGACAGGCCACGCAATCAGCGGCCCGGGCGAGATAGGCACCGCGCTGTATCAGGGCCTGACCGTTTGCCTTCACGGCGGGAGAAAACAGCAGCACAACAGCCAGAGTGATGCCTGATGTCATGGCATGATGGAGAGAGCGATGCATGGCTCAGATCTCCTTCAGCATGATCGAGGCGGAACGCAGCGACAGTGCACATCCGGTCAGAGTCGGATTGACCACTGAGGCTGCGGGCATGATGCCGGTCGTCGCAATGAAGAGGTTATCGTGATCGTGGCTGCGCCCTTCGTGATTGACAACGGAATCACGCGGATCGTTGCCCATGATAACCGTACCCATGGGGTGATCACGATTCTCCCAGAGGCTGAGATTCTGATCAAAGATTTCGCCACCGAGCAGCTTCAGAAAATTCGCATAATCCTCTCTGATCACGTTGCCAGCTGCACGCGCGTAATCATTGACATCATAATAGATATCCATAAGCGGAAGACCGTAGAAATCACGCTTGCTGGCACTCAGGCTCATGCGGTTTGTCGGCTCGGGCAGCATTTCAATATTAGAGTCCATAAAGACCCATCGCGCTGCCATATGCCGTATTTTTTCGTCCAGTTCGGGGCCAATCACGCCCTGGGACAGAAGCCGCTCTGTAATTTGCACATTGCCGACAAAATTACCGACTTCATGACGTATGCAACCGTGCTTTTGCCTGAAACTGCCATCGCGCCATTTGAGCACATCGCCCTGCTGTACCGGCCCGCGCCCTGACCACATCGGCTCATCGGCAATCATGGCCAGGGAAAAGGCATTATGATCCATGAGATTTCGCCCGACCATACCGGATGAATTACCGACATCTGACAACAGCATAAGACGCGGCGTTTCGAGCGCATGGGCCGCAACCAGTACCTTGCGCGCGGTCAGACGAACAGAACGCTTATCGGGCGTGTAATAGTGTACTGCAGCAATACGCTTGCCATCAGGTGTTTTCTCAAGCCGATAGACCGTGGCATCACTGATCAGTTTTGCGCCTGCACGCTCTGCCTTTGTCGCATGACGGTCACCGCTGTATTGCGCACCAATCGGGCAAACAGGCGAGCAGTTATTATTGCCGACACAAGCAGGACGCTCCTCGTAAGGATCTGTCGCCCTTCCATTAGGCTGATAGGTAAAAGAATAACCACCCACGGCGACACGATCACGGAAGCGCTGACTGAAATAGCCAAGCGCCTGTGGTCTGACAGGGTAAGGCGCCTGACGTGGTGGAAAAGCCCCGCCATTCTGTCCGGAATAATCGGCGGTATCATCACCTGAAACGCCCATCTCGATTTCGACCTGATGATAGAACGGCTCGAGATCGTCATAGGAAATCGGCCAGTCGCGCCCCACACCATAAAGCGATTTCAGGTGAAAATCATTGGGGAGAAGACGCCAGCAGGCGCCACCCCAATGCCATGTGGTACCACCCACCATCCGCAGCATGCCCGGTATATAGTCGATCGGCCCGTGATTGGTGATATAATCCGGCACAAACGAACTTGGTGCCCAGGGTTCATTCGGATAAGGCTGATTGCGATTGCCAGCATCGGTGCTCACATTGCCGCATTCGCGAAAACTCTCGACGATCTTCCAGCGCGGCACGCGCGTACCTGCCTCAAGGATAATGACCGATTTGCCGTTCTTCGCCAGATGATGTGCAGCGAGACTGCCGATCACACCGGAGCCGACAACAATCACATCGGCATCATAGTCAGTTTGGGTCATGATACGGTCAGTCCGTTTTTACTGAAGATGGGGCTTCGGCCCAGAAACCCGGGCCACCACGCGCATAGGTCGGAATGACTGTGACATCGCGCGTGGAACGCCACATCAGAGCGCCTTCATAGGTAATGAAAGCAGGCGTATTGATCTCGGACCGGGGAAGAACCTCCCCAACCCGCCCCAGATACCAGGCACCAACCACAGCGACAGCAATGCTATGGATTTCCTTCTGCGCTGACAGACCGGACGCCTCATAATCAGGCCAGCTCCTGATTCGGTGCGCCGCCATTTCATCAGATAATCTGCGGTAGCGGGCCATAAACGCGTCATCTTTGGTGATGAGCGCGTGCCAGACACGCGGTGCCATTATTGGATTCAGCTCGGGCGATGCGGTTAATATGGCTGAGATAGCCAGAAAATCCGGTGGGCAACCTTTCTCTTTTTCCGTGAGTGCCCAGGACGGGCCTGATACACCACCCATCAGACACAAAGGAACGAAAGCTACGCCATAGCCAAGCAAACGCCGTCTGGTTGTTCTCATCATTACTTGCCTCTGCACGACTTCTTCATGCTTTTTTCGATCCCTGATATGACGCAAAGACAGATCAGAAACAGTATTGCCTGAGCCGTAACACCTGTTTGATCAGGCGTTCGCTGCATTAGGCGCTACTCTACAGGAGAGGATGAGGCACGGACGATCACCGTAATGATCTGATCTCATCACGGGAGATGAGGACGCTGATCATGAGCGAAATACAGACCGGGGAAACACCGCGCCGAAAACGGGCAACACTCCGCGACATTGCAGCTCTGGCAGGGGTAGGTACAGCGACTGTTGAGCGCGCTTTGAATAACCGCGGGAACGTCCGACCCGAGACCTGCCGCCGTATATTGAGTGTGGCCCGCGATCTTGATTATTTTCCGAGTCTGCCATCACTCCATCAGGGTGTTTTGCGTATTGATGTGCTGCTGGTACGCCCCGAAACCCTTTTCTACACACGGCTCAGCACAGCTTTCGAGCGGCTCGCCGCCTCACTGGGCAAGGATATTGTCATTCATCGCAGCTTCGTCAGGGAAAACGATATCGCTGATTTCGTCTCCCGCATACGCCATGCGCCGCATCGCAGAGCCGCATTGATCCTCGCCTGCCCTGCTCATCCCGCTATTCTGGACGCCTTGCGCGACATGGCAGCAAAAGAGCTTCCGATCATCCAGCTGATTACCCGCAATCTGCCTGATCTCCCCTATGTCGGTATCGATAACCACGCAGCGGGACGTACGGCGGCCCTTTGCATAACGCGCACTCTGGTACAGCGCCCTGGTGCACTGATCGCCCTGTGCCATTCCATGGCATACGCCAATCATCGCGAGCGTATTGACGGATTTTCAGAATACCTCGCCACCAGATCAGAACCCATTCATGTCCTTCGCGAGGTTCTGTTCGATCATGATGACCCGGAAGAAGCTGCCAGACTCCTTCATCAGGCCATTATCGATCATCCCGATCTCGTAGGCGTCTATACTGCAGGTGGCGATAATCTGCGTATTGGCGATGTTCTGCGTCGCCACACAACACGTCAGCTCTGCTGGGTGGGCCACGAGGTCAATCCTGTCACACGTCTCTGCCTGACAGAAGGCACCATGGCCTATGCAATCGACCAGAACCCGGAAACCCAGGCAGGGCTGTCCCTTCATCTCTGTTTGCAGAAACTCGGAATCATCCCCTCCCTTATAGGATTTGAAGCCCCGAAATTTCGCCTTGTTACGCCGGAAAACCTCAGCTGATCATGCTCGATCAACCCGGTGGCGCGATAATACGCAGACGATGACCATCAGGATCGCAGGCAAGCAGGGAAGAACCGAAATCAAGCTGGGTCGGTTCTTGCAGAATCGTCACGTCCAGAGTCCTGAGACGCTGATAGTGCCTCTCGACCTGTTGGGCATCCTCCACCACAAAGTCCAGCTCTGTGCGACACCCTGTGCCCTCGCAGGCAGGAACCACATCGCCTGTACGCCAAAGACTCAGACCAACGCCAGGGCGCAGCTCAAACTGTGCATAATTTTCGGAAAGATGGCTCGGCTTGCCATCGAGCAAGGCACTGTAAAACCGGGCGCTCTCTGCGACGTCGTGGACATAGAGTACCATAAGTATCTGATCATGCATGATGTTTTCTCCCCTCCCTGATTGGAGGCATCGCCTGAATAAACGGATCTTGCGTCAGTTTCTGTCAGTATCGCGCGTCGCTTCTGCAAGACGGACCTCATGCCATTCTTTCATGAGTATCTCCTTGCGACGGGTATAGCGTCTGGTCGTAAGCGTCACGGCCCCGATCCGATCGAGACGGAAATGGCGGTACTCCGCGCGCATGCAGCACCAGGCCACAAGAATCTGGACAGTTTCAAAATAGGCCATGGCAAATGGCCAGATTTCGCGCTGGGTGGTCTGGCCTCGGGCATCCCTGTACTCTAGGATAATCACCGTCTGGTCGCGGATGGCCTGACGCAGAGCTGACGGATCGACAAGCGAAGATGGACGTGACGCGGGAGGTCCCGTCATGAGCGCACCACATTCCACTCCGCGACGCAGCTCTTCAGGCAGAATCGCTGCGATACGTGTCAGAGCACTCTGCGCCGCCTGACTCAGCGCATGATCCGTACGCGAAGCGACATAATCCGCCCCCAGAACCAGAGCTTCGATCTCCTCGCAGGTGAACATCAGAGGCGGTAACAGAAAACCCGGTTCGAGGACATAACCAAGCCCGGCCTCACCCTGTATCGGGGCACCCATCGCCATAAGCGAGGCAATATCACGATAGAGTGTGCGCTGACTGACGCCAAATGTCTCTGCAAGTTTTCTCGCGCTGACCGGGTGGCGATACCCGCGCAGACACTGAAGCAGATCAAGCAACCGTGTGGAGCGGGACATGAATTATTCCAGACGATGAGACGTGACAGAAAACGAAATCAGTCTTATCCGAAAGACATGCCCGGATCCTGCAAGAAAACTTTCACTATCCATGACGTGATTGTGCAGCAATTCTCCGGTCCCGGTACTTTTACCCGATATTTCAGCCTGTCTGTCAGCCATTTTCTCCCTGACCTGTCTGTATTACCGTTTCTGACTGAAACAGCTTTTCAGGGCCGACTGTCTGGCAGAGCAACTTTTACCTGCCAGGTCCGGGCCTTCACTATCCGGCAGCCCCTGCAATGCAGGGCAGAAAGAAAACACATCATGCTTCTGAGAAAAACGCTTCTGGCTCTCACCTCGATTACAGCCATCACCTCTCTCAGCCCCTGTCGGGCCGAGACTGCCTCGTCTGACAGTGTACAGGCAGAGCTGACCATGGCACCGGAATATTCGCTGAGCTGGCCCAAAACCCTCGGAAAAGTCGATCTTTTTGCAGCTTCCGTACCTGATCAGGCTCAGATGACCCTGATCAGAAAAGATATCAGCGACAACGCCATCACGCTGGTTTCTCCATTACCTGGCAAAGGACGGGTCTATTTTTTCATCAAGCCTGAAAACGGGACGCCGGGACTATGGGTATCAAATCGGGTACTCCCCACTGAAGGCGTTGCCAACTTCCGCGATATGGGCGGCTATGAGACGATCGACCACCATCACGTACGCTGGGGCGAATTCTACCGCTCGGCCGCCCCGAGCGGCCTGACCCAGGATGATTATGCCTTTATCGATACACTTGGCATCAAGAGCGTGACTGATCTGCGTACGCAGGCTGAACAGAAAAAGCAGCCTACACAATGGCAGGGTACTGCGCCTGCTTTCTTTCCGTCTGAAAAACCGAGTCTGCCCTCGGATATGACAGACCGGAAGCGTCTCGCGACCATGAGCGATATTCAGGCCAGGGAGCTCATGGAGACTTTCTATGCAAAAATGCCTGACTACTATGCCCCAGAACTCAAAGCGCTCTTCGCACGCCTTCTTGCCCATCAGACGCCGACACTGACACATTGCACCGCCGGAAAGGATCGAACAGGCTTCGCTTCGGCTCTTGTTCTCTACGCACTTGGTGTGCCTGAGCAGACAATCCTCAGGGATTACGCCATGAGTGGCGATTTGCTACGCGCTCATATGACGCCAAGCTTCAAAGCCGCGATGTCCGATCACCAGAATGGCGGTGCCATGGCGCTTCGCCATCAATGCGCGCTCTTCTGGAATCTGATCCGGCCTATCTGAAGGCTGCGTTCGACGCTATCAGAAAACAGTATGGCTCGGTCGATATCTATCTGACAAAAAAACTCGGCATGGGGCCTCAGCAGCTGGCAACGTTACGCAGTCTTTATCTGGACTGACTGCAGAAAACCGCTGGGTGAAAAGACAGTCAGCCGGAAACAGTCAACGAAAAAGGGAGAGCCTTGTGGCTCTCCCTCTTCCCGTTACCCTGCAGAGAAAGATTGGTCTCAGCCTTTCTGGGCGAGAACCGCATCACGAATGCGCTGACCGATCTTTTCGTCCACATTGGACCAGTATTCAAACACGCGCGACAGAACCGGCTCTTCGACACCACCTGCAATATGACCGGCCGCATTCTGCACTAGACGCTCACGTGCCGCTTCGTCCATCACACGATTGACCAGATCATTGGCCTGGCTGAAATCATTGTCGTCCGGGCGCAACGTATAAGCTGCACGTACAAACTCGCCATCAGCAGCCCAGACCGCATTTTCCGGAAACGCTGGGCGTCAGCTACCGGGCCACCCTTCGAGTTCGGCACATAGACCGGATCGGACGCATTATGCGACCGCATGGTACCGCCCTTGGAATAGGAATGAACCGGACATTTCGGCGCATTGACCGGAATCTGCTTGTAGTTCACGCCAAGGCGGGCACGATGTGCATCAGCATAGGCAAAGGCACGTGCCAGCAACATCTTGTCGGGAGAAAGGCCCGTACCCGGTACGTGGTTGTTCGGCTCGAAGGCAACCTGCTCGATCTGGGCGAAGAAATCGGTCGGATTCCGGTCAAGCACAAGCTTGCCAACCTCGATCAACGGGTATTCGCTCTGCGGCCAGACCTTGGTCAGATCGAACGGATTGATGTGATAGGTTTTGGCATCTTCGTAGGGCATGATCTGCATCTTGAGTGTCCAGCTCGGGTGCTCACCGCGCTTGATCGCCTCATACAGGTCACGACGATGGTAATCGGCGTCGCTGCCAGCCAGCTTGTCAGCCTGATCCTGCGTCAGGCACTTGATGCCCTGATCGGTCTTGAAGTGATATTTCACCCAGAACCGTTCGCCTTCCTCATTGACCCACATATAGGTATGGCTCGAGAAACCGTCCATGTGACGCCAGCTGGCCGGAATACCGCGATCGCCCATGAGCCAGGTAACCTGGTGAGCCGTTTCCGGGCTTAGAGTCCAGAAATCCCACTGCATGTCATTATCGCGCAAACCGTTATCCGCACGACGCTTCTGCGAGTGAATGAAGTGCTGGAACTTCATCGGGTCACGCACGAAGAAGACGGGCGTATTATTGCCCACCATGTCAAAATTGCCTTCTTCGGTATAGAACTTTACCGAGAACCCGCGCGGATCACGCCAGGTATCGGGGCTGCCCGACTCACCGGCCACAGTCGAGAAGCGCACAACGGTTTCGGTCTTCGCGCCCTTTTGCAGAAACTTGGCTTTGGTATAGCGACTCAGATCATGCGTAACCTCGAAATGGCCAAACGCACCGCCACCCTTTGCATGAGGCTGACGATCGGGGATCATCTCACGATTGAAGGTCGCCATCTGCTCGATTAGATAGTGATCATGAAGCAGGATCGGGCCATCAGCCCGACGCTCAGCGAATAGTCGGTGCTGGCGACGGGGGCGCCAGCGTCGGTGGTGGCAGTTTTGAGACGTTCGTCAGACATCAGAGCTCTCCGATAAAGATGCGTGACACTATAAGAGCGCACGTCTTCATCGGTTCCCGAAGAGCTTTATCGAGAGATATTGCGGAAGCCAAAGAAACGGAAACAAAACCTATTAGCAATTGCGAATGATAATCATTTTTGATTGTTAATTATCCATATGATGTACTTATGAACGCAAATTAACCAACGCTCATTCTGCGCGGACGTTCCAATAAAGCGCTGCGCTGCGCTCATTTCCATGAAGCAAAGAAAAAATGGAAACACCCAGAAACAGGCTCTCATTTATGTGAACACAGAAAGCCGCTTCTTTCTGTCCAGAGATAAAAACTGCTTCGTATCAGAATAAAGAATCCTGATATGGACGATTAAAGATGGCGATAATTAATATAGCTCGGTGCGGTTCCGTTATGCACATTTCAGAAAGCGCCATAACAGAAATATTCTATACTCAGTTCATCAGCGTAACAGCTGCATTGACGCAGTCATGAGACACAAAAGACCTTTTCCCAGCCTTACTGGAGCACATGCCCGCTCCAGCAAGAGTCTTGCCTCCTTTCTGGAGGTTTATGAGCGGATCACCTGCTCAGTCACATCGCTCTTTCAGGACCACGAAAGATTCTCAATGGCACCGTGGCTTGTTAGGAAATGCGTTCACGAGGGCACGGCGTCCTTCAGGAGAAATCTGTTCGGAAGCAGTGATAAACGTCCTACCGAATACAGATATGAAATCATCCCAGGCGGTTTTCCACTCGTCAAAACTCTTCTGGACAGAGTCGATAGAGAAAGAAGGCGAAAGCACAGCTCGATCAAGAGCTTCCCGTTTCATTCCAACGTTCTGAAGTTGTGCCCGATATCTGGGAGTATCCTGTTTCAGTACATTGGTGAATTTCGACCGATCGGCGCGAGGTAGGCTCGCGATGAGACCATTTATCGTAATCCTGCGATCGATACAGACCGGGGACCGGTTTTGAAGATATCGTATGCCCAGGAAAGAAATGAAAAATACGTTGAGCATGACAGAGACGAGAACGATCCCACGCATAGGCCTTTTCACTCGGAACGGAGAACTCACAAACCGCCTCCATTGAGCGCCACAGTCAGCAAGGTAGCTGTCGTAGGATCGAGTAGATGGTCAGGGGTATCGAATCCCAGCCAGATTCCTCCCGCACCAGAGAGCATACACAGACCCGCCGTGGCAAAACGCCAGTCAAAACGTTCGGCGATGCGCCCATACGTAGCGTTAAGACGTCGCCATAAGCGCGTGCGTCTGTTGCCAGAAGCATTTTGTTGCAGTTCCATCTGTCTGATAGTTGTCATAACGGAATGGGTGAGTCTTTCTGCAGCTCCCGTCAAAGCAGCCTCATCGTCGCGAATCTTGAGAACAGAAGCTATATCGCGATCAAGACTGAGTTCGCTGGCTATGACCTCCTGAGCCTTGATACTTGTTGCGTACAAAGCCTGCGCCGCTGCCCTGTCGCGTTCGGGCCAGCGCTCGAAATCGCCGCCATAGGCTTCGGCCAGAGAGGTGAAGCGCTGAATATCCATCATGAAGACCTGCGATTCCATTTCGACCTCATTCCCAACATTTCTTTTCTGAGGCGTGAACGTCCCGATGTGAGCAGACGCTCGACCTTTTTTCTGGAGAGCCCCATCAGCCGGGCGGCTTCAGTTCCTGTTTTTTCCTCGCCATAGACAAGTGCGATTGCCTCTCTCTGTTGCAGAGGAATCCGGTCAACGGCTACGGCTAACATGGCTTCCCACTCCTTACGAGATACCTGCTCTTCAGGGTTTTCAGCCTCATCAATGAAATCGAACGCATCAGGCAAAGCCTCACATTTTCTTTTTCGTACAAAATCTATGCAGGTGTTGAGCAATATACGATATAGCCACGTAGAGAATTTTGAACGTGAACTTATATAGGACTCAGCGTTTTTCCAGATTTTAATGAAGAGCTCTTGTGAGATTTCTTCTGCAGACTCGACATTGCCTACGATACGTGCGGCTACTCTGACAACGTATTTGCCGTGACGCGACACGATGTGGCTGAACGCATTCTGATCTCCCTGGCCCGACCATTCCATCAGCTCTTCATCTGATGCTGCGGCATAGCACTCTGCCTGCCTGCTCATTCAGAAGTTTCCTGCGTTCTGCGTTGCCGCTGTCGTCAAAACCGAAATCGTCATTTTCACCTGCATATGGCGGATGCTTTATCTCGCACTCATCTTGAGCCAAGACGCCGCATCCCGCAGCTGATACGTCGCCGCCACGTGAACTGGCCGACATTATGACGGGGCATAACGAAAAGTTGAATAGACAATCAACATCTAACTGTCTTTTCGAGCAGAAGAACGGCCAAGCCTTCCGGATTGAGACAGATTCGCAAAAACGATAGACCGTCTTTCAAACCCAGATGGTTCAGTCAGTGCTCTGTCTGAACCTTTTCAAGGGTAAAGGCGGCGACAAAACGCTGCAACGCACGCGTACTGTCACCCTCTTCGGCCCATGCCTCAAGACCGATCACACCAGTATAGCCAAACCGGTCCAGTGCCCGTGCAATTGCAGGATAATTGATTTCGCCTGTCCCGGGCTCACAGCGCCCTGGTACATCCGCCACCTGTATCTCACCAATAAAAGGCATTGCTTTCTTGAGCAGGGCGATCAGATTTCCCTCGCCAATTTGCGCATGGTACAGATCAAGCATCAGGCGCAAAGCAGGGTGATCGACGGCCTGAACCAACGCCAGACATGCCTCAGCGCGACCGAATGGCACACCAGGATGGTCTACGGCAGCATTGAGATTTTCCAGAACGAAGGTGACATCATGCGCTGCGCCGAGATCGGCAAGGCGGCAGAGCGTGTCACGTGCTTTCATCCACATACCGCCATCGGGACCCGCCGGGCAGGATAAAACCGGCAGACCGCCCTCCCCCAGACCCGTGCCATGTAGATTGAGCCGGGGAATGCCGAGCTCCTTCGCGACCGGAATCGACAAAGCTGCCGTACGCAGCATCTCCTGCGCCCCGCACTCATCAGCCAGCGTACCGCTGACATATCCTGTCATGGACGAGAACTGTGCACCCGTCGCAGCCAGCTTACCGATATCATGTTGGGTCCAGTCCCAGATTTCGACCAGAAAGCCCTTATCTGCCAGATAGCGCACCCGATCGAGAAAAGGCAGGTCGCGCAGGATCATTTCAGCGCAGACAGCGAGCGGAAACGATGCTGGCGGACAGACAGAAATTTTATCACGCTTCATGACGCTCTCTTCAGAGGCAGATAAGGGAGGATGACCACATGCCTTTCAGGGGAGACACGCAGCCGCTCCGATAAGCACAACGCATGAATGATCGGGCATGCTCTACAGCTCTCCAGTCAGGAACTGGGCACGACCATGGCCAAAGGACCAATGCGCATCCTCATTCTCGACGACAGAGACCATGACATCCGAAGGCGCAATACCGCACTCTTTCTGCAGCCGCTCGGTCAGGCGTTGATAAAAGGCTGCATTCTTGGCTTCGCCTCTTGGCCTGCTGAACATCTGCAGCACAAGAACCTTGTCTGTTCTCGGAATATCGAGACCTGTATCCTCGACAATCAGGTGAGTCTTCTTGTGCTCCGAGACGATCTGATAGCGGTCACCACGGGGTACTTCGAATACTTCGAGCATGGCTTCATGCGCAGCATCGAGCATCGCTTTGATTTCAGCCTCGCTTCGCCCTTCGACAACATGAAAATGCAATAGCGGCATGGTTTTTCCTTAGTGTCAGGCCTTGCCCCGGCCATACGGCCGAGGCAGGGATGGAGTTCAGAGAGAGAGCCAGCTTCGGTCCTTGTGCGACATGACGGCAGCATCAATCAGACGCTGCACCTCCCATGCCTCACGGAAATCGGGACTTGCCGCCACACCCTGATCAATGGCGCGTATGAACTCTGCCATTTCGATCGTCTTGAGATCATTGAAGCCAAGATGGTGCCCACCCGCCACACAGAACGCTCCGTAAGGCTGATGCTGGGGGCCGGACTCGATGACACGAAAACCATTGCTGCGCGGATCTTCACCGGCCTTGAAATAATGCAGCTCGTTCATGCGCTCTTGGGAAAAGACCAACGTCCCTTTACTGCCCGAGACCTGAAACCCGAGCTGCATGTTACGCCCGGTTGCCAGCCAGTTTGCCTGAAGCGTGCCAGAGCATCCGCGCTCGAAACCGACGATCATGCGTGCAATATCGTCAACACCAACTTCCTTGCGCTCGCTGCTACCCGGTTTGACCGGGCGCGTCTTGATCGGCGTATCCAGCTGGGCAAAAACCTGCGTGACCGGACCAAGCAGGAAACGCGCAATGGCAATGATGTGACTTCCCACATCGGCAATGGCGCCCTGCCCCCCTGCAGGATCGCAGCGCCATGACCAGGGGGTTTCGGGGTCAGCCATAAATCCTTCGGCATGAATCCCGTTGAAATCAGTGATCTCTCCCAGTTCACCAGCAGCGATCATCTCACGCGCATATTTCAGAAGAGGGTTCTTGATGTAATTGAACCCGCTCGCAGTGCGTACGCCTGCTTTCTCAGCCGCAATCGTCATCTCAAGCGCATCAGCAGCGCTGATAGCCAGAGGTTTTTCGCAATGAACATGTTTGCCGGCGGCAATGGCGGCAAGCGCCATTTCCTTGTGAAACACCGTTGGCGTTGTAATTGAGACCACATCGATCTCAGGGTCTTCGACCAGTTTCCGCCAGTCGGTCAGTGCCTTCGCAAAACCGAACTGGTGTTTGAACATTTCGGCACGGGCGCCATCGATATCTGCCACGGCATGGAGTACAGGACGTGCAATATCGTCAAATACGCTTCCTGCTGCCTGGTAGGAGAGCGCATGAGCCTTGCCCATGAACCCGGTGCCGATCAGGCCGATACGGATTGTTTTTCTCATGGAGTCAGCTCCTGTCTTAGACATGTCGTGTTGAGTTGGCCGCAACCGATGAGGCCGAGGCAGAAGCCGTACGATGATTGATCATCGTATCTTCGATTTTCTCGAGCGAAATTCCTTTGGTTTCAGGCACGAACTTCATCACGAACCACAGCGCAAACAGTCCGAGAATAGCAAAGAGCCACATCGAGAAGGCACCGTGGAACTGCTCGGACAGATATTTGTTTTCGCTCAGCATCGGGAAGAACTGGCTGACAACAAAGTTCATGCCCCATTGTGATGTCACGGCAAGGCTGATGCCAACGGCACGGAAACGGTTCGGGAAAATCTCTGAAATCAGGATCCAGCAGACCGGGCCCCAGGACAGACCGAACATGAGCATGAAGACAAGCATGCCAGACAGTGCCATCAGCCCGGTGGATTGGGTGTAAAGCCCCCAGGACACGACTAGAAGGCCCAGAATCATACCAATCGACCCCCAGAGCATTAGCGGCTTGCGCCCGTGACGATCAACAATCCAGGCACCGATGATGCAGCCAAGAAGAAGGGCAAAACCGATCCAGATTGTCTGGAACAGTGCAGCCTGAAGGCTGCCGCTGGTCGATTTCAGCACCATCGGCGCATAATACATCATCACATTGATGCCGGTGACCTGCTGAAGAGCCGCAATGCTGGCTCCAACGAAGATGATCCAGCGTGCACGTGCATCGCCAAGCACCTTTGTAAAGCCCAGCGATGTCTCTGCCACTGCACCAAGAGACTCCCTGATTTCCGCGTGCAGATTACGCGCATGATTCTCGTTGGAAATACGCGTCAGCGTCTTCAGCGCCTCATCATGACGCCCCTTGAGCACATGCCAGCGCGGAGATTCGGGAATGAAGAAAATCGTAGCGCAGAAGAGGATACATGGCACGATTTCAGAGCCGAACATCCAGCGCCAGCCCATATCAAGCAGCCATTCCGGCGTGGCCGAACGTGCAATCAGATAGTTCACGATGAACACGACGACCTGACCGAAGACGATCGCAAATTGCTCCATGCTGAGCGCACGACCACGCATGTCCTTGGGCGAGACCTCAGACATATACATGGGCGACACGGCAGAGGCGACACCGACAGCAATACCGCCAAGCATGCGATAAATGACAAACCAGGTAAAATCGGTTGCAAGAGCCGTACCGATCGACTGGACACTGAACAGAACCGCACAAATGAACAAAGTCATACGCCGGCCAAGACGATCTGCCATGGTGCCGGAAATCATGGCACCGACCATGCAGCCGATCACCACGTTCGAGACAGCCCAGCCCGTCTGGGCCGGAGAAAGATGGAAATATTCCTGCAGGGGCGAAATCGCACCGGAAATTACCGAAGTGTCATAACCAAAAAGGATTCCGCCCAGAGCCGCAATTGCACAGATGCGAAGCACATAGCCCACATCATGGCGTTCTGATTGCACCATGACGACGTCTTTTACTTTTCTCATGGAATATTCTCCTTTCCCGGCGCTTCATCGCCGGGCGAGACCTTCATTAAATAGATTCAGACAGCCGTTACGGATCCGGTACGCTCCACGCTGCCATCATCCCCGTCCCGATAGCATGGCAGATCCTTACGGCTCTCTCTGTAGCGGCTTCTCCTTCCCGCTTTGTGAAACTCAGCCCCCATAAAGTGCAGGACGGGGCGTCATCTCGATTTTCTCGATCTGGCCAGTTTCCTGGGCCCTGACACAGGCATCGGCAGCGACGGAAGCGCAATATCCATCCCAGGAAGTAGCGCCGTTCAGCGCACCAGCCTTGACGCCATTGATGAAATCCTGAACCTCGACGTCATAGGCAGCAATAAATCGCTCTTTCCAGTCGGTCATGATCTCAGTCGAAAGAGCTGCCGATTTACGCAACTCGACAGCCGGGGGCATAGGCAGACTGGCTTCACCCAGCTCACCGACAACCGCACATTTGATGTCATAGCCATACTGGCAGTTTACAAATATTTCGACATCGATACGGATTCCCTTTTTCGTTTCCAGCAGAACGATCTGCGGGTCACGCATATGCTCCATGGCCTTGCCGCTACGCCGCGGGAAAATGACCTGAGCGCTCACATAGTCATCGCCCAGCATCCAGCGGAACACATCCAGCTCATGGACGAGCGTGTCGGTGATGCCCATATCAGTCTTGTAATTGGCTCCGACGCGCTGATTGCGATGTGCTGCATGAATCATCAGCACTTCGCCAATCTCGCCCTTGTCGATCAGAGCCTTGAGCGCGCGATAACCTGAATCATAGGGGCGCATGAATCCGACCTGTACCAGGCGCTTGCCATGAGCCGCTTCCGCCTCGACAATTTTCAGGCAGTCTTCAGCCGTGGTCGCCAGAGGCTTCTCACAGAAGACATATTTCCTGTGCCGGATAGCCTCGAGCACGTAACGCGCATGGGTACCACCCCATGAGGTCACAATCACAGCCTCGACTTCCGGCAATGCAATCAGGGCTTCACCGTCAGCCGGCACCTTGGCGCGCGGAGCATATTTTTCAGCCACTTCACGCGCCCGGTCTAGATTTACATCTGTCACGGCAACGATCTCGGCACCCGAGAGTGCCTGCATGCAGCGCCGGATATGGTCTTCACCAATGGCACCCGTGCCGATAACACCAATCTTGAGAGTCATGTCTCTGAACTCCGCTTTTCCGGATCAGTAGGGAAGAAAGGCCTGGTCAGGATCCATGGTGAATTTCCACACCCGGCGCGGCCCTGCCATCACATTGAGATAATAGAGGTCAAAACCATGCGGCGCGCCGACCGGGTGATAGCCCTTGGGCACCAGCACAACGTCACGATCCGCAACGGCCATAGCTTCGTCCAGAGAGCCGTCTTTCGTGTAGACACGTTGCAGTGCAAAACCGCTGCCCCGCTTCAGGCGGTGGTAATAGGTTTCCTCGAGATAGGTCTCGTTGGGAAAATCATCCGTATCGTGCTTGTGCGGTGGATAGCTGGACCAGTGACCACCCGGCGTGATGACCTCCACCACAAGCAGGGTTTCCGCCTCTGCCGTATCCGGCAGGATATTGCGAACGAAGCGCTGATTGGTGCCTGTGCCGCGTGTCAGTTCGCCAACATCCTGAGGCGGAATGACGCGGGCGGGATATTTCCCTTTGGCAGGCGATCCGCAAACGGCCAGCTCTACGGCAGTTTCAGCCTCTACGCGCCATTCGGCACCTGAAGGAAGATAGACTGACCAGGGCGCGCCACTGAACGGGTCCATACGTTCACCCAGCACCCCGAAATCCTGGCCGGCACCGATGATACGCGCCTTGCCGCTCACAAGTACGAGACAGGTTTCGTTCGGTCCCGTACGATCAGCAATCTGCTCGCCCGCCGCAAGAGATCTGACATTGAAATCAATATAGCCCCATCCCGCCGATTGCGGCGTAACAGAGACGGTACATTTTTTCTCGTCCGGCTTGTGTGAATGCACCAGAAGTTTGGAGCTCATGATGAAGCTCCCGTGATATGGCCCGTTGCGATCAACGTATCGACAAGATAATTGCGCCCCATGCGCGCATACACAAGCGGATTGGCAATTTCCGGATCCTGTTCGGCCTCAAGCACAATCCAGCCGGAATAATCAGGCAGTTCACGCATCACGCGGGCATAATCAATGCATCCGTCGCCCGGCACGGTAAAGACGCCAGACAGGACACTGCGCAGGAAGCTCCAGTCATACACATCGGCCTGGGCGCGCTTGAACGGACGGATATCCTTGCCATGCACATGGCGGATGCGATCCCGGTAGGAACGAGCCAGCTCAGCCGGATCAGACCCACCCCAGAGTGCATGTCCCGTATCGAGCAGCAATTTTACCGAAGGACCGGTCAGATCCATGAAGCGTCCGATATCCTCGCGCGACTGAACGACCGTGCCCATGTGATGATGATAAACAAGATCAATACCGTGATCGGCCAGAAAATCAGCCACGACCGTCATTCGGCGGGCAAATTCCTGCCACTCACCTGCAGCCAGATAAGGACGTGCAGAAAGCGGCGTGTCGATCTGGCCGTGAATGGCATTCGAGGTTTCTGCGGCGATGCAGACTTTGCATCCCATGCCCTTGAGCAGTTCAAGGCGTGGTCTGAGGGCTGCAATTTCTTCCTCTGCCGTACGGGTCAGCAATTCAGTCGACCACCAGCCGGAAATGAATTCAAGTCCGAACGGATCGAGTGCCGCTTTCATCCCGGAAACGGTCTGGGGGAATTTATGCCCCAGCTCCATACCCTGGATTCCGGCCTTCTTGGCCTGTGCCAGACACATTTCAAGTGTCGTGGAGGCACCAACCGACTGCATGTCATCATTGGACCAGATGATAGGATTGGCGCCGATCTTGATCGTCATACTCATCTCCTTGCCCCGTTGCTTCATATGGACGGGGAGAAATTGCTCTGTCTCAGTTACCGATGCGCTGTGTTCCGCGCTTGCGTTCGTAGCCCTCACGCGCCTTTTCCACCTGAGGTCTCGTCGACACTTCCGGTACGGCCACGTCCCACCAAGCTCCGCCATCGGTTGTCGTTGGTGCCGGATCGGTATCGATCACCAGAACCGTGGTCCGGTCGGCCGAACGTGCCCGCTCAACCGCTTCCGTCAGTGCAGGGAGACCGGATACCTTTTCGGCATGGGCACCAAGACCATGGGCCAGCTGTACGAAATCGATCTTGAACGGCCTGACCTGACGGCAATCTTCCCAGAGATTATTGAACGGCGCACCGCCGCATTCCTGCTGCAAACGATTGATGCAGCCATAGCCATGGTTGTCGAGCAGGACGACAATGAGCTTCTGATCGAGCAGAACCGACGTCGCGATCTCTGTATTCAGCATCAGCCAAGAACCGTCGCCCAGCATCACGATCACCTCGCGATCCGGGCATGCCATCTTGACGCCAAGCGCTCCGGCCAGCTCATATCCCATGCAGGAAAAACCATATTCCATATGGTATCCACCGGGCTGTTCGGCCTGCCAGTGTTTCTGCAGTTCAGCAGGCAGACCACCCGCAGCGCAGACCACCGTATCGGTCGGGCGCCCGGTGCGCTGCACGGCACCGATCACCTGCGCATCAGTCGGCAGGGTTTTCTGGCTGGCATCGGGCAGAGCCTGATAACGTGCTGAAATCTCCATCCAGTTCCGGTATTCGCGCTCGGCCTTGCCCGTCCATTCAGGGGCAGCCTTCCAGCTCTTCAGACCGGCTTCAAGAGCCTTGAGCGACTTGCCGGCATCGCCCACAACCGCCAGAGCCTGATGTTTGGCAGCATCAAAAGGCTGGATATTGAGCGACACGATTTTCATGTCAGGATTGGAGAACAGTCCCCATGATCCCGTGGTGAAATCGGCCAGGCGTGTGCCAACCGCGATCACGAGATCGGTTTCTGACGCCATGGCATTGGCAGCAGAACTGCCACTGACACCAATACCACCCATGTTCAGGCTGTTTGATGTTGGCAGGGAGGAACGCCCTGCCTGTGTCTCGCCTACCGGAATCCCTTTTTCGGCACAGAAGGCAGAAAGCTGTTTTTCGATACCGGCATAAAGGACTCCGCCGCCAGCAATTACCAGAGGCTTGCGCGATTTGCTGATCAGCGCAATTGCCTCCTCAAGCTCGACCTCATCAGCATGCGGGCGCCGAATGCGATGAATACGCTCGGCAAAGAAGCTCTCCGGATAATCGAAGGCTTCCGCCTGAACGTCCTGACACAGAGAAAGCGTTACCGGACCACATTCCGCAGGATCGGTCAGAACAGCCATCGCACGAGTGAACGCGGGAATAATCTGCTCAGGACGGGTAATCCGGTCGAAATAACGCGAGACAGAACGAAACGCATCGCTCGCACTTACCGTACCGTCACCGAAGTCCTCTACCTGTTGCAGGACCGGATCAGGAATGCGGTTGGCAAATACATCACCAGGCAGAAGCAGAACCGGCAGACGGTTTACATGGGCAACCGCGGCCCCTGTAACCATGTTGAGAGCGCCCGGCCCGATGGAGCTGGTACAGGCCATCGCCTTGCGACGACGGGAAGCTTTCGCAAAAGCGGTAGCGGCATGAACCATGCCCTGCTCGTTGTGACCGCGCAGGGTCGGCAACGTGTCACGATGCTCGTGCAGTGCCTCACCAATGCCGGCTACATTCCCATGGCCGAAAATAGCCCAGACACCGGCAAAGAACGGCTCGATGCGTCCGTCGATTTCGGTCTTCTGCGCCATCATGGCCCGCACAAGGGCCTGGCTCATGGTCAAACGGATTGTCTTCATTCCCCTGCTCCCTGACTTCAGGCACTTGCGCCAGACAACGCTGCCTGATCGCGCGATGTCCAGGCCTCGACAAAGGCGCTGAAACGACGCGCCATTTCAGCAACGGCCTGCTCATCGGTGGTCTTGTTCGCCAGCCAGTCACGGGCTGGCTGGGCAAAAATAGTACGCCCTATCGCGAAACCCTTGACCCAGGGCGTTGCGGCCGAGGCCTTGAACGCTTCCATAAGCTCTTCTGCCGGGGCATCGAGGCCAAGAATGACCACGCCACGGCAATGCGGATCACGCGTCTCGATCACGGCACCGATTTTTTGCCATGCCTCCGGGTCACGCTGCCCTTCGAGCTTCCACCAGTCCGGGCGCAGTCCGACGTCATAAAGACGCGACAGGATGGATGAGACGGTATCACTGGTGAGCGTACCATTCTTGCCCGCGATGATCTCGATCAGGATCTCCTTGCCCAGCTTGCGGCACGCATCCTGGGCGCGGATCAGTTCGCGCTCCTGGCGCTGCTTCAGCTCCTCGCTGTCATCAGGATGGTAGAAACACAGGCATTTGATGATCTGCGCACTCGGCCATTCCACCAGATGGGCACCGAGCGAGCCACCACATTCGAAGTCCAGCGGGCGAGAGCCCGTTTTTTCGATGGGACGTGCCGTCCAGAGCCCGGCATGGGAAGCATCGAACAGGGCATCCTGCCCGTAGCGACCATCCATGAAAACGCCAAATCCCGGACGCCCCTGTGCCACCTGCTTTGCCGCCTGGACAGCCAGTCTCTTGAATTTCGGCAGGCGGTCGAAGGAAGCACCGACTGCTGTCGCAATTTCTTCCAGTTGCAGGCGATGATCGCAGGCAAGCGCCATGATCGGGGTGGTCTGCTGACGCCGTGTCGTGACCCAGTGCAGATGATTGATGGCATCGTCGCGGCGCAGCGCGCGCTGGCTGCTGCCATTCTTGAGGAAATAGCTGAGCTCCTCCCATGTCGGAATTTCGGACGAGCAAAGCAGGCGAGAGACCGCAAAGGCACCACAGGCATTGGCGAAGCGGCAGCATTCGGCGATTTTCTCGCCCCTTACCCATCCGCGCAGGAAGCCCGACATGAAGGCATCACCGGCGCCAAGCGTATTATACACCTCAACAGGAAAACCGGGCCCCGAAATACCGTCTTCAAGCGACGGAGGAATGGCCCCCTCGAACACGACGCAGCCCATCGGCCCGCGCTTGCAGACAATTGTCCCCTTCGAGACAGCTCTGATGGCGCGAATGGCTTCGAGCGTATCCTCGCTGCCACCCGCGATGTGCAGCTCCTCTTCCGTCCCGACGATCAGATCGCAATGCGGCAGGATTTCCTTGAGATGCGCCGTGACGTTATCGGATTTGACATAGCGCGACTCCCCGTCGCCAATCCCGGCCAGCCCCCAGAGATTGGGACGATAATCGACATCAAATACGACCTTGCCGCCATGCTGGTGTACCAGATCCATCGCCTTGCGCTGGGCCTTGGCCGAGGCCGGACGCGAGAAATGCGTGCCGGTCACGACAACAGCTTTAGTGCGGGCAATAAGCGCCGGATCAATATCACCTTCATCAAGCGCCGCATCAGCGCAATCAGTACGATAAAACAGAAGCGGGAAGTTCTCGCGGTCACGCACCCCGAGAATGGCCAGCGCCGTGAAGCGATCAGGGTCTATCCGCACACCATCCGTGCAGACTCCTTCACGTTGCAGCTGTTCGGTAATGAAACGCCCGAAATGCTCCTGACCGACGCGCGTGATGATCGCCGATTTCAGGCCCAGCCGCGACGTACCGATAGCAATATTGGCGGGACATCCACCCACCGCCTTGCTGAAGCTGGCCATATCTTCCAGCCGGCCACCAATCTGCTGGCCGTAAAGATCAACTGAAGAACGCCCTATTGCGACGATATCGAGATCCTGTCCGCTCATCCCCGACTCCTGCAGCATGTTACGTTGCACATGATAAGAACATACATTCCGTTCTTGGTCACGTCATAGAACGTACATTCCCTAATTTTCTTTAACTCCGCACGCGTATGTGATTAACTCCTCCCGTCGCCCGGATCGTGGCTTTCGACGCTTCGCGTTCCGACCATGAAATGCTATGGAATTTTTATTCCCTGATCCGGATTGTGCTGCCTTGACCGAGTTTTTCGAAGATCCCTCACTCTCCCAATCCGATTTCGAGGCTTTTCATCAACGCTGCGCCTGTGCTATGAGGAATTGCCCAAAAGACTGGTGCAACTGGCTGATTTCGTCAGCAACGCTCCTGACGAGGTCGCCCTTGGCACTGTCAGCTCCCTGGCCAGTCAGGCTGGTGTACAACCCTCAACCGTTGTGCGTTTTGCCCGTACTCTCGGGTTCTCCGGATTTTCGGATATGCAGGCTGTCTTTCGGGACCGGCTGCGCGTACGCAATGTAGCCTACCGTGATCGGGTCAATGCCTTGCACCGTGTCGATGGCAAGGCTGTCGAGGCCTCTGTCATCTTCAACGGGTTTTATGAAGCGGCGCAGGACTCATTACGTGCCCTTCAGAACCAGCTCCTGCCAGACCGGCTCGAAGCCGCAGTCACGACGCTCTCACAGGCTGAGTGCCTGTATCTTCTCGGGTTGAGACGGTCGATGCCGGTTATCCGCTATCTGTCCTATCTCCTGGCCAAGCTCGATATCCGTCATCAGATCATCGGCCTTGAGACGGGAATGGAAGAAGAAAGCTTCGCTCATGCGGGGCCGGGAGATGCGGCGCTGGTCCTGAGCTACAAGGTCTACGCACCACGCACGATCGAATTATTCAAGGCTCTGGAAGCACGTCAGGTTCCTGTCATTTCCATGACCGACAGTGCTGCCAGCCCCGTAATTCCGCAGTCGGGGCACTGGCTTGAAGTGCATGAGGCGGATTTTCAGGGTTTTCGCTCGAACGCCGCCTCAATGGTCCTTGTCTCAACTCTGGCGGCAGCGGTCGCAGAACGCCGGGGTTGAGGAATAGCCATATTTTACCGCCATCTTGCCTCACAGAAAACAATCCTGTTTGCCTGGCGGAATATATTTTCTGACAGAGGATCCAGCAACGCTGCGCCCCGTGTACTCAGCCCGTCCTCTTGATTGTCGAAATGGTCTTGTCGTTTGGAGAAATCGCCAGAGGTGGGAAAGCACCATAGGCTTCAAGTCGTGCATAATAATAGGATGTTACAACATCGATTCCGACGTTACGGACCATCCTGTTCAGACCGAGTTGCTGATATTCCTGCGCACGCAGGGGAAGACAGCATTCCAGAAGCGCACGCGCGCCCTTGGGTGAGACGGCATAGGCGCAAAGGCCAAACGCCTGAAGCAACCGAAAAAATGATGCGTTGACATCCTGAGAGGCAAATGACGACGCATTTTTCTGCATCTGTTTCTCATCGAGCTCGACAGTTCCCCGTGTCACACCAGGTAAAGCGTCAATGGTTATCGGCGCGTTGAAATTATACCCCAGCAATGCGACGTCCCAGCCATCAGGCAGACCGGCGATCAACCGGTCACTTTCCATAGTGAAATTGCGACATAGAAGGGCGTCGTCTTCGAAAATAGTCAGGGGAATGTTCTGCTGTGCAGCCTGACTCCACAGGCCCAGATGAGACAGGGCAGCACCCAGCGCACCTTGCGTATAGCACAAGCCGGGATCGGCCACGCCACGTGCTGCCAGCTCGGCAAGAGAGATCTGCGATCCCTCCACCGCCTCACTTCGTTCGATCATTCCAACGTGATGATTGGCGCGTCTGAAACGATCGAGACGGTCAGTATCAACGGAACGATTGATAACAACACGACGCATGAACAACCCTTATTCCAGCATTGATACTGTCTTGCAGAGCTATTCTATCGGGCAGCGCCTCAAATACAAACCGTGTTGGTGATCAACACCTTCCACTCAGGAATGGCTACATTCTTACTGCTGCTGGATCGCTTTCCCGCCTTGTACCCTCCGGGTGACAATGCCCGGAGGGATCTGCCTTTTACATCGGCATGAAAAGCCTAGAGAACCACCTTCACACCGAACTGGAAGGAACGAAGGACGACACCGTTCTGCGACCAGGACGAGTTGTAAAGGTAACCACCATAGGTTCCAAAGTCGTAAGGCGACTTGAAGCCAAGCAGGTTATAGACGTTGGCATAGGCACTCCAGCGGCGATTGAACTGGTAGTTCACCGTCAGATCGACATCCCAGAAAGCCTTGACCTTGCACTGCCCGCTCGGAACGAAGCTGCTCGAGGTAAGCGCATCGGCGCAATTGCCTGCCGTGTTCGAACCCGTCTGGTCTTCTGCCGTCGTGCGATAGCCGCTGGTGTAATAAACCGTCGGCGTGACAGCCAGCTTGCGCCATGACAGCGTGTTGGACCAGTTGGCACGCCAGCGCGGAGTACCCGAACCAGAAACAGCACCGTACGGACCAAGCGTTCCTGCGTAGCGATAAACCGATCCATCCGGATTGGTCAGGTTCATGCGACGGACGAAGGTCGCCGTACCCTTGCTGTACCAGTGAACTTCACGCAACACGCCGGGAAGCTGCGTATTGGCTTCAAAGGTCAGATCGAAACCATCAGTCACAAGCTTGTTCGTGTTGACATAGCCCAGATTGATGATGCCTGGGCGAAGCTGGCCACTGGGGTTCTGCGGATCGGCAACATCCGGCGTAACTGTCACACCCGTGGGGAGCGCCTCGCCAGCAAGATAGGCATTGGCTACATTGATCGTCCCGACAGGATTCGGCGCGATGTAGTGGTTCTTGCGGATATAATAGTAATCGGCACTTAACGTCAGCCAGCGCGTTGGACGGAACATCGGACCGCCTGAGAAATTGGTCGATGTTTCAGGACGCAAGTTTGGATTACCGGCTGTATTGGAACCGATATTGTAATTCTGGGCATAATTATTGGGCGTGCCATTGGCATTCAGATGCTGGCTGATGAAAGTGGCGTTGGTCGGTGCGTAAGCGGTGTAACCTACATTGGACCCGCCCGTTTCAGCAAAGCTCGGAACGCGGAAGCCTTCTGGAACGTGCCACGCAGGGTCAGCTTTTCAGTCGGCTTGAACTGCAGACCGAATTTCGGCGAGAAATGGCTGAAGCCTTCGGAATAATGATCGTAACGGCCCGACGCTTCGGCATCCAGCATCTTCACGATTGGTGCATCTGCCTGGAAGAAACCTGACTCGACCCATCGACTGCCCTGAGCGTTCACCGGTTGATGATGCCGGTATACTGATTGGCCGGATTCAGCGTGTCGAGCGGGTTGGCATTGGGGTCATTCAATGCCTCGTAACGGATATTGCCGCCGATTGCGAGCTTGGCCATGCCACCCGGCAGACGGAACAGGCCCTTGCTGAGAGTCGCTTCGCCCGAATATTCCTGGGTGCGCGCATTGATTACATTACGCGGTGCAATCGAATTGAGCACAGACTGCGAATTGAGCGACGGATCGACAAAATTGTAGCTCCCGCTCGTAATCGCATTCTGGATACCGGCAATCGTGGGCACACCTGTGATGGTCTGGTTCAGAAGCGTGTTCATCCCGACGAAATTGACGTCGTAACTCCAGTCAGAACCCCAGCGCGAGGGATGCCAGCCGTTATAACGCACCGAGCCACGGAAATTCTGGCTGGTCTCGGTCGTGGTGGGCAGCAGATCGCCAAAACGGTAATTGACCTGGGCCTGCTCGCCAAGCGCTGCATACGGGTTGTTCGGGTTGAGCGAGCCGTCAGCCAGATAAACCGGCAGATAGGTGTTCTGCGCCGTGGCCAGCTTGGCCTGACTGTAGGACGAACCACCATAGGTGGAAGCCGGTGTACCGGTGCTGATCGAACGCGCCTGCGACCAGGTGAACATGGCCGTCAGCTGCGAACGTTCTGTGACATTGGCCGTGAAATGCGCCGTCGCGCTGACGCGACGCAGGTCGGGCGCCAGCTGGGCATATTTCTGTGTATTCCACGAGCAGGCCTGGCTCGTACCTGTCGTGCCGGAAACAGTGCCGGTTACCAGACCGTCGGTGCCGGTGCGGCATCCCGCCTGCTGGTTCAGAAGCTGCCAGGGACCTGCATTTGTGCCCGTGCCCGTCACCGGGCGAACAATAGCCGTTGTGGAAGGCGAGAAATTGGTGATTGCGCCTCCAGAAACGATATTGCCATTGCCGTTGCTGCCACCAATGCCGGTAAGGTCGCCGTTATTATAGGGCGCGTTCAGCTGACGATAATAGAGCGGGTCGTCCTGCTGATATTCCGAGTTGATGTAAAAGTTGTAGCCGTCCTTATGCAGATCACCATGACCCCAGGTGGCGTAGAGACGCTGATGGCCTGCATCACCGCGCTGGGTCAGACCGCCCTCGGCATTGCCTTCGAAACCCTTGATTTCTTTGCGGGTCATCATATTGACCACGCCAGCAACGGCATCGGCACCATAGGTGGCCGAACCGCCATCCAGCAGCACATCGACGCCCTGCATGATGGATTGCGGCATCCAGTTGGTATCGACGAAGTTACGTTCGCCGTCATCGGCCAGCGGGTAATAGGACAGACGCTGACCATCCATCAGGACGAGCGTCGAATCCGTGCTGAGACCGCGGAGCGATGGTGCGGAAGCACCAGCAGCAAAACCACCCCCTGCCGACCAGGCATTGGTCAGATTGCCCGCACCATTGGAAGACAGAAGCTGCAGCGCATCGGTGACAGTCTTGATGCCGCGCTGCTGCATATCCTTCATGGTGATATGCGTGATGGGCGAGGCGCTGGTCGTGTTGGGATCGCGGAACAGCGAACCCGTCACCATGATCGTTTCAGCACCTGCTGAAGGTGCAGCAGCATTGGAGACCCGAGCCGACACCGCCTTCGCGCGCGTGGCACTGCTGGTCGCGGGCACTGTGAGCTTGGACTTCGCCGGGCTCTTGGCCGCATTGGCAGGAATCGTGGATGTTTCAGGCGCTGAAACAGTTTGTGCCTGTGCCTCACCTGCGAAATGCAACAGGGCGACACATGCCGTCGCTCCCATCAATCCGGCAGCAAGTCCTCGTTTCCGTCGGTGTGACGGGGCAACCATGCTGCAATATCCTGCAGCTTCTTTCGTCTCTCGATTGAGCGGCGTCATGGGATGTTCCGTCAAGATTGGTTGTTTTGCGACAAAGATCGTCACAACATTCCTATTTCGTAACGGCGATCCGTTAATTCCCACAAGTCAGGTTACATAATTATTACATATTTTGACTACGATAGTGCAACAATGCCACACTGCCCGCCTATCATTTCCTACGAAAAAACAGCTTCTTATCAATGCTTTATCGTATTTTCTGAAGATATCGGCATATATTACGCGCCGTCATATACCGTTTCGGATCAGAAATTACTATTCAGATCTGTAATTTAGGGGAGAGGTAGGCGTTAATGAATTCAGTCATGCCCCAATCAAAAAAAGCGGGGCCTGACGCCCCGCTTTTCAGCTCTTCCCTGCTTCCAGCGAAAGATCTAGTGCAACTGCCCCTTTGCTGAAGCCCGTGTCGCATGAAGATGGGCTTCCACTTCCGGATCAAGCTTCAGGAAGAAAGTAAGAATTGCACTGATGAAGTAGATAATCGAGTAGACGATCATCACACCCAGTACGCCGAAGGAAGGTTCGAAGATATAGACGATAGCCGGACCAATCCAGACGCTCGCACCAGCTCCCAGATTCAGCAACGACATGGCAGCTGCTTTGTTCTCAGGAGCGAGATAGGGCATCAGAGCGGAAAGAGGCACATAACCAGCCAGCGTCATGCCATAGAAAGCACCGGCGATCATGACAATGAAAAGATGATCCGGTCCAAGAAGGGTCGGTGCAAAATACAGAGCCATGGTGCTGAGAGTCGAACCGATACCGCCCATGATCATGGTGGTGTAACGCCAGCTCAACCGGTCGCTGATAATACCGAGAAAAAGGTTGAAAAAGATATTGCTGATGAAAATAGCCTGAAGAACAGCCAGCCACTGCCCCATGCTGAAATGCAGCGTATGCGTGAAATAAAGCGGCATGAACACCAGAAAGCCGAATTCAGCAGAGGTATTGATTGCACGAACGATACAACCGATACCGACTTTCGGGCGCTGCCAGCCAATAGCGAGCGACATGAACAGGGTTTTCATCGCGCCCTGGTTGCCAACCTGGACACGAGGCACGCGCTTCATTCCGAGCAGAGCAAGGCAACCACCAAAAACCACAAAGCTGAGTGCCACCCAAAGCGTCGCATAGCCACCAATGATGGGAAGAAGAATACCGGCGATAGTCGTGCCCATCGTTGGCAGACCTGCTGTGAAGCAGAACCAGAACCAGCCAACTGCCGAACCAAGTTTCTGTACCGGGGCTGTACTCACGACCCAGACAAGAAAGCCAAAAGCAAAAAGCGGATAGCCAAAGCCACGCAACCCGTAAAACAGGGTAATCAGTGTCCAGGATTTTGACGGAAGGGCAAAACCAAGAAAGCCGATCTGAAAAGCAATCCAGATACTCAGCCCGATCAACATGACCGTACGGCTGCCCCACATCTCGGAAAGTGCACCGGATGCCCAGGCAGAAATGGCTGCGGTCAGGCCATAAATGGTGAAAAGACCAGCAACATCGTGCTCATGAAACCCCAGGGAGACGAGATAAGGTGAAAGGTAACCACTTTCCACACCGTCACCGATCATGAAGATCAGCGTGCCGACAAATCCCCAGATCATGACCGGGGGAATACCGGCCCATGACACGAACCGTTCAAAAACCGTTTTCGGTTCGACATCTTGCAGAGTGCCGGTTGCAGACCGCGCCCCTCCAACGAATGTTCCGCCTGCCATTCTGTTTCTCCTGAGTCTCATGACAGGCATCTGACTGCCTGCTGTGTGTCTGGCCTGTCCTCCTTTGCGCGGGTTGGGTAAGTCCGGCAAATCACAAAAAAGAGTTATATATATCATACAATGTGTTTTTATGGGATATTTTCTACGATTTGATTGAGATCATATCAGAAGAAGTTATTTCGATTATAAAATGTATATACCGAAATTCCGTTTGTGCGACATGGGTCAATATTTTCGTTTAGTAGCAGTTTTCATTTTCCGATTAATAGACGCAAAAAGATACAAATCTGTTTACAGGCTTATGTTCCGGCATATTTACTCACACTTATATGATTTTTCACCTTTGAACGATCGTCATATTCGATAGATAGCCATGATGACGACAAAGAACTTTTCATTCCTAATTTCTGCAAGAATGACAGGTTTCTCTTTGTCACATCCTGCTCATGAATAGAGTTTAATACATATCATTTCAGCTGAAATTGTAACACTCCAATCCCGTTCACTCCGGGACCAAACAAGGGTCTTCCGATGACCACACGTAGCCAGCGCGCCAATGCCATACGCATTCTCGCAATCGATGCCATTTTCAAGGCTCAGTCCGGCCATCCGGGCACACCGATGGGCATGGCGGATATCTCAGAAGTCCTGTGGCGTGACATCATGCGCTACAATCCGGATAATCCGGACTGGTGCAATCGAGACCGCTTTGTCTACTCCAACGGGCACGGCTCGATGCTGCTTTACGCCCTGCTGCATCTCTCCGGTTTCGCGCTCACGATCGACGATATCAGGCAATTCCGTCAGCTCCATTCCAGAACCCCGGGCCATCCGGAATTCGGCTATGCACCGGGAATTGAGACAACGACAGGCCCGCTCGGGCAGGGAATCGCCAATGCCGTCGGTATGGCCCTTGCCGAGAAGACCCTGGCGGCGCAATTCAACCGCCCCGGCCTGCCGATCGTTGATCATCATACCTATGCCTATGTCGGCGAAGGGTGCCTGATGGAAGGCATTTCACACGAAGCCTGCGCTCTCGCGGGCACGCTCGGTCTCGGCAAGCTGATCACGATCTACGACCGCAACATGGTCACCAATGACGGGCCCATCGACGGCGTTTATACGGACGATACACGCAAGCGGTTCGAAGCCTATAACTGGCAGGTGATTGGTGAGATCGACGGCCACGACCCGGTAGCCGTTCTGGCAGCCCTCAACCAGGCCCGCGCCGAGACGGCACGCCCGACCATGATCATCTGTCGCACCACTATCGGTCAGGGCTGTTCCGAAGGCTATGCGGGCACGCACAAGGTCCATGGTGGCGTCTTGCCTGCCGATGAAATTGCGAAAATCCGTGAGCGCCTGAACTGGGCACATCCGGCTTTCGAAATTCCGGAAGCGATCTATCGCGACTGGGATCATCGTCCTGCAGGACGCGAAGCCGAGGCAGCCTGGAATACCCTGTTTGCACGCTACAGGGATGCTCATCCCGAGCTCGCTGCGGAATTCACACGCCGCCAGAACAAGGGCTTTCCCGAAAACTGGCAGAACCTGTCGCGCGAGTTCGTGAATGGCCTGCAGAAAGCACCAAGAGACATTCCGTCCCGCAAGGCCTCGCAAAATGCCATCGAGGCCTTCGCGCCGCATCTGCCGGAGATGTTCGGCGGCTGTGCCGATATCACGCCAAGCTGTCTGACACGCTGGTCAGGCTCCTCATCCGTCTGTTTTGACGCAGCAGGAAATTACGTCGATTACGGCGTGCGCGAATTCGGCATGGTCGCCATGGCAAATGGCATTGCGCTACATGGCGGCCTCATACCCTATACCGCCACGTTCCTGATGTTCATGGAATATGCACGCAATGCCGTGCGTATGGCCGCACTGATGAAGCAGCGTCAGATTCTGGTCTATACACACGATTCCATCGGTCTTGGCGAAGATGGCCCGACCCATCAGCCGGTCGAACAGATAGCCAGTCTGCGTCAGACACCCAATATGGTCACCTGGCGTCCCTGCGATCAGGTCGAGGCGGCAATCGCTTGGGTCAGCGCGCTCGAACGCCTTGATGGGCCAACGGCCTTCTCTCTGTCACGCCTTCCCCTCAAGCAACATGATCGCACTGACGCCCAGCTGCGTGATGCATGGCGCGGTGGCTATGTGCTTTCAGAATGTGAAGGGACACCTGATCTGATCCTGATCGCAACAGGCTCGGAAATGACACTTGCAATCGACGCTGCCGACGCTCTGCGCGCGAAGAAACTTGCCGTGCGTGTGGTCTCGCTCCCCTCACCCGAAACATTTGACGCTCAGGATGCTGCCTATCGCGAGCGTGTTCTGCCCGATTCCGTGCGGGCACGTCTCGCCATAGAAGCGGCCAGCACACTCTACTGGGCACGTTATGTCGGCCTGGATGGCGATGTAGTCGGAATGACAGGGTTCGGTGAATCCGGCCCTGCACAGGATCTGTTCCGTCATTTCGGCTTCACCGTCGAGAATGTGGTGGCCCATGCCGAAGCCGTGCTGACCCGTCTCAAGAACCGCAAGACCTCCTGACGCCTTTTTTCATCCTTCGTGGCGTGCCCGAACCAGGTACGCCACAATGATACTGGATTTTCTCATGGATCTATTTGATCTCTCCGGCGACATCGCCTTCGTAACCGGCGCGGGCAGCGGTATCGGACAGCAGATCGCCATCGGCCTTGCCGAAGCAGGCGCCTCGGTTGCCTGTTTCGACCTGCCCGGCTCACGCAAGGGACTGGACGAAACTGCTGACCGCATTCGTGACCTCAAGCGTTCCGCTCTTGTCTGCACCGGCGATGCCACGGATGAAACGAGCCTTGCAGACGCTATCGCAGCGACACAGACAGAACTCGGCCTGCTGTCTGTTGCCGTCAACGCAGCAGGGATTGCCAATGCAGCCCCCGCAGAAGAGATGGGCCGTGAGCAATGGCAGCGCGTCATTGATATCAATACAACCGGTGTATTTCTTTCGTCGCAGGCTGAAGGCCGGGCGATGCTTGCCAATGGACGCGGATCAATCGTTAATATTGCTTCGATGTCTGGCGTAATCGTCAATCGCGGGCTGATGCAGGCGCATTACAATGCCTCAAAGGCGGCGGTCATTCATCTCAGCAAGAGCCTTGCCATGGAATGGGCAACCCGCGGCGTGCGTGTCAACACAATCAGCCCCGGCTACACCGCCACCCCCATGAATACACGTCCCGAATGCTGAGCGCACAAAGGTATTCGAGAACGACACCCCCATGAACCGTATTGCTGCTCCACGCGAAATGGTTGGACCAGCCATTTTTCTTTCATCGCGTGCTGCTTCATTCTGCACGGGTGTTGATCTGCTCGTTGATGGCGGCTTCTGCTGCTGGTGATTTCGTCCGGAAATCCATCCCGCTTGCGGCAGAGAAGCGCAAGCTTTTCTACCCGTAAGTGTAGAAATATAACAGCCTCCTTGCCAAAATCCCGGCGACAGGAATCTACTGCCAGCGTTCATCAAACGACGCTCTGACCTTCAGGCTATTTGATAAAAAAAGCCGGAAGAGTTCCGCCTGCCGAGAAGATTTCATCAATACGATCGCAGGCAGACAGTGCTTCTGCAATGGTGACATCCATATCCAGATAACGGTAAGTACCAAGCCTGCCGAGAAACGATACACCCCGAACGTTACGGGCGTGCGCAACATAGCATTCCAAGAGTTCAGTCTCCTTCGCCAGACGAATAGGATAATAAGGAATATCCTCTTCGCCGCACAGGCGACTATATTCTCTAAAGCAAACTGTTTTACTAAACTGATCTGCTTCCCAGGGTGCGAAATGTTTATGCTCTGAGATACGTGTATAAGGGATCTGCTCATCACAATAATTGATGACCGCTGCCCCCTGATAATCACCCTCTCCCTCGATACGCTCAAAATCCAGCGTTCTGTATCCCAGTCGGCCGAATTTGAAACCAAAATATCGGTCAAGAGGTCCAGTATAAAAAACGTGAATAAATTTCTCTTCCACGTCTTCAAATCTGGTGCCAATTCGAATTTCTACATTGGGTATTTCAAGAATACGCTCTATTATCGATGTATAACCATCTTTAGGCATACCCTGATAGGTATGACTGAAATAGTTATCATCGTAATTGAACCGCAAGGGTAATCTCTTGAGAATGGATGCTGGCAATTCACGCGGGTCCATACCCCATTGCTTGCGTGTATAACCGTAAAAAAAAGCATGATAGAGCTCTGGTCCGATCATCGACAGAGCCTGATCTTCGAAATTGTCAGGGTCAAAGATTTTCTGGTCCGCTTTTGTACGGATGAAATCATAGGCTTCCCGCGGTGAAAATGTCTTGCCGAAAAACTGATTGATCGTCAGCAGATTGATTGGAAGCGTGTAGACACGCCCTCCGGATACGGCTTTGACGCGATTAACATAGGGCTCGAAATCACCGAAACGATTGACATATTTCCAAGCCCTCAGATTGGACGTATGGAAAATATGTGGCCCGTAACGATGGAGCATTATACCCGTTTTCGCGTCGCGCTCGGTATGGCAATTTCCCGCGAGATGCGACCGTTCATCGATCAGAAGAACCCTGTATCCCTTCTCAGACAGGTGGCGTGCGATGATTGCGCCACTGAACCCGGCACCGACAACGCAAAATCTCATTTTCAGGTCCTGAACATCTCTGGATTATTGAGCAAAGAAGGCCGCTGATGATCAGTACACTGATTATCCGTTCTGGCGTCGTATTAAACAGGATGGCGCCCGATTGATCCATAGAGTGAAGCATGAGGCATGAAAAAGTTTATACGCCCCACCATCATGACAGCCCCCCTTTGTCTGAAACCTGTCCCCTTCATGAAAAGGCAAGATATATTTTCCCCTCGCATACCGGGGCAAGAAATTAATTCTTGCTGCAAAGAGCGATTGGGGCGACAGACAAACCTGATACCCTGCATGAACTCCTTAGCAGCCAAGCCACGAGCGATCACCACCAGCATAAAGACAGGGAAAGATGCGTTATCTTGTGACAGGTGGAGCCGGATTCGCAGGGAGCCATATAGTGCTTGCCTTGCTGGACGCCGGTCATGACGTCGTTGTTCTGGATAATCTGAGCACCGGCCATCGTCAGGCAGTCCCTTCAGGTGTGAAACTATATGAGGTTGATCTTCTCGACGCAGCTGCGACTTCTGCAATTGTTGCCCAAGGGCCATGGGATGGCGTTCTCCATTTTGCAGCGCTCTCCTTGGTAGGAGATAGTATGCGTGATCCGTTTCACTATCTGCGTCAGAACTATCTGACCGCTCTCAATCTCGTGCAAAGCTGCGTTGAGCACAAAGTCCGGAAATTGGTCTTTTCATCAACAGCTGCCCTGTTTGGAGGACCTGAGCGCTCTGATCCCGTTCCTGCAACAGCTCCCATCCAGCCGGAATCGCCTTATGGCGAGAGCAAATTCATGATTGAGCGTGTTCTGTTCTGGGCGGATGCCGTCTATGGGCTGAGAAGCGCCTGCCTGCGATATTTCAATGCAGCCGGGTCCGACCCCTGTGGACGTGCAGGAGAGGATCATCGCCCTGAGACGCACCTCATTCCATTGACTATCGATGCCATGCTTGGTCGTCGACCGGCTCTGAAAGTGTTCGGCACGGATTATCCCACACGCGATGGCTCCTGCATCCGGGATTATATTCATGTCACCGATCTGGCAGATGCGCATATTCGGGCATTGGGGCAAATCGATGACCGATCCGTAACCTATAACATAGGCAACGGACAGGGATACTCCACTCTGGAAGTCATACAGAGTGTCGAGCGAATCAGTGGTCGCAAGGTGCCATGGGAGGCTGCACCGCGTCGGGCTGGCGATCCAGCAACACTCGTAGCTGATTCCTCGACTTTGAGGAAAGAAACAGGGTGGACGCCGCATTTCGACACTCTGGATCGCATTGTGGAAACAGCCCTGATCTGGCGTGAGAAACACCCAACCGGTTATGGCATCTGATCCGAGCCATTCGGGGCTGCCTCTTCTTCAAAAGCCCGGCCTCCTTGCCTGGGCAGAAACAAGACAAGAAAAATGAAAAAAATCCGCCCTCCCCTGTTGCCAAAAGAAATCAGGACTGGTAGTTCCCCGTTCACCGAAGACGAGGACGTCAACGACCTCCTCCGAAACCGGTGCTGAAGCTGAAAAGCTTCATGCGGGTGTAGCTCAGTTGGTTAGAGCGCCGGCCTGTCACGCCGGAGGTCGCGGGTTCGAGCCCCGTCACTCGCGCCATTTCTCATGCAAATCCAGAAAAAGTGCTCTGTTCTTTGGGGTAAAGTCTCTTCCTCAACTTGATGAATAGAGGAACTGGAAATGTCGTATTTTCCGGCTGATGCATTCAGGTAGCCAGATACGCATCCAGAACCTCATTGGTTTCACCATCCATGCGAATGCGGCCCTTATCAAGCCAGATCAGACGCGTACACCAGCGGCGGATGATTTCAGGCTGATGCGAGGACATGACAAGTGTATCGGCATCCTGCACCAGATTTTCGATACGCTTTTTTGCCTTTTCGAGAAATGTGATGTCACCGGCCATAAACCACTCATCCATAAGCAACACGTCTGGCGTAATGGACGTTGCCAACCCGAATGCAAGACGCACCAGCATACCACTGCTATAGGTCTTGACCGGCAAAGCCAGAAAATCACCAAGCTCGGCAAATTCTGACACATCTCGCACAATCAGCCTGTCTGAGCCTTGCCGAAACCATGAGACAGACAACGCAGACGAATATTTTCCATACCCGTCAGCTCCATGTTCATGCCAAGCTGAGTGTCGAGCAAAGTGCCGATCGACCCGCATACCCGCACACGCCCCGAGACGGGCTCGTAAATCCCTGCAAGCGCACGCAGCAATGTCGTTTTTCCTGCACCATTGCCACCGATGAGACCAAGGCGCTCGCCCTTTCCGAGAACAAAGCTGATTTCCCTCAACACATCGACTGTCACGCGATGACGGGCATCTTCCACCAGAGCGCTGCCGGCACGCTGGCCGGTACGGTTAGCGACTGCATGAGCCATTGAGCGTTTCAGCGTCCGGTTTTCGGAATGATAGACCGGGAATTGAAGGCTCAGTCGGTCAACAAGAATTCTGGTCATGATCAAACCCAATAAGCAATACGGGCGCGAAAGCGGGCAAAAAAGAAAATAGCTGCCACCACCAACACGGCACTGTGAGCAAGAGCCGCCTCCCAGATAAGCAAAGGCAAAGACTCACCCAGCAACGGTGCACGGATGATGGCGAGCAAAGGATAGAACGGATTAAGCAACAGCCAGCCTGCCAGTGTTCCTACCAGCTCGGGCCTCCAGATCACCGGCGTAACAAAGAAAAAAACCTGAAGCAGCGAAATGACGATCGGTGGAATATCACGGAAGCGCGCGCCGAGAAGCCCAAGAGACAACATGACGGCGAAGCTGTCGATACTCCACAGAACCAACGCGGGCAGAACAAGCCAGCCCCTGCAGGGAACAACATGAAAGATCAGAAACACAACTAGCACCACAACGGCATTATGCGCCAGTACCAGCAGGTTTCTTACAATTGCCTGAAGGGCAAAGACACTGAACGGTGTACGCGCCGACTGGATCAGCCGGGATGATTGCGAAAAGACGGTCGTACTCTCCGCAAGCAGGGTAGAAATATACCCCCAGAGAACGAGAGACATTGCCAGAAACGGAAGATAATCCTTCAGGACCATCCCGAAGAGCTCGGCATAAAGAAAGCCCAGTGCTGCTACCATGACCCCGGTCGTGATCGTCAGCCAAAAAGGCCCGAGCATAGAACCACGATACCGCATTTTGATATCGAGCCAGCCAAGGGTCACAGCCAGCGGTAGAAGACGAAACCCCTGACGCATATCCTCGAATGCCGCCTTGAAGCGCGTCCATCCTGAAGCAGGAAACAGATCAAGTACCGTCTCCCTGTCGCCCGCCCTTGGCTGCGTCATGTCCATAGTTTAGTGCCTCATGCTTGACCGGAGCTGAAGCTCTAGCCTTTCAGGCGCATCCCTCCAAGAGCCAGCTTTCTGAACAATCGCCTTTCGTACACCGGGCATCTTCACCTGCCACCCGGGAGTTGGATCCTCTTAATGGCTTCGTCTATGATCCTGGTTCAACGCGCGAGGTTCTCCAACGGATATGACCGGTGCCGATTACTTCATGATCTGCTTCGTTTTTGTGGGCTACGCAATCGGTCCGCTTCTGGCTGGACTGCTCGTCCGCCGGATCAACAAGTCAGATATATTCGATTCATCCGATGACTAGAAACACGCTTTCTTTCTCAGAAAGGAGAAGAAAATCATCAAAAAACGACATTCATTCCCTGCCTGGCGATGATGAAGCGAAAACCGTCAGCATTACCGGCGTCGAGTTGCGCCTTGATACGGGCCTCTGCGGGGAGACCTGCCGTAAGCGATGGCTTGATATGAGACACCAGAACAGGGAAATCCTTCATGGGAACACCCGCAGTCATTCTGAGTGATGTCAGCTCACGCAACAGCCAGGCAGGGGTCATATGGCCATAGAGCTGCTTATCAGACCTACTGTTATCATAAGAGCATTCGATGATGATCCCATGGAGTTCATGGGCCCGGATCAGCGGCGCAACCTCTTTCCACAGCGCCTCCAGATCATGACTATGCTCGACTGTATCCGGCCCCGTATCACCAAGATAAAGCATCGCATCGGAGCCTGAACGCACCAGAAACGCGGTCGATTCCACACCGCCATGACTTAACGGATAGGCCACCGCACTTAACCCCGTTCCTGCCAGGGTCACGCTGTGCCCTGGCATCAGCTCATGATAGTGAAACAATCCTAATGTTGCTTTACGCCACGATCGGCCAGATTGGGCCAGACGCGATGATTGAACAGATGATCCTGCATGACAGACAACACCGAGGGGAGCGCGTAGATCGGCTTTCCCGGATCGTCCGGAGAGATCGCCATCAACCCCGCGACATGATCAAGATGGGCATGGCTCAACAGATAGCTCTGGATGACATGATGGATCAGCGCTCCGACACGTGAGGATGCCGGATCATAGGGCAGAGCGATACGATCGAAATCATGTGCTTCATCAGCCTTCATGATTCCGTTCATGACTGTGCCGGCATCAAGAAGCACCCCTACATCCGCACCTTGCTCGCGCAGCAGGTAGGCACTCAGATTGCCATCTTCGAGACCGCCATGCGCACCAAGGACCGTTATCTCGAAACCTCTCGCCAACGCATTTGCGGCAGAAAACATAACAAGGATAGCCAGACTAAAAAAGAGAACGATTTGTCTGAGCATGCTGCGCATATATTTTTTTTCCTGCTCCCTCTGCCAAAGAGGTTATCCCTTTCCAGCTATAGGCATCATTCGTTTCAGGCAAGAACAGAAGGCTTCAGACAGAAGCAACCCGGATTGACACTCATGAGAAGGAAAAACAGAACATATTGCCAAGATATCATAAATAATACAGAACAATCACAAAAAATTATTCGCACTTAAAGTAAAAATAATATGGAGCAATGGTGAGGTATCTTCCTTTTTACAGAAGAATTATATCCTTTATCAGCCCGTTTTTCGTGCTGTGCATCACCGCACTGAGCGGTTGTGATACGCCACAAAAAGACGGTTCCTGTACAATCAGTACCCTAGGGGTGTTACCCCTCTACACATCGCATCATTCACCGGTTGTAAAAGCAACAATCAATAAACAGCCGGTACTTTTTGAAGTCGATACTGGTGCGTTCAACAGCGTCCTGAGCGAGCAGTACGCCAGAAAGTTCGACGTCACCTACGCTTCCAGCATGGTCAGAACGGTCGGTGCCAAAGGGTCAGAATTCCAGCACGTTGTCCAGGTAGATGACATTGGCCTTGGCGGAGCGACAAACACGAACCATGCTTTCACCCTGACGTCACTGCAATTCGAGCCTACCAGACCACCCTTGCCCCCTCTGGTCGGTCTGCTTGGTGCAGAAATCCTGCTGGCCAGTGATCTCGTGATCGATATGCCCCATCACAACATGCAGCTGCTCGACATGAGGCAATGTCCATATCCGGCTCCGCTATGGAAGGGGACGATGCATATCATACCGATCGATCGTAACCTCGATGATATGAAACTTCACCTTCATTTCACACTTGATGGCGGCGCACCGATACGCGCCGTGTTTGATACAGGAGCCTCACACACTGTTCTGCCGGTCAGAATTGCCCACAGACTTGGTGTCACCGATGAAATGTTGAAAAAAGATCCCTCTACCACCAATTTCAGCGCCATTGGCGATGATAAAACCACCGTTTATCGTCATCATTTCAAGACCATGACCCTTGGCGATTTTACAATCTCCGATCCGGAAATTCTCATCAACGATAATGATATACTCGATTATGCCCTGTTCGGTGCGGATTTTCTCCGCCAGCACCGTGTATGGATCACAACCGGCCAAGTCATGTACGTACAGCATGTCTCTGAAATTCCGCCAGGCAACACGGATCAACCTTCTGCCCGCTAGGCCAGAGACAGACACCAAATGGTGCTGCACAGCAGAAAGCACCATTTTTCACTTGCATCAGGCGCCCGGCTCGCGACATGCGGTGCATGCCATACGCCGTAAAGGAACTCTTCGCGACACTTCAGGGGGAAGGTGCCCATACCGGGCGTGCCTCCGTATTCTGTCGCTTTGCCGGATGCAATCTCTGGTCGGGCCGTGAAGAAGACCGTCACAAGGCCGCCTGCCAGTTCTGCGACACCGATTTCATCGGCACAGACGGCGAAGGCGGCGGTCGTTTCGCCAATGCAGAGGACCTTGCCCGGGCTCTTGTCACATGCTGGGAAGCAGCTTCTGCCGATTCTGAACGGCGTTATGTTGTCTTTACCGGAGGTGAGCCGCTTCTGCAGATCGATGCAGCCCTCGTTTCAGCCGTGCACAAGGCCGGGTTCGAGATTGCCATCGAAAGTAACGGCACGATCCGGGCCCCGGAAGGCATAGACTGGATTTGCATCAGCCCCAAACCGGCCAGCACCCTCGTGCAATGTTCGGGACAGGAGCTGAAACTTGTCTTCCCACAGGAAAGCCTGCCGCCGGAACTGTTCGAAAGCTGGGACTTTACCCATTTCTGGCTCCAGCCCATGGACGGTCCGGAGCGAGTGGCAAATACGCAAAAAGCTGTGGCCTATTGCCTGAAAAATCCGCGCTGGCGCCTGTCGCTGCAAACCCACAAGCTGATCGGGATTCCCTGATGCTCTCCAACGACAAGGCGATCGTTCTGTTTTCCGGTGGTCAGGACTCTGCCACCTGCCTTGCCTGGGCGCTCGACCGCTTTACCCATGTCGAGACACTTGGCTTTGACTACGGGCAGCGTCACGCCATCGAACTCGAATGTCGGGACCAACTGCGTGACTCCATGATCCAGGCAAAGCCGGAATGGGGTGAGAGGCTGGGTGACGATCATACGCTTGATCTGTCCGTTCTGGGTCAGATTTCCGACACAGCGCTTACGCGCGAAGCTGCCATCGAAATGAACGAGAACGGCCTGCCTTCAACCTTTGTACCAGGCCGAAACCTGCTCTTTCTGAGCTTTGCCGCCACGCTGGCCGTAAGACGCAACGCACGGCATATTGTCACAGGCGTCTGCGAAACCGACTATTCCGGTTATCCGGACTGCCGGGATGATACGATCAAGGCATTACAGGTTGCACTCAATCTCGGTATGGAAACACGCTTCGTTCTGCACACGCCGCTTATGTGGCTCGACAAGGCAGAAACCTGGCAGCTTGCCGAGAAACTGGGGGGCAAAGATCTGGTTTCGACGATCAATCGTGACAGCCATAGCTGCTACATGGGCGATCGCAGCCATAACCATGACTGGGGATATGGGTGTGGCACTTGTCCTGCCTGCGAACTGCGTGCTAGGGGATGGTCAAGCTATGTCAGCGCTTGAACTGAGCTTTACCCGTCGTTTCAGCATGGGGCATCGTCTGATCGCAGGGAGCTCGGAGCGTTGTGCCGTACCTCACGGCCACAACGAATTCGTCACAGTCACCCTTCAGGCATGCACCCCGGCCAGGCTTGATGGCAAATGCAATATGGTCGTGCCTTTTGCCGAAGCGAAAACACGCTGGCACGATTTTATCGACACGCGTCTGGATCACGCCTTTCAAATTTCTTCTTCTGACCCCCTGCTGGCATGGTTCATCGAGAATGAACGGCCCGGACTGACAGACTTGTCGTAACGCCAGGCGATCCTACTACCGAGCTGATGGCGGCCCTGCTCTATGCCAAGCTGCAGGCTTTTCTGCATGAAGACGGGGACATACTTTGCTGTACCAGCCTTACGCTGGAAGAGACTCCGACGAATACGGTCAGGCTGACAGGCTCTCCTGATGCCTATCTTCCATCAACGTCAGGCCCTCCCGAAAAGTATTGGTGGCACCGCGCTGATTTGTCTCTTTCAGATCTGGCCGGCACATCCTGACGCGTAGGGCGGAACACTGAGACCAGGATTCAAGACGCTCAGTGTGACTGAGACCATTCCTGACCAAGCAGCTGGACGTGAACACGAAAGGCTCCATGATCATCTGTCTTGACGTCCGGGAGTGTCTGGGAAGACGCCTTGATCTCTTTGCCAGGTGTCAAACCATTATTCCGGGGGGGGCGTCGCGTTTTCGCTCATGACCCTTCTCCTTTAATATAAGACAGTGAAGGAACATGGCGCCATTAAAGGTCTTCATGCAGCAAGGGTGCATGGCAACTGTCGCGTTCCTTGCCATTGAAACGTCGAATTATACGCGAGGTTCGACAGATAAATGACCACTCCTCGTTATTTTCCTTCATTATCCTCTCCCGGCAAGGAAACGAGCAGATCAGGACCTCATCTGTCCTGAGAAAAGGAGCCATACGACTCGATGCGCCTGCGTGTTATTGATCTGGAGACTTCGGGAAGTCATCCCGCCTCTTCGGAAGTCATCGAGTTTGGCTCGGTAGATCTTGTTCTGCATGAATCAGGCTGGCAGATAGAGCCACCCCATACGCAGCTCTTCTGCCCTCAGGCTCCGCTGACACCAGAAACACAGGCCGTCCATCACCTGATGGAAGAGGATTTCAACACGGAACTGCCCTGTGCAACGCCAGAAACACTCTCCGCACTCATCCAGCGTGCCCCCGCCCCGTCTATGCTGGCCGCACATCATATCGCTTTCGAGCGACATTTCCTGACGGATGAGATGACTGGCGGCCTGCCTTGGCTCTGCACCCTGCGTGCCGGACAGAAACTATGGCCTGACGCGCCTCGTCACACAAACCAGATCCTGCGCTACTGGCTCAGGCTTGACCTTGACCGTCATATGGCGAGCCCGGCCCATCGCGCAGGACCCGATGCCTATGTGACGGCTCATATCCTTCAGCGCCAACTTGCCCTGGCCTCACCAGAGGAGTTGCTGAGGCTTACCCAGGCACGACATATCCGGCGCGGTGTTGCACTACGTGCAGGGAGAGACCTGCATCGTCAGGAACAGCTGTTTTCCTGATCTCTTTCTTCGCATCAGCGGGAAGAAAACTGAAAAGGTCACATATCATCCCGTATGCCAGATTTTGCTGCCTCCCGGGCAAGAGACAAGCGGGTGATGTCACGTCAACCGACCTCAAAAGAAAGCGCTCACAGATTCCTTGAGTCATCCTAAAAGATACGAATTTTTTGACGATATACCCCGTGACACTCTGGGTATCCGGGATAAAGAAAATCAACAGGCAATTTTCTTTCAGCCCAACCCCAGATTAAAAGATGGCAACTTCGGAACAACAATACGTCCTGCACCTAGGAGGCCGTGGCTAATCGATAGGGTCAATGAGAAATGAGTAAATCCGGTTCAATCAAACTTACTCTCATTCCGAAAGACGTTCTCATTATAAGGTATATTCTTATGACGAGCGTTCTCGATCCCGACGATGCTCGAGATGTAGAGGCGATAAATGGTTTCACATTCAAAGAACTTATGCCTGTTATATCAAAAGTCGATAGCGCTATTTATCCGCTCGGCCGAGAGACAAACAATCTTTCTCTTACAATTGACGAATGGCTTATCCTGAGAGACTGCTACATTACAAGTGTTGGAGGTATAGGCATATGGAGAACTTATGAGAGCATTTCTCCGTTCACGGAGGATGATTTCAACGAATGCGAGGAGAGATTTTTTCTTGCTCGAAAATTAGCGGATGAAGACGATTACTGTGATGAGAAGCTGCCGGAAAATGAGTGATCCATCGCCGCCGTTTTTACGTTAACCGACTTCAGTCGAGTGTCTTGTGTTTATGCCGAGATCTGGCTCCATCAACAGATCGTCTCATACGAGACCGCAACGCCCGCTCGAGCAGCATCTCCTATGTAAGACGAAAGCTCAGCGAAAACGGAAATCCAGCCACATTGCATGAGTGATCGACTCACGCGGAAATCGGTGCCGTTTGTAGCTCACAGATGATGCTTTCATTGCCCCCCATGCCCAACTTAACGGGACAGCACCGAACCGGGAAACAGCTTACATTCACGTGACTTAATATTGCCACCACGCCTTTCATCTTTCGACCTGACGCGCGCAACGGGTGGGCGAACGGCTCAAAACCGACTAGACAGACCGGGCCAGCCCACTTGCATCAGACTGGATCAGCCGTGCGCTTCATCGACACATTCGACATCCATTCTTTCACGGATTCGAGCATCAGCCTGCTCAGCGCCTTCGTTTTTGGCACACTGATCGGCGCTGAAAGGCAATACCGGCAACGCACGGCAGGAGTGCGCACCAATGCACTCGTTGCCCTCGGTGGGGCGGCCTTCGTCGATCTGGCACAGCGCCTTGCGGGCGATGTCGAATCGCTGCGCGTTATTGCCTATGTCGTCTCGGGAATCGGGTTTCTGGGAGCGGGAGCGATCATCAAGGAAGGCGCCACCGTGCGCGGCATGAATACAGCGGCAACACTCTGGTGTTCGGCTGCTGTCGGTGCCTGTGTGGGAAGCGATATGCTGGCAGAAGGGTTTCTGCTGACCTTTTTCATCATTGCGGGCAATACCCTGCTCCGACCTATTGTGCGCGCCATAGATCGTATTCCTCTCCAGACCAAATCGATGGAAGCCGGTTATGTGCTTCGCGTCGTGACCTGCCGCCAGTCTGTCCAGGAAATGACGGCCCTGCTCAAGGAACAGCTCGAAGAGGCCGATTACACAATCGGCAAGCTCTCCCTGAGTGAAGAGGAAGAAGAACAGGCTGCCATCAATGTCAGCCTCATGGTCTCCTCAAATGGACCTGTTATACTCGAAACGCTCATTTCGACTCTCATGAGCGATAGTCGCGTTGTCGCTGCATCGCTCTCTCTCAACGCTGATACCTGAAAACCAGAGCCGGATTCAGGGAGCCGGTGGTGGAACAGCGATCCTGACTAGGAGCCAGGGACGCTGCTCCTTGTTCACCCCACCATGAAAGGCGGGCTGACGAGACCATTGGCCAATCGTGGCATAGAGCGTGTTGTTGCTATAGGCCAGGCCATCGGGCGCAATCAGACGGGGATCATGGGCAACAACCGAGATTGTGCCATCAGGTGCCCGGACAAGAATGCCATGACGCTCGATATCTGTAAGAAACAGGCGTCCATCCGGTGCGGTGGCCATACCGTCACCCATGCCGGCCTCCCCCTCATCCTTCACGCTGAACTCAATCTCGGTTTCTGTCGCCTTGGGGTCGGCAAGGACAGTGGTAGGCGCAGAATAGAGTTCGCGGCTGGTCAGTGGCTGCCAAAACAGGGTCTGCTGGTCGGCACTCAGCCCGATCCCGTTTGCCCCGGCCTGCGCCATTGTCGGATGATCAGGATCATATCGTGAGGCCCTGCCATCAAGCACGGCCAGAAAACCGCGACGTGGCATGACAGGGATGGTATCTGCCAGAATGCGCCGCTGTGTTCCGTTCGCGATATCCACCACAATAAGCGCTGGATGCACAGTCAGGAGGAATCTGTAATGAACGCCGTGCCGCGATCTCCGTGAGTCAGGTCAATACGCAGATCATTCGGATGACTGTCCGAACGCAATGCAGGCGCCGACAGAGGAATTTCCTCAACGATACGCGCTGAGCCCGGATCGATGTGAATAAGTCTCGCTGCACCCGGTACCGTGCCTTTATCGGCCAGAATACCTTCATCGAGCACCCAGAGCTGACCATTGGCATCGACAGTCATGCCAAGGGGAGAGACAAACCTCGCCTGACTGTCAGCATCGGGAAAAGGTGTAATCGTGCCATGATCAAACAGGGCAAGTCTCGGCCCCTGATGATCATGCAGACTGCGCGGAAATCCAAGCACAAGGCGATGATCGGGAAGTATGGCGATACCTGAGGGTTGCGCCTCCTGAAACCGGCCGATCACCTCAACATTGGTTGACGGTGCATAACCCTCGTCAATGCTGTCGCCCCCTATGGGAGCGGGCATACCACCCTGTGCCCAGGACAGTGCGGGGCAGAAAACGGCAAGTGCCGCTGACATCATCAGTGTATTCAAGGCAAGACGCGTTTTCATATTCCCTCTTCCTGTCCATCATGAAAGAGATCGGGGGCCTTCGCGTCAAACCACAGCGGCGTGAAACTCAGCCCTTGAGTAAGGACATGATCTCGGCACGTAACGCAGCATCACGCTGCCAGGTGCCACGCACTACGGTCGTTACCGTGCGGCTGCCCACATTGCGTATGCCGCGCATGGCCATGCACATGTGCTCGGCCTCGACCAGAACCATGACAGCCTTGGGTTCCAGCACCTCGATGATGGAGGCAGCAATCTGATCCGTCAGGCGTTCCTGAAGCTGTGGACGGCGCGCCAGCACATTAACCGTGCGCGCAATCTTGCTCAGCCCGGTCAGACGACCACCTTCCGGAAGATAGGCACATGCGCCTTGCCGAAGAACGGTAGCAGATGATGCTCGCACATGGAGTGAAAGCCGATATCGCGCACAATCACGGCACCTTCATGCTGATCGGCCAGAAACTGCTTGTGCAGATGCTCGCGCGGATCTTCATGCAGACCGCCCAGCACATCGAGATACATGCGCGCCACGCGGCCCGGCGTCTCGAACAGACCTTCGCGATCAGGATCTTCACCCAGAGCCTGAAGGATCTCACGCACCGCCCCGGCAATGCGCATTTCAGCATCTTCAGGTTTTGCGATCGGTGCGATGGGGCGTTCCCCACCCTGCCCCTTGTGGCGGGCGGCATCCAGCGCCACGAGATCGGCAGTCGGTTTGGTCATTTCTGGTCCTCGGCAATGCAAGACGGATCTTCCGCGCAGGGGACAACGTCATCAGCCTCGCGGGGGAGCCTGTCCAACATGTCCGATACGGAAAGTCCACTGATTTTCTGTGCTGATGCGATTTCGGCAAGGGGAACAAGTACGAAGGCCCGCTGCGCGATGCCCTGATGCGGGAGGGTAAGAACAGGATTCTCGATCTCCTGCGCGCCCAGATAGAGCAGATCGACATCCATCGCTCTCTGTCCCCACCGTACGGAAGGCACACGGCCAAGACGGGTTTCGATCTCCTTGCACACACGCAAGAGCGCCATGGCATCAAGACTGGTCCTGCCCGTAACGCAGAGATTGTAGAAATCCGGCTGTTCCACCCCGCCCCAGGGGGCCGTGCGATAGAGGCTGGATACAGCTTCGATTTCAAGTCCTGGCGTCAGACCAAGCCAGGTCACGGCAAGCTCAAGTGCACTTTTGCGATCGCCCATATTGCAGCCGAGCGAAAACCCGACCGGCAGAAAGCGCTCTTGCGTCGTCTCGACGCTGACCATGCCAAAAGGATGAGCAATCGGCGCGCCCGGCTTGTTCACGCGCACTGTCAGGCGTGCAATGGTCGGAAAATGCGCAAGAAGATCCTGTGCAATACGATCGGCGAGCGTCTCGATCAGACGCACCGGTTCACCGGCAGCAAGCGCAATCACCCGATCGCAGAGTGAGGCGTAGCAAACGGCAAACTGGTAATCATCATCGCGCGTTGCACGCGCCGTATCGACAGTGACCACAAGGTCGATGAGGAATTTCTGACCGAGCCGGGTTTCTTCAGGCAGAACGCCATGCCGCCCGAAAACCTGGAGGCCATCGAGACGGATGATTGACTGACTCATGACACTGCTGGCTTCCTGCTCTCGGCACCCGGCCTTCCAAGCAGAGAGGCAATCCGCACCGCATCAACATGCGGCGCAACATCATGTACGCGCAGAATGGACGCACCACGAGCCATACCGCAGAGATTGGCTGCCAGTGTCGCGGCAAGACGTTCATCCACTGCACGACCAAGTAAACGGCCGAAAAGGGATTTGCGTGAAAGCCCAAGCAGAACGGGCATGCCATACTCTTCACGCAATGCGCTGATCAACCGGATGCTTTCAAGATTTTGCGGGTCAGTCTTGCCAAACCCTACACCCGGATCGAGCATGATATGCTCACGTCGGATACCTGCACGCATGGCCTGCGACAAAAGCGCATCAAAATAGCGCCGGAATTCGTCATGCAGATCAAGACCCGGATCGATGGTCTCACGATTATGCATCAACACGGCAACAGCACCGCTTTCTGCCATGACAGAGGCCATGGCAGGATCGCGCTGCATCCCCCAGACATCGTTGATCATGACTGCCCCGGCACGGACGGCCTCGCGAGCGACACTGGCCTTGTAAGTATCTATGGAAAGAAATTGCGGTTCATCGCGTAACGCCAGAATAACCGGGCGCGTTCGGGCAATCTCCTCGGATGCAGGGACAAAATCTGCGCCGGGCCGCGTTGATTCCCCACCGATATCAATCAGTGCGGCTCCGTCTGTCACCAGGCGCCGCGCATGGGCCACAGCCTGATCCGGGCCATCGTGCTGTCCGCCATCGGAGAATGAATCGGGCGTCGTATTAAGGATACCCATGATGAGCGGGCCATAGGTCTCATGCGCGGCCCGTACCGCTGCAACGAGCGCATCACGCCTGTCTTGCCATCGAGCCTTCTGCATCGCGGAACCCGCCGCCACCATACCATCCATTCATATCAGGACCCGGAAAGATCACGCTCATAAAGTATGGGAGCAGACAGGTCCAGAAAAACGAACCGTCTCCGGCTGACGCTGTTCTAGAAAGAAGAAGGAGACGCCCCATGACCAATGACCAGTTTGACACCCCCTTGTTCGACGGTGAAGACAACAAGCACCAAAGTGCTCGTGCCTTGGCAGAAGCTGCCTTGCGCGCCGAGGAAGAAGGGGACCAGGAAAAGGCTGAACAGCTTTTTCGTCAGGCGGAAGCCGCTGATCCGTCTGCTCTGGAGAGCGTTCTGCTCGAACGGCGCAGTGAGCATCCCGGCTTCACGCCACAGCCCGCCTCAAAGGATGAGGAGATTGCGGCCATGAGCCGTACGATAACCCCGGAGCGCCATAGCCCACCCTCCGAAGCCATAGACGAAAACTACTGAACCGCTCGCCTGTCACCGGTCCAGTACAGAGCGGTCCTGCATCCGGGCTGGTCAGACGATCGAATGAATCCATCCATGAACATCGTTCGTCTTGCCCGACTGGATCTCGGTAAGTGTTTTCTTGAGACCAAGCGAGACGTCGCCAGGTGTCTTGCCATCGCCGAAAACGGCTTCTCCCTGACGTCGGCGCAACGAACCGATCGGGGTGATAACGGCAGCAGTTCCACAGGCAAAAGCTTCCCTGTAGCGGCCTGACGCGGCACCGGCAAAGACCTCATCGATCTCGATCGGCGTCTGCTCGATTTTCAGACCATGATCCTTGGCAAGCTGAAGAATGGCATCACGCGTAATTCCTGGCAGGATGGTGCCGGTCAGAGGCGGGGTAACAAGCGTGTTGTCATCGCGCAGGAACATGACATTCATACCGCCCATTTCTTCAACGAAGCGCTGTTCACGACTGTCAAGAAACAGAACCTGATCACACCCATGACTCTGGGAGTCCCGCTGGGCCACAAGGCTGGCAGCATAATTGCCGCCACATTTGGCAGCACCCGTACCACCAGGCGCGGCGCGGGTATAATCCTCGGACACCCAGACCGATACGCAGCCTGAACCAAAATAGGCACCTACAGGACAGGCGATAACAACAAAGAGATATTCAGAAGCGGGTTTCACGCCAAGGAAAGCCTCGGTCGCAATCATGAACGGGCGCAGATAGAGGCTCTTGCCTTCTCCTTCAGGCACCCAGTCACGATCCATTTTCACCAGCTCGTCCACGGCCTGGATGAAGATTTCCTGCGGCAGATCAGCCATGGCCATCCGAGCTGCAGAGGCACGGAAGCGTTTGGCATTCTCTTCCGGACGAAAAGTCACAATGCTTCCGTTTCCGGTACGATAGGCCTTCATGCCTTCGAAGATTTCCTGAGCATAATGCAGAACAGAAGCAGCAGGATCGAGAGAAATCGGTTTGCGTGCTGTAATCCTTGCATCATGCCAGCCACGACTTTCACTGTATTTCACGACGGCCATGTGATCGGTGAAAATACGGCCGAAAGCGGGGTTGGCAATAAGATCTGCACGATGATCCGCAGGTGTCGGATTACTCGTTGGCTCTATATTGAAATGCGGTGCTGCGCTTTCGGAAACCATGGTCTGTTCCATCTTCTGGTCGATTATGGGGGCACTCTATCCCGTTCGCCGCATCTTGACACCCTTTGATAGGCAGAGAGAAGAACGCGATCTGTGCCTGACCGTATCGTGATGCCGGGATTTCATACCGGCAGCGCCTCATCCGGAAATCGCAAAACGGCCAGCAAAATCTGAAAGGGCCTTCATGAGCGCATCGACCCCCATCCGGACCCTCACACCTCTTGCCATAAGAGCACAAAAGGGCAAGACGCCTCTCGTCTGCCTGACGGCCTATACTACCCCTATTGCTCGCCTCGCCGATGCCACCTGTGACATCGTTCTGGTAGGAGACAGTGTTGGCATGGTGTTGCATGGTCTGCCTTCGACGCTGGGCGTCACGATGGATATGATGATCATGCATGGCAAGGCCGTCATGCGCGGCATGGACAGAGCGCTTTGCGTGGTGGACATGCCATTCGGAAGTTACGAGGAAAGCCCTGCCCAGGCTTTTCGCAATGCCTCACGCCTTCTGGCGGAAACGGGTGCAGCGGCCGTCAAGCTTGAAGGTGGCGTTCATATGAAGGAAACCATCGCTTTTCTGGTTGCGCGCGGTGTACCGGTAATGGGTCACATAGGGCTGACCCCGCAGGCTGTGAATGTGCTGGGAGGCTACAGGGTGCAAGGGCGTAACGAAGACGCCCAGCGCGTGATGGACGATGCACATGCAGTCGAAGAGGCAGGCGCCTTTTCTATCGTGCTTGAGAAGCTGCCGCGAAACCTCGGTTCTGCTATCACAACCCGCCTTGGGATCCCGACGATCGGTATCGGCGCCGGGCCGGAATGCGACGGACAGATTCTTGTAATCGATGACATGCTGGGCCTTTTTGCCGAATTCAAGCCGAAATTCGTCAAGCGATATGCCTCGCTTGCCGATAATGCCGCGACAGCCCTTGCAACCTATGCCCAAGAAGTACGCGAGCGCAGCTTTCCCGGGCAGGAACACAGCTTTGGAGACAATGCGTGATCTATCGCTCTATCGAGACATTGCGGCGCGCCATTGCCACAAGACGCGCCGAAGGGGATCGGATCGGGCTGGTACCCACCATGGGTGCCTTGCATGAAGGCCATATAAGTCTCGTGCAGGAAGCCGAGAAAACATGCCAGCACGTGATTGTCTCGATCTTCGTCAACCCGCGCCAGTTCAACAGCCAGACCGATCTGGCCCATTATCCACGGACAGAAGCAGATGATATCGCCCTGCTTGACGGGCGATGCTCACTGTTCATTCCCTCTGTCGAAACCATGTATCCCTCGGGCTATTGCACCAGCGTACAGACAGGAGGCTGGCGGAACGCCTGGAAGGCGCCCATCGCCCCGGCCATTTCGACGGCATGGCAACAGTGGTGACCAAGCTGCTGACCATCACTGGCCCCGACCAGGCCTTTTTCGGCGAAAAGGACTGGCAACAACTCCAGATTGTGCGTCGCATCGTGCAGGATCTGAATCTGCCTGTCGACATTGTCGCCTGCCCGACTCTTCGTGAACCTGACGGTCTGGCCCTTTCATCACGTAACCGTCGTCTTTCGCATTCGGCGCGAGAAATCGCCCCGAAGTTACATACCATCATGCAGGATACGGCTCTGGCAATCCGGACAGGTATGGAGACAGACGCGGCACTCGCTGCAGGAAAGGAAGCATTTGCTCATGCCGGGTTTGGACCGGTCGATTATCTGGAATGCTGCCACGCAGAAACGCTGGAACCTGCCAGACCGGGCTCTGCCCCCCTGCGTCTGCTGGCTGCGGCTTTTCTCGGATCTGTGCGTCTGATTGACAATATCGTTATTTAGCACAGGCTAAATCACATGCCATCATAAGCTCATGGTGAGGCCCGGTCATTGATACCGGGCCTCCGGCCTCCCTCTCGGAGGGACGCTCATGTACAAGATAGGTATGCAAGCATGTCGCTTCCGCTTCAGGACAAGATCGCTGCCGTAACAGGTGGCGCTTCCGGCATCGGTCTGGAATGCGTCCGTCATCTCATCGCCAGTGGCGCTATCGTCTATATTCTCGACCGTGACAAAGCCGGGATGGACAAGGCCCATGCCGAGCTGGGCGAAAGGCTGCACGGTATTGAGGTCGATCTGTTCCGTCATGCCAGTATCCAGCAGGCTGTAGACAAGATCCTTTCCAGTCAGGGCCGCCTCGATATCATGTTCGCCAATGCCGGCGCCTATGTTGGTGGCGATGCGTGGGAAGGTGATCCGGATGCATGGGATCGCATGCTCAACCTCAACATCAATGCCGCGCTCCACTCGGCGCGCTGCGCCATGAAACCCATGATGAAACAGGGCAGTGGCGATATCATCATCACTAGCTCGGTTGCCGGCGTCGTACCGGTCGTGGCTGAGCCAATCTATACTGCCTCAAAACACGCCATTCAGGCTTTTACCCATACCTGCCGTCGTCAACTCGCTCCTCATGGTGTACGTGTCGGCGCCATCCAGCCCGGTCCGGTCGTCACCCCCCTGATCGATGACTGGGACCCCGAGCGCCGCAAGGCTGCACTCGAAGGCGGCGGCATGATGCAGCCTTCTGACGTGGCAGAAGCACTGATCTTCATGCTCACACGCCGCCGTGGTACGACCGTGCGCGATCTGGTCCTCCTGCCCACAGGCTTTGATATCTGATCGCCTCTGCAAGCCGGATATTGCCCTGAAACAACAATAAGACCCCGCCTTTCACGGCGGGGTTTTTTATTCTCTGTCGACCGGATTTCAGCTCCTCAGAAGAAGCAGGCAAAACACACATGCTTCTTCTGACATACAAGAGGCAATAAATGCGATTGACTCTCAGTTGCGCAGTCTCTAGAGCCTCTGCCGATCCCATGGGGTCGGAGCACAGGCTTGCGTCAATGGAGTGCGCCCATCCTCAGCAGATCGAACCGCGCAGCGTCGCGTCCGAAATCAGGTCCGAACGGAAGCAGTCCATTCTGGCCGTTGCGTCAGTCGCGCCGTGCCATGGTGACCATGCATCGGTATGTCGGACTCATCCTGGCACCACTTCTGGTTGTAATCGGGCTTACTGGCAGCATCAGTGTATTTCGCACCGAACTTGATCATCTGCTGAATCCCGATCTCTGGATCACGCACAACGCCGATCGGCAATTACCCCTTCCCTTCATTATCGAGACGATCGCCAGAACCCATCCCGATCAGCCCCTGGTGGCCATCGAGTATCGTCCGGCTCCCGGGGGCACTCTTCATGCCTATCTTGCCCCGGCACGCACTCTTGCAGGCCTCCCGAAACCTGACGAGATCTTTCTCGACCCTGGCGATGCCCATGAGCTGGGAGGGCGCGTGGCAGAAGGATGCTGCCTGAACCGGCGCCTCCTCATGCCTTTTATCTACAGGCTTCATTATTCGCTGGCAGCTGGCTCGACAGGCCTCTGGATTGTCGGAGTCACGGCACTCATCTGGGCCCTTGATTGCGTCAACGGGTTCTTGTTGACCCTGCCCCCTGTAACGCCACCCTGGAAAAGAAAGTTCTGGACCGGCTGGAAACCAGCCTGGCAGATTGCCCACCCCAGAAACATGCTGCGCCTGTTTTTCGATCTGCATCGCGCTTTCGGATTATGGCTCTGGCTCATTCTGTTTGGCATGGCAATCAGTGGTGTCGCACTGGCCCTGGGTCCGCAGCTGTTCCAACCAGTCATCCGCACCTTCTTTCCTGTCGCAGCCATGATGCCTGAAATACCCTGCCCCAGCGGCGCGCATGCACCAGATCTCGAAGAAAGCGAGGCGCTTGTCAGAACCCATGCCCGTGAACATGGCTGGGACGCACGCCCCGCCGCAGTCATGCTGACCCATAACCCCGAACGGGCGCTCTTCTATCTGTTCAGCGATACGGGAGAGATCCCTTCAGGTTTTGGCAGCCCGCTTATTACCATCGCACTGGATACAGGGGCGATCGTACAGACAACCATTCCACCGGAAGGAAAACTGGGTGATCTGATCCTGCAGTTTCAGGATCCGTTCCATAGCGGGCGTCTTGCAGGAATGGTCGGGCGCATTCTGGTTTGCCTGAGCGGAATCGTGACTGCTCTCCTCTCGGTTACGGGAGTTCTGATCTGGGAGCGCAAGAGACGCGCAAGGCGCTTCCGGAAATGACAGCCTAGATAGTCTGACATCACAAAATCTTGAGGAAAAATGGAAAACAGGAACATTCATGTCCGGGGAGACTTTCTCACATATTCGTGAAGTTTTGCCTGTCCGAGGCAGAAAAAAGGAGCATTCCATGCCCGAACATATCCCCCCCCAGTCGCAATCCCATCAGCCAGGCATCGAGGCCCCGATGCGTCCCGCTGCCATTCATATACGAGACAGCTATCGCGGTAGCGGCAAACTGGACGGACGCAAGGCACTCATCAGCGGAGGCGATAGCGGTATCGGTCGTGCAGCGGCTCTCCATTTCGCACGTGAAGGCGCCGATGTTGCCATTCTCTATCTGGAAGAACACGAGGACGCGCAGGAAACGGTACGCCTTATCGAAAAAGAGGGACGCAAGGCGCTCGCCATTGCTGGTGACATACGTTCGAGCCAGTTCTGCAACGACGCCATAGCCCGGACAGTCAAAGCATTTGGCGGCCTCGATATTCTCGTCAACAACGCGGGCTGGCAGGTCGTCAATCAGGACAGCGCGACAATCACCGATGACGAGTGGCAACGTCATATGGACACGAATATCAACGGCTACTTCTTTCTTACCCGTGCCGCGCTCGCCCATCTGGGCCAGGGAAGCGCGATCATCAACACGTCCTCGATCAACGCCTATCATGCAGTGCGGGCCTGCTTGCCTATTCGACCACCAAGGCCGCAGAAATGGGATTCACGCGTGCGCTCGCTCTTGAACTCGCCCCCAGATCCATCCGCGTGAACGCGGTGGCACCGGGTCCGGTCTGGACACCACTCCAGCCCGCAAGCTGGGGACCGGTCGACCCGAACGAAGTCTCCCAGCTCGCCAATTCTGTTCCCATGAACCGCTGTGGTGAACCGGCGGAGCTTGGTCCTGCCTATGTCTATCTGGCAAGCGAGGATGGCTCTTTCGTCACGGGTCAGACCCTGCATGTCAATGGCGGTACAATCATCAACGGCTGACTCCCGCGACAGACAGGCCAGTTCAGCTTCGCTCGATACCCAGCCCCCTGACCTTGCGATGCAATGTCGAGCGGCTGATACCCAGAAGTCGCGCTGCCGGGGCAATCTTGCCCTGGCTCAGTGCCAGAGCCTCTTCAATCGTGTGCACTTCAGCTCTTCTGAAATCGGGTCTGGTTCTGTCATCACGGCCTGACAAAGCCGGCCAGGACAGTTCCTCGGATTCAAAAGCCTGATCTTCCAGACGCAGGCGATCCCTCACAGCACGGGTAGCACCGAGGATTCTCCCTGCCTCATCAAGGGCAACAAGCGGCTGGGAAAGGCCTTCACCCTCATCAAGCGACAGAATGCGCCACATACCGAAGCGTCGGTGAAACAGGGTGTATTCAATGCTGCGCGCCGCACTGAACAGCAACGCTTCCATGATGCCGGAAATTTTCGGATCTGTGCCAGCCGCACTGACATTCAGCGCTCCCGCAACCCGGCCATCGCTGTCAAAAAAAGGCATCGCAGTACAGGTCAGGCGATGCAGCTCAAAACACCAGTGTTCGCCCCCGCTGATCGTAACCGGCTTTCCTTCGACAAGGCAGGTCCCCAGCCCGTTTGTGCCGACCTCATCCTCTGACCACAGGGCGCCCGATCTCAGATTCCATCTTTTCGTACGGTTATCGCCTTCTTCGTTATTGCGATGCGCCACCACTATCCCTCGAGAATCCGAGAGAAGGGCAATATACCCCAACGGCAAGACCAGAGATGCCAGACGATCCAGCTCGACACAGGCAGAACGCATGACGGCACCCATCTGATCGCGCGCCTGCTGCAGTTCGGCGGAACAGAGCCGCTCGCCCAGCCCGCTCCTGCGTGAAGCAAGACCTCGTTTCCGGCTACAGCGCAGCCAGGATTCCTGCAGCATGGCAGGCAGGGATGCGGGCATATCACGACGGGTCACCATGTCGGCCATGGTCTTTCCTCCAGGACAGCCCTGATCCCACCCTGTGGCTTATGCCTCTGACCGGGCCTGACTGGCGCAATCCTGCGACAGTTGAAGCCAGATGATAACACTTATCTGTTATTGATAACACATAAATGTTCTCACCTGTCCCGCTTCATGATGATGCTGCCCCAATCGGGACGCGGAGCCCTGATCTCACAAGGCTCCATGGCCCCCGGCTCAAAAAGGCGGGCGCCAGACCATGTGGTGCCCAAGGGAGACTATCTCATGCAGATTTCCCATGACATCCTTCTGCGTTCCTACCGGGCGATGCGTACCATCCGGGATTTTGAGGAGCGGCTGCATGTCGAATTCGCCACTGGCGAAATTCCTGGCTTCGTACATCTCTATTGCGGCGAGGAAGCCTCTGCAGTGGGCATCTGTGCCCATCTCAGCGAAACAGACACGATCGCCAGCACACATCGCGGCCACGGTCATTGCATAGCCAAAGGCGTCGCCGTCGAGGGCATGATGGCCGAGATCTATGGCAAGAAAAGCGGCGTCTGCGAAGGCAAGGGCGGCTCAATGCATATTGCCGATCTGTCTCTGGGCATGCTGGGTGCAAACGGCATTGTTGGCGGCGGTCCCCCTCTGATCTGCGGGGCTGCCCTCTCGCACAAGCTGCTCAAGGACGGGGGCGTTGCCGTTGCCTTTTACGGTGACGGGGCTTCGAACGAAGGCACAACGCTTGAAAGTCTGAATCTGGCAAGTGTCTGGTCGCTGCCTGCGGTTTTCGTGCTCGAGGATAATGGTTACGGCGAGGCAACCGCCTCGTCCTATGCCTGTGCAGGGTCGCAACGCGCCCGTGCAGAAGGCTTCGGCATGCCGTATGTCGAATGCGACGGTACGGATTTCTTTGCTGTGCATCAGGCTGCCGCAGAAGCCATAGGTCACGCACGTTCAGGCAAGGGGCCAGTCATGATGCATGTGCATCTGGCGCGCTGGTACGGCCATTTCGAAGGTGAGGCCGCAAGCTATCGCCGGCCGGAAGATGTTGTTCGTCTCCGCGCCGAAAAGGACTGTCTCAAGAATTTCCGTGAGCAGGTAGCCTCAACCAGCATGATCGAGGCTGCCGAACTGGACGCCATCGACAAGGCGGTACGGGCCGAAATCGATCAGGCCGTGAGCAAGGCCAAGGCCGACCCCATGCCGGAGGCCGCCGATCTGCTTGAAAATGTCTATGTCAGCTACTGAGCCGGCTCCTGTCAGGGAAAGGGAATAACCATGTCCAGAAAAAGCTTCAGACAGGCCATAAACGAGGCGCTTCGTCAGGAAATGCGCCGCGATGAGCGTGTCATCCTGATGGGAGAGGATATTGCAGGCGGCAAGGGCGGCACCTCAGGGGTCGAAGAGGCCTGGGGTGGAGTCCTTGGCGTAACCAAGGGCCTTTACACCGAATTCGGCCCAGATCGCGTACTTGATACGCCTATTACCGAGGCCTCCTATATTGGTGCCGCAGCAGGGGCAGCCGCAACGGGACTACGCCCTGTTGCCGAGTTGATGTTTGTCGATTTCGTCGGGTGCTGCCTCGACCAGATCATGAATCAGGCGGCCAAATTCCGCTACATGTTCGGGGGCAAGGCGCGCACACCTCTGGTCATACGGGCCATGTACGGCGCAGGCTTCTCGGCAGCAGCCCAGCACAGCCAGGCGCTCTACCCCATCTTCACCCATATCCCCGGCCTCAAGGTCGTCATTCCCTCGTCAGCCTATGAGGCCAAAGGCCTGCTGATCGAGGCCATACGTGATGATGATCCCGTTATCTTCCTCGAAAACAAGCTGATGTATGACGAGGAAGAAGAGGTCCCTGACGAGCCCTATACGATCCCCTTCGGTGAGGCGAATCTCACGCGTGAGGGTGATGATGTCACCATCGTGGCATTCGGTCGTATGGTCGCGCTCGCCAATCAGGCCGCTGATCTTTTACAGAAACAAGGCATATCCTGCACCGTCATCGATCCGCGTACGACATCGCCACTTGATACCGGCACCATACTGGACTGCGTGGCAGAAACCGGGCGTCTGGTCATCGTTGATGAATCAAGCCCACGCTGCAACATGGCGACTGATATTGCTGCCCTGGTGGCTGAAGAGGGGTTCGATACGCTCAAGGCGCCGATACGACGCGTGACGCCCCCCCATACACCGGTACCGTTCTCAACGGCGCTGGAAAAACACTACATGCCTGACGCTGACAAAATCGCCGCCGCGGTACGATCGGTCATGGCTTATGCGGCAAAACAGGAGGCATGAGCCATGGCTGAGCGTATTGCCCCGATCACCATGCCCAAATTTGGTCTGGCGATGACAGAGGGGACAGTGGTCGGCTGGCTGGCAAAGACCGGAGATAACATCACTGCCGGTCAGGAGCTGGTGGAAATCGAAACCACGAAAATCACCAACGTCTATGAGAGTCCTGTCTCGGGTATGTTGCGTCGTCAGATTGCACAGGAAGGTGAGATACAGCCTGTCGGCGCGCTTATCGGCGTCGTGGCGGATGCCACGGTGCCCGAGGCGGAAATCGATGCTTTCATTGCCGGTTTCGAGGCTGAAACAACCAGAAAATCCGATGATGGCGACACAACCGCTACACCTGCCAATACGATCATTGAGGTTGGTACGCTTCGTTTGCGCGTCCAGGATAGTGGCAACGCACATTCCGGGAAGATACCGGTCGTGCTGATTCACGGCTTTGCCGGATCGCTCGAGAACTGGATGTTAACACAGCCTGTTCTTGCAGAGCAGACCCGGGTCATTGCCTTTGATTTGCCTGGTCACGGAGAATCAAGCAAATCGGTCGGCGATGGTACAACCAGAACCATGGCCCGGACCGTGCAGGATCTGATGAACACCCTGTCGATCGACAGGGCCCATATTGTCGGTCATTCGTTGGGTGGCGCCATTGCACTGGAGCTGGCGGCCCTCGGCCCTGACCTTGTGGCCAGCCTGACCCTGATCGCACCTGCCGGACTCGGACCGGCAGTCAATGGGGTCTTCATTGAGGGCATATTGACCGCAGACCGGCGTAAGACCCTCGAACCGGTCCTGTCCCTTCTGGTGCATGACAAGACGTTGATTTCGCGCCAGATGATTGAGGACATGATCCGTTTCAAACGTCTCGATGGCGTGCTGCCCGGCCTGAGAACCCTTGCTGCGGCAAGTTTTGAAGGCAACAGGCAAAGCATCTCGCTTCTTGCAGCCCTTGAGAATTACGTCGGTCCGGTCAGTATTCTTTGGGGTGAAAATGACGAAATCCTGCCTGTAGCCAATGCAGACATCATACCCGATCAGGGAATGGTCACACGCTACGCCGGAACAGGTCATATGCCCCAGCTCGAACGCGCAGGTGAGGTTGCAGAACGACTTGCGACGATCGTCACCGGTCAGGACAATCCCTGACCGGGGCTAACGGATCCTGGCCTTCCCGGCAATGCTACTGTCGTCCGAATTCGCAATGGCACCAGTCATTCGGCGTCATTGCGGATTTACCCGGTGATTTTCTCCCGATGATCATACCAGGCACGCCCAAGCCCTTCGCGTGAGAGCCGTATTACCTCGTGCAGATCCTGCTTATAGAGACTGTCCGGAACATCCGACGAGAAAATCTCGAGGGTACAAACGCCGCGAAACCCAGCTTCCCATGTGGCGTGAAGCAAACCACCCAAGGGAATGATTCCCGACCCGGGTATCAGACGGTCCATGGCTGACAGGGGCGTACGCCAGTCACTGGCCTGTACCACAAAGATACGTGATCCCGCGCGGCGTATCGCAGCCTCGCATTCGGGCTGTTGCCAGATATTCCAGTAATCCAGACAGAGCCGCAGGCCTTGTGACCAACAGCATCGAGCAGATCAAGTGCCTGGTCTATGGTCCAGATCGCCGTTTCAGCGTTGATGGATGTGGGATTGAGCGGCTCAACTGCCAGGGTCACTCCAAGATCGGCAGCAAGCGGAGAGAGGCGGCGCAGGTAATGCACCGTCTCATCCAGGCAACGCTGCATGTTCCCCTGAAGCGGTGCACCCGTATTCATGACGAAGGCCGCCCCTTCGGCATGAGGGGCCAGAGTCTTCAGACTGCTGGCAAAGGCGTCAACACGGGCCTCCACAGCCTGTGGCTGAGGAGTCATCTTGCTGCCAAAAAAGGTCCGGATGCGAGGCTGGACCGCGCTGATTGCCAGACCTGCCTCTCTGGCCATGCTGATCTGCCGTACCGCGTCCTGCGGATCCAGCTTGGCTTCACAGATCTCGATCGCCTCAACCCCGAGCGCGGCATAGCGCGCTACATCTTCCTCATAGGACCAGGGCTGGGTGGTGAATTCATTGACCCCAAAACGAAAAGGAAATTCGCTCATCGCGCCATGAACTCCATGACAGCCTGATTGAATTTCTCGGTCTCGTCGATGAACAGCATATGCGAGCTCTCGGTAAAGCGCAGAGCGCGGCATTGGGGCATGTGATCCGCCACCCATGCTGGTCCTTCCGGCACAAGGACAGCGTCTTTTTCGGCAATCATCATGAGAGCTGGCAGATCGAGATACGGCAGAACGTCACGCCAGTCATGCACAGTGTGATCTGCATCATGGCTGCGCGGGCATGGGCCGGACTCTTCGCCATTTCTGACAGAAGCATTGCACGCTCATCATCCGGCAGAACTGAAGCACAGCAGTCAGAAAGATTCTGCCTGTCAAAAGCCTCGGGAGTCAGGGTCAGCTTCTGGATTGTCTCTGCCAGCCCGGCCTGATCGTAACAGGCTGCATGACCATGTTTCCATTCGGATGAGAAATACTGTTTTGGAGTCTGCTGCACAAAAATGGCATCGCGAAGCCTCTCCTTGCCGAAAAGCTCCAGATAGGACCAGATGATCGGACAACCGATCGACCAGCCCAGCACGGTGACATCATCAAGATCAAGCGCCTGCAATAGATCGCGAAGGTCGGCAGCAAGACGCGGGATACGGTAAGAGTGATCGGGTTTTCCGGACTCGCCATGGCCACGAAGATCCAGCGTGATTACGCGTGCGTTCTGCGCCAGAGACGGCACATTGCGATGAAAGAAACGCCCGGAGAAGGTCCAGCCATGGATCATCACCAGAGGGCGTCCTTCTCCCTGTTCCTGATAATGCAGCTGTATTCCGTCACTTGTCGTAATATAGGGCATGGAGCGTTTCTCGCGATTACGTGATCAAATCAGGGAGTTTCTCGCAAGCGCGTGAGAAGGAGACAGGTTCCCTCGGTGATCCGGAATGAAACACTCCCCTCATGCTGCGTTGTGACCGTTTCCGCAGATGAGGGCATCTGAACATGAGTCGCGGCAAGGGGCGAGTCCCTTCGAAGCCTGACAAGGCCAATCTTCCTTCCAGAGTCTGCCCGGTCTGTCAGCGCCCTTTTACCTGGCGGAAGAAATGGGCTCGCGACTGGGAAAACGTGCGCTACTGCTCCGATGCCTGCCGCCGGGCAACGGGAACTTCCGGCTCTGAAACATAAAAAAACCCTGCCCTCGTGAGAGAGCAGGGTTTTTTCGATACACAGCATCGGTCGAGGCCAGAGGCCCCGACAAACGATCAGCGCTTCGAGAACTGGAAGGAACGACGTGCCTTGGCGCGACCGTACTTCTTGCGCTCGACAACACGGCTGTCACGCGTAAGGAAGCCTGCAACCTTCAGAATACCGCGCAGAGCGGGATCATAATGGGTCAGGGCACGCGAAATGCCATGGCGCACTGCGCCAGCCTGGCCGGACAGACCGCCGCCCTTGACCGTGCAATACACATCGAACTGGTTGTAGCGATCCGTCAGCAGGAAGGGCTGCGTGATCAGCATGCGCAGAACCGGACGGGCGAAATACGTCGTGACCGCACGGCCATTGACGATGATGTCACCCTTGCCAGGCTTGATCCAGACGCGTGCAGTGGCGTCCTTACGACGACCGGTTGCGTAGGAACGACCCTGTGCATCGCGCTTGACTTCGTGAACCGGAGCAGCCTGCGTGGCAGGAGCGATGCCGGCGAGGTCCTGAAGCGTACCTGTGCGCTCTTGAGTTTCAGACATATCTCTCAGGCCTCGATCACATTGAGGGTGTTCTTGCGGTTCATGGACGCAACATCCAGCTTGACCGGCTGCTGGCCTTCATGCGGGTGCTTGTCACCGGCATAGACGTACAGGTGCTTCATCTGAGCGCGCTGCAGCGGGCCGCGCGTGATCATACGCTCGACTGCCTTCTCGATCACGCTGCCGGGGTTCTTGCCCTCGAGGCGCTGCGTGATGGTGCGCTCCTTGATGCCACCGGGATGACCCGTGTGGTAGTGAAACAGCTTCTGGCCAACCTTGTTGCCGGTCAGGACGATCTTCTCGGCGTTGATCACGACGATGTTGTCGCCGCAATCGACATGCGGGGTGTACTGAGGCTTGTGCTTGCCGCGCAGGCGGGTCGCGATGATGGTGGCGAGGCGGCCAAGAACGAGCCCTTCGGCGTCGATCAGGGTCCAGCCTTTCGTCACCTCTGCAGGCTTCAACGAAAGTGTGGTCTTCATGGTTCGGACTGATCCAGCAACATGTGTTGGTATTGGGCGCGCCTTATGGGACCCTATGCGTGACAGGTCAAGCTTTTTCGACTCATTCCTCCCATCAATAAATGGCGGTTTTCTGCGCCAAACGGGAATATGGTATCATGATACCACAAATCTTTGCATTATTGTTGTTGGTCTCAACTCGGTCTAACATGCACCAAGCTTATCAGGATGGCTGGATTAAGGATTATCTGCCGTGAGAAGACCCTGGCTGGTAACAAGCCTTTGCATTGTAGTTATTGGTCTTGGTGGCATAGGCTTGCGCCATGAATCGAAGGCTCAACTGCAGCGGGCTCTGGCAAGCTTTCGGGCCAGCCTGCCTCCGGATGCCAGATTTGAATATGACCGGGCCTATCCGAGATTCTTTGCACAGGGCGCGGGGTTTGATAATGCCCGCTTCATCAACGGTCCTTACAAGATTACGGCAAAGCTGCTGACCGTTAACAACCCGAGTGGCTTTATCGGCACCGGACTGAGCTTTTCACGTATCCATGCAGAAAACATCACCGTTGACGGGCCAATACACGGGACGATCGGTGATCTACATATTCACAAATTGTCTCTGCCAGCTATGAATGTCGAAAAGCGCGATCTGACAGCATTGCTTTATGTATCGGACATCCGCTTCGAACGCAGCCATCTGCGTGCTCTGATACTGGACTCCGACACCCTGGACTGCTCCACGAGTCTTGATGAAGGCAGTCTCGATAATTTTGGCAGTGCAGAGGGTGACACTCTTCAGTTGAAGAATGCCAAGGTCAGTTGCCGGAAAACTCGTTCGCTACGCGGTCTGCTTCCCGATGCGTTCTTCTTTCGCGATGGCCCGGTATCATTGGGTGTCGATTCACTCAATGAAGCCGGTTATGATCTCACTGCACTCATAAGAATGTTCGAGAAACGCAAAAAAGCGGATGAAAAACGTTCTGAGCCGGAAAAACTCCGTATCGCTTCACAGAAAATCAATCATCTCGTCTTCAGGCTTGGTACAATCAGTGGCGAAGCTGCTCATTCGGAGGAAACCCGAAGAACAGAAGGTACTCTAACCAGTAGTACCTATACCGTGTCGCAATTTGCGCTTGCACTCCCTCCGGAAAGTGACGCTGCCGTCATATTCCCGAACCAGATCCGTATTCCGGTGCTGAACACCCAGTCAAGCTACGATTCCAGAACCCACATCAATACGGGAACGACGCATCTCTCTGCCCCCGATGCCGGTATTGTCGATACGTCAGTGACGATGCAGTCTATGAACGGCAAGTCAGGAAAACCGGGTCTGAGATTCATCGATGTGACATTTTCATATCGTGATCTTGGGGGTATCCCCCTGGCCCAGCAACGTATCGCCACCAAAATGGGTCGTTCTGTTGTTGATCTGAAGAATGATATCACATCGAAACTCTCCCTGATCGGCATGATTGTCCCGGGACTGGCTCCCCTCCCTGCCTATCTGACAGATCCCAACGGACGAACCCTCACGATCCGATGGCACCCTGAAGGGGGTATTACGGTAGATGCCCTGGCAAACTATTTCCTGCATGATTTCTCCCCCGCAAAACCTGCGGCCGCCTGGCTCTCTCCTCCAGGTCTGACAACAACCATCCAATGAACGCCCTCCCCCCTGTTCATGTCATCGGTGCAACCGGACGTTCGGGACAAGCGCTGACAGCGGCGCTTCATGCCAGAGGGCGGACAGTCATACCGGTTGTCCGTTCGATCGGAAAAATATCCGCTGCCTTGAGACCTTACGCCAGACAGGCAGATCTGGAGCATCCAGAAGCATTAGCAATGGCCTTGCATGATGCCCAATGTGTGATTTCTACGGCCCATGCACGGTATTTCCCGACTCTCCTTACTGCCACAACCGACAAGGTTCGTTTGATCGGCCTTGGCAGCACCAGAAAGTTCACCCGTTGGCCGGATGAGCATGGCAATGGGGTACTTGCCGGTGAAAAAGCGCTGCTTGCCTCCGGACGCCCCGGCATGATCCTGCATCCAACCATGATTTACGGGGCGCAGGGCGAGGATAATGTGCAACGCCTGGCTGCATTGCTGCGCCGTCTTCCAGTCGTGCCGCTACCCAATAGCGGACGTTCTCTCGTACAGCCCGTTTACCAGGACGATGTCACACGGGCTCTTCTCGCCGCACTCAATCTGGCCGATAGCGGAGATCTGGACGGACCGGAATCCCTTGTCGTCGCCGGGCCGGAGGCAATGACTTACAGAGAGTTCATCGAGTCCATTCTGAAAGCTGCCGGGTTAGGCAGAAGGATTTTCCTCCCTGTATCCGGAGGCATTCTCGAATTTCTGGCCCCTGTTGCCGCAAAATGTCCCGGCTTTCCCTCCATAGGACGAGCAGAAATCAGACGTCTTCTGGAAGACAAGGCTTTTTGTATAGAGCCTATGCAAACCCGACTGGGTTTTAACCCCCTTCCCCTGAAAGATGGACTGTCCCATCTTTTCAGAACCTCGAACGAAACGTCCACCCTCCCTGCCGGAAAATGCTCATGACACGTCTGATCCGTACCTTGTCCCGCCTCGGCACATTGACGATCGCCATTGCCACGCTAGGGACCCTGACAGGCTGCGCCGATCCGACAGGACCGGTCCTGGGAGACTGGTACGGATTCAATCCCCTGCCCACACCGCAGGGAAATGTTTCAATTGAGCTTGTGCTGGACGGCGCACCGACAGATCACTCCGGCCGTTACCGGCTGCATCGTCAGTCTTTCTGGGCAGAAGACATGATGTTCAATCGTTCCGATACGCTTGATGGAACCTGGACGCTCAAGGAATACACAGTCAACGGCAAGATCTGGCGCAATATCTTTCTGAAGGGGCCAGAACTGAACATCGATCATTATGTCCTGCTCCCTAATGGCTATCTGACGCCAGCTACAGATCAGAACATACCGGATATGGGTGAAAGTGGCTGGCTCTGCTGCCGCCTTGCCCCCCGTGCGCGAGACAGTTTCGGTTACGGGCGCGCCTGAGGATCAGGCAGCCAGAGGTCTGATTAGAAGCCTGTCCCATGTTTTTTTTTTGCGGAACAGGCTACAGCCCCTTGAAAATAAGTTAGAAACCACAACAAATTAAAAGTAAAAATGGAATTATTTGGATATTAAATCAGATAGTAGGCCAGAACTGTAATATATATCATATTATCCGTCATCTGATATAGACTTCTATTTAATATAAGAAGGGGTATAAATACATGCATTTTCATCATCTGTTCGACATTGAGAGCAGTATTTTCAGAGGGAGCGCACCACGCCCTGATGCAATCAACGAGCAGATCGGCGGTGATGAACTTGCGGCCTGGCTGCACGAACGCCTGATCGCAGCAGGAATAGCCTGCGACCCTGTCCATGCTGAAGACCATGGATGGGATTTCGAGATAAAATCCGGCAAAAGACGTTATCTGGTAGTGTGCTCCTGTGAATTCAGGAAAAAGGGCGTTTCAACCAGCTGGCATTCAGTGCAGGTCGCTCAGACCAAAGGCGCTGCGCTCATACCCGACCCTGTTCTGGTCGCAGTGCGTGAAGTTCTTTCAGCTGCCCCTGATATTCGGATCCTGACCGACGAGCCAAGAGGTCGGCATTAAGAACGTATTTCAAGAGACCTGAAATACGGAACTCTCTCTGTACGCAGAAGAGAGAAGAAATTAGATTTTCTGAGAATGCTGGGGCGAATGACGGGACTCGAACCCGCGACCACCGGTACCACAAACCGGCGCTCTACCAACTGAGCTACATCCGCCACACAGCGATGCCCGATTTAGAGAAATGCAGAGCAGACGTCTAGCCCCTTTATCGAAATTCTTTTGCCAACCATGAGCTGATCGCAAATGGCAGCCCTAAAATCATCACAAATACCGTAAGACCGGGCAAACAAGGCCAGAGAATCCGCTTTCCTTTATCTGCCCCCTTGCGATCCTGCACGGCTCTTTCTAGTTTTACGACGCCATTGCCGCGTCGGGCCGGAATACGACGAAAAAACCTGTTCGTCTTTCACCCCTGAGGAGTCGTCTCTTGAATCTCTCAACCTATCGCGCGCAGTGGGCGTTCAGCCGCTGCGCGAGGTGCTGGCTGGCATGGTGGGCACGTTTGCGCTCATTCCTGAAGTCATTGCCTTCTCCTACATAGCGGGCGTTTCGCCTGCCGTATCCCTCTATGCGTCATTCGTCATCAGTGTAGCTATTGCAATCACGGGCGGACGACCGGGCATGATTTCAGGAGCCGCCGGCTCGGTCGCCCTTGTCGTTGCCGCCCTCGTGCATAATCACGGCATTCAGTACATGTTTCTCGCCACGCTCATTGCGGGAGCCATGCAGATTGTCTTTGGGCTTTTGCGCCTGCATGTATTGATGCGTTTCGTATCCAAGGAAGTCCAGACCGGCTTCGTCAATGCCCTGGCCATCATGATCTTCTCGGCCCAGGTGCCACAGATGCTTCATGTCACCTGGCATACCTATGCGCTGATCGCACTAGGCCTGGCCATCATCTATCTTCTGCCACGTCTTACAACGGCTATTCCCTCACCTCTGATCTGTATTGTGGTGCTCACCCTGATCACGGTCTGGTATCCGATGCCCGTCCATCTTGTGGCCGATCTTGGCGCCCTGCCCGATGGTCTGCCATCACTCGTATTCCCGCATGTTCCGTTTACACTCGAAACCTTTGAGATCGTTGTGCCCTATGCCCTGGCAATGGCCTCGGTCGGGCTACTCGAATCCCTTATGACCGCTGGTGTGGTTGACGACCATACCGATACGCACAGCGAACCGCGCATGGAATGCACGGGGGCTCGGAATTTCAAATATTTTCGTCGGGATGTTCGGTGGAATTGCAGGCTGCGGCATGATCGGACAAACCGTCGGCAATCTGCGCTATGGCGGACGTGGGCGACTCTCCACCTTCACAGCAGGCGCGTTTCTCCTAGTTCTAATGGTGTTACTCCATGATTATGTAGCCAAGGTCCCGATGGCCGCGCTGGTTGCCATCATGATCATGGTGTCGATCAGCACATTTGCCTGGGGATCACTGCGCGATCTGATGCGCCATCCGAAACTGTCGAGCCTTGTTATGCTCATTACCGTGATCGTGACCGTTACCACCCATGATCTGGCAGCAGGAGTTGCAGTCGGTGTACTGCTGAGCGGTGTTTTCTTTGCCTGGCGCGCTGTGGGTATGCTGCGTATCGAAACACACAGCACCGAAGAACTGGACCGTTACATTGTCCATGGTCAGGTCTTTTTTGCCTCCGCAGATATGCTCTATGATGCTGTTGACTTCCAGACCAAGGCCTCAACCGTCGAGATCAATGTCGCCGATGCAATTTTCTGGGACATTACCTCGGTCGGCATGCTGGAAAAGATCGTCAGCAAACTTCAGGGACGCTCGATTGCAGTCCGCGTGGAAGGACTTCACAGCCGTCGACACGGATTGATTGCCGAACAATCAGACGAGCCCCTTCTTTCCATGTAGGGCAACTCAGGATACCCCCTTTTTGTACGAAAACCAAACAGGGGGCCTTGGCACTAATCGAACTCCTATTGTCGATATTCCCCGTGAGAAATCGGCTGCACATTCGATCTACCGTATCTACCAGAAAAAAATTTCCAGCGTTTGATAATCGTACGTTAAAAAGTGGCAACATAAAGTAGCAATTTTTCTGTTTTTTCGTATCCGCTCCCAAGTTATCAGAAGCCTAATAAATAAATAACAGGCGGGGATCGGAAATATGATCTTGTATGAGGGCGACGAGATCGTACTGCATCATCACAAAGGAAGCAGTCCTTACACGGTTATTACTTTCAATGGTCTCCATTTCGAAAATAACGCCAAAGATTTTTATATGCTCAAAAACGTTGCGCGCATAAAAGATATCAACGTCATCGGGTTCGCAACAAAGAAACCAAATTGGTTTCTCAGTGATGAGATGCATACCGCCATCAAAGTCATGAACGCCACGATCGGGTTTGGGGGGGACCGGCTCGTTTTCGGTCAATCCATGGGCGGCTACGCTGCGATCAAGTTCTCGAAACAGCTTTCCGCCGACTACATCATGGCGCTTTCTCCTAAGATTTCGATTCATCCCGATGAATGTGATATCGATGAGGGATACCATCAATATCTGACTGAACAAATGACTGGCATGTCAGTCAAAATGGGAGATGTCAGAGGTAAAGTCTTCATCTTATCAGACCCCCGTGACAAGACGGATAGCTACCACGTAAATCTGCTCTGTGACGTTATTCCGGATATTACGTATATACCGACCTTTTATAGCGGTCATGTTGTTTACGAGAGCATCTCCGGGTCGAAGTCAATTTCGTCCATACTTGATGCTTTATCAAGTGGCCGATCCTCAACGGTCCGGCGCGAAGTATGCGTGCAGCGTCGAAGAAATCCGGTTAATTTGAGAAATCGGCTTTTCCATGCCAAGCCACACCACATGAAGCTAGTCGCAAGAACTCTCGCCTCTGATCAAATTGATTCAATGAAAAAGCGGATTTTCATTTTTTCCCATATCGGCTTTATTTGTAGTATTATCTACAATGCAGCCCTGCACGGAGAAACTGACCTCGCCAGACGAATCAAGCGTAAGCTGGTCGCCAATCTCGCCGTATCCGGACCAGAAGAGATCCAAACTGAAGCCTTAACTGCCAATAACATTACCGGACCACTATGCCTCGACTGCCACCAGCGGATCGTATGTTATGACATTAAAAACAGGTGTCTGACTGTGGAGTCGCTGACGAATCGTGGCCCGACGATTATTCCCGTCTATCCTGACCAGATGGGTCACGAGGCCAGTTCAGCAGCGTGTGTGACTCTTCTTGGCGAAGAATTCAGACTGGTTCAGCAGGATGGAAAGATAGAGCTGTCTACTGATAGGAACACGGGGGTACAAAATATAATTTTCACGAAGAAGGAGACCTATCATCTTATCAGCAACGGCTCTGAGCTTGCCACCTCATGCTATGGTGGCTCGATAATCTTCGTAACAGCAATCGAGAATGAGTGGGAGCGTTATATCGTTATATGACAGAAGCAGGCAGAGGCTGAGCTCATTAATTTCCAGATGTCTCGATAACCGGGTTGTCACAATAGCGGATAAAAACAATGAATAGAGAAGCTCATTCACGGATCAGGTGCTGTGACAACAGCACCTGATCCGTGAAACGAACGGTTTGACCGCCAATTAGATCGGCTCACGTCAGATTACGGTTTTGGCCAACCTGTTGCGGGACGGTCAAAATGCGCCAGTAGATCCTGATCGGGGATATTGGTCAGATCCTTGCTCTCGCTCTTGATCAGTTTCCTGCTTGTGACTTTCGACAGATGTTCACGAATGTCATGCAACACATGCGGGGCAGCAGCGAGGACCAGACCTTCAAGAGCCGAATTGGCGGTAAAAGCCGTATCGATCTCATGTGCAATCTGCCGGGCAAAGCGCTCTTTCACCTGCACCTTCGGGTCCGATCGGGGCTCCTTGATGGAAGCTACATCACCTGCCGCATCCGTCGTCTTGTCATGGGCGTCAAAGCGCTGGATCGTACGCATCTGATGGCCATCAAAGCGCAGAAAACGGGCTTTTTCCCCGTCACATACTGCATAAAGTACCGGATCCTGAGTGGCCATAAAATCTCTCCTATGTTCCTGAGTCAGGAACGTCCCGGAGTGATGGCAGTTCTGGTCACACGAATACTTGAAATTACCCTAGGCAGACAGAGCCAGCGCATTATGAACAATGTGCCAGCTCTCCTTGTCAGGCGAGTAAAGCAGGCCACGCCCCGGAATGGCAGCATGATAGGGTGCGCCATTCAGACGCGCGCCATAGCCTCCAGCTTCATGAAGCAACAGCCAGCCAGGACAATGATCCCACAGACATGTGCGGCTGTAAGCCAGCACATGTCCATGACCTGAAGCAATCAGACGGTATTCCTGAGCGGCACAGCGCAGATCCCACAACCCTGTCATGGCGCGCAGATTATGATCCGCCAGAATCGTGTCCCCAAGCGGCAGAGTACGCCAGGCAATCTTGCCTGTAATATCCTCTATACGATGGAAGGGTGCGGCGACCTGCAATGGCGTGGTCTGACCTGTTTCATCCTCGGCCCAGGCCCCCTCATGCCTGAGTGCAAGGGCTACCGATTGCGTTACAGGATCCATAATGACGCTGGCCGTAGGCACACCATGTTCAAGGACAGCCATCATTACACCAAACACAGGCAGACCGGCTGCATAATTCGCCGTCCCGTCAATGGGATCAATCGTTACTGCAAGTTCGGCTTCCGCCGCCTGATCGACCAATGAGGGGTGCGCGCTGCAGCGTTCTTCACCGATCAACTGCGCCTTTGGCAACAATCGCCTTAACTGGGTTGATAGATACTCTTCAGCCAGGACATCCGCGACAGTGACCAGATCTGAAGACGAGGTTTTGGTATGAATGTCTTCTTTGGCGAGACGGCCAAAACGCGGCATGATGATGCGCGAAGACACTTCCCGGGCGATCAGAGACAGATCCTCGAGAAGAGCGCGGGTCACGACCGAAGGCCGCGCCGTTATTGTCATGTCCTCAGCCTTCAACCTGTCTGCCCTCCCGGAAAGGCGCTCTTTTACCAAGCCTTCACTTAAGACAGTATCGGGAGGATTTCAGGCAGATACAAGGCAATCAGGATAAAGCTGGCCAAAGCGTGACCGATCCTGCTCGAAGAGACGGACATCGAGCGTGATTTCAGTTTCCTGGTCCAGTCGCTCAAGCACTTCGCCATGCTCGTAGAGCCAGGCAAGAGCCGCACCATTACTGATATCAAGACTGATACGGGTCAGACTCATTGATGCTGTCATATGCTGATCGAGCATCGAATAGAGATTTGGCAAACCTTCACCCGTTATGGCCGAAATCGCCACGCAGCCGGGATGACGAGGAACAGCTTCGATGCCGCCCATCAGATCGGCCTTGTTCAGCACCTCAATCGTCCGTCTAGGCCAGTCTTCATCAAGCATTCCGTCACGTACCATGCCATCAAGCACGTTGATAACATCGGCACGCTGGGCTGCACTGTCGGGGTGAGCCACATCACGCACATGCAGGATGATATCGGCTTCAGCTACTTCTTCGAGTGTGGCACGGAAAGCAGCTACGAGCTCAGTCGGCAGCTCGCTGATAAATCCCACTGTATCCGAAAGAATGACCCGCCGGCCCGAGGGCAGACGAAGACCACGCATCGTCGGGTCAAGCGTCGCGAAGAGCTGGTCCTGTGCATGAACGGCAGAACCGGTCAGGGCGTTGAACAGGGTCGATTTACCTGCATTCGTATAACCGACAAGGGCCACAACCGGAAAAGGGACCTTTTGCGGGCAGAACGATGCAGGCCGCGCGTCCGCCGTACCTGGTCGAGTTCCTTGCGCAAACGCACAAGACGCTCGCCGATCATGCGCCTGTCAGCCTCGATCTGGGTCTCGCCAGGACCGCCAAGAAAGCCGAAACCACCACGCTGACGCTCGAGATGGGTCCAGAGACGCACAAGGCGTGAACGCTGATATTCCAGATGAGCAAGCTCAACCTGCAGGACGCCTTCACGCGTTGCTGCACGGGCACCAAAAATATCAAGGATAAGACCCGTGCGATCCAGAACCTTGCAGTTCATCGCCTTCTCAAGATTGCGCTGCTGGCCCGGTGAGAGCTTGGCATCTACAATCACGACCTTGACGTCATCCTCCTGCACCATCTCGGCAAGCTGCTCGACTTGCCCCTTGCCGAACAATGTTGCCGGGCGCACAGCCCGAATGGCAAGCACGGCCTGTCGCACCACAACAAGCCCGATGGAGGAAGCGAGACCGACAGCCTCCTCAAGACGAGCTTCGGCTGCACGAAACTCGTCGTTTGGTGTAGGGCGTTCCCAGGGGAGGATAACCGCGGCGCGTGTCGCGGGAGGAGTCGTACTGGTCGTCACTGACACGTCTTGGTAAAACTCCCTGCCTTCTATAGTTCGGTCTCGCCATCCTGCGCGAAGAGCGTCAGGGGCGCTACAGGCATGATCGTGCTTACTGCATGTTTGAAAACGAGCTGTGTATGCCCGTCACGACGCAGGATGATTGTCTCGTGATCGAAGCGCGGAATCACACCCTGAAGCTTCACACCATTGACAAGAAAGACAGTGACGGGCTGGCCGTTCTGCTGGAGATGCTGGAGAAAGAGATCCTGCACGGTCTCACCGGGATGGAACTCCGCATAAGGTTTATCGGACATGGTATCGACGGGGAGGGGATTTGCTCTGGCCAAAGTTGCTCTTCTTCTTTTCCGATGTGTGAGAGGGCCCCTCATAAGGGGGCCAGAGGTCAACGCATCAAACGCCTCTCTGGCTTTCTGATTCTATCTTAGCTTCATTGATATCCGGTTTCCAGACTCACAGAGTCCGATCTTCCGGAGTGACCCCAAGCTGTTTCAGTTTTCGATGCAGGGCCGAGCGTTCCATTCCGACAAAATTGGCCGTACGACTGATATTGCCACCGAAACGAAGAAGCTGGACCTGCAGGTATTGCGTCTCGAAAAGATCGCGTGCCTCACGCAGGGGAAGCGCCATGACATCAGCTCCGGCATCAAGACGCGTCATGGATGGCGCACCCTGACTGACGGTACTTGGCAGCATATCCGCACGGATCAGGTCCTGCCCATTGGGCATCATGATCAGCAGACGCTCCATCAGATTGCGCAATTCCCTGATATTACCCGGCCATTCATAGGATTGCAAAGCCGCCAGCGCATCTACTGAAAGCTCACGCGGTGCCAGACCGGCATTTTCCGCGTAGCGCTGCAGAAAATGCTGGGCCAAGGCCGGTATGTCTTCCCGACGTTCACGCAAGGACGGCAGACGCAGTGGCACCACGGCAAGGCGATAATAGAGATCCTCCCGAAAACGGCCGAGCGTGATCTCGCCCTGAAGATCCCGGTTGGTGGTGGCAATGACACGCACATCCACCTTCACGCGTGTTGCGCCACCCAGACGCTCGAAAGTCTGGTCCTGAAGAGCCCTGACGATCTTGCCTTGGGTCTCGATCGGCATATCAGCGACTTCGTCAAGCAGAAGCGTTCCCTTATGGGCACGCTCCAGCACTCCTGTACGACGCATTGTGCCATCCGGCTGCCCTTCAATGCCGAAAAGCTCTTCCTCGAAACGGCTAGGTGCCAATGTTGCACAGTTCAGCGCGATGAAAGGGCCTGATCCACGACGGGAACGCGCATGAAGCATCCGCGCCGCAATCTCCTTGCCCGATCCGGCAGGCCCGGTAATCAGTACGCGGGAATTGGTCGGTGCCACACGATCGATCTGCCCACGTACCGCACTGATTCCGGGGCCATCACCGAAAAGCGCCGTTTCAGTGCCTGCACGCATACGCAATTCGGCATTTTCGCGCTCAAGACGCGCTGCCTGAAGAGCACGCTGGACAACCAGAATGAGACGGTCGGTCTGGAAGGGTTTTTCGATGAAATCATATGCGCCATGCTGCAGGCTGGATACGGCCGTTTCGATCGTTCCGTGGCCCGAAATCATGACAACAGGCAGATCAGGTTCTTCACCCTTGATCGTCTTGAGCAAATCAATTCCATCCAGGCGAGAGCCTGGAGCCAGATATCAAGGATAACCAGCGACGGCCGACGCGCCCGGAATGCTGCCAGCGCCTGATCCGAATTGGCTGCGACGCGCGTTTCATATCCTTCATCGCGAAGGAGTCCCTCGATGAGAAGTCGGATATCCGGCTCGTCATCGACGATCAGGATTTCATGCTCCATGCGCGTCCCCCATCAACCGTTCCTTGCTCCTTATCAGCTCAACCCTGCTCCGGGTCATGATCACGCACCGGGAGGGTGAGCGTCGAGACAGTCCCCCGCCCATCCTGGCGGTCCTCCAGTCTGATGCCACCTGCGTGATCCTCCATGATCTTCTTGACGATCGCGAGCCCGAGTCCCGTCCCTTTCGGTTTGTGCGTGATATACGGTTCCGTCAAGCGGTGCCGGTCAACTGAAGGCAAACCAATACCATCATCTGTCACCTGGACTGCCGCCTCTCCCCCGTGCACGACAAGAGAAACCCTGATCTTGCCCAGTGTCTGATGTCCTTCACCCAGACCACCTTCCGGATCATTCTCCTGATCCGACCGCACCATCGCAATTGCATCCGCCGCATTCTGCAAGAGATTGGTCAGTGCCTGCCCCACGAGACGCCTGTCGCATCTCACAACGGGACCCTGCGGTGGTAACGATGTCGTATCATAGGCAATTTCAGGATGGGCGTTGCGCTGAAGTACCAGTGCTTCCCTGACAAGACGCACCAGATCCTCATCCTTCAGCACAGGCTGCGGCATACGCGCGAAGGACGAAAACTCATCGACCATACGGCCGATATCACCCACATGCCGTACAATCGTATCGACACATTGTCCGAATGTCTCGGGATCCGAACTGATCTCACGCATGAAGCGCCGCTTCAGGCGCTCTGCCGAGAGCTGGATCGGAGTCAGGGGATTTTTTATTTCGTGAGCAATACGACGTGCAACATCCGCCCATGCCGCCTTGCGCTGGGCGGCAAGCAATTCAGTAATATCATCGAAAGTAACCACATAACCGGTCGATTCATCGCTGCGTTCCTCACCGACCACACGTACCAGCAGAGTACGCCCGGCGGTTCCAACACTCGGCCCATCACCGAGAAGCGCACTTTTCTCGGGAGCATCTATCTGGATTTCGGCTGTATGGGCCTGTCCTGGTTCGGCACGCGCCTGACCAAGCATACCAGAAAACTCCGGTACCGTGTCGTACAGAGGCTGACCAATAAAGTGATCAAGGTCACGCTGTAACAGACGTGAGGCCGCCCTGTTGGGAAGTTCGATAACCTGGCGGGAATCAAGACCAATCACACCAGCAGAGACACCGGAAAGAACGGTCTCGGTAAAACGACGACGCTCGTCGATCTGATCATATGCCACCATAAGTTCGGTTCGCTGTGTCGAGAGCTGATCTGTCATGCGATTGAACGCGCGCGACAATGTACCGACCTCATCATCCTTGCGCCCGTCGCGACCTCTGGCCTCCGGAACACGCACGGTCAGATCGCCCTCACTGATACGTCTTGCCGCCAAAATCAGAAGACCCAGAGGCTGGGTGATCTGCTTGGCCAGCACGAGCCCGGTCAGCATGCCGATACTCAGTACCAGCAGGCCCAGCATGGCAAAGATCAGGACAAAACTGATCTGAATGGCCGATCGATGGGCATTCAGTCGCTGATATTCGGACACCACAGCATCGGTATGGCGCATATGCTCAAGAATCTTGGCATCGACAGGCCTGGTAATGACAAGCATCAGCCCGGAACTTGGCCCCAGACTGACGACGGCGCGTACGGTCTTTTCATCAGGACTGTCGAGAATTGCCACATCGTTGGTGCGGGCAAGCGTCGTAGCGTCTTTCGGCGGCAAGGCAAGCTGATTGCCCTGCAGGGCCGCAAGACCACCAGAAGCGACTACCTTGTTGGTATAGGAGTCGAAAACCACCGCCTCATTGAGCCCCCGCTCAGTCGCCTCGACATCGAGCATCATGCCCAGTTGACCGGGGTCACGCATCAGGTCGACACCGTGGCGATACATCTCATCGTTATTAGCCGTGATGATGATATTCGCCAGTGCAAAAGCCTCAGTGCGGATATTGTCATTATGCTCCTGCAGATAGCCGGCAGCAACATCACGGGCTTCTGTCAGGGCCGTGTTCACACGGTTCGAGAACCAAATCTGGATCCCGAAATGAAAGAACAGTGCTGCCAGACCGCCAATCACCACGGTTGGCGCCACCGCGACCACACCAAAAAGCGTGATCAGTCTGACATGAAGGCGCGCACCGGCAAGACCGGTCCGCCGTTCTGCCAGCATACGCCCGACACGGATGATCACCGCCGTACCCAGCAGGAGCAACACAATAAAATCGAGCAGAAACACCACAGCCTCGATCTGCGGTCGGTAGGCAAAGGAAAGACCACGTGCCAGCACGACAAAAGTGGTCACCAGCAAAACCAGTGCCGCACAGGTCAGAACCATGGCCGTTTTCAGACGACTCACATGACGGATCACAGATCGCAGACCGGAAAATCCGGATGATGTGCTCCTGTCGCGCTCCGACGCGGCGCCTTCATCATGAAAGGGCGGAGGGGACACATCATTGCTTTTCATGATCGGAAACCGCTCACATCAATACCAAGAAGCTGCAGACGTTTGCGCAGCGTATTCCTGTTGAGGCCAAGCAGCGCTGCTGCCCTGATCTGGTTACCTTCTGTGGCTTTCAGTACGAACCTGAACAGCGGGCGCTCGACTTCGGCCAGAACACGCGCATGCAATGTCCCCTGAATATCGGTTTCCAGATCGAGCATGGAAGGCAGATAACGGGCCATCAACCCTTGGAACGATGCCGTATCCGACACGGTATCGACCCGGTACCAGTCGGCAAGACGTGCCGCGGTTACCACACCTTCCGGACTGTTATGACAGGCATGATACAGCAACTGACGCATCTGGCGGAAATTGCCTGGCCAATCCTGTCGGGCCAGCCACGCCAGACAGTCCTGATGCAGCACTACTGAGCTGTTCCCCTGCCCCATCCATACCGCACAGAGCGCCGCAAGATCCTCATATCGGTCACGTGCCGGCGGTACGGTGAGATGACAGGAAGCCAGTATCGCGCCAAATGCCTCGGTAAGACGTCTGTCCTGAACCAGACGCGCAGGCGTCCAGGATGACGTGCACATCAGGACGGGTCGCTCGGACTCTGCCTTTTCCTGCACCATTTGCAACAATGCCATCTGAAGATCAGGTTCAACCAACCCGATTTCATTGATGAACAGACACCCGGTATTCTTCTCATCAATCGCTTCTTCGAAAGAGAGGCGGTCGATGACAGCAACAAACCGTCCTTCTCTGGCTGACGCTGCCCAGAGGTACCGGGCCGCACGCGTTCTGCCACTTCCGGCTTCACCGGTCAGAACATGGATTCCGAAGTTCGACAGACTTGCCTCAAGTCCGCTCCTCAGCTTTTTTACTGCCTCGGATTGGCCATCGAAGCCCAGGCTGACCGGAATCCTGCTCTGAACGGTCCGGATCACACTCACAAACGCGGTGGAAGGCTGGAAAAACACATATCGGACCAGACACTCATCGGGCGACAGGAAAGATCAGGATGCATTCAGGCTGCCTCCTCAACAGCGCTTGGAAGCTGACGGACATTTTCGCGATCACGTATCACCCCATCAGCGATCTGCTGATCGTAAAATGCCGTAAGATGCTCAATCACGTCCTGTGCCCGATCCATCTTATTGATACTGGCGCGAAACGCTGCCGATCCCCGAAGGCCATGCGAATACCAGGACACATGTTTGCGCGCGAGACGCAGGCCCGGGCGTTCCCCGAAATGATCGAGCATCATGCCATAATGACGCAGCACGATTGCCTTTTCCGTTGTGAGGTCGGGGTCAGGCATGGTCTGCCCCGAACGCAGTGACTGGGCCACCTGCGCCAGGAACCACGGCCTGCCATAACAGCCACGCCCGATCATAACGCCATCGGCCCCCGACGCAGCCAGCGCATCGCGCGCATTCCGGATCGTGACAATATCACCATTGACGATAACCGGCAGCTTCACACTTTCCTTGACGGTACGAACGAAATGCCAGTCAGCCGTGCCGTTATAGAACATCTGCGCGTGCGCCCATGCACTGTCACCATGCGAATGCCAACATCTTCGGCAATACGGGCAAGGCGTGGCGCATTAAGCGATTGATGGTCCCACCCCATACGCATCTTGAGGGTCACGGGCACCGACACCGCCCTGACCGTGGCTTCGAGCAGGGCAGCAGCCTTTATCTCGTCACGCATCAGAGCAGAACCTGCCGACTGGCCAACTGCCACCTTCTTTACGGGGCAGCCAAAATTGATATCGATCAGATCAGCTCCCTGATCGACGGCTATCTTCGCTGCCTGCGCCATGGCCTCTGGGTCGCATCCGGCCAGTTGGACTGAATTAGGACCGTTTTCGGCACTGCGTGCCATACGCAATGTGTTCTCGTTCTCACGTACCATCGCCCAGGAGGCAATCATCTCCGAGACGACAAGCCCTGCTCCCAGATCACGGGCAAGCTGCCGAAAAGGCAGATCGGTCACACCTGACATAGGGGCAAGAATCACCGGCGTCTCGATAACGACACCGCCACCAAGATCGATCGGGCGTAGCTCAAGGGCGCGGCACGACCCAGCCACGTCTGAAGAAGGAGAATTGCTCATGATAAAGCAAGAATATCGAGGCGCCCGGCCTGAAGCAATCAAAGATCGCGCCTGGCTGAACGTCACTTTCGTCAGCCTAGGGCCGGATATCCGATAAGACGGCTGTCCTGACAAAGCATGAGAAACCGCCCGTCATAGTTCAGGACAACGCCTGGGCAATCCGCCTCAGCACCACTTCATCGAGGGGGAGACCAAAACGCAGCAACGTTTCGTCCCATTCGAAACGACGCACCAGAAGCCCGGTGCGGGCGAGTTTCTCCCAAAGCGTCTGCGCTTCGGGAGAACGAAAAAGACTGAAGAGGGAGGTACCGCCCACAAAATCCGGCCCGGCCTGGGTAACAACGCGGCGCAGAGCTGCCATTTCACTCTCCAGACGTGGCGCCATGTCCTGACGCCAGGCACGATCTGAAAGCGCATCACGCCCTATATGACAGGCAGGTGTACTCACGGCCCATGGTCCGATTGCGGCACGCATGGTGTGGAGGACCGGATGAGACCCCAGCAGAAAACCGATCCTGAGCCCGGCAAGGCCATAGGCCTTGCCAAAGGAACGACAGATGAGGAGAGCAGGATGAGGCAGTAACGAGGCAGCACTTTCCAGGCTGAAATCGGCGAAAGCCTCATCGACAACAAGCATTCCCCCGAATCGCGCATGATCTTCGGCCAGAGAGGCAATTTCGGCCAGAGAAAATCTGTGACCCGTGGGATTATTCGGCGAACATATGACGGTCACCATCTGACGGTCAGGCGGGACAAGCACGGTACCATGATGAACAAACGTGATGGCGAAACCAGCCTCACGCCAGGCCGCCTCGTGCCCGCTATAGGTCGGAGCCAGAATACGAATAACCGATGGCTTGAAGAAACGGGAAAGGAAAACCGGCAGAAGACCGATCAGCATCTGTGTACCGGCTCCGGCAAGGATATATGCTGATGAGACGCCATAGGCCCCGGCCGCTGCGACACGCAGGGAATTCTCTTCCAGAGGGTCTGGCAGACGCTGCATCAGAGCAGTGTCCAACTTTGCCAGAGGATAGGCATGCGGATTGATACCGGTAGACAGGTCAATCCAGGGAGTCGGAGCGTCGGGAAAAAGGCGTGCGAGTTCGCTCAGCTGCCCGCCATGGACCGGCCAGGGCGTCATGCTATGGTTGACCCTTTCATGCAGCCCGGTCATCTCGTCCCATGTTCCTTTCCCTGACTCTGTGCGCCCTTCTGATCGAGGCAGTTTTCGGCTATCCGGACGCATTATTCCGGCGTGTTGGCCATCCGGTAACATGGATTGGCCGATTGATCACAGCGCTCGAACGACATCTGAACAGACCGCACACGTTTTTTCATGCACGCGCCCTGGGTCTGCTGGCGCTCGTCATGATCTGCGCCGTACCTGTCGGCATTACCCTCGTAGCGCAGGGTCTGTTTCGTCATTTTCTGCCTGAAAAGATGTGCTTCGGGTTCGAAGCATTCTGTGCCAGCACATTGATTGCCCAACGTGCCCTCTATCAGCATGTCAGAGCCGTTCTGATCGGCCTTGTCGAGAATGGACTTGTGGGGGGACGCCATGCTGTCTCGAAAATTGTCGGGCGGGACCCCGAAACACTTGACCGGGCTGGCGTGGTGCGGGCAGCGATAGAAAGTCTGGCCGAAAATTTTTCGGATGGGGTGGTTGCCCCTGTTTTCTGGCTTCTTGTTTTCGGCCTGCCGGGCATTGTTGCCTACAAGGCGATCAACACCGCAGACAGCATGATCGGCCATCTCTCGCCACGCCATCGCGATTTCGGTCGAGCCGCAGCCCTTTGCGATGACTGTGTAAATATACCTGCCTCACGACTGACCGCTTTATGGATCTGTATGGCCGCTTTTCTCTCTGGCAATGCCGCCGGAGGCGCCCTGAGAGCAATCCGGCGCGATGCAGCCCGTCACCGCTCCCCTAATGCCGGCTGGCCCGAAGCCGCGATGGCAGGGGCACTCGCTTTGCGTCTGGCGGGGCCAAGACAGTATGATGGCATCATGGTAGTCGATTCGTGGATGGGGGATGGCAAAGCCGAAGCCGGAGAGCAGGATCTTGCAAAAGCGTTAAGACTCTATCGCCTCGGGTGCCTGATCCAGGCGATTTGCCTGTTGAGTCTGCTGACTGGAGTACGCACATGACCGCAGCCCCTGTATTCGACCAGAAGTTTCGTGATCAGCTCGATTCGCTGTTTTTATGGCGGCGGGACGTACGACATTTCAGGCGTGACCCTGTGCCCGAAAATGTGCTCGATCATATGCTTGCTCTTACCTGCGTCACACCATCCGTCGGGCTGAGCCAGCCTGGCGGTTCATCCGGGTCGACGCCCCCACACGCCGTGCCGCAGTCAAAGCCGAATTCGCCGAACGGAATGCCGAGGCTCTGGCAGCACAAAGCGAGAGTGACAGCGCTGCCTATGCCCGCCTCAAACTGGCAGGCCTCGACGAAGCCCCTCATCATATCGCCGTCTTCTGCGACCCTGATCCTGCACAGGGGCGCGGACTTGGGCGCATGACCATGCCAGAGACTGTACAATGGTCGGCCGTTATGGCCATTCACAGCTTCTGGCTTGCGGCGCAATCTCACAATATCGGGCTTGGCTGGGTCTCCATCCTTGACCCCGAACATATGCGCCTCCTGCTGGACGTTCCTCCCGAGTGGCGTTTCATGGCCTATCTCTGCGTCGGATATCCTGAGGAAGAACATAACACCCCCGAACTGGAAAGACGGGGGTGGGAACAACGGGCATCGGAACGTCATCACTGGATCATACGCTGACTCAAACCAGTGGTAGCCGGGATCTAGTTCGGGAAAGGAATTCCCTGCGCCGCACAGGCTACCCATTCGACAAAAAGCCTTACCGCCGCCAAACGCTGCCGTGTCGGATAGGTATAGGCAAGAATACTGCCGCTTTGCGCCGACCAGTCAGGCAGGAGATGAACCAGACGCGGGCTCAGTGCCTCATGCTCACAGAGAAAATCCGGCAGGACCGAGAAACCCTGACCATCCATGACGCTCTCGAGCACGAGATTGATCGGTCCGAGCGTAATCCTTGACTGGAACTGGACATGGCGCTCAGAGAGACCATTAGTGAACGTCCAGCCAGACTGATCGATATGATTGACATAATCGATAAACGGCAACTGACGAAGACAGTCGAGTGTCTCAATCGGTCCGAAACGATCACGATGCTCGCGACCAATGACAATCTGACGCTTGAAACTGCCGATCCGGCGTACATGTAATGCATGATTTTCGAAACTGCGTGTACGGATCGCCACATCAAACCAGACCATATTCGCTTCCGATACGTCATCGGCCAGTTTGAAACTCACGCGACATTCCGGATAACGCTCTGCAAAAGCCTGTATGACCGGAAAGACGACATAGCGTCCGTAAGCGGCATTGGCGAGAACGCGTAATTCACCCTGCGGGGAGGCGCCATGATACTGCGCGTCAAGATAAGCTGCCTCAATCGTTCTGACTCCTGCAATGCATTGCTTGTAAAAAGCCTCTCCCGCCCGCGTAGGCAAAATCTGTTTCGATGTTCGTACCAGAAGACTCGTCTGCAATGACAATTCCAGATCACAGATCGACTTGCTGATGACGCTTTTTGACACCCCCAGAGTACGAGCCGCTGCCGAGACAGACCCGGCCTCGACCACCGAAATAAAATAGATCATCGCATTGAAATTGATCTTCTTTTTCATTTTTTCTCTCAGTCATCGTTCTGAAAATACGAACGACGCGTTCCCAAAACGTGACTTGTTTTTACACAGCATTTCAGCAAAGGATATGTGTCGTAAAAATTGAGTCATACAAACGAACCCGAAAAGCTTCTTATCGTTACAAATCGTCAAAAAATTAAACGAATGTTGCGGATAACACTGCATTTACGAATGTTTCTCCAAAAAACGCCCAAAAATATATATAGAAAAAACAGGAGATTTGGATGCATCACTTGAACACATCATGCGAGAGTCAGTACATGACCGATAACCGCTGGAATAACATATCAAAAAGCTCCGAGATTGCGCGTAATTTTCTCACTTTTTATCAAAATAACTACGAATCAGAAATAGTATTCAATTCGAATACTTCTATTGATCCAAATATTGCAAGAAATACCATTCCCTTGTCAGACGTGCATATGCACGATGCCATTTCCTTTCTGGGCTCTGATACCGAACTGCTGGTCAAAAATGAACAGGAGCCTGTTGCAGTACGCGTAGTGTGGAATCTTCTTGAGAATACGAGCCGCGTTTATTTTCCCAGAAGTATTGCGACAGACGAACCAGAGACCATCTGCCTGTCAGTCAAGGGAGATCCTTATTCCGTCCGCGAAAATGGCGTCATGCTCGATGCATTGAACTATGTTCGCATGCTTTTTTCTGAACAGTCCGGGATTGTTCCTGCTTACTGACCATTACAGTAAGCAACCCGCCCCTGTACTGAAAATATTACCTTCGACAGGAGAAAAGAATTCTTTCAAGATCCAGATGCTCTTCAAGATGATCTGCCAGAGCATCAAGTGTATCAAGGATGCGGCGTGTATTTTCAAACGGCTCGGAAACGATACCCAACTGAGTGAGTAAAGCCGAACGAGAAGCAGAGTGATCAAACAGGCCGTGCAGATACGTTCCGCAAACCAACCCTTCCTTCGATCGGGCCCCATCGAAACGGCCATCTGAAAGTCTGACGAACGGGTGCTTGAGACCGGGTCCGAAGCTCGCTCCGGCATGAATCTCATATCCGCAGACCGATGCTCCCGATGGCAGAAGAACGCCTTCGATCTGCCTGACAGTCTTCGACGGCATCAGTACGGTTTCGATCTCCAGATAACCCAGCCCCGCGCATGAGCCGGCTTTACCCTCCACACCCTCCGGATCGGCAATCAGGCGCCCCAGCATCTGGTAGCACCGCAAAGACCCAGGATGTGCCCGCCCCTGCGAAAATGCGCTTTGAGATCAACATCCCATCCCTGAGCGATAAAAAATGCAAGATCACCCATCGTGGCCTTCGAACCGGGCAGGATCACGAGATCGCAAATAGGCAAAGCCTGGCCAGGCGGAATGAATGCCATGGATACATCCGGCTCGGCGCGCAGAGCATCCAGATCGTCAAAATTGGCAATCATGGGCATCATGGGAACGGCAATACGCAAGGCTCCACTGCCCTGCCATCCCATTACAAGATCCCCAGTATCCTCAGGAGGAAGCTCTCTCATCCGGTCAAAAAACGGTACCAGCCCGCACGGTGCCCAGCCGGTTCTGTCGGCTATAAATCGCATTCCATCGTTAAACAGACTGGATCTCCACGCATGCGATTGACGATAAATCCCTTGATCCGTTCGTGATCAGACGAGGCCAGAACATTTTTCGTCCCGACCAGACTCGCAATGACGCCACCACGATCGATATCCCCGATCAGAATGACGGCAGATCCGCAGCTTCGGCGAAACCCATATTGGCAATATCGTTACGCCTGAGATTGACTTCCGAGGCTGATCCAGCCCCTTCCACCAGCACAATATCTGCTTCCTCCTGGAGACGGGCAAAACTGTCGAGAACCGCCGGCATCAGAAGGGATTTGACCTCCTGATAGGCGCGCGCCTGTTCCTGCCCCCAGACCTTACCCTGAAGAATGATCTGGGACCCCTGCTCCGATTGCGGTTTGAGCAGCACCGGGTTCATGTGCACACTGGCCGGTACGCCGCAAGCCAGCGCCTGCAGAGCCTGGGCACGACCTATTTCGCCGCCATCGGCAGTGACAGCGGCATTATTGGACATGTTCTGGGGCTTGAAGGGACGCACTCTGAGACCACGACGCGTCAGAACACGCGCAAGCCCCGCCACAAGCACCGATTTACCAACATTCGATCCCGTTCCCTGAAACATCAGGGCGCGTGAAGTCAAAACTCAATCCCCAGCTGGGCCTTCACGCCATCCTTGAAATGATGCTTCACAAGCGTCATTTCAGTGACAAGATCGGCCTCCTCGATCAGCCAGGCTGGCGCATTGCGCCCTGTAATCACGACGTGCTGCTGTGGTGGACGATTGCGCAGGCCATGCAGTATCGCCCGTTCGTCAATATAACCGTAACGCAGGGCAATATTGAGCTCGTCAAGCACGACCAGCGCAACGTCTTCCTGCGCCAGCGCGACAAGTGCCTGTTCCCAGGCCCGGAGACAGGCGGCAATATCGCGTTCACGATCCTGGGTCTCCCAGGTAAAGCCCTCACCCAGCGCATGAAACTGCGCCAGATCACCAAAGCGTTGCAGCGCCCTGCGCTCCCCCGTATCCCAGGCCCCCTTGATAAACTGCACCACCACAACTTTGCGTTCATACCCCAGCATACGCAGGGCAAGCCCGAATGCTGCTGTGGATTTGCCTTTTCCGGAACCGGTGTGGACTGCAATCAGACCTTTCTCGATCGTTTTCCCGGCCACCTCACGATCCTGGATCGCCTTGCGATGTTTCATTTTTTCACGATGCCGCGCGGTGTCATTATCCAGGGTCATTTCATCTCCAATGCACATCCCGCGGCTACAAACAGCACACGGCGCGCTTCACGGGCAATCTTCTGATGCAGCAGACCAGCCTCGTCACGAAACCGGCGGGCCAAGGCATTTTCCGGGACGATGCCCAACCCCACCTCGTTTCCGACAAGCACAGTCAGGGCTGAACGTTGTCGTAATGCATCAAGCAGGCTTTCCGTGGCCTCTTCAATGTTTCGTTCATCCAAAATTAGGTTTGTCAGCCATAAGGTCAGGCAGTCGACCAGAACCGGCTGAGATCCGTGCAAGGAAGAGACAAGATCAAAGGGCGCCTCGACGGCCTCCCACCCTTCACCGCGCCTTGCGCGATGAAAGGCAATACGTGCGCGCATTTCATCATCCCAGCTCGCCCGGTAGCGACATAGCGCCAGGGCGCCGGTTCGGCCATGACCAGCGATTCGGCATGGCAACTCTTGCCCGAACGCGCCCCACCCAGAACCAGAATGGAATTCATTGCCCACTTCCTCTTGCAGAAGAGCACTTATCCCAACAGAAAGACGCCATGTCACCTTTCCGATCGCTCGACGACCTCCACAGGGCCTGCACGATACTCCCCATGCCCGATCAGGACGCCGCTTCACAGATCCGGGCGCGTGAAGCTGTTCTGACCAAACCTGCGGGCAGTCTGGGCAGACTGGAGGAACTCGCCGAATGGTTCGGTTCGTGGCGCCCCTTATGTCTTGATCAGGCGGATATCTGTATTTTTGCAGGTAATCACGGGGTTCTGGCACAGGGTGTCTCCAGCTGGCCTGCCAACGTCACGGAAGCCATGGTGCGGAATTTTCTGAGCGATGGGGCAGCAATCAATCAGCTCGCTCGCAACGCCGACGCCCGGCTGCATGTCGTGACAGTGGGCAATCTTGTGGCAAGCGGCGACTTCACCAGGGATGTGGCCCTTTCTTCCGAGGCGTTTCTGGAAGCCGTCTCGACAGGATATAATGCGGTTCCCGCCGGATGTGACCTGCTTGCCCTAGGCGAAATGGGGGTGGGAAATACCACCGCCGCCGCCGCACTCTCTGCGGCTTTTTTCGGAGAAGACGGTGCCTACTGGGCCGGGCGTGGCGCCGGTCTTGATGACGAAGGGGTCATCCGCAAGGCACAGGCCATTGACCGGGCTCTGTCCCTCCACGGGCGCGATCATGCTCCTCTCGAGCTCGCCAGAATCTACGGGGGCTGGGAACTGGCTGCCCTGCTGGGTGCCACGCTTGCGGCACGCCATAGGCGCATTCCTGTCATGCTGGACGGATTTGTGGTGACAGCGGCCGTGGCCCCTCTTGCCGCGCTCCATCAGGAGGGACTCGCCCATACGCGCCTTGCGCATAACTCGCATGAGCAGGGACATCGCCAGCTTGCATCCAGGCTCGGCTTTGTACCACTCATGGACCTGAATCTGCGTCTGGGTGAAGGGACAGGGGCCGCTCTCGCCATCCCGCTTGTGCGGGCCGCTCTCGCCTGTCACAATGGCATGGCGCGCTTTTCGGATGCCGCCTTCGCCGATGAAAATGAACGAAAAACAATGAAATAGATGTCTACCATTCGCGCAGATCTAGCTGCAGGTATCAGCCTGCTTACACGCCTGCCGACGGGATGGCTCCATACTCCTGGATCAAGGGTTGATCTGGCCCGATCCAGCTGGTGCTGGCCTCTGATCGGCGGTGCCATCGGTGCCGCTACCGGTGCCGCATTAACGCTCGGCATCCTGCTCGGCATGCCTGCCATTGTTGCCACAGGCTGGGCCATCACCTTTCAGCTTCTGTTGACCGGTGCGCTGCACGAAGACGGCTTTGCCGATTGCATGGACGGGCTGTTCGGCGGCAACTCGCCACAACGTCGTCTGGAGATCATGCGTGACAGCCGGATCGGCAGTTATGGAGGGCTGGCTCTCAGTATCGTCCTTCTGCTGCGCGCTGGTACCATGACAGCGCTTGCAGCAAACCCTTTTCATATCATCGCGGTTCTGATGACCGCCGGTGCCTTTTCACGTCTTGCCCTGTTACTGCCCATTCTCTGGCTTCGACCGGCCAGGGCCGACGGTCTGGCCCATCAGCTGCGTCATTTGCCAGCCAAGGGGTTGCTGATCGCCATGGTATGTACTGCGCTGATTGCATCTTCTCTCTCGATGCTTGGCGCATTATCCCTGTTCCTGCTCGCCTGTCTTGGCACATTGGGACTTTGCAGCATCGCCTATCGCCTTATTGGCGGCTATACTGGCGATATACTGGGCGCCACAGCCATTATCGCGGAACTCCTCGTCCTGACCGGAGCCAGTCTGGACGGATTCAGCAAGCTGCCTTTCTGAGAACCGGGAGGGTCTGGCCGCTTCGAACAGGCAGGACCAGAGGGCATGACCCTCTCTGCCCGGGAAAGAGTCAGAACTCTACGGTCGCCTTACCCTGCTGTCGAAAGATCAATGGCTGCAATCACCCCGTCTTCGGTACCGAACACCATCACGCCGCCCAGAGGTGAAAAGACGAGCCAGTCACCTTGCCCCGCTTGCCAAGACAGATCGGTAGCACACGTTCTGAGCCCAGCTCGGCCAACAGCACCGAACCATCCTCAAATCCGGCAGCAATGATATCATTTTTGGGGTGAGCGCATACGGCGGAACAGAAGACACCAGGCAGACGCGCCAGCTCTGTCGGAGGCTTGCCCATGGGACCACCACCAAAGAATGGCCAGAGCACAATGGCATCGGCCCCCGAAGTCGCGAGCCAGCGCCCGTTTCGGGTAAAGGAAAGTGAGGTGACACGCTTGGGATAACCGCTCATACGCATGTTATGGCCGTCAGACAGACGCCAGCCATGCAGATCGTTTTCCTGCATGGCCGTCACAAGCGCTTCTCCGCCAGGGTGAATGGCGAGCGCCGTATGACTGCCCTTCCATTCCAGCGGGCGCACGGTGTCAACTTTGGCACCAACAAACCACATCGAGACGCCATTGTAATGAGACGCCGCCACGCGTTTGCCCTTGGCGTCGAAAACAATGCCGGTAACACTCGAAGGATGATCAAGGGTCTTCAATGTGACCTGGCCAGCAGCATCACGAACCTCAAGCTGCTTGCCGACAGAAAACGCGATATTTGCCGTTGTGGTCGCCACGCACTCGACCCAGCGACGCCCGCGATAAAGCTCGGTTACCGTTCCGTCAGTTTCGGTTCGGCAAAGACGGTTATCTTCGCCACCGCTGACAAAACCGGTCTTGCCCGTATCGGGAGCCAGACAGAGTACAGCGCCATCATGGGCCTCGACACGCTGCCACGTTTCGGGATGTTTGAGGCCCGCTACGGGGATAAGAAAGATTTCGCCCTCGACCGTGCCCAGCGCAAAGGTCTGGCCGTCACGAGCGGAGGCAGCGACAGTTACTGGCGATCCAATGGTCTTTTCCGCGCCACGGGTGGCGAGGAGTTCGGTCATCTCACTCATGCGCGGCAGCTCTCAAAGCCACGACGAAGCTGCGGACGGTTCAGGTCGCGCCCGATAAACACGATGCGTGACTCCTTGCTGTCGCCTTCCTTGCCTTTGCCGATGTAATCGCCATCAGCCATCATGTGCACCGCCTGAAACGCAAAGCGTTCTTCCTGACCGGCAAAATGCAGAATGCCTTTCGACCGCAGGATATCAGCGCCCCGTTCCTGAAGCAGGGCACCGATCCAGGCCTGGAAACGCGGCTCGTCCAGTGGCTCCGACACGGAGAAGGACATGCTGGTCACACCCTCCTCATGCGAATGTTCGCTATTCTCCAGAAAATCTGGCATGGTTTCGAGCGCCCGTTCGAGATCAAAACCTCCCTGATCGAGCACTGCGCTCAGCGCAACGGCGCTGTGTTGGGCACGATGGATCTGTACGCTCACATTGATGCCGCGCAGACGGGCCTCTATAGCCTCAAGACCAGCCTCATCAACCAGATCGGTCTTGTTGAGAATGATCACATCTGCAAACGCTACCTGACTGACAGCTTCCGGGCTCTCGTCAAGAGTCTGCATGACATTATAAGCGTCGACCACCGTCACGACTGCATCCAGCCGGGATTTTTCGCGCAAATTCTCATCGACAAAAAAAGTCTGTGCAACGGGAGCCGGATCAGCAAGGCCTGTCGTTTCGACAATGATCCCGTCAAATTTGCCGCGACGGCGCAGAAGACTGCCAAGGATGCGGATCAGGTCTCCGCGCACTGTGCAGCAAATACACCCATTATTGGTTTCAAAGACCTCTTCATCCGCATCGACCACCAGATCGCCATCGACGCCGAGTTCACCAAACTCGTTGACGAGAACAGCATATTTGCGCCCGTGTTCGGTAGCGAGAATATGATTGAGCAACGTCGTTTTACCGGCACCGAGAAAACCGGTGAGAACGGTAACGGGAATCTTGGTCTCTGACATCGGCGCTCCGGGTCCTAGCGAGAAATTGCTGTGGGTCCAGCATATAGGGTGGCAGGCAAAGGAGGAACAGAGGCGGAGCGCGCCGCTGCTTCTGCCAGACCCACGCCCAGCAATACGAAGGCCCACCCTCCCAGCGGCAGATTGAGAAAGTCGCTCGCAGATGCCAGAGGCCATTCCTGGACAAAAAAAGCGGCAAACAATCCGATGCGCCAGGCCAGATGCGGGCCCGGTAACGGCCAGAGTGCCCTCAGACACCCCAGCACCAACCCGCAGAACAAGAACAGTCCGGGCAGCCCGGCATTGGTCAAGGCCTGCAGATAATGATTATGAGCATGCTGTACGCAGATAGCCGTACCGCCACCGTCCTGCACTGTACTGAGCCAGGAAAGCCCATGCAGATAGGCGGGGTTGGCACAGGCATGACGGAAGGCATCATAACCAAGACCGGTGACAGGATGGGCCTGCGCCATGACAACCGCACGGGTAAAGACAAGACCATAGTGCGATTCCCAGAAATGCGAGAGCTGCTGCGCTGCCAGAATAACAAGATGATGAAAGGGCTGAGGCGCGAAAATACGCGCCAGAAGCACAAGTACAGGCAGGCTGCACAAGGCTGCCAGAGCAGCGGGACGCAAGGGGCGATAAAACAGGGCGCATACCGCCATTCCCAGAAGGGTCAGAGCCATGGGAATTCGCTGCCCGGCAAGCACCATCAGCGCCACCACCCCAATAGCCAGACAGCTCATTGCCAGAAAACCACGCAACCGTGCCGTACGACCGGACAGAACTCCACTCTCATCCCCAGAGGCCACAAGCCAGGCACAACCAAACATCATGACGGGAAGAACAAGACGCGAGAAAGGCGCTGCCGCGCGCGGATGGGCATAGGGACCGGTCAGAGTGCCATCGATATAGCGCGGATAGCCAAACAGGTTGTGACCCGATATCGCCTGCACCACAAATTGCAGGACAAAATAGAGGCAGCACGCAACCAGTACCCAGGAGATCGCGCGACGGGCCTTGTCGGTCGAGAGCGTCCATACCTGCAACGCGATCGCCATAAGCGGAAAACGTATGGCCAGAATCGCCTGGGTGAGCGCCTGAGAAGAGCCCAGACCGATATGAGGCAGGGAACAGACGACCTGCCACAGCCACCAGAGCAGCGCGACGCGTACCCAGGACTGACGCGCCCACCCCCAGCCCAGCCCCAATGCGGAACGCGCCAGAAGACCAGCCGCCAGCACATCCATGGTGATCTCTGAAAAGACCCGGCCATGCGTGAGAAAAACAGGGAGCAGAAGCGTCGCCCAGAGGCCGAGGCGATCAAGAACAGGAAGAAAACGATCGGTTCTGGTCATGCCTCAGGTGATGCCGTTTCCATTCGTGCCGCGCAAGTGAGGCCATTATGATCCGAAAGAACCACAGGAAGGACACTGACCCTGTCTTCGAATGGAAACGGATCAGAAAAACAGGATCTTGCCCACTCGGGTCATCAATGTCTTCGTCCGGCAAAAAGATTGCCCGGCAGCCATTATGTCACCTCCACACGTCGAGCGCATAACAGCCTTTCTGAGAGCAGGACGACCGAAGGCGGTGTTTCCCCGATCAGGGAAACCCGCCATGCTCGTGATGTCTCCTCTCACGCCATGTCGTCATGGCTACCTGGCCTCAACAGGCTGGCTGGAGTCAGGCATGATCTTCACTGCCTCGCGATCATATAACCGGGCGGGAACGAAAATCACTGCAATGAGTTAACGCTTCATAACGAACCCTTTTTTGAGAGGACCGAGTCAGATGCGCTCCATTACCCGCCGGGCTCTTGCCGCTTCCACCTTCGCCGCAGCTGCCCTGGCCATTATGCCTGCAACGCATGCCGCCCCCAAGACACCTGATGCGCTCGGCACACCGGTCGGTCATGTCACACTTACAGCCAAATCAGCTGATGTCGGTATCGGCTACACCTGGGGTCAGGGCACGCTGACTTTTGGCAACAAGACCTATCGCTTCAAGATTTCAGGCGGCAATATTGCTGCAGTCGGTTTCTCCAAGATCGAGGCAACAGGCATCGTCTATAATCTGAAAAACCTTCATGATTTTGATGGTGGCTACGGTGCACTGAATGGCGACGCCACACTCGATCGCGGAATCGGCGGTGCCATTCTGAGCAACAGCAATGGTGTAAAGATCAAGATCACCACAGCAACACGTGGCGCTCATCTTGCGGCAGGTGGTCAGGGTCTGTCTTTCCAGATCCAAGACTGATTGTCAGATCGTCGACAGTTCTGAAAAAGCGGCCCTAGGGCCGCTTTTTTTATGACCACACATGAACGCAGACCGGTTGTTGCGAAGCGATCTCACCTCAGGCAAGCTCATATCGTTTCGATCTGATTTTCACTCTGCTTTGCCCGACGCACTCCACAAGAGGTCTGATCCATGTATTCTTTTTCCAGAAACACACTTTCGCTCATTTCACTTGTTCTGTCCTTCGCCGGCACCTCGCAGGTTTATGCGGCAGACACTACCAGCGGTACACTGATGGGCACGGACGGCAAATCCCACGGCACCGTTACTGTGACCGATGCTCCAAAAGGTGTGCTGCTGCGCATAGTAGCCGAAGATCTTACCCCCGGTTGGCATGGCATGCATTTCCACGAAAAAGGCAGCTGCACGCCGCCGAAGTTCACCAGCGCCGGTGGCCATGTCCACGCTGTTACCCCAGTCGTACATGGCCTTCTGACACCAAACGCAACGGATGCCGGTGATCTGCCCAATCTCTATGTCGCCAAAGATGGGACAGCGACCGTCGAACTTTACTCGACTCTCGTATCACTGCACGGTGCTGGCGGCCGACCTGCACTGAAAGACACTGATGGCTCGGCTCTGGTCATCCATACCAGCCCTGACGACTATGTCTCCCAGCCAATTGGTGGTGCGGGGGCCCGTGACGCCTGTGCAGCGCTGAACTGATACGTTCGGGCAGCAGCCCCTGTCTTTCATCAAAGGGTTTCTGCCCTTTGGTGACCATTACTCAGAAAAGCATGAGTTGAACTCCTCCGCGAAAAGCGGATCATTCCTTCAGTTTCTCCGGGTCAGGCACTCCTGTCTGGAGATCGGGCTGGCTTTCGGAATGCTCCTTCCCGAATGACATGATATATAGCCTGTGTCAGTCGAGTCAGCTCATCGGATGTAATGGTGAAAGCAGGCGTCAGATAGACGATCCTGCGGAACGGTCGTACCCAGACGTTACAGGCAACAAGGGCATTTTTCAGACGATTCATATCATCGACAGAATCGAGTTCCACCACCCCGATTGCTCCCAGAACGCGCACATCACGCACGCCTGACAAGACCCGGCAAGGTTCCAGCTCTGCACGAAGCTGGCGCGAAATTGCCGCCACCTGCTCAAGGCGGGGTTCGCGCTCGAACAGGTCGAGTGAAGCACAGGCCGCCATGCAGGCCAGAGGATTGGCCATGAAGGTCGGACCATGCATCAATGCGGCTGAAGGCGAGTCAGATAAAAATGCCTCAAACACATGGCGTCGGGCCACAGTAGCGGCAAGTGGCACAGTACCACCGGTAAGTGCCTTGGAAAGAGTGATGATATCCGGAATGATTCCGGCCTGCTCACAGGCAAACATCGTGCCCGTGCGCCCGAACCCGGTAAAGATCTCATCGAGAATGAGCAGCACATCATGCTTGTCAGCCAGTGCCCGCAGACGAACCAGTACCTCGGGAGGATGAAAGATCATACCTCCTGCCCCCTGGACCAGAGGTTCGAGAATGATCGCCGAAATTTCGTGACGTCGTTCTGCGAGAAGTGCGTCCAGCGCCGCAGAACTCGTTTCATCACGGGGCAAATCAGCAAGAACCTGTTCGGGGAATGCGCCAGCGAAAAGACTGTGCATGCCCTCTTCCGGATCGCAGATCGACATGGTGGCCAGCGTGTCGCCATGATAGCCATCACGGAAGGAAAGAAGCTTCTTGCGCCCCTGCACACCGCGATTGATCCAGTACTGGATCGCCATTTTCATGGCGACCTCTACAGCGACAGATCCGCTATCAGTGAAAAAACTGTGATCAAGATCGCCCGGAAGCAGGATCGACAGACGTTCGGATAATTCCCGAACCGGCTCATGAACCAGCCCGCCCAACATCACATGCGGCATACGCCCGAGCTGCTCACTCACCCGCGCATGGATATGCGGATGGTTATAGCCGTGGCAGGCCGTCCACCATGACGCAATACCATCGACCAGCTCACGCCCGTCTTGCAGCGTGATCCGGCTGCCCTCGGTACGTACTGCGTGCAAAGGTACTGGTGCTGTCTTCATCTGGGTATAGGGTAACCAGATTTTCGGCAGATCAGTCAGGGGTATCTCGTTCATGCAGATCTGTTCGGTCTACTGACCGCTATCCGGCTCGCGTTCAGCGTCATAAAGAACCTGAAGCACTGCACACCATGGATAGCGCGTATCGTAGAACTGCCCGTCGGATGTCGCCAGTGCGCCATTGGCATCGGTAGGTACATGGGTGAGCGACACCGTGTCATCCACATTGCCACCGATGATGCTCAGCTCGTTGCCGAAAGGGGGGGCGTTCTGACGCGTGGCGACCACGATGCCGCAATGAGACGGAAAGCCGTACGAGGTAGGCAGATTGGCGAAGGTGATACTGCGGCTCTTGCCACGACCGACACAAAGCAGATCGCCCAGTTGGGGAATATAGCTTCTGGGATCCTGCGCACGTAGGCCGGAAGACTGACCCGAAGCAGCCGCATTGATATAGGTCGAATGATTGGGCGAGTAGGGAAAACGGTCATTTGCCCCTGCAACGCGCATTACATAGGAAATGAAAGCCGCAGACCATGCATAATGCCCGTCGTTTCCGGACGGAAAAGCTGGCCGTCGGCGTTGTATTTGCCACTCCACGACACTTCGGTCTCATAAGGGTCCTGACCGATCCACCAATATTCACCGACACGCTGCCATAAGCCAGGGATGCGTTCCGGTTTGAGCGATGGCGCGCTGGGCTCAGGGCGATCTTCCGGGTCATCATCGCTTACGGGACTGCCGAACATGCGCCACTCACGCATGGCAATGGCCACGACATCCTGACGATTGAACGGGACAAAATTGCGAGAAGCGAAATCAGGGACATGTCCGTCATAACCATAGGCGCCGGTGCGACCGTTGGCATACTGCGCCATGGGCGTCTGGACGGGGGTCTGGGCGGCAGGCTGCGGGGTCGATGAACAACTCGGCAACAGGCCCAATGCCCCGAAAGCCAGAAGCGATCCGCGGGTCAGGCGAACTCTCTGCAATCGAGGTAAGGAAATAAAAGCCAGTCCGGCGCTCATGATCTGTTCCTATCCGTTAGACACGTAACGAGCGCCGAACAGCGCCGGTTCGTAATAAGGAGATAGGAACGAGAGCGGTCCTCCGGTCAAGTGCCGCTCTCTTCACAGCTGATCAACCTGCAAGATCGGGAAACAGGGCAGCCAGACCTTCGGCACTGGCATCGCAGCGTCCGCGTTCCGTAAGAAGACCGGAAACCAGACGTGCCGGAGTCACGTCAAAAGCCGGATTGGCAGCTTGTGTCTGCTGTGGTGTTACACGCAGACGTGCGGCCTGGCCATGTTCATCAAGGCCGTGAACATAGGTCACTTCCTCACCCGAACGTTCCTCGATCGGGATCTCCTTCACACCGTCTGTCACGCGCCAGTCTATGGTAGAGGAAGGAAGTGCTACCCAGAACGGAACATTGTTGTCCCGTGCTGCAAGCGCCTTGAGATAGGTGCCGATCTTGTTGGCAACATCACCCTGGCGCGTCACACGATCCGTGCCGACAATCACCAGATCGACATCACCATGCTGCATCAGATGACCGCCAGCATTATCGGCTACCAGGGTATGGGGCACCCCATGTGCACCCAGCTCCCAGGCCGTAAGCAGCGCACCCTGATTGCGCGGACGGGTTTCATCCACCCAGACATGCACCGGCAGACCGGCATCATGCGCCATATAGATCGGAGCGAGTGCTGTCCCCCAGTCGACAGTCGCAATCCAGCCTGCGTTGCAATGAGTGAGGATGTTCAGACGTTCCTGACCAGGGCGACGCTTTTCCCAGAGCATACGGAACAGTTCCAGACCATGACGCCCGATAGCTTCATTGACCTGCACATCTTCATCGCAGATCGCATCGGCCTCTTCATAGGCTGCCGCGACACGGGTTTCGGGCGCAAGCGGACGCAGATGCGCGACCATGCGCTCGATCGCCCAGCGCAGATTGATGGCAGTCGGGCGCGTCTCGACAAGCATGGCTGCGGCATCTGTTAGGCCGGCATCCGACGCATCTTTCTGCAAGGCAAAGGCAAGTCCATAAGCCGCAACGGCGCCAATCAGAGGGGCACCGCGAACCTGCATGGTACGTATGGCATGAGCCACTTCCGCTTCGTCCTGCAAGGCAAGAATATCAAGCATCCAGGGGAGTTTTGTCTGATCAAAGATATGAACCAGTCTGGGATCATGCGCGTCGCGCCAGACGCTGCGATAGGGCGTGCCGTTGATTTTCACGTGAGTATCCGTCTTTCGGGCGTCAGGATGGGGAGATTCTCATGTGGCAAATAAGGAAGCCGGACTCAAGTTTTCTGCCCTTTCTTTTCCGTTGAGCCGCTGAAATCTTCCTGCAGTCTGCGGGCTGCAATCACCCCTGATATGAATCAGACAAGGAGAACGACTGTTTTGCACTCGCAGCGATCCGGTCTATATCGAGCCCTGAGCGAGAGGACCTTGGCATGAGCGAACCGCAATGGCTGATCTGGGCAAGAGACGTTCAGGCAATCGCCCAGAACGGGCTCACCTTCTGTCAGAATCCCTATGATCGCGAACGTTACGAGCAGCTCCGTTTGCTTTCTGCAAAAATGCTGTCCGCGCTGAGCGAGACGACGCCTGAGCGCATGCTTGCCCTGCTTGAAAAGGAATGCGGCTATACAACGCCCAAAATCGACGTTCGGGGTGCCGTATTCAACGACCAGGGCCATATTCTGATGGTGCGTGAGGCAATCGACCATGATCGCTGGACGCTGCCTGGCGGATGGGCGGATGTGAATCTCACCACAGCCCAGAACACACTGAAGGAAGTGCTGGAAGAAAGCGGCTATACTGCCGAGATCATCAAGCTCGCAGCATTATGGGATCGCGATACCCAGGGACATCCACCCGATCTCTACAGCTGCGCAAAGGTTTTCTATATATGCCGCCTGACAGGCGGCACAGCGACGATCGACAATCTCGAAACCTCGGGCATTGGCTGGTTCGACCGCCAGAACCTGCCAACCGATCTTTCTCTCGGCCGTCTGCAACCCCATCAGCTTGTACGCATGTTCGAGCATTACGCTCACCCTGAAATGGCGACGGATTACGACTGAGTCCATGAAAGTCATGATTGTCCTTCCCCGCCGGGAAGGTTATGCCCCCGATCGGGCAGGCGCCATTGCTCTTCTGGTATCGCGTCTCGCCACACCTGACGATATCGTCATCGGCACAGAAATTCCCGATACGCCCCTGCCGGGAGGGCAGTTCTTCGCCGTGACCGAACCAGGCGGCCTGCATCGCTGGAGACAGGACGGGACACGTTACCGTATCGCCTGTCAGCGAGAGATCCGTCGACATAAACCTGATCTCATTGAAGTTCATAACCGCCCTGCCCTGGCGCGCGCACTGAGCAAATGCGGTATTCCCGTTCATCTCATTCTGCATAATGACCCGCAGGACATGCATGGCGCCAAACGCCCCCGTCAGAGGCAGGAGCTGATGCAGCGTGTACGCGTCTTTACCGTCTCGTTATGGCTGCGCCGTCGCTATCTGGAAGATCTGGATGACGGCCCTGTTACAGTCATGCCGAACTGCCTCGATCTGTCAGCCCTGCCGCCTTCTCCGGCAGAACGCTCCAGGCTTGTGCTCTTCGCGGGGCGCATGGTTGCCGACAAGGGTGCAGATGCCTTTGTGCGCGCCTGGGCGGCCATCGCCGGACAGGTGCCGGAATGGCGTGCCGTCATGATCGGTGCAGACAGATTCCGTTTCAACTCGCCACGCACGACTTTCGTCGACCGTGTCGAGGCCAGTGCGCGTGCGGCCGGCATCACGCTTTGCGGTTATCAGATGCATCATCAGGTACTCGAAGCCATGGCGGCCGCCTCGATCGTCGTTGTGCCAAGCCGCTGGCCAGAACCTTTTGGTCTGACTGCGCTCGAAGCCATGGCGAGTGGTGCCGCCGTTATCGCCTCCCCCCGTGGTGGCCTGCCCGAAGTCGTTGGCAAAGCCGCTCTTCTGGCCTTGCCGGATGATGGCGACGCTCTCGAACAGGCATTGCTTCGCCTGATCAATGATTCAGCCCTGCGGGCAGACTGTATGGCCCGTGGGCGGGAACAGGCGCGGAAATTTGACCTCGTCGCGGCCCGCAAGTTTCTTCAGAAAATGCGCGAACGCTCTACAAAAAACCGGAAATAAAGACGACAATCTGACTGATACGCCGCATATTCGACACATTAAGCATATCTATAATAAGATATCAGTATAAACCTGAAAGAAACATCATGATCAAGACACGAATTCTATCGGCAATGGCTCTGGCATCTATGATTTCCATGCCCTTGGCTCAAGCACAGACTTCAGGCTGCAATAACAATACTTCCGGCACCGATATGATTGGTCGGCTGGCCAACAAGGAAAACTGCCTGAATAATCGTGTTCAGAACCTGCAGCAGAAGAATCGCGATGCCGTGGAAGCACGTCAGAAGAAGATCGATGACCTGCGCGACAAATACACCAATGCCCCTGAGCGGGAGCGCGAAAAGCTTCAGGGCAAGATCGATGAACAGAAAAACAAGCTCAACCAGGTCACCCAGGATCGTACAAAGCAGATCGATCAGCTGCGGGCTGACCAGAAGGCACAACATGATCGCATCAAAGCGCTCTCCAGCAAGACAAGGCAGGACTTCCGTAACCTCGGCCGTTTGAACTGATCGTTCTGAATTCCTCCCGTCGATAAACTCGCCCCCCTGCTTCCTCAAGGCAGGGGGAATGACATGCAGAACAAAAAAAGACCTGATTCTTCCGAATTCGCATGTCTTGCACCGAATTTCGGAGGTAAGACGGAATCCATGACGGTTTCTTCCCCCCCTCAGGGTACTCCCCTTGCGGCCAACGCCTCCCACGAGCCCAAACCCGCTCGGGATATTTCGCCAGGGTGCCGCAGAACCGTCGTTCTGACAGGAGCTTCGGGCGGAATCGGTATTCTGATCGCCAGGCGTCTTCTCGATCAGAATTATCGGGTCATTGCGCTCTGCCGCTCCAAACCGGCGATTGAGTCCGAGCTGCTCTCTCATATCGCCTGTGATCTTGGCGCCTCCGGATCACTTGCAGAAGCCTGCAGCCGCATCCACGAACATCATGCGCCTGTTTTTGCCGTCATTCATTGTGCAGGAACAATCTCACCCTCATTTATGGCAACAGCCGATGAAAAAGACATCACGACTCAGATCAGCCTCAATCTGAGTGCGCCGATCCTGCTGACACGTCATCTGCTGCCTTTGATGCAAACCATTGATGGCAGGCAGAAGAGCTGCATTGTTTTCGTCAACTCCATGGCAGCGGTCATGCCGCTTGCAGGCAGTGCCGTTTATGCCGCAGCGAAAGCCGGTCTACGCAGCTTTGCTCTTTCCTTGGCCCAGGAGGCTCGACCACGCGGCATTCTGGTCAGTTCCGTTTTTCCGGGCGCCGTACAGACCGACATGCTGATCCGCGAAATGAAAGAGGGCGGGTCCGTCCTGAATTACGTCAGTACGCCTCTTGATCCTGATGTGGTTGCAAAAGCGGTAACGGATCAGCTGATCCGGTGCGGATCCGAGCGGTTTCTTCCTGCGATTGACGGGGTTTTCGGTCGGCTCTGCATGCTCGCCCCCTGTCTGCTGCGTCTTTCGCTTCCCCTGCTTCGCTTCATTGGCAAGCGGGGTTATCTCCGGACCAAGACACGTCTGTAAATACGTGCTCTCCCTGACATGTGATTGACAAGCCCGGGTGGCAGCGGCAGGGAACTGGCATGATGCGTTTCGATCCGCTTCTCAGACGAGCCCTCAAAGACCTGGAGGCCCGTTCCTTGCGCCGCCAGCTACGCCCCTTGCAGCTTACACCTGACCAGGTACTGCACCGGGGGCAGGCCATTACCGATTTTTCATCCAATGATTATCTGGGGCTCTCTGGTCACAGGCTTTTGCGCGAACGCTCTGCCGAGTGGGCTATGCAGCACGGTACGGGAGCTCGCGCCTCGCGTCTTGTGTCAGGCACACTGGATCTGCATGAACGGGTCGAAAACCGCCTCGCGCAGTTCAAGGGAACAGAAGCCGCCCTGCTTTTTGCCTCGGGCTGGCAGGCAAATGCCGCCGTTCTGCCCGCCCTGTTCCGCCTTGCCAAGGAACAGACCGGCGAAGCACCGCTCGTATTCTGCGACAGACTCAATCATGCCAGCATGCATCAGGCTGTGCCGCCGCCGGCATCCGACAGATCCGGTTCCGGCATAATGACCTCAACCATCTGGAGAGTCTGCTTGTACGGCATACCGATCTGCCAGGTATGCGCTTTATCCTGACCGAAAGTGTTTTTTCGATGGATGGCGATACGGTTGATATCGCTGCCCTTTCGGCCCTTGCGAAGCGTTACGATGCCTTCCTCTATCTCGACGAGGCACACGCCACAGGCGTCTTGGGACCCCAGGGGCGTGGTCTCTCCCATGGCCATGAAGTCGATCTCGTCATGGGAACCTTCAGCAAGGCGCTGGGCAGTATGGGCGCCTATATCGCCGGGTCGCGCGCCCTGTGCGACTGGATTATCACGGCCAGTTCAGGTTTTATCTACAGTACTGCTCCATCCCCCCCGATGCTCGGGGCGATGGATGCCGCACTTGAAATCGTACCCGGCCTCGATATGGAACGGCAGGCACTTCATCAGAAAGCCGAGAGACTGCGCCAGGCACTGAATGCTGCCGGGATCGATACCGGCCTCTCGAATACCCAGATCGTCCCTGTCATTCTGGGAGAGGAAACAACGACCCTTTCAGTGGCCAGAGTTCTGGAAGAACGTGGCATTCTGACCATTGCCATCAGGCCCCCTACTGTCCCCTCCGGTTCAGCCAGACTACGTCTTGCTCTCAGCGCCAGTCATGATGACGCTTCCATTGCCTCTCTCATCGACTCTGTCATCACAGCACTGCGACAGACACAGGCATGAAACTCGTTTTCATGCATGGATGGAGTTTCGACGCCTCTTTCTGGCACCCTGTCTGCCACGCATTGGGGCAATGCGACATGACCCTGTTAGAGCGCGGCTATAGCGGGGCCCGACCTTTCACGACCCTGCCAGACCAGCCATTCGTGCTGGTTACGCATTCTGCCGGGACTTTATGGGCATTGAGACATTCCCTGCCTCAATGCCGGAAAATCATCGCTTTCAACGGATTTGCCCGCTTCAGCCAGGCAGATGATTTCCCACAGGGCCTCCCGATACGGGTTCTCACACGCATGCGCACCCGCCTCGCCCGCACGACGAATGAGACAGTCATGCAATTCAGACGGCAATTCACCCTTTTATTCCTTGTCCCCCACACCTCGATCTGCCGGTCCTTGATGAAGGTCTGGCGGAGCTGATGGAAGGTGACGGCCGTGCAACGGCCCATTCATTGGGCAGGGGTCTGATGGCCATACATGGTACTGACGATGAGCTTGTTTCCGGCGCCATGCATGAGGCAAGCTTTCCTGACGCAACGCGCCTCATCTTCGAAGGGGGACATCTTCTGCCTTTCACAGCGCCTCATCAATGCGCCGCTATTATCAGCAATGCTCTCAGAGACGTCTCGTGACCACTGCGCGCAATTCTGTCGCAACCTGCTTCGACAATGCGCGGGATTATGACACTTCCGCGCGCGTACAGGCAGCCGCAGCTGCGGAGCTCGCCCATTCCCTGACACGACTTTATGCAGACCGCCCTGCACCAGCCCGTATTCTGGAACTTGGATGCGGTACTGGAATACTGACACGTGCTTTGCGCCTGATTTTTCCCCAGGCAGCCCTGACAGCAATTGATCTCTCTCCTCGAATGATCGAACGCGCAAAAGAAGCTGTACCAGACGTCAGGTTTCACGTGATGGACGCTGAATATCCCGTATTGGAAGACTGCTTCGACCTGATCTGCTCCAGCTTCTGTCTGCAGTGGTTTACTGATCGACGCGCAGCATTCAGACGTCTGGAAAGAATGCTGGCGCCATATGGAAGAATAGAGGTCACGACCCTCGCGCGTGGCAGTTTTGCCCAATGGCGGGACGCCTGTGACACTCTTGATCTGCCCTGCGGCTTTCCGGAATATCCTAGCTTGGACGCACTTCAGGATGAATGGCCTGAAACGTTACGCGGCAGCTGGACAATCAGAAAATTCAGCGACCCTGTCGGGTCGGCCCGGCAGTTCCTCCTTGATCTGAAAGCGATCGGTGCAACGACCCCCCGAGAAGGCAGCGAATCTCTCACCGGGCGCGATTTGCGCCGGATAATGCAGGAATTCGACAGGAAAGCGGGTATCATGAATTATCAGGTTGCTTTTGGTTCTGCCAGAAAACAGGCGCGTTTTTTCGTCACCGGCACGGATACGGGCATTGGCAAAACTCTTGTTTCCGCCATCCTTACCAAAGCACTCAACGCCACATACTGGAAGCCTTTCCAGACCGGGCTGAGTGAAGAAGCAGGTGATACGGCCAGCGTTATGAAACTGGCAGGGTTATCACCATCGCAGATCCTTCCTTCCGCCTATGCGTTTCAGGCACCCCTCTCCCCCCAGGATGCGGCGGCACTGGAAAATGTGACCGTGACACTCGACAATCTGGATCTTCCACAAACAGATAGTCCCCTTGTCGTGGAAGGTGCAGGTGGGCTGATGGTTCCCCTGAATGACGACACTCTGCTGATCGACTGGCTGGCTGGCCTCGATCTCCCGGTCATTCTCGTCTGCCGCAGTGGACTCGGCACCATCAACCACACCTTGCTCAGTCTCTCAGCTCTGCGCAAACACGGCATCAACGTGGCGGGTGTGGTGATGAGTGGCATACCCAATGCCAGAAACCGAGCCGCTATCGAGCATTTTGGCCAAGTCACAGTGCTGGCTGAAATTCCTTTTCTGGCGGAGGTCACGCCCGAGACCATCGCCACCGAAGCCGGGAAACTTGCCCGGTCATTACACCAGCAGGGCTATTGAAAATCAGGTGGGAAAGAAACGCGGCAAATTCTGGAACTGCCAGCCACAAACACGTCCCCGCTGGCCTGTGGAATCTGGCGGCCCCTCATAGCCCTCAACGACGTTTATACTGACCTCATAGCCCAGATGAGCCGCAAGCTCCGCCGTCTGCTGCGAGCGCATCCCTGACCGGCACAGAAAAAAAACAGGCGTTTTGCGGGATGGGACAGCTTCGCTCAATGCCTGTGCAAAACCGGCAGCGTCATACGGATCCCAGCTCAACGCGATGACGTCTTTGTCGAGTGAGCTCAGATTGGGCAGACCAACGGTGTACCACTCATTGGGCATGCGTACATCGATCAGAACCGCATCCCTGTCAGTACCCAGACGTTCCCATGCCTCACGCGCTGATATACAGTCGACCATCGTTCTTCCTCATTTATTTTACATGTCGCGACGTTAAACTCTCAAACTGCAGACGTATAGGATGGAATGCAGATGACTACGCAGACCCCGATTTCCCTGTCTCCTACGGGCCCGATTTCCGGTTGGCAGCACCCTTCTGACGGCATGATTGGCGCAATTGGCGGCACCCCCCTTATCCGCCTGAAACTGGCCTCTGAGGCAACAGGCTGCGATATTTACGGCAAGGCGGAGTTCATGAATCCCGGTGGTTCGGTCAAGGATCGCGCAGCCCTTGCCATTATTCTCGACGCCGAATCACGTGGCGCACTCAAACCTGGCGGCGTCATTGTGGAAGGAACAGCGGGTAATACGGGTATCGGTCTCACGCTTGTTGCCAAGCACGCGGCTATCGCACGATCATCGTGATGCCCGAGACACAAAGTCAGGAAAAATCGATTTTCTCCGCATGATTGGTGCGGATCTGCGTCTTGTTCCCGCCAAACCGTTCCGCGATCCGGGCAATTACGTGCATGTTTCGCGTCGGCTTGCCGAGGAGACCGAAAATGCTGTCTGGGCCAACCAGTTCGACAATACAGCCAATCGGGAAGGTCATCGCACCACCACAGCGGTTGAGATCTGGAAGCAGCTCGACGGGCATGTCGATGCTTTCACCTGCGCCTGTGGGACAGGTGGTACACTTGCCGGCGTTGCCTGGGTCTTGGTGAGCTTGCCGAGCAGGCAGGGCGCAAGCGCCCCGAAATTGTTCTGGCAGATCCGGAAGGATCCGGTCTCTATGGCTGGGTCAAATCCAATGATCTAAGCGTTTCCGGAGGCTCGATAACCGAAGGCATCGGTCAGTCCCGTGTGACCGGCAATCTGGAAGGTATTGCCATCGACGATGCTGAACGTATCCCCGATGCCGAAGCGCTGGAACAGATCTTTTCCTTGCAGGAACGCGAGGGTATCTCTCTCGGTGGCTCAGCGGGCATCAACGTTGCCGCGGCGATTCGCGTCGCAAAACGACTCGGGCCAGGGCATCGCATTGTAACAATTCTCTGCGATGGCGGGGCACGCTATCAGTCCAAGATCTTCAATCCTGCCTTTCTGCGGGCCAAAAATCTTCCCACCCCTCCCTGGCTCGATTGAGACAGGTTTTCGCAACTTGTGACGGAGTGAAACACCCCCTTGTGGGGCAGGATCGATTCGGACCAATGTTACATTCATGGAAACGAACCCGCACCTTCTGATTGTTGATGATGACCGTGAGATCCGGGAGCTGCTCTGCCGCTTTCTGGAACGCAACCATTTCCGTGTGACAGCCGCACGTGACGGGCGCGAGGCCCGTCGCGCCTGGGCCGCCGGGCATTATCAGCTGGTGGTGCTCGATCTTATGCTGCCGGGAGAAAGTGGTCTCGACATTGCACGCTGGCTGCGCAGCCAGGACAATGTGCCTATCATCATGCTCACGGCCATGAGTGACGAGACAGACCGTATTATCGGTCTGGAATTCGGCGCTGACGACTATGTCGCAAAGCCCTTCAATCCGCGTGAGCTCTTGGCCCGCATCCGGGCCGTACTACGCCGGACGGCCGACAGCTCCGACAAGAAGCTTTCAGCCGATTCCCGGACCATCCGATTCTCGGGATGGACACTGGAACCGGCCCGTCGCCGCCTTCTCAATCCCGATGGTGCTGAAGTGCCTCTTACCGGCGGCGAATATGACATGCTTCTGGCTTTTCTGGAGCGTGCAAACCGTGTTCTGACACGCGACATGCTGCTCGAATTGCTGCGCGGACGACAGGCCGGCCCCTTCGATCGCGCCATCGATGTGGCCGTCAGCCGCCTGCGACGAAAGCTCGAAGACGATGGCCGCAATGCCCAGATGATCAAGACCGTGCGTGGCGGAGGCTATGTCCTTGCCGCCGATGTCGAACGCCTCTGACGCTGTGATCCAGCTGCTGCCGCGCTCGCTCAGAGCGCGCACCAATCTGCTTCTGATCGCAGGGCTCTGCGTGGTTCAGGCAGCCGGCCTGACCATTCATGCCCTCGACCATCTCAATATTGCCGACCGGGCCGAGATGCATGAGAACGAGCATCACGCCTTTTCGATCTATCACACCCTTGTCGAGCTTCCTCCTTCTGATCGTGAAACCAGCCTGGCTGCACTTGAAGTACCGTCAAATTTCAAGATCATTTTCGACGACAAACCCGATACGCATCTTCCCGGCGCTTTTATTACGCTTCCTTTTGGAATGAATCCCATGATGCATGGCGGCCCGCCAGGCGGACAGGAAGAGCCCGGATTCGGAGGACCGCCACCAGGCGGAGGACCGGGCGATTTTTCCGGGGGAGAAGGGCGTCCCCCCTTTCCGTTCGAGGGAGGACAGCCTCCCCCGAATGGTATGGACGGTTTTTCGCCCGATGACCGACGCACTCCCGGCTTCATGCCACCGCCCCTTGCGGGAATCGGCATGCTTCCCGTGCGTCTCCGCCCTGAGCGGGTACTCATCAGTCACAAGCCTGGTACGAGACATTACGCCTTGTCTTTCCAGATGCCTGATGACCATCGGTGGCTCGTCATGAGTTACACTGTCCGGCCTCCCAACCCGTTTGGCTCACCTACTTTCATGATCTCGTTTGCACTCATGACCATCTGTGGTGGCGGGCTGATCCTGTGGGGATCGCATCGTCTCATCGCGCCTGTTGCCACGCTGGCCAACGCGGCCACCGCACTCGGCCGCAACGTTCACGCCCAGCCTCTCCCTGAGGCAGGCCCTACAGAAATCGGTCAGGCGGCTGTCGCGTTCAATACGATGGCCGCCCGCATCCGGCGTTTTGTGACCGATCGCACACTCATGCTCACGGCTATCGGTCATGACCTACGTACCCCGATCACCCGTTTGAAACTGCGTGCCGAGTTCATTGATGATGACGAGTTGCGCGACAAGTTTCTGGCTGATCTGGATGAAATGGAAAGCATGGTCGCTGCCACCCTCGCCTTTGGTCGCGACAGCTCGACACTGGAGCCTATGACCACGCTGGATCTGAGTGCCCTGCTCCAGACCATTGCAGATGAGGCTGCTGAGGCACGCCCTGATCTCGCAGAGGAAGTCAGCTATGAGCCGCCTCAGGCGCCGATCCGAATCAAGGCACGCTCATTGGCGCTGAAACGCGCTTTGACCAATCTGGTCATGAATGCCCTGAAATATGGTGGGTCAGCCTGTATCAGCGTTACCTTCACACGAGGCCCCGATCAGGAAAAGGCCATCTGCATCCGCATTGATGACAGTGGTCCCGGCCTTCCCCCGGAAGATCTCGAACGCATGTTCGAGCCCTTTGTCCGCGCTGAGACAAGCCGCAATCGCGAAACCGGCGGCACTGGCCTGGGTCTTGCGATTGCCCGCTCGACCCTGCGAGGCCAGGGCGGCGATGTGACCCTGATGAACAGGCCTGAGGGAGGCTTGCGAGCAAGCGTCATCCTGCCTGTCTGAACCCTTGAGAGTGCTCTGTGACCCACCAGAGATAGACCCGTTCTTGCAATATCCGGGGCATCATCGCCCCGGTTCTTACCGCCGCACTGCCCTGACAGCCACTGCCCCGGCCCCCTGGATTGCGCCGACCAGCAGGATCAGCACAGCAACCACGGCAAACATGATGGTAACGTTGAAGCGCTGATAGCCATATCGGATAGCAAGATCACCCAGCCCACCGGCACCGATGGCACCTGCCATGGCAGAGGCTCCGACAAGGGTAATTGCGGTCACGGTCAGGCCGGACAGGAGGCCTGGCAGGGCTTCGGGGATCAGTACATAGCGAATGACCATCCAGCGCGTGCCTCCCATGACACGCACCGCTTCGATAAGACCGGGTTCGATCTCCTGCAATGAGATTTCAGCAATACGCGCATAATAGGGGATGGCTGCGATCGACAGCGGCACGATAGCAGCAAACGTACCGAGCGATGTCCCTGCGATAAAACGGGTAACCGGAATCAGCAACACCAGCAGAATAATAAACGGGATCGCGCGAATAGCATCAATGACCCAGCCAATGGGGCGCCCCAGCCAGGGCATGTCATACAGATCAGTGCGTCTGGTTGCGATCATCAGCACAGCCAGAGGCAGACCGAAAAGCACGGCGACAAAGCTGGACGCTGCAACCATCTCAATGGTCTGAAGCGTCGACTCCGCGATGAGCCTAGTGATCAGCCGGTACATAGCCGAGCACCTCCGTCACATGGGTTTCCTGTTCAAGAAACGAAATGAGCGGCTCGGAAAGCGGCTCGGAAAAGCCCAGAATCATGTCAGTCAGAAGCTCGCTTCCGCAGGCAAGCGTACCCCCCTGTATCAGGGTGATTGCCTGATCGAAGCGCCTTGTCAGAACAGAGAGGAAAGGCGTTTTTGCTGCCTGAGGTCCAAGCACGACACGGACAAGTGTGAGACCATCAGGAAGAGGGACGGTGCTGAGCTGGCTTCTGAGCGTGTCAGGCAGAGAGGGTCGCGTATCTGCCAGTAGCCTCTCGAGTCTCGGATCCCCTCGACTGTCACGCATTAGCGTAGCCATACTGCCGTTTTCGATCAGTGCGCCATGATCCAGTACAAGGACACGATGGGCAAAACGACGCACGACTTCCATCTCATGCGTGATGAGAATGATGGTCAGACCCAGCGAGCGGTTGATGTCAACCAACAGATCAAGAATGGAGGTTGTCGTGTGGGGATCGAGTGCGGAGGTTGCTTCATCGCAAAGAAGAAGCGATGGAGAATTGGCTATGGCGCGCGCAATACCGACACGCTGCTTCTGACCACCCGAGAGCTGGGACGGGCGCTTGTAACCGTGGCTTTCAAGCCCGACAAGGGTCAGCAACTCCTCAACGCGCTCGGTAATCCGGCCTCCAGCCCAGCCGGCAATTTCAAGCGGCAGGGCAATATTGGCAGCTACAGAGCGCGAATTCAGAAGATTGAAATGCTGAAAGACGAGCCCGACCTTGCGCCTGGCAGCAACCAGCTCTCTCTCGGTCAGCTGCGTAAGATCAGCCCCCTCAAGCAGAATCTGACCTTCTGTCGGGCGTTCAAGTGCACAAAGACAACGCAGAAGCGTGGATTTTCCCGCTCCCGAACTCCCGATCACGCCAATGATCTCGCCCTTGTCGACCTGAAAACTGATATCGCTCAGCGCCGTCTGCGATCCGAAGCGACACGACAGACCTGAAACGTCAAGAAGACTCATGAAAACGCAGGGATCACTGTATTGGCATAAACATCAATCAGGGCCTGACGGATATTCGGCTGCTGGTAAGCACTGACTAGCGGCTTGACCCAGGAGGCCTGGGCATCGTCGCTATTGACCGCTATCACGCAGATATAGGGGTTATCCTTTACCCCTTCTCGCGCCAGACGCTCATGAACAACATCAATACCCGCCTTGTGTGCCCAGTCGGTATTGATCACAGCAGCATCGAGATCGGGTAGTGCACGACCGACCACACCGGCATCAAGCTCACGTATCGTGAAGTTGTGCGGATTTTCCGTAATATCGAGTGGCGTGGGCAACAGACCGGCTGATGACGAGAGCTTGATGAAGCCAAGTGTCTGGAGCAACAGAAGCGCACGTCCTTCATTACTGGGATCGTTCGGGACCCCGATAACTGCGCCTTCAGGCAGAGTGGCAAGCGTCTTCCATTTGCGCGAATAGAGACCGATTGGCGCAACATAGGTATTGCCTACCGGTACAATCCTGAACCCGTGCGCATCGTTCTGGGCTTTCAGAAATGGCATATGCTGAAAGGAATTGGCATCGAGATCATGGGAGGCAAGCGCCTCGTCCGGTGTCGAATAATCCGAGAAGGTGACAATCTTCAGCGTCAGACCGGCTTTCTGGGCATTCTGGCTGACCAGACGCCAGATATCCTCGTCCTCACCTGCCATGATACCAACGCGAATGGGTTTGTCGGCAGCCCTGGCCGAGCGCAAGCCCAATGCCAGAGGCGCAGCAAGGAGCGTGGACAACACTGTACGACGCGGTAGCGAAGCGAAGGACATGAGACGGACACCCGGTTTATGGCGCAAGGCGAAGTATTAAACGATCAAATATCGTTATTAAAAACAACCTCAACGCATTCAACGATTTATCCGTGTTTTATACAGAACGCCTCATAAAGCAATGATCGATCTTGTTTGCGGCTTTCAGAATACCTTCCCGATATAATCGGCAATCCTGATCTCGCGTGATTCAAGCCTTGTTTCTACATCTTTGCGAGAATTCAACCTGCCTCACCACACTGCAAGAGACAGACCTCTCGGGATTCCTCGCTGACATCTCATCCGACACCAATAGCCATGACGATGTGATTATGGTCCCATGCCCACATTCCCAGCTCAATTCCGGACCCTGTCATGCTGACTCTTCTATTCTATATTGCTGCCGGGTTTGCAGAAATCGCCGGCTGTTTCGCTTTCTGGGCGTGGCTACGTCTTGATCGATCGGTCTGGTGGCTTTTACCCGGTCTGTTAAGCCTGACGCTTTTCGCTCTCATTTTGACGCGCATCGACAGTGACAGCGCAGGTCGGGCTTATGCGGCCTATGGCGGGGTCTACATCACGGCATCCCTGATCTGGATGCGTCTGTTCGAAGGACGAAGCCCTGACCGCTGGGAACTGATTGGTGCCGCAATCTGCCTTTGTGGCGCAGCGCTGATTCTCTGGGGCCCACGCTCGACATAAGGCACGGCTTGGGTCATTGACGGGTCTCCCGATTACCGGAGGCTTCTCGTGTTTCAACCGCTCTATCGTCGCACACTCGCTCTGGCGGCTTCGCCTTACGCAGGGTGGTGGCTTTTCGCCGTTGCTTTCGCAGAGGCCTCGTTCTTCCCGATTCCTGTCGATCTGATGCTGATCCCGATGGTACTGGCCGCGCGTCAGCGCGCCTTTTTACTGGCTGCGATCTGCACTGCGGGTTCGGTAACAGGCGCCTTGCTTGGCTGGGTGATCGGTGCTGTTCTGCTTCAACACGTCGCCATGCCAATCGTACATTTCTATCATGCAGAACACAGCCTGACAGCATTACAGGAAAAATTCCGGCAATACGGAGTAATGATCATCCTGCTCAAAGGGCTGACACCGATCCCGTTCAAGATCGTGACCATCGCCGCCGGCGCAGCTCATTTCAGCATCCTGCCTTTTCTGGCAGCAAGCCTCGTCACACGTGGCGCGCGTTTCTTTCTGGTGGCGACTCTGCTCTGGTTCTATGGACCGCCTATCAAGGACTTTATCGAACGTCGTCTGACACTTGTCATGGCGGGCTTTCTCTTTCTGATCATCGCTGGCATTCTCGCAGTGACCCTTTTGTAGACCGTGTAAGGATTGCTGCCATGCCCAACCAGATTGCCGTCGTCACAGGCGCCGGAGCCGGTATCGGGCGCGCCACGGTCCGTATGCTCGCATCCTACGGTTTTGACATCGCCCTGCTCGGACGCAATGAACAGCGTCTTCAGGATGCCGCAGACGAACTTGCAGCCAACGCAATACGTACGCTCATCCTGCCGGTTGATGTCTCAGATGCAAGAGCCGTTTCCGATGCCGCCGAGCGCGTGGAACGTGAGCTCGGCCCCATCACTGTCTGGATCAATGCAGCCGGTGTTGCCGCTATCGGGCCGGTTCTGTCGCTCGATGCCGAGACACTCAGACGCGTGACGGATGTCACCTATCTTGGCTCGGTTTTCGGCACCCAAGCCGCCTTGGCCTGCATGCGCCGTCGCGGTAGCGGCACTATTGTCAATCTCGGCCTTGCCCATCCACTGCGTGGCCTGCCCCTGCAGGCAGCAATCAACGGTGCCCACGCCGCGATAAGTGCCTTCTGTGACAGTGTACGTCCTGAAATCCGCGCGCTATCGGATCGCATTGACCTGACCATCGTGCATCTCCCTTCGATCAATACCCCACGCCTTGGCTGGAGTCGAAACCGTTCGGGTCACGCACTCAAGCCCAGCGGGCGGATTTACGAACGAAGTGGCTGCCCATGCAATCTGTCAGGCAGTCCTTGGCCATCACCGCGATATCTGGGTCGGCGCCACCTCGATCCTGCCAAGTCTGATCAACGGCATTGCGCCTTCGCTGCGTGACCGGTATCTCGCCAGAAAGGCCATCACGTCGCAATACGCATCAGGCAAGGCAGAGAGCGACACCGACAGTCTTTCTGAAAGCCTTCCCGGCGCCTATGCTGCCCACGGCCCGTATGAAGGTATTCCTCTGCACGAAACAGGACGCAAGCCACTGCTGCTGACCATGCCGCGCCGGATCGGCTCGGGCGCCATGCTGTTGTCCCTTTGTGGGGGAGCTCTTGGCTGGCTTCTTCTGCGCCACAGAAAATAGATATACTGCAGAGCCTCTGCGAGACCTGTTGCCAGCACGTCCCGTCAACCTGAGGAAACCCTGATCAGCCTTGAACAGATCCTGTGGGCCGGGATCAGCTCGGCTGACGGGATGTGCTGGCAGCCATCAGCGCACGGTGCTGCTTGAGTCCCTTGACCAGTTTGTCGGCATCTTCAGGCCCGAAAACCAGCCCGATCGGTCCATAGGCAGGATGCTGAAACGCCAGAGTCGAGCCCTCGGTCAGAGCATCGATCTGGAGCGCCCAGTTCGTATTATAGACCGGCAGAAAGGGGGCATTGGCAATCGAAGGCTGAGGTTCATGTGCCGTGATAGCGTAACGCACCTGTCCCAGGCTTTTGATCAGCTGGCTCAGCTGAGCCAGTGTCAGGTCAATTTCGCCTTCTATCCCGCTTTCTTCAAGAAAGCGGAGCGTTGCACCCTTGCCATCCTCTTTCTGAATGACCTGCATTCTTGCGCCCATTGCCGAGCCCCTTCCTCGCATTCCATCTGCCGGATTAGCCTGCAAAGCAGAAATTCATCCGGAAAGCTCCGGTCTCAAAGCGATCTGGCAGAGTCATTACTTTCCCTGAAACAAGACAGGACGATATTATATCCCAAAGACTGGTTTCATGCCTCCTGAATCCAGCCGGCTTCTGCCCACCAGCCATGACTCCGCAGACTTTCCGCCGCATGACGTGCCTCATCGAGATCGGCATAAAGGCCAAAACAGGTCGCACCTGACCCGCTCATGCGGGCGAAAAGACAGGTTTGCGAATATTCGAGCCTGTCCAGCACTTCGCCGATCACAGGATAGAGCGCAATCGCCGGAGCCTGCAGATCATTTGAAGTTGATCTTAGACCATGCGCCATGCTGGCGACATCGTTCCAGCCGCCCGGCAGAGATGCTGCTGGACGGAATGGTGCGCCCGATTCTTTCCAGGCACGAAAAACGGTCGGTGTCGGTACGGATATTCCCGGATTGACCAGCACCATCGCACAGCGCGGAAGCCGTGGAGCCGCAACAAGGATCTCGCCTATTCCCTGCATACGTTGTGTTTTCTGCATGAGACAGACAGGCACATCCGCCCCGAGCCCGGCAGCAACCGGAGCAAGATCAAGGTTCTCACATTGCCAGGCCGCAGCCAGAAGACGTAACGCAGCCGCCGCATCAGCCGACCCCCCGCCAATTCCTGAGGCCACGGGCAGGTTCTTGGTCAGGCGGATCTGCCAGTCCGGTGCGCCCTCGGGCAGAGATGCCACCTTGCGCAAACCCTCCGCCGCACGCAACACGAGGTTGTCTGGTCCAGCCTCAAGTCCGGCGCCGAATGGACCATCGATTTCGAGGCTCATACCACTCCCGGCCGGACGTGGCGCTGCAAGAGCGAGTTCATCCGCTGTTTCGGCGAACACAACCAGAGAATCGAGCTCGTGATAGCCGTCATCACGACGTGCGGTAACATGAAGGAAAAGATTGATCTTGGCGCGGGCCATGGAACGATCAGGAAGCATCTTCTGTCTCATCTGGGCGAAGGAATGGCACGTCCGCGCATGACCGGCAGATCGGGCCCGTTAGCGAGCGCGGCTTCAATCAGGGCCTTCGTCTCAGGCTCAGGTTTGTTATTGAGCGCCTGGCTCCATTGGTCCCGCGCCTCAAGCTGACGCCCCTGATACCAGTAGGCAACACCAAGGTGATAGGCGATTTCTGCATCAGCAGGCGCCGCGTTGACGGCAGAAAGCAGCAAGGGAAGGGCCTGTGCCAGATCGCCATTCTGCTTGAGCAATGCCCAAGCATAGCTGTCACGTATCTCCGCATCATCAGGTGCCATATCCATGGCATGGCGCAGCAGAGTCAGGGCCTGGGCGGGGCGCTCGTTATGTTCGACATCCGAATATCCTGCATAATTGAGCAGGACCGGTTCGGAGGGCGCGAGAGCCAGAGCATGATCGAGATCGGCCTGGGCCTTGTCGCGGCGTTTGAGATGATCCCAAGCAATCGCACGACCTAGGAGAAGAGGCCAGACGCGCGCCTCCATGACACTGACCTGATTGAGTGCCCTTGTATAGGTGTCGACCGCCGCTTCGGACTGACCAAGCTGATCCTGCACGGAACCGAGCTCGTTCAGGATATCAGCATTATCCGGATTGGCCTTGACCACACGTTCCAGAGCATGAAGTGCCGCCTTCAGATCATGACGCTTGAGCGCGATCTGTGCCTGGGCATGATCGGAAAGTGACGCGAGCGGGTCGTTGTCTGCCACATTATCGAGCGCCATTTGCGCCATGTCGAGCTGACCGTCGTTGCGCAGCTCTTCTGCCAGCAGGATCTTGCCCAGGGTCAGATCAGGACGAAGAAAAAGCGCCTGCCGCAAAAGAAGGATCTTGAGCTGACGAAGATCCTTGAGCTTGTCCTCGCTCTGATCCGGGGATGAACTGGCGGCACCATCATGCGAGGTCGTATCTCCCAGAAGAGACGTTACGCCAATATAGAACTCTGCCAGTCCCTGGGCAGGAGAAAAACCCGTGCCAATCTTTTCAGGTTCAAGACGTGCTGCCACAAGCTGGAAAGCAGGAAGGATTGCAGCAATATTCCCGAGTTTCCGTTGGGCCTCCGCCTTGTGATCGCGAAACGCAAGCCAGTCGGCTTCAAACTGCAGGGTCTGCATACGCAGCAAGGACGGTATGGTGGCCGCATTGCGATCAAGCGCGGAAAACAGGGTATCCGTGCGTGCTTCGTTACGCAGTGACGCAATCCGGGCCTGTTGCAACAAGGCAAGATAAGTCACAGGATCGATAGCACCCGGACCAGACGCAACAGGATCTTCCTGACCGTTGGCCGGGTTGGCGCCATAGTGACACCAGTCACGCAACCCCTGACCCGCCATACGCAACAGGCCTTCCGGCTCCTTGCTGTGAAGGGAAAAATAGGCTTCAGCCGTTTTCCACTGCCGGTCGCGAAATGCTGCCGTGCCCAAAATGATACGGGCCAGATTCTGTTGCGGCATCATCTTCGCCAGAACGCGCGCACGCGCGGCCGATTCCATCCCGGCATCCATCGCCGCATAGCGTAACGCCATCAGAATGAATTCCGGATCGTGATAACCCTGCGTCACAGCCTCATACAAAGCATGATCGGCATCACTTACATTATTGCGCTGCACGGAGACGATACTACCGAGCAGACTCCCCGTCAGTGAATAATCGGCGGCGCTCGGAACGGGTACATTCTGGCCAGGATTGCCTTTCGTCCCGGCAGCTGACGCACTGGTAACAGAGGCCAGGCAGATGAGAAGAACGAGCCGGAACGGAGAGCGCTTGGTTTGCATCGTATGACAATCTAGACTGAACCCGTTCAGACACCAAACTGATAAGAGATCATGTCACTTTCCCTCTCCGGTCAGGACCGTTCCGAGATACTTGCCCTGCTGGACCTTTATCGGGATTGGGGGTGGATTGTGCGCTTGACGAAACAGCCCCGCACAGACTGGATCGTGCGGCAAGCCTTGCCATATCCCCGCTCCGGCAGACCCAGCGCCCTGTCCGTTCCCTGCCTCACAGACAGGACGCACAATCGCCATTACAGGCGCGCCCGGCAGCTATCGACCCCGAGGCAGCACAGGCCTGGGGGGTGGAACGCTTTCCCGATTCCGCGCTTGCCCGCACGGCTTCAGCCAGTGTGCGGCCACATATCGTACCTGGTGCAAAACTCATGCTCATCGGGGACGCGCCTGACGCTGATGAGGATCGTTCCGGCGAGGTCTTCGCTGGAGAAACCGGGCGTCTGCTGGACATGATCCTGCCAAGCATCGGGCTGGATCGCGCCTGCCTATCGCAGGCACCTGCCTGCCGTGGCGCCCGCCGGGAGGACGCGCCGTCTCGCTGATCGAAATACGCGAATGTCGCCATCTGCTTGTTGCGGCGATCATCAAGGCACGTCCGGAACGTCTGATCCTGTTTGGCCTGACCCCCTTGCGGATGCTGATGGATGAACAGGCGAGCATTGCCCGCTCGCGCGGAAGCTGGCACCCGCTGCGACTCGAGGAAGGGATTTGTACAGAAACCCTTGTCATGCAGCATCCGCAGCAGCTCGTATCAAGCGCAAGAGCGCGTCGCGAGATGTGGAAAGACCTCGTTTTTCTTGCTGAAACCCTCGAATCCGGGTCTGGTGGTTGACAGTTGCAAAACCTTTGAAAAAAAACGATTTCCGGCCCGGAAAATGCGGTTTTTTGGTGTTATCCCTCTGGTAGAATTCGTTAAACGATCTTAGAATAGCGAACTCCTCTGGTGTGACCTTTTGGCCACTCTTGCTTTATCAGGCAAGGGAAGCTACCAGCATCTCCACCATGCGAGGAATTTCTTATTTCGCGTCGAGTAACAGCGCCCGTGCTTTGATGCTGTGCGCCTTGCTTGTGGCGGGAGCGACGTTCAATCCGCTTCGTGCCCAGGAAAGCAGATCGACGCTTAACCCTGCTGACCATGACAACAGCCAGAGTGAGGAAACGGCGTTTGCAACGCCGCGTTCTTCTGCGCCTGGTGGTCCGAATGGTCTCCCCCATCCTCTTTCCGCTTCAGATGCCGCGCTTCTGAAACAGGCTTTTCGCGCCCAGCGTGCGGGTGATTTCGAGATCGCGATTGCGCGCTCACGCGCCGCCCACGACAACGTGCTGATGGGTGATCTGCTGGCTGAGCGCTATCTGAACCCTGCCTATCGCCCTGAACCGGTGCAGCTGCGTCTCTGGCTCAAGACCTTTTCAAGCCTGGCCGACGCCAGTGCCATCCAGTCCCTGCTCATCTCACTCAGCCCAAAAGGTAGCGTGACACCGCAAGGCTTTCCGACACCACTTGCACCATCGGATACCTCCTCAAACAGCACGGCAGTCTCTCCGGATCCTCTGGCTCACATCCTCAACCGTAATCCCCTTCTTGATCACACCATCAGTGAACGTCTTTCCTGGGGCCTCAAGGGGGGGCAAAGCGCCGTCAAACTGGTCGATTCGACGCCTGGCATGACGCCACTTTATGCCGCCCAGCTCAAATCCGAGATCGCTCTTGGCATGCTTAGCGCGGGTGAAACCGCTTTTGCGCTTCAGACAGCGCGAAACGGTTTCGAACAGAGCAAACATCAACTCGGCTATGCAGCTATGTCGCCGGACTTGCAGCCTGGCGTCAGGGAGCCCTGCATGAAGCGCTCACTTCTTTCGAACAGGCCTCGCGCGCAGGCACAACCACAAACGAATTGCGTGCGGCAGCATCCTACTGGGCAGCACGTGCTCATCGCCATATTGGCAACGTCTCGACGCTGACAACCTCCTGGTTACAGCGTGCTGCTGCTGAACCCGGCACTTTTTACGGCATTCTCGCGCGTCAGATGCTTGGGTTGCATCATGCAGGCATGCCACCGGCATCAGACGCCCGACAGGATACCATGCGTGATGGTCTGTCGAATGACGATACGGTCGAGCTCCAGAATCCTATTCCGGTCATGGGCGAGATCGATGTCGAAGCTGTCGCGGCAACACCTCAGGGACGGCGTCTTTTTGCCCTGCTACAGATTGGTGAAACATCACGCGCTGAGGCTCTGTTGCGTCGGATGTGGCCAGATATCACATCGGACACGGCGCTCTGTCATTCGGTTCAGCTCGTCGCCGCCGCCGCCGGACTGCATGATCTGTCCGAACAGATCGCCACCATCCTTGCAGCCCGCGATGGAAGCCCCGCCCATCTGGCTGGTTTCCCCACACCGCAACTTGCTCCCCGCCATGGTTTCAAAATGGATCCGGCACTTGTCTATGCCCTGACACGTCTCGAATCCAATTTCGATCCCAAGGCATCATCCAGCGCCGGAGCGCATGGACTGATGCAGATCAGACCATTGACAGCGAGCTTCGTCACTGGCCCCAAACCGGCTTTCGACGCTCATGGTGTTGCCATTATCAATGTTCCTGCTGATATGGTCGGCCGCCTGCACAACCCGGCTGTCAATCTCGAGATCGGTCAGCTCTATGTGCAATATCTGGCAGGACTTTCCGAACGCTCGGAGGCGGCTCCAAAGGGAGGGGATCTCATTCATACCCTCGCCTCCTATAATGCAGGCCCCGGTGCTATAGCCCGATGGGAAAACAGCACACCTCATGAAGCAGGGCAGATCCATGATCCGCTGCTCTTCATGGAATTGCTTCCCAACAATGAGACACGCGATTACGTCCATCACGCTTTCGCCTATCTCTGGATCTATGCTGACAAACTGGGTTTGCCGGCCCCTTCACTCCATGCGCTTGCTCATGCTCAATGGCCCCGCTTCACAGATGAGCAGGAAATCGCCAGTGCCAAGCCTGTGACCTATCACTGAACCTGCCAGTTACCGTCAGGAGGTGCTCAGGCTCTCCTGACGGATGATCATTGCACCAAGCGTCTCAAGGAAGGCGCTATCGTGTGTCGAGATCAGAACACAGGCCGAACGAGCCTTTTCAGCGATCAGCGCGCCAAAAAAATTACGGGAATCCGCATCAAGACCGTTGGCCGGCTCATCCATCAACAGGACTGCCGCATTGCCGATAAAGGCAGAGGCAATCAGCATCTTGCGTCTCGTGCCCAGAGACAGTGCATCATACCGCTTATCGAGATGAGGCCTGAGACCGAATCCCTCAATCAGGGAGTCTGGCGCTGTCGGCGCTTTGCGTGCCCAGGCACAGAGTGCCATCAGGTCGCGCCCGGTCATGAAAGGATAAACCGCCGCTTCGTCCGGTACATAGGCCAATCCCTGTCTTGCTGCGACCGGGTCACGTGCCAGATGTTTCCCGGCGATCCAGACATCACCATGATCTGGCCTGCACTGCCAGACAACACACGCAACAGCGTCGATTTCCCGCTGCCATTCGCCCCCCAGAGACCATAAAAGCCGACATCCAGCGACAGGCTGACCGATGAGAGAACAGACCGTCCACCATAGGCAACAGACAGGTTGGAACAGCGCAGAATGGCGGTCATACTGTCACCTTCATCAGAATAAAACTGACCCAGAGAACACTCAGGCTCACGCTGATTATGGGCCGCCAGCGTGGATCGATACACAGACACAGCTGCAGGGCCGACAACAGCAATCCATAGGAAAAAAGCAGTACAACCGGCGCTGAAGGAGAAATGAGCGCATGCAGGCAGAGGGGTAGGACAAACAGAATAGCCGATGGCGTAAACGCGACAAGAACGAGGCCAAGATCACGCCTTGTCCAGAACAATCGTGGCAAAGGCAGAGTCGAGAGAAAAGGTGCCGCCCGACGATGCGCTGTATCGAGCGCAGCGAAAGGCACAAGGGCGAATTGTGCGACCAGGCCCATTCCGACAATCATTACCGGGACAGATCGTTCGTCATAGGCAAACACAGAAAGCAATCTCCATAACCCGACGGGGAGGAAAAAAGAGACAACAAGCGCGCTTCGCACCCTGCTTCCCCGTTCGATCCAGCTACGCAGTTGCAGACGTAGGACAGGAGAGAAACGCGCCAGTCTGTCACCATGTCCGGGCCTGACATGTTTCGGCGCTCCCCACCGGCAAGACAACCATACTGGAAAAGGGACAAGACCGGGCGCATGCCCAGCCAGCCTGAACCCGACCCCACCAAGCGCTGCGGCCCCGATCTGGCACAGCGCTCCCGACCAGAAGGGTTGCGTTATGCAGCCCGCAGCAAGCAGATAATCAGCCAGGAAAATGGCCATACACAGACAAAAGAGCCGCTCGACGACTGCCGCCTGAAGAAGCAGCACCAGACCTGCAAAAACGGCCATCCCCATTATGTAGCGAGGCAGAATCAGAAGAGACACAGAGCCCGTCAGGATGCCCCCGACCACGAATGGGATGAAAAGCGGCAGATCGAGCACTGCAACAAGAAAACCCGCAACAAGAAGGCGAGTTTGCGGGGTGATAGGCAAGGTGTTCAGGAAAGGACGAAAGGCGCCACCCCTGACAAGACCGCGCAGCCCTTCCGACCAGGCGATAAAAACGGTCTGAGCTGCCAGCAGCATCAGCATATGATCGTACAAATTACCCGGTCCAGCCAGAACCGACTGGGCCAGTTGGCCAAGATGCAGGGAAATGGCCACGAAGGGAATGGAAGGGGAGGCCAGAACGGCTCCCATCAACAGCAGCCAGCGCTGCATAAGCAGAGCTTTTCCGGCATTGAACAGATGACGCGCTCTTAACCCGAGAAAAAACCTGAACCCCGGCTTCGCGCCTGTCTGTTCCAAATACGTCATCCGTCTCACGTCATCGGATTTCCAAACGATATCGTCACAATCGAACAGACGACAAACGGCTTCAGATTAATTTTCCGCCAGAACCTGACGACTGGCACGTACCTTGGTTACGCGACGCTGCTCCATTTCGACTACCTCGAACAGCCATCCGGCGAAAACCACCTTGTCCCCCTTGGCAGGAACACGGCGAAGCAAGGCAAGAATGGCTCCGGCAAGGGTATGATAGCTCCCTGCTGCGGGCAGATCAGGTAGATCGAGTACCGAGCGCACTTCATCGGCCGGCATGAAACCGTCGAGCACATATTCATCCCGTCTCTGCGGGTTTTCACGCTCTGTCTTGTTCTTTTCGGCATTTTCGTCCCCGACAATGGCCTCAAAGATATCGGAAGGCGTCACAATCCCTTCGAAAGAGCCGTATTCATCAAGAACGAAAGCAATACCCAGACGCTCGCCACGCATACGCTCGATCATGTCCTGAGCTGTCAGGCTATCAGGTACGACGATGGGCTGACGGAGTGCTGCTTCGATCGAGACGGGCAGCCCCTGCAGCAGGCGATCCATAAGGTCTTTGGCCAGAACGACGCCAACCGGATGATCCACATCACCCTCGCAGACAAGTATGCGCGTATAGGTTGATTGACGCAGCTTGACGATCAACGCATCGCGACTCGCATGACGATCCACCCAGAACAGCTCATTCCGGGGTGTCATGATGGCACGTACCGGACGGTCTGCCAGACGCAGCAGCCGTTCGATCATGATACGCTCTTCTGTCTCCAGCACACCGGCCTGGGCACCCTCTGCAAGAATGGCCCGCAATTCCTCTTCGGTGATTGCAGCACGTGTCAGCCCCCCGACACCGAACAGGCGCAGAACGAGAGAAGAAGCACCACTCAGCAATGCCACCACGGGACGCGAGATTGTCAGGAGTGCCGAGAGAATAAAGGAAAGCCGTGCAGCCATTTTCTCGGGCTGCTGCAAGGCAATCTGCTTGGGAACCAGTTCCCCGAAAACCAGCATGGCGAAAGTAATGCCCATCACCACGATGCCAATCGACAGCTCATTGGCAAAAGGACGCAGCATATCGCTGCGGCGGATCAGCCGTGCCAGTTCCTCTTCAATCTGACTGCCGCCAAAAGCACCTTCCAGAATGGACACCAGTGTCATCCCGATCTGCACAGTAGGCAGAAAGGAATGCGGCTCATCAGCCAGACGCAATGCCCGCTCTGCACCACGCACCTGCCGCTTGACCAGCGCCGCAAGGCGCGGCCGCTTGGCCGAAATCAGCGCCATTTCGCCCATGGCAAATATGCTGTTCAGCGCAATGAGGAGGCAGATGACCAGAATGGGGGTGAGCATGGGGTCCTTCGATCGAAAAAAAGAAAAGGCGGACATACACGCCGTATGTCCGCCTTTTCAGGATAAAGCTGTCGTGCCCCGTTTGACCAGAGCACAGGAAAACAGGGGTCTACCCGTTCTCCCGCAGGGTTGGGCCGTCAGTCCGCAGCGTCAGCAACCTCGACCGGCTTTTCTGCAGCCTTGTGTACGCGAACGCGTGGCCCACGGGCGGGCTTGCGCGATTCAAGCAGCGTGACCTGCTCGGCAACCTGAGCCTCGTATTTGTATTCAGCCGGACGCTGGTTAGCGAGCGAGATCTCGGGGGCCATCGGTTTTTCGGTTTCAGGACCGAAGAGCGCAACCTTGGCGATGTGCCACGGACGCTTGACAGCATCCATAACCGCTGTGGATTCGTAGCCGGAATGCACCATGCAGTCAGCGCATTTCTCATACGCGCCGGTGCCATACTGCTCCCAAGCTGTATCGTCCATCAGCTCCTTGAAGGTCTTGGCATAGCCTTCACCCAGCAGATAGCAGGGACGCTGCCAGCCGAATACGGTGCGTAGCGGCTTACCCCAAGGCGTGCAGTGATAGTTCTCGTTGCCGGCAAGAAAATTCAGGAAGAGAGGCGACTGCGTAAAGCGCCATTTCTTGCCTTTGCCCAGACGGAAGATGTCACGGAAAAGCTGCTTGGTCTTCTGACGGTTCAGGAAGTGTTCCTGATCGGGGGCACGCTCATAGGCATAGCCCGGCGCCGTCATGACGCCATCGACGCCAAGTGCCATGACTTCATCGAAGAAACGAGCCACGCGCTCAGGCTGCGCACCGTCAAACAAGGTGCAGTTGATCGACACACGGAAACCGCGCTCCTTGGCAGCACGGATGGCCGAAACCGCACGCTCGTAAACACCTTCCTGACAGACCGACGAATCATGCATCGCCTTGTCGCCGTCGAGATGGATATCCCAGGAGAAAAACGGATTGGGCTCGTAATCATCGAGCTTCTTCTCGAGCAGAAGACCGTTCGTGCAGAGATAGACGTATTTCTTGCGCGCCGTCAGACCCTTGACGATTTCAGGCATCTCCTTGTGAAGGAGAGGCTCACCGCCGGCAATGGCAATAACGGGGGCATCGGCTTCGGCATCGGCATCCAGGCATTCCTGAAGGCTCAGACGCTGATTCAGGATCTGAGCCGGATAGTCGATCTTGCCACAGCCTGCGCAGGCCAGATTGCATCGGAATAGTGGTTCGAGCATCAGAACGAGCGGATAGCGTTTGCGACCCAGAAGATGCTGTTTGACCACATAGCGTCCGACACGGACGGCCTGCATCAATGGAACAGCCATGTATCTCTATGCTCCTACACCAGATGACATGCTGACGCGGCGTCAGAAAAGGCCCGACATGGTTACCGCGTTGCTGTCATACGTAAGACCCGTTGGTCATGTGATTTCGAAAAAAGAACACCGGAATAAGAGGCGGCGTGCAAGACTGAAAAATGATACGAACGGGATGGTAAAATCCGGCCTATACACCGGGCATTGCCTCCGGCTCAACAACCAAGTCTCTTCATTGGCCCTGCTGTGTCATTTTGGCGACATTTATCCGTGGTAATTAACCAAACTTTAAGCTTGCATGTATTGCGCCGGTGCTGGTGATACGCCAATTCCCCCCTCCCGCCTGGACGTAACAGCAGGAAGATTGCACTTTTTGACTTTATGTCGGACATATGCTGCCTCGGTCGGGCAGAAGACGACTTGTTTTCGATACAAGTCACACCAGTTTTCCGACTACGGATCCAAACAGATATCTGTCCCGATGTACCGGAACAGATTTGAGGACGCAGCATGACACAGTTTCCTAGCAGAAAGCCCGAGACCACCAGAAACGCGCGTATGAAACGTGTTGTTCTGGGACTCATGGCCCTGTCTTCGGCCCCTGTCGCCCTTTCCTCTGCCTCCTTTACGCCCCCGGCTTATGCCCAGTCTTCTGTTGTCACACCGATCAAGGATCTCTACGCAGCCCTGGACCGTATCCAGTCATCCGCAAGCGGCACATCCGAAGAGCGGGCCCAAATCATTGCTCCCGTCATTGATCGCAGCTTCGATCTTTCGACAGTTCTGCACAATTCCATCGGCATGCGGTACACGACGCTTTCGGCCGATGAACAGACAAAGCTTCTTGCAGCGTTCCGCCGGTTTACCATTGCCCGCTACGTGTCGAGCTTCAAGAAAGGGGGTGATGCGAAATTTACCGTCAGCCCCACCACACGCCCGGCCCCGACCGGCGGCAGCACCATCGTCAGCACAACGATTGGCGATGGATCTGATACCTCGACCGCTATCAACTATGTAATGATTCCCTCAGGTGGCGGATACCGCATCGTCGATATTCTCCTCAACGGTCAGATCAGCCAGGTTGCCGCGCAACGTGCCGATTTCAGTTCCACCCTGGCGCGTGGCGGCACTGATGCGCTGGTAACCCTGCTCAACAACAAGACCGCAAAGTTTATGAACAATTAAGATGCCTGGCCGCGTCTCCCAGATAACATGCCCTGACAAGGGAAAAGGGGTCGCGTGGCTCTCATTCTGAACTGGCTGGGCTATGCGTCAGCCTGCTTTTCTGTCGCCGGCTGTGTACAGTCGACGGTTGGAGCCGGGCTGATTGCGCTGTTTCGTAGAAACGAAAAGCGGAGCGCTCCGGTATTCGGACGCACCGCCCCGGAACTACCAGCAGCAACCGTGCTCAAACCCCTGCACGGGGAAGAACCTCTTCTTGAAGAAGCCTTGCGTAGCTTCTGCGAACAGGATTATCCGGAATTCCAGATCGTTTTCGGCGTCCAGCGGCAAGACGACTCCGCCATTGCAATCGTCAGGCAGCTTGCCGCTGAATATCCGGAGCGCGATATCGGTCTTGTGGTCGATGATACCCCTCACGGTACGAACCGCAAAATCGCCAATCTGATCAATATGTACAGCTCGGCAAAACATGATGTCCTCGTCATTTCGGACTCCGACATTCATGTGCAACGGGATTATCTGCGCGATGTGGTCGGCTCACTTTCACAGCCTGGTATCGGTCTCGTCACCACGCTTTATGCCGGCCTGCCTGCCTCGACCTCTCTAGTGAGAGAATTCGCTGCATCGCAGATCAATCATAATTTCATGCCTGGTGTGATGATGTCACGCCTGCTTGGTCGTCAGGATTGTCTTGGGGCCACAATGGCCCTGACAAGAACAACGCTCGAACAGGTCGGCGGACTGGAAGCCCTTGCCGATCATGTTGCCGATGACGCCATTCTGGGTCAACTCGTGCGCGCCCATGGCAAGACCATTGCTCTTGCCCCCTGCATGACTTGGACGACAGTTGCCGAATCCACCGTGAAACACATGATCGGACATGAGCTCCGCTGGGGCCGCACGGTCAAGAATGTCGAGCCCGTCGGGTACGGCCTTTCCGCGCTTCAGCTCCCCCTTTTCTGGTCCAGCGTCGTGCTTGTCTGTTGCTGGCCTGCAAGATGGGCCTTGTGGTTTTTTATCGCTGTCTGGGCCATCCGGAGTCTTATGGCCCTGACGATCGATCGCAGCCTCGGACGCCTCAGCCCAGCAGTCTATGCCCTTTTCCCACTCAGGGAATGGTTGTCTGCAGGTATCATGGTCGGCAGCGCGCGGGGACAGCGTGTAGAGTGGCGCGGACAGACCTTGCACATACGCCGAACCACGCCAATTACGCCACCTGTACAAACAATTGAACCTGGCGATTAGACTTTTGCTCGTTTCAGCCCCATATGGTGGGCATTCGTCAGAGATTTCTGCTCTCTTCACCTTTGCGGATCTTGCGATCCGCCGGATTTTCCGAGGATTTCCACCATCATGATGCGCACGCTGTTCCTTCAGCCCCCTTCCTTCGACGGTTTCGATGGCGGTGCCGGTTCGCGTTACCAGGCCAAGCGCGAGATCCGTTCCTTCTGGTTCCCGACCTGGCTGGCCCAGCCTGCCGCGATGGTCGAGGGATCGCGCCTGATTGATGCGCCGCCGGCCGGCATGGGCATGGAACCGATCCTGAAGGATGTGATGAACCGCGACCTCGTGGTCATGCACACCTCCACGCCGTCTTTTGCTTCTGACGTGCGCGTGGCGCAGATGCTGAAAGACGCCAACCCGAATCTGATGATTGGCATGGTTGGTGCCAAGGTTGCGGTGCAGCCTGACGAATCAATGGCCAAGGGTGGCCCGATCGATTTCGTGGCACGTAACGAATTCGATTTCACGATCAAGGAAATTGCCGAAGGCCGCGACCTGAAAGACGTGGACGGCATCACCTGGCGCAACAAGGATGGCGAGATCATCGCCAATCGTGACCGCGCCATGATCGAGGACATGGACTCCCTGCCCTTCGTGACTGAAGTCTACAAGCGTGACCTGAAGATCGAGGATTACTTCATCGGGTATCTGATGCACCCGTATATCTCGATCTATACGGGTCGTGGCTGCAAGTCGCGCTGCACCTTCTGCCTGTGGCCGCAGACCGTGGGGGGCCATCGCTACCGCACGCGCAGCCCCGAGCACGTGGCAGCTGAAATTCGTCTTGCCAAACAGTATTTCCCGCAGGTCCGGGAATTCATGTTTGACGATGACACCTTTACAGACGATCTGCCCCGCGCCGAGGCCATTGCCCGTGAAATGGGCAAGCTGGGTGTGACCTGGTCATGCAACGCAAAGGCGAACGTACCTTACGAAACGCTCAAGATCATGAAGGAAAACGGGCTGCGCCTGCTTCTGGTCGGGTATGAGAGCGGCAACCAGCAGATCCTGCACAACATCAAGAAGGGCATGCGTGTCGAAGTGGCGCGCGAGTTCACCAAGAACTGCCACAAGCTGGGCATCAAGATCCATGGTACCTTCATCGTCGGCCTGCCCGGCGAGACGAAGGAGACCATTCAGGAAACCATCAAGTTTGCCCGCGAGATCAACCCGCACACGCTGCAGGTTTCGCTGGCAGCTCCCTATCCCGGCACGGCGCTGCACAAGCAGGCCACCGAGAATGGCTGGTTCAACGAAGCTGAGGCCGAGCTGATCGACGAGAACGGCGTGCAGATTGCCCCGCTGCATTACCCGCATCTGTCACACACGGAGATCTTCAACTCTGTTGAGGAATTCTATCGCAAGTTCTACTTCCGTGCGCCCAAGATCGCCTCGATCGTCAATGAAATGGTCCGCAGCCCGCAGATGATGAAGCGCCGCCTGCGCGAGGGTGTGGAGTTCTTCCAGTTCCTCAAAGACCGCAACGCCGCCTGATCTTTCATGCGTCGTCTTATAGTCTCGGCCGATGATTTCGGCCTGAGCGAAGAGGTAAACGAGGCTATCGAGATCGCCCATCGAGACGGGCTGCTCTCGACGGCCAGCCTCATGGTTGCTGGCCCTGCAAGCATGGATGCCGTGCGGCGGGCACGCCGGTTACCCAATCTGCGCGTCGGGCTTCATCTGGTAGTCATCGAAGGCGATACCGCCCTGCCCGGTGCCACCATCAACGCCATTGCGACTCCTGATGACCGGTTCGGTACCAGTCAGCTTGGTCTGGGAATATCCTATTTTTTCCGTCCAGCCGCGAGACGTGCTCTGTCACGCGAGATCGAAGCCCAGTTTCGGGCCTTTATCGCCTCGGGCCTGCATCTCGACCATGCCAATGCACACAAACATATGCATCTTCACCCCACAATCGGGCGGATGATGATTGAAACCGGACAGCATTACGGGTTGCGCCATGTGCGTACCCCCTGCGAACCACCAGAACCACTCTCTGCTGCCGAAACCCATTTCGACTCACTGGGTGCCGCGGCATTGCGACGCTGGTGCGGAATTCTGCGCCATCAGATCGCCCGCGCAGGTATGATGACCAATGATTATTGCTTCGGACTGGCATGGAGCGGCCAGATGAGACCAGGACGCGTTGCCGGGCTTATCCCGCATCTTCCGGACGGTCTGTCAGAGCTCTATTTTCACCCGGCTCTGTCACAGAATCCCCTGTTACAGCAGCTTATGCCGGATTATGACCAGCGCAGCGAGTTCGATGCTCTGGTCAGTCCCGAGCTGCGTCAGGCCGTGCGCTCGGCGGATATCACACTGAGCGACTGGGCAGGCAATATCCTGCCCCGTGCCTGAAAAGTCTTCTTCCGGCCTCAGAGGGCCGAGTCGACCCATGCCTTGAGCGCGCTCTTGGGCAGCGCGCCGGTTTTCTGAGCCACAACTTCACCGTTCTTGAAGACCATAAGTGTCGGAATGCTGCGCACACCGAAACGCGTCGGCGCTTCGGGATTCTCGTCGATGTTGATCTTGGCAACTGTAAGGCGACCCTTGTATTCACCGCCGATCTCGTCGAGCGCTGGTGCGATCATCTTGCAGGGGCCGCACCATTCCGCCCAGAAATCGACCAGCACGGGGCCTTCGGCCTGCAGCACGTCTTTTTCGAAACCGCTGTCGCTGACAGCTACGGTGTTGTCGCTCATCCTGTTCTCCATTCGCAATGCAGACCGTCCGGGTCCGTCTCAGCCTGACATATCAGCAGTTGAGGCGACGCGTTCAAGTGCTAGTGAAGCAGGAATCTCCCCGGACCAAGAAACAGAGTTTTCGCTTAAACGTTTTATACTGAAAGGTCAGGTTGTTATCGGAGGGTCTCTCTTGTCGATGCGTATTGTCTCAATCCCCACCAGACTTGCTGCATTCTGCAGTGTGAGCCTTATGACTATTGCGTCACCGGCTTTTGCCCAACCCACCCTGACACCGATGCCGCCTGCATCCGAACAATATGCCCTGCAACAGATCCCGCCTTCCGAGGTCCTTCCACCAGCCAGACCGGACGCTTTTGTTCCTCTCACAGCCCCTGCAACGCATCATCTTATGCCGGGTAAGATCGTGTTCTCGATGCTTGTCACCCCTGATCTCGCCAGGGCCCAGCAGTTCTACGGCACCCTGTTTGGCTGGGGATTCCGCCCGGTCCACGACGGCAGAACCCCCCGCGTCGAAATTACACTTGCCAGTCAGCCGATCGGCATGATGGTGGCGCACAGACTTGATCATCCCCGACAGGACGTACCGTTCTGGATGCCTTTCCTCTCGACATCAGACACCGCCACAGTTGCTCGCGTCACACGCCAGCAAGGAGGGATGGTCATGTTTGGCCCGAAAGAGATTGCGGGGCTCGGTCAGACCGTGATCGTCTCCGACCCGCAACACGGTGTCTACGCCGCTCTGAGTTCCTGGTCAGGAGATCCGGCTGACAAGGATACCGACCCGAGACTGAATGGATGGTCGTGGGCTACGCTGCTCTCTCCATCTCCCAAGCAGCGGCGGGCTATTATCAGCTGTTGTTCAACTACAAGATCGTCGCAGCCCCCGAGGCCGATAGCGCACAGCATTACCTTCTCATGTCCCAGGACAAGGAACGTGCAAGTGTCAACACCTTGCCGACCGGCGTTGAACAGCGTGACCACGCGCGCTGGGTCCAGTTCGTCGAGGTCAGTAACAGCGCGATCATTGCTGAAAAGGCTCAGGCTCTTGGGGGGCAGATCATTGTACCGACCCATGTCGATCGCGATGGCGCACAAATCGCCATTCTCGCCGATCCGAATGGTGCCGTATTCGGCGTGATCGAAAGCCAGAAGGACATGCTTGAAGGAACCCTTTCCCAGTGAAGAAAGCGTCTGTTCTGATTGCCCTTGCGGCAATTTCGTCCCTCAGCCTGTCGGGCTGTAGCGGCTATGGTGGCTATGACGGAGGCTATTACGGCTATCCTGGAGGCTGGGGCCATCAGGGATGGCATAGCGGCTATGCCGTCGGCCCGCATTATACCGGACGTGGCTGGGGCGGGCCGGGCTATCGTCAGCGCTATTATGATCGACGTGGCTATGGTGGTTATCGCGATAACCACCATGACAGAAATCGTGATCGCAACAGGCGGCGCTAGTGAGCGGTGCAATCCGGGGTTTCAGAGTGTCTCACGAACACCCTGACAGAGAACATTTCTCCTCGTTCCATTCCTGAATTGCTGACAAAATCATCCATGGATATCCACAAAGCTGATGGAGGGCCCCTCGGTCCAGACCAGTGCCAGCGTGATTGCGTGATCCGGATAAAGCTGTCTGAGCACAACGCCATAGGCCGTCAGCTGACGTCTATAGGCGGCCGGCACGGCCTGACCTGGCCGGGGCGGACGCTGGTTCGTCTTGAAATCGCACAGCATGACCCTGTCTTTCGTCACACACAGACGATCAACCTGGCCCAGAACGACCTGACCAGAAGCAAGGCCGGTAATCGGCTGTTCGGCAAGACTGCCCGGCGCGAAAAGTGGGGCAAGTGTCTCATGGGTCAGAATAGCCAGTATCTGCCCTGCCAGCCGAACAATTTCCTCCGGAGTCAGACCATAATCTGACCGGGACAGGAAATCCTCGGCCAGAAAGCGCCATTCCGCCTCGGGACGATCTGGCAGCCATTGCAACAACCGATGAACCAGCGTGCCGCGATCAAGAGCGCGTCTGCGTCCACTTTCTCGCCCTGCCATGATCTGAAGCGGAGACAAGGCAGGGGGCGCAGCACCATAAGACACATTATCCGGCCGACTGGGGGCCAGAGGTCGGGTGAGAGGTGCCTCATGCGGTGCAGGGCGTGCATGCCAGTCCGGCGCCTGACCGAACAACAGAGGCATGGCCACACGAGAAGAAGCTGAGGCTGCTTCCAGGACATGAGTCTCATTTTCAGGTTGAGCCTCAATGACGAGATGATCGCCTTCCCATCCGCCTTCGAACGGATGACATGCAGCGCCCAGCTGGGCGAACCCGGCCTCGCAGAGGGCATACCACGACGTTTCACTCTGCCTGCGTCTGGGCTCCCAACCACAGACAACCAGCCAGTCACTGGCACGGGTAAGAGCGACATAAAGTAGCCGGTTACGCTCGGCCTGGGCAGCCGCTTTCTCTTGTTCCTTGAGCCTCTCTCCCAGTGCGGAAGGCAATTCCTTGCCTGGCATCCAGACTGGCAGATCAAGCCCGTTCTGCCGTGTCCAGAGCAGCTTTGTCTCGCCCTGTGCCTCACCGGTCATATCCGGCAAAACGACCAGACGGGCCTGTAATCCCTTCGAGCCATGCACGGTCATGATCCGCACGGCATCGATACCGGATTCTGCCTCACGTTTCACAGTCAGGCTGCTCGACGAAAGCCAGTGCAGAAAACCCTCCATCGATGGGGCATTGAGTGCCTCGAAGCGCAGCGCGGCAGAAAGCAGATCGTCAAGCGGCTCTGCCGCCTCCGGGCCGAGACGCGCCAGGGCACGTGCACGCCCTTCATGACGGCCCAGTGCATCAGCAAGAATCTGATAAGGCGTTGCAAAGTCGATACGGGTCTGAAGGGCAGAAAGACGCTCCCAGACACTCCGCCATTCCGGTCGCTCAGCATGACGTTCGCGTAAAACAGTCCAGAGCGGACGCTCGCCACGTTCCATGGCCAGATCCATAAGCGAGGCATCACTGACTCCACCGAAAGGTGAGGTCAGTACGGAGGCGAGTGTCAGATTGTCCTGGGGCAGGAGTAACGCATGGCATAGCGCCATCAGATCCTGCACTGCCAGTGAGTCGGTCAGCCCGACGCCCACAAGAGTTGCCACTTCCACACCGTGCCCTTTCAATGCACGGACAAGCGCCCGCAGAAAGGCTGAGCGACGCGGTACCAGAACCAGAACCTCACCGGCACGAAGAGGCGCCTGACCGGGTTGCGGCGGGTTACCGATCTGCCGGGCTATCCACTGCGCCAGCGTATCAGCGAGTTTCTGGGGCGCATGGCTCTGACCGGCGTTACCGGTCGGTGCAGCCCAGGGGTCATCGATCGTATCTTTCTCGTCTTTCGGAACGAGCGGCCAGAGCTCGACACGCCCGCCCTGACCGGGACGGGCCGAACGATGCGGCGACAGGGAATCACGTCCTGGCTCGCGCAACCCGTCAGCCGCGAGCGGACTGGAAAAGACCGCATCAACCAGATCAAGCACAGGTGTGACAGAACGGAAAGACACGCCGATTTCAGGCGTGCGCCAGTCCTGTTCCGCACCCTCAACCATCTCGCGGAATTTCTCACGCGCACTGAACAGCCCCTGGGGGTCCGCACCCTGAAACGCGTAGATGGACTGCTTGAAATCGCCTACGGCAAAGACCGTACGCGGGCGCCCTTCCATTTCCCGGGCGCTCTCGCCTACGAAAAACTCCTCGATCAGCGCCGTTGCGATCTCCCATTGTGCGGCAGACGTATCCTGTACCTCGTCGAGCAGAAGATGATCGAGACCGCCATCAAGCTTGTACAATACCCAGGCAGCTCCCGGATCACGCAGCAGATCACGCGTACTGGCAACCAGATCATCATAATCGACCAGACCACGCAGCGTCTTGTCCTGCGCATACCGTCTGAGCGTTGGCGCTGCGAGCGCAAACAGTGCCAGATTCAGCGTAATCAGACGCTGAACCGCAATGGCACGATCGAGTGCGATCAAACGCTCGGCTTCAGCGGTAAAGGCTTCCATCAGATGGGGGCGATCGCGGGCAATAGCGGCAGGTACAAAAGCACGTGCGGCACGAGGCGTACCGGTGCCTGTGACAAAAAGATCCGTCCACCTGGCCGGATCGCGCTCGGATACAGGCCGGGAAAGCGTATCAAGCATCCTACCAAGTGCAGCCTGCATGGTAGCGGTACCAAGCGGCAGCGCTTCCTGCGCGCAGTGTCGCAAAACCTCTTCCTGCGGCGACGCCCGGCGCTGAGCCTCGAGATCAGCCAGATCGCATTCCTCAGCTCCGAAAGCCTTGCGGTAAGCACGCTCTATAGCCTCGGGCTCGACCTGCCAGCGCACAAAACTCTGAGCCAAACGCGACACACGCCCTTGCAGAGCCCTGATGCGGTCAAGATAGTCTTCAAGACCGACCTGACCGGCCAGCAGCGACAAGCGTGCCTCCATCGCAGGGTCGCCCATGGCACGGGACAGGGTCTGCTCAATGGCATTGGCCAGAGCAAGGCTCGAATCCGTCTCTTCCATCAGGGTGAAATGCGGATTGATGGCAGCTTCCAGCGGAAACCGCCTGAGCAGTGACTGACAGAAGGCGTGGATCGTGCCGATCTTCATGCCACCCGGCAGGTCAAGCACACGCACAAAAAGCGCGCGCGCTGCCAGACGTGTTTCCGGTGAAACCGGCACACTGAGCCCGTACAGTTCGCGATCAAGCGCTGCATCGGACAGAGAGACCCATCGCCCCAGACGTGATTGCAGACGATTGGCCATTTCCGCCGCGGCTGCACGGGTAAAGGTCAGACACTGTATGCGTGCAGGATCACTGCCAGGCAGAAGCACGGGCTGTCCGGTTTCCGGATCAGACACAAGAACCGGCAACATCAGGCGCAACAGCCGGTCGATCAGGAGTTTTGTCTTGCCGCTTCCTGCAGAGGCCGAGACGAATACCGATGCCAGCGGGTCGGAAGCCTGTCTCTGGATATCATTGGCCGAAGCAATGACCTGCGAATTCAGCTTTGCCAGATCGCTCATTCTCCGCCTTCCTCGCGTGCAGTACTCCATTCCGAAACACGGGCCAGAAGCGCGTAGTCGCTATAGCGTGGCACATAATCGGGATGGGGATGGGAGCGATAGGCAGTATGCGGATCATCAAAGATCTCGACCCGTCGGCGTAGCCTGTCGAGCGCGGAGTCAATGAGCGCTTCCAGATCTTCCGGCTTGCGTGGCACGCTGAGCTCCTCTCCGCGATGACGATCGCCTGTCAGGCGCCAATAGAGCAACGAGGCTGTCTCCGCCGCTGGCAGATCGGCAAAGCCGCCAAGACGCAGCATGGCAGCCTCAAGCACGAGCTGCGAGCTCCATCCGGCTTCGACATCGCTCACCCTGGGCAGGGAGCCTGTCTTGTAATCGATGATCGTGGCGCGCCCATCCTGCCCGATCTCGATACGATCGGCTCGCGCGGTCAGACGGAAGGGTGCATAGGGCGGAGTAAGGGTAAGAGTGCCTTTCTGCTCTGTTTTCAACAGAGCAGGTTTCTCACGCAGGGCCTCACGTTCGCAGACCCAATCGGCAATACGCAATACACGCGGACGCCACCAGGCAGACAGGGCGGGACGCAGTTCGCGGGCCTCAAGCATGGTCAGCAGACAGTCATGCAGGGCTCTGCCACCTTTCTGTCCCTGCTTCAGCCAGAGATCGAGCCCGTCATGCACCACAACACCGATATCGGATCGATCGGCAGCCTCTTCCAGTGCAGGCAGTGCCTTCAGTTTCAGCACATGACGGGCATAAATGGCATAGGGGTCACGCAGCCAGGCATCGATTTCCGTGACGGAAAGACGACGCGGGCGCAGGGCAACGGGAGGACGAGGCTCGGGTGGCGGGACGGGATGCGCTGCCCCGTCCGGTTGATCAAGAGCCGCCTGCCAGGTCAGCGCAGGATGAAGCGGCACGGTCTGGCCGCGCCCTTCAAGCAGGGCATCAAGCCGCACCAGCCAGCGCGCAGGTACCGCAGGCGCTCCATCGCGTCTGGACGCACTCGAGAGAACAATCTCCTTTCCCGAGAGAAACGCCGTCGTGAAATCATGGGCTGCCGTACCAATCAGCCGCTCAGGCGAGGGCAGACCGGCGCGCGTTCGCATGGGGCGGCTCAACCAGGGGCCGGGATCGGTTGCAGGGGGCCAGATCCTTCATTCAGCCCGCCGAGAATAACGAGATCGGCAAATTGCAGACGCGCTTCCAGTACACCGAGAATCGACACACGTGGATGAAGCGCCTCGCCATCACGTCCCTGCAACACACGCTGGCCGAACACCATTTTCCCGGCCATCGACGCCAGCAGAAAAGCGGGCAGTCCATCCAGGGTCTGAGGGGGCAGCACTGCGCCATGGGTCATCAACCCGACCAGATGACGCGACAGGGCATGGCCCTCCGCGCCCATCCAGAGCCGTTCTTCTCCGGGTTGCTCTTCCGTACAGGCCAGTGCTTCCGCTGCCTGGACAAGGCGTGTCAGCAGATCCGTCAAAGACAGGGCACCGCAATTGAGCAAGGGTGAAACCGCGGCGTCCAGACGGTCGAGAAACAGGCCAAGCGGCTCGACCTGATCGGGACGATCTGCGCTTTCTGCTTCGCTCTGATCCTGACGATCAAGGGCCTGACGCAATCCTCTCATGCCGGGCGGTGGTGCAGGCCCACGCAGAACCAGCCGTTCAAGACGACGTGCCGTAGCGCGGCAATTACCGGGCGTACTGCCCAGCGCTACAAGCGGATGTTTCAGCAAGGCCAGAAGTGCCACCGGAGCAAGATTCTTCGCGGCAGCTTCGGCCAGAAGACGGAGCAGAATGGCAGCAGGGCTGAGCGCAAGGCTCTCACCCGCACTGTCATCCGCCACAATACCGTAGCGCAGCAACTCGGTCGCGACACGTCGGGCCAGAGTACGGTCCGGTGTGACAAGTGATGCGGTTCTGCCGGGGCGCTCGACAGCCTCGCGCAGGATCATGGCAATACTGGCCGCCTCCTGCTGCTGATCGGCAGCATCCAGACGCGTGATTCCGGCCAGAGGCAGAGGTGCTGTGCTCTCTCCCCAGGCTGAGAGTCCTTCCATGGGACGCATCATGAGGCCTGCCAGAGCAATGCGACCCTGCAACGCCTCACGAACCGCCCCATCCTGCGGACAGGCGCCGTCATCCCAGAGGGTGATGGTTTCACGGGAAACACCCAGATCCCTGACAAGGCGCCGGAAACCCGATTGCGGATGGCTCTCCGGCAGCGACTCCCACAGCACCTCGGCAGATCGAGATCGACACCAGGCAAAATCACGCAGCCCTGAGGGGCATCCAGAACCGCGCGCAAAATGGCACAGACGGCGAACATGCCATCGGTAAACCCGACAGCCCAGAGCCTGCCCTGCGGCGGAACCTGCGTCCAGCGTTCGGCCTGCGCCCGCAGCACCGCTACCTGGCGCGCTACAGGATTCATCAGCCTGTCTCGTCAAGCCAAGCTGGCCAGGCCTCTGTCACGATATGCAGAAACTGCAGCGTCTTGTGCCAGTGATCGGCAAAGCGTGGCTCCGCGGCGTCGGGAAGACGCTCACGCAGATCCACATCCACGCGTTCGGCATCATCCATCAGCTCTGCCAGAGCCGAGGCGAGCGGCCAGGCCTGTTCGAGCGTGAGCTCTGCAGTAAACACCCCCTTCGCCCGCAGGACGAGCGCCGCCAGAACTGACAGACGGCGCAGCGGATCGACCGCAGGGGGAAAAGAGAATGCCTCGGCACCTGACAGGGCCAGATCATCTTCACTGACATCGCCCACAGGCAGAATCCGCGGCAGCAGGGCTGCCTTGCCGTCAAGACACCGCAGAAACGCCTCGGTCAGATTGCGCGCGGCACGACGGCTGGGTACGAGGATCAGCGCATTGGCATCGTCCTGTGTGTTGTCCCCTTCGAGCCAGCGCCGGGCCACATCATCGAGAAAAGAGCGATCGGCGGGGATGGTCGCGAGCATCACAGCCGGTCGCTCCACCCTTCGACGGTCATGTTCCGAGATTCTTCTGTTTCGCCAGACGTCAGGGTGAGATGCAGCGCGTGGTCAGGGAGTTCTTCTCCGGCGCGTTCCGGCCATTCGACCAGCATGATACCATCCTGAAGTTCGTCCCAGCCAAGTTCGAACAGGGCATCCGGTCCATCGAGACGCCAGAGGTCGAAATGCGCCACGACAGCCCTGTCCGTTTCATAGGTCTGAACCAGCGAGAATGTCGGGCTTGGCACCTCCAGCATCGGATCCTGCGCCAGCGCCCGCAGAAAGGCCCGGGCAAATACACTTTTTCCCATGCCCATTTCGCCATGAAGCGCAATCACATCACCCGGCTGAGAAAGTCCCGCCAGACGGGTGGCAAAAGCTTCGGTAGCGGTCTGATCGGACAGGTCGAGTTGCTTCATCAGCTCAGTTTAAAGCCCGACCGGTATGATGGGTAGAGAAAAGCACCAGCGGCTTTACCTCACCCTTTATGGAATACCATCACATGAAATGACTAATGCCTATCCAGGCATTCGCCAGCGTGCTGATGGCACAATCATCGCCGATAAGCGGGCAGATCGATCTTGTGACGAATGGCATAGCCCCGCAGACCAAATCCCGTAACTACCGCGATACCACCCGCAAGAATCGGTGATACGCCAATTGCATCGAGACCGACATAAAGGCCGGCTGCGAGTGCGGCAGCTGTTACATAAAGCTCAGGACGGACCACAATAGAAGGCAGACCGGCAAGCACATCCCGAATGATCCCGCCCATACAGGCCGTAACAACGCCCATGATCGCAGCAGGGAGCCAGGGAATCCCGTAGGCGGTAGCTTGGCGGCGCCATATACGGCATAGGAGGCCAGACCCAGCCCGTCGAACCAGTCTATGGCGCGCTCATGCCAGACGCGATGAGGGGTAAACCATACCAGGAGCGCAATACCCAGACAGACAGCGATCGGTGCCGTGGCATGCATCCAGAAAACGGGCGCCCCGATCAGCAGATCACGCAGTGTGCCACCACCCACACCCGTCATGGCGGCAAAAAAAGCGAAGGTCACCATGTTCTGCCTTGCCTTGGCTGCCACCAGCGCGCCCGAAATGGCGAACACCGCCGTACCGGCCATGTCGAGATCGGACAGCGTTGAAGCGATAAGGCATGGATATTGGCAAGTGTGGCAGGGCTCACGCAGCAAGAGCCTCGATATCGGCAGCGAGCTGCGCCACCCGTTCGTGATCTGCATCCCAGGCAAACATGAAGCGCGCGCCACCACCAATAAAGGTATAGAAACGCCACCCCCGTTTCCGAAGTCCGTCAAGCACATGCTCGGGTGCCTTGAGAAATACGGCATTGGCCTGGGTTGGGAACATCAGCGCCAGACCAGGCAGCGCCTTGACCCGCTCGGCGAGCCTGCTCGCGCACGTATTGCCATGCCGTCCGTTGCGCAGCCACGCGCCCGTTTCCAGCAATCCGATCCATGGTGCGGAAATGAAACGCATTTTGGAAGCAAGCTGACCTGCCTGCTTGCAGCGATAGTCGAAGCCTTCAGCCAGAGCCGGATCAAAGAACAGAATGGCCTCACCAACAGCCATACCGTTCTTGGTGCCCCCAAAGCACAGCACATCAACCCCGGCCTGCCAGGTCATTTCCGCTGGTGAGCATCCCAATGCCGCGCAGGCATTGGCAAAACGGGCGCCATCCATATGGAACCGCAACCCCAGCTCGCGGCATGTATCGGCAATCGCTCGAATTTCCTCCAGCGAATAGACCTCACCCGTCTCTGTAGGCTGGGTGATCGTTACAACCTTGGGTTTCGGATAGTGGATATCACTGCGACAGGTCGCCAGAGCCCTTATGTCCTCAGGATACAGCTTGGCGCGATCGGTACGCGCCACAAGCAGCTTGGATCCATTGGAAAAGAACTCGGGCGCGCCGCATTCATCGGTCTCGACATGGGCAAAAGACGAACAGATAACGCTGTTATAGGACTGGCAGAGTGCAGCGAGTGCCAGTGAATTGGCCGCTGTTCCATTAAAGGCAAAAAATACCTCGCATCGGGTCCCGAACAGGGTGCGGAAGCTGTCAGAAGCGCGATTGGTCCATTCATCGTCACCATACGCCGGAACCGACCCCTCATTGGCCTGCTGCATCACGTCCCAGACTTCGGGACAGATACCGGCATAATTATCACTGGCAAATTGCTGGGCCACGACAGTGAGTCCTTTCTGGACGAACAGGCGCTCCGGGCGAAAAAAGGGGTGTGGCATGTCCCGAGATTGCCGGAGCGGCCACATCTCTCCGGTAAAACCGGAGATACCACCTTGCCCGGGAGCAGGTTGGCGCCGACATGACATGCCGACTCTTGATGCTGGCAGCTTTCGTATCAAAGCCAAAGAGGACACGCAACGGAGTTGTGTCTGAAGTCACTCTCCCTCAGAGGGCTTCAGGCTCTGGGCGCCAGAGACGGTTTCTGTTAGCTGCTAGACGACACAGGTTTGAACGGACAGGATTGAACGTGCTTATGGGCCAGACTCCTCTCGACATCGACGTTGCCATTATCGGTGCAGGGCCGACCGCTCTTTTTGCGGCGTTCGAATGCGGGATGCTCAAACTTTCCTGTGTGCTGATCGACGCACTGGGAGAGATTGGCGGTCAGTGTGCGGCGCTTTATCCCGAAAAACCGATCTATGATATCCCGGGTCATCCCTCTATCGAAGGTGGCGCACTGATCGCTGCACTCGATGCGCAGATTGCCCCCTTTGATGTGCCACGTCTGCTTGGCCAGCGTGTCGAGAAACTCTCTGGTACACGCGGTGATTTCACCCTCGAGACCGACAAGGGAAATGTGGTGACCGCGCGCGCTGTCATTATCGCTGCCGGTGCCGGCGCCTTCGGCCCGAACCGCCCGCCGCTCGACGGGCTCGATTCCTATGAAGCAAGCGGTGCCGTTCAGTATTATGTGCGCAAGCGTGCCGATTTTGCCGGCAAGCGCATCGTAGTGGCCGGCGGTGGCGACTCCGCCCTCGACTGGGCACTTTCACTCTCTGACATCGCTGAAAAGATCTACCTGCTCCATCGTCGCGATCGCTTCCGTGGTGCGCCGGAAACCCTTTCGCAGATTGAAACCCGTGTCGCAGATGGTCGTATCGAGAAGGTCGTGCCCTATCAGCTTCATGCGCTGCAAGGTGAGAATGGTGCCCTCTCGGCCGTCGATGTGATCGATCTTGAAGGGCAGGTACGCCGTATCGAGGCTGATACACTTCTCCCCTTTTACGGCCTTTCGACCGATCTTGGTCCAATTGCCACCTGGAATATCGACACCATTCGCAGCACCCTGCCCGTGACCCCGTCAACCATGGAGACCAGCCTGCCCGGCGTATTCGCCATTGGCGATGTCGTTACCTATCCAGGCAAGCTCAAGCTGATTTTACAGGGCTTCAGTGAGGCGGCGATGGCAGCTCATGCGATACATCCAATCGTCCACCCCGATCAGGCGCTGCATTTTGAATATTCGACCAGCAAGGGCGTACCCGTCAGCTCTTGAGCGATGGCAAGGTGCAGTTTAGAATGGTATCGTAACGATCGAAAGACCCAGACCCGAATGACCGTGCTGCAAAACGAGGGGGAAGCAGGCGCAAGGCAATCCGCCGGAGGATGGCTGCGTATCGACCTCGATGCTCTCAAACAGAATTATACCCTGCTGAGACACCAGGTCGGTCACGATGTCGCCGTAGGCGCCGCCGTCAAGGCCGATGCCTACGGGCTTGGCGTGAGACATGTTGCTCCCGCCCTTTACCGGGCCGGGTGTCGCCGTTTTTTCGTCGCCACAATCGATGAGGGGCTCGGTTTGCGTCCTCTCCTGCCGGATGATGCGGCAATTTGCATTCTCAATGGCCCTCCAGCCGGAACCGAGACGCTTCTGGCTGCCTCCGGCCTGACTCCTGTTCTGAACAGTCTTGATCAGACCCGTCGCTGGGCTGTGCTGTGCCGGAAAACCGGCAGCAGACCTGCCTGTATCCTGCAACTCGATAGTGGCATGTCCCGCTTTGGCCTTTCCAGCGAGGATCTTGATTCGTTTTGCGCCGATGGCCTTCATGACGTGCTCGATATCACTTTCGTCATGAGCCATCTTGCCTGCGCCGACGATGCTGCATCCCCACGCAATGACGGCCAGCGCCAGCGTTTCAACGCCCTCAGACAAAAACTCCCGACTTTGCCTGCCAGCCTTGCAGCATCGAGCGGCATTTTTCTGGGTACGTCGTTCCATCACGACCTGGTTCGCCCCGGCTATGCACTTTACGGCGGTAATCCCACCCCTCACCGCGCCAACCCGATGCACCAGGTCGTCACCCTGCTGGGGGGACTGGTTCAGGATCGCTGGATTGAACCGGATACGGCTGTCGGTTACAGCGCGCGCTTCATAGCAACGCAAAAGACCCGTATTGCCACACTTTCAGTCGGCTATGCGGACGGCTTTCACAGACGTGCCGGTGGTCTCACCAGCGCGGTTCTGCCGGCAAGACCGGAAATCTCCCTGCCCGTCGTGGGGCGTATTTCCATGGATTGCATGGCGCTGGATATTACCGCGCTGGGCGACATGGATCTGCCCTCCGGCACGGGTTTCGAGCTGATTGGCCCCCATCGTCCGCTGGACGACCTAGCCTCAGCACTGGATACGATCGGATATGAGTTGCTGACCAGTCTCGGCAAGCGCTTCCATCGTGAATACATTGAGAGTTCACCATGAAGATCATCGTCATGGGCGCCGGTGTGATTGGCGTCACTACTGCCTGGTATCTCGCTGAACAGGGCCATGAGGTTGAGGTTATCGATCGCCAGCCCGGTGTCGGACTCGAAACCTCCTTTGCCAATGCCGGACAGGTTTCACCGGGCTATTCCACGCCCTGGGCCATGCCTGGCCTGCCCCTCAAGGCTGCACGGTGGATGTTCCAGAAACACGCTCCGCTGGTCGTTCGTGCCGCTGCCGTCAATGCCCCGATGCTGCGCTTCATGACGCAGCTTCTGACCAACTGCACGCATCATGCCTATGATATCAACAAGAGCCGTATGCTGCGTATTGCGGAGTACAGTCGCGACTGTCAGGCTGAACTGAGACGTTCCACCGGCATCACCTATGATGATGGTCAGAAAGGCCTGATCCAGCTTTTCCGTACCGACAAGCAGGTTGAGCACGCATATGAAGACATGCGTCTTCTGGAAGAAAGTGGCGTAAAACACGACCTTCTGGGAACAGATGATGTTCTGAAATACGAACCGGGCCTGACCGGTGCGCGTCATCTTCTCAAGGGGGGCCTTCGGCTGCCCGGCGATGAATCGGGTGATGCCTATCTGTTCACGCAGCGTCTGGCTGCCATGGCGGCAGAAAAAGGTGTCAGCTTCCGCTTCCGTACCGAGATCGAGGCTATCGAAGCCGCGAGCGACGCCATTTACGGCATTCGCACCAGCGCTGGCCGTCTGACAGCCGACGCCTATGTTCTGGCACTGGGCAGCTACTCGCCCCGTCTGCTCAAGCCGATCGAACTCGATCTGCCGGTCTATCCGGTCAAGGGCTACTCTCTCACCGCCCCGATCACCGATGAGAGACGCGTGCCGACCTCGACGGTCAATGACGAGACCTACAAGGTCGCCATGACGCGCTTGGCGATCGCATCCGCATTGGTGGGACGGCAGAACTGACAGGCTGGCGCCTCAAGCTGAGCCAGGATCGTCGCGAAACGCTGGAACTCTCGTTCAACGAGATGTATGGCGGTGCCGATCTCAGCCGCGCCCGCTACTGGACCGGCCTGCGTCCCTGCACCCCCGACGGCACCCCCGTCATCGGGCCGTCGGGCCGTTACAGCAATCTCTGGCTCAATACAGGTCATGGCACACTGGGCTGGACCATGGCCTGCGGCTCAGGCCGTATTCTGGCCGACCGCATCAGCGGCAAGCGCACGGATATTCCGTCGCTCGATCTTTCTCTGGATCGCTACACATCCTGAGGATTGCGGGGCCCAGCCTCGCATAAAGGCGCAAAGGGGTGTCACGCAGACACCCCTGACACGCGCATAATGCCGCTACCCTCTTGCATCTTGCTGAGCGCGACGGATCCTGATGCATTGCAATAACGCACGATACACTGAGGCAATTGCGAGGCATATTGATCAGGATGATTGCACAAAACGAAATATGCCATTAACTCAGAACGTTCCCGCAGAGAAATAGTTTCCGAGAAATCATGCCGCACCTTGCCTCGCCCAAGACAAATGCGGTCCGTGACCGTATGTCAGATATCCGTTCCGTCAAAACCTATCAGTCTCCGCATCATCCCACGAGTCTCTTTCAGGCAGTAACCACCATAGGCGGGTTGCTTGCCTGCTATGCCGTTCTTTTCACGGGCATGTCTCACCATATCCATGCAGTGCTGCTGCTGCTTCCCCTGGCCAGTGGCCTGGCAATACGCACCTTCACGCTGCAACATGATTGCGGGCATGGATCACTTTTCCGCTCAGCCGCAGTCAATCGTCTTGTAGGGCGTCTCTGTTCCCTGCTCACATTGACACCATATGATCACTGGCGTCGTCACCATGCAATACACCACGGCGACTGGAACAATATAGAAAGTCGGGGAAGACTCTCCGATATTTACTCAGACTGCACAACAGTCTCCGAATATTACAACATGTCAAGATCGGAACGTCTTGTTTACAGGATATCGAAAAATCCTTTTATCTCGATCCTGATCATGCCCCCCTCATCTTCTTTATTGTCTACCGCATTCCATTTGACACCCCTCGCAGCTGGCAGGCGGAACGCTGGGGCGTTCACACGACGAATCTCTGCCTGTTGCTGCTCTATGGTGGGCTTGCCTATATCTTCGGATTCGGGACAACTGCTTTGCTGGCATTCGGCGTGGTTTATCCTGCTGCGGTCATAGGGGTCGCCCTGTTTCTGGTGCAACACAAGTTTGAAGGGGTGCACTGGGAGCGCTCGGAGCACTGGAATGCATTCGAGGCTGCGCTCACCGGATGTTCCTTCCTGCGCCTGCCGCGCTTGCTCAACTGGTTTTCAGGCAATATCGGCCTGCATCACATCCATCACGCCGCACCGGGCATTCCGAACTACCGCCTGGCCGCCTGCCATGAGGCACACAGCATTTTCAGCGAGGTCAAAACCTTTGGATTGGGCGAGGCGATACGTGAACTGTTCCGTCACACGCTCTGGGATGAGGCAGAGAGCCGAATGGTACCTTTTGCAACGGCCCATCGCGCCCGACCGCGTCGGGCAGCCATTATACCAGAACCAGGCTGAGGCTATCCACTGGCGCATCTGCGCTGACACACATCAACCGATCACGGGCCCGGTCTGCATTGGCCAACGCCATCCCCCTTCAGGAAAGTGGCCGTATCTGTACGGGATATTGACGGGTTTTGCTTTCGATACATGAACAACAAAAAACGGGGCCGTAAACGGCCCCGTTTTCCATGGTCGATCAGAAGATCGATCAGTTGCCGGAAGCGTCCTTCTCGGCGGCAGCTTCTGCACCCTTCTTGTGGTGCTTGTGCTTGTGCTTGCCCTTATGCTTGTGCTTGGCAGCCTTGTCGTCGGTCGATGCTGCCGGAGCAGCTTCAGACGTCGGAGCCGGAGCTGTGGCTTCCGGAGCGGCCGGCGCTGCAGCGGCGGGAGCCTGGGCAGCCGGAGCTGCGTCCTGAGCGAAAGCAGGAACGCTCAGCGTCATGGCAAGAGCGGCAACACCGGTGAGAAGGCGACGATTGAAAACGAGCATGAAACGAGCTCCAGAAAGCAAATTCACATAATCACAGGTGTCAGTAAGACCGAAGAACCCGGCTCATCTGAACTCATGACAACGTGGACGCTATCAGTATTTTTTCAAATCGTCTCGGGATAAATTTAATAAAATGACTGTAATCGCACGGTAAAGGCGTATATTCGCCTTAATCGCGACATGTTCGTCAGAAAAGGGCCATCGTATCCGATGACCCTTTCCGAAAGATCAGATGTCAGACTTGACCTTCGACATGCGCTTGCGCTCGTTCGGATCAAGGTAACGCTTGCGGATACGCACGGCAGAAGGCGTCACTTCGACCAGCTCGTCGTCTTCAATATAGGCAATGGCCTGCTCGAGGCTCATCTTGCGTGGCGGGGTCAGAAGCAGCGCATCGTCCTTACCGGCGGCACGGATGTTGGTCAGTTTCTTTTCACGCACGGCGTTAATGTCGAGATCATTCTCACGAGAATGCTCACCCAGGATCATACCTGTGTAGATTTTCTCGCCCGCGTCGACGAACATCGTCCCGCGATCCTGCAGCGCGAACAGCGCATATTGCGTGGTCGCACCGTCTTCCGAAGAAATCAGCGAGCCGTTGCGACGGCCGTCGATCGTACCGGCATAGGGCCTGTAACCCGCGAACAGACGGTTCATGATACCTGTGCCGCGCGTGTCGGTCAGGAACTCGCCGTGATAGCCAATCAGGCCGCGCGACGGGATGATAAAGGTCAGACGAACCTTGTCGCCACCCGAAGGACGCATGTCCTGCATCACGCCCTTGCGGATCGACATCTTCTCGACGACCACGCCCGAATAGGGCTCGTCAACATCGACCAGAACCTCTTCATAAGGCTCTTCACGCTCGCCGGTCTCTTCGTTGGTGCGGAAGAGTACGCGCGGACGACCGATTGTCAGCTCGAAGCCTTCGCGTCGCATCATTTCGATGAGCACGCCAAGTTGAAGTTCGCCACGACCGGCAACCTCAAAAGCTTCGCTCTCGGCGCTCTCGGTCACCTTGATGGCCACATTGCCTTCGGTTTCCTTGAACAGACGATCACGGATCTGGCGCGACGTCACTTTCTTGCCTTCACGACCACCCAGAGGGCCGTCATTGATGCGGAAGGTCATCGACAGGGTCGGCGGATCGACCGGGGTCGAGGGCAGCGGGCCGTCTAGAGCCGGATCGGCAATGGTGTCAGGGATGGTCGCGTCGGATAGACCAGCCACAGCGACGATGTCACCAGCTTCGGCTTCTTCCACCGGCACGCGGTCGAGACCGCGGAACGACAGCAGCTTCGTCAGACGGCCGGTTTCGACAACCGAACCATCGGGACGCAGCACGCGCACCGGCATGTTGAGGCGGGCACGGCCCTGCTCGATGCGACCGGTCAGGATGCGGCCCAGGAAGTTGTCGCTCTCGAGAATGGTCGCAACCATGCCGAACGGCGCTTCCTTGTCCAGACCCGGCGTGGGCACATGACGCAGCACCAGATCGAACAGCGGGGACAGATCCTTGCGGGGGCCGTTCATTTCCAGATCGGCCCAGCCCTGACGGCCCGAAGCGTAGAGCATCGGGAAGTCGAGCTGATGCTCGTCAGCGCCCAGCGCCGCAAACAGATCGAAGATTTCTTCATGAACTTCGTCGGGACGGGCGTCGCCACGGTCGATCTTGTTCACGACCACGATCGGACGCAGGCCACGGGCCAGCGCCTTGCCGAGCACGAACTTGGTCTGCGGCAGAGCGCCTTCAGCCGAGTCGACCAGGATGATCGCGCCGTCCACCATGCTCAGGATACGCTCGACCTCACCACCGAAATCGGCGTGGCCTGGCGTGTCGATGATGTTGATGCGCGTCTCGTTCCAGACGACCGAGGTGCACTTGGCAAGAATGGTAATGCCGCGCTCACGCTCTAGGTCGTTGCTGTCCATGGCGCGTTCTGCAACGTGCTGGTTCTCACGGAATGAACCGGACTGCTTGAGAAGCTGATCGACGAGGGTAGTCTTGCCATGATCGACGTGCGCGATAATGGCGATGTTACGGATTTCCATGAAGCGGTCCTGATCGGGCTTGCAGGGTCATGCCCTGCCGGATCGCTCCCTGGGAACGACACAAAGCCGGGACTGACGGATTTGGCCGTGTTCTGCACAATTTCCCGTCAGAGTGCAATGAAAGGTTCCGAAAAGACGGGTTTTTTCAGGTTTCACAAGGTGAAATTGTGCCTGCTCGGCGGGGCTGGACTACTGGCGGGCAAGTCATGCGGGCGCTACCCCGCCTCCCGGAAAGGGGCAAGCCCCTTTCATCCCGCCTTATCCGAACTGGTTTCCAGAGGGCGGCTGCCCTTTGGCGGAGGATGGGACAAGGCCCCGTGACGACCTTACGCCCTGAGCCCAAAATCCTCTGCGGGGCGAGCCCCATATGGGTGATAATGGCTGCAGCGGCCTGGTTGCCCAGCGTGGCACAGGCCTCGAGGCTGCGCCCCTTGGCGAGACCAGCCAAAAAGCCTGCCGCAAAGGCGTCGCCTGCACCTGTCGTATCCACAACCCGGACCGGCTCGGTTGGCACGACAATCTTCTGCCTTCGGAGAGAATGACGGCCCCCTTCTCACTGCGTGTCAGCACGACAAGAGCGGCATCTGCTCCTGCCTGTGCTGCAGCAGAATCGAAATTCTCGGTACCATAAAGGGCGCAGATCTCGGCTTCATTGGCGAAGAGAATGTCGATATGCCCGGCCACAAGCGCACGAAAAGCGTCATGATGACGGGCAACGCAGAACGTATCGGAAAGTGTAAGGGCAACGCGGCGCCCGGCTTTGTGAGCTGTTTCCGCGGCCAGGATGAATGCGGCCTGGGCACGATCCTTGTCGAAAAGATAACCTTCCATATAAGTCACCGCGGCATCCGAAACAGCAGCCTGATCGACATCTTCCGGCCCGAACTCCGTACAGATACCGAGATAGGTATGCATGGTACGCTGGCCATCAGGTGTGACGAGAATGATGCAACGTGCGGTAGGACGATCGGCGGTCTCAACCGGAACAGAGGGGTAGAGCAGATTCTGTGCTGTCAGGTCTCTGGCATAGCCAAGGCCGGCTTCATCTGCCGCAACTTTGCCGAGATAACCAACGCGAGCGCCAAGACGGGAGGCAACGACCGCCGTATTGGCGGCAGAACCACCACCCATAATCTGTTCGGGGCTGATTTCCGCTTCGATTTCTGCGGCCTGGGCAGCATCGATCAGTGTCATGCTGCCTAGCGGCGAGCCAAGTGCCTCGAGCGTCTCATGAGAAACCGGGGCCAGAATATCGACAATAGCATTACCAATGCAGAGCAGATCGAGAGCAGGCGCAGTCATGAAGTCTCCGGAACGATGAATTAAATTGACAGAACCTTTACCCACGCCATGAAATCAACACGATCACTCGCGATCGTAACGCTGCGTGAACGACAGGTTCGGCATTCTTCGCCAAAGGCCATGACACAAGACTGGGTTAGGGTCAAAAACCGCGAAAACCTGCCCTTTATCCGCTTGTCGCTTGCGCATCTTACCGTGTAAGCCGGGTGAGGACACGGGTCGCCATCTCGATGGCACCTTATCTGTCCCAAAGCCGACAGCGGCACCCGAACCGCCACCTCTCAGAACGCGCAGCGGGGTTCTCTTGTTCAAACGACGCAAACCAGAAGATACAGCTCCTCCATCTTCAGGTGCTTCGGCCAGTACTGGTCAAAAGGCGACTGCCCCCGGCTCGGGCAGCGCCTCGCTCTTCCCTGAGCGTCCGACCTCAGCGTCTGACGCTTCATCAGCCTCTCAACTCAAGGATTCTGTAGCGATGGGTCGTTCGCCGTTCCCCACCCCTCCCTCTTCCGCTACGCCGGCGGCACCTGCCGCAGCAGCACGTCCGGCAGCCGCAGCAGCGGCTGCACCCGGTGGACGCCGCGATTCTTCCGATCGCCGTACTCTGGTAGTCGGCCGCGGCATTTCGGTTCAGGGCTCGATACAGGACGCAGAGCGCCTTGTTGTCGAAGGCACGGTTGAAGCCTCACTGCTTCAGGCAGCCGAGCTGGCTGTTGCCCAGGGCGGTGTGTTTCGGGGCGAGATCGAAGTCGAGGATGCCGACCTGGCTGGCACGATCGACGGTACACTGACCGTTCGTGGCAATCTGACCGTTCGCGCCACAGGCAAGCTCATTGGCAAGACCCGTTGCCGTCGCCTTCAGGTAGAAGACGGTGGCCAGATCACCGGTCATCTTGAAATGATTACCGGCGATATGCCGCCGCGCCCTGCCGCACCTGATGCCGCTCCCCCGGCTGTCGAAAAGACGGAAGAGACGACACCTTCTGTCTGAGTGCTTCCAGACCTCAACAAAAAGGCCCGGTCATAACGACCGGGCTTTTTTTATACATACGATTCAGCGCCGGTTACGCTCACCCAACACTCTCACGACGATCACGCAGCTTTACATACGCAATGGCACAATGTTCGGCACAATAAGGTTTGCCTGGGACCGGCTTGGCACCACAGAAATGAAAGCCCGGCGTACCCGGATCACCGTTCGGCCAGCAGCAGGACGGGCCACGACGCGTGGAGCTTTCTGTCGTCAGCGGACGCAGAAGCGGACGAAGCATCAGATCTGGCGACATGGTTTTGGGCTCGGCAGGTTTACGGGTCGGGCTTGGCTTGACGGCTGCGGAAGCCTCTTCCGCGGATACCGGGCTGATATTTTCAACAGGTTTTTCGACACGTTCTGCTTTGGGTGCTGAAGAGACAGTCGTCTCGGCAATAACAGGTCTGGTCGGGGTTGGAGCAGCAACCTCACTGGCTGCGGGTGACTTGACCTCGGATACCGGAGGAATCGCCATGGGCGCTTCTGCCGTTGTTTCCATCACCGGCTGGGACACGGAAGTCTCTGCCGCACTCTCCTTGCGGGGCTTGGCCGTCGCACGGATAGGCGATGGACGGGGGGGCAGGCCCAGCCGATGCGCCTTGCCCACGACGGCATTCTTCGTGATCGACAGTTGCCGGCCAATCTCGGCTGTCGATAGTCCTTCCTGCCAAAGCGTCTGAAGACGGGAGATTATTTCGTCAGTCCATTCCATCGCCCGTACTCCTCATTCAGTCCTGTGACGTAAAACTAGTGTGTCAATACGACTTGCTCAATCCGTAAGTCGGATTTTTCTATGATGAGACTGGCGCATAAACACAGAGCTCTTGCACAAGTCAATCTGAAGCCGTCAGAATTACCAAAGAATGAAAGATAATTCGTGCTTTAGGCCTCGGTCAGAATTGCATCCTGTCTTTCCTGGCAGTCTCTTCCGATCCGATCAGCGTGACGGATCCATACGGATCAACCTTACGGAGCGTCCGTTAACAGCCAGCTGGATTTCTCCCCTGAGCAAAGCCAGGGCATCGTCACCAAAAACAGCCCGACGCCAACCCTGCAGAACAGGGCTATCCGTCTCGCCAAGAGCAAGACTGTCCAGATCTTCACTTGTAGCGACCAGCTTGGGCGCTACGCGATTGGCCTCGCAGCTCGCCGCCAGAACAACCTTGAGCAACGCCACAAGCGCCGATGAAGGTTTGGCGCCTTCCGGTTTGCGCGGCGGACGGGGCAGATCCTTTTCAGGAAGATCGTTACCAGTCTGGATCGCCGCAAGCAGGCCCGGCGCCGCCTTGCCCTCAGCAAAACCACGAGAAACCCCACGCACGCGTGACAGGGCCTCAGCATCCTGCGGGCGAACAGCCGCAATCTCAAGCAGACTTTCGTCACGGATCAGACGCTGGCGCGGAATATCGAGCGCCTGTGCCTCAATCTCACGCCAGGCAGCCACTTCACGCAGCACACCCAGCATGCGGCGATTATTGGTACGCGCCTTGAGACGCTCCCACTGGCGGCGCGGATCAGGCCGGAACGTTGCCGGGTCGTTCAGAACGGCCAGCTCGGCATCGGCCCAGTGCAGGCGGTTCTGCTTCACCAGCTCGTCATGCAAGGTCAGATAGACATTACGCAAATGGGTAACATCTGCCGCAGCATAAGCAATCTGTGCTTTTGAAAGCGGACGCGCCGCCCAGTCGCTGAAACGGTGCGTCTTGTCGATCCCTGCACCGGTAATGGCGCTGACAAGCGTATCATAGCCCACCTGATCACCATATCCGCCTACCATCGCAGCAACCTGCGTATCAAAGATCGAACGTGGCAGGACATCGAAAAGATGCAGGAAGATTTCAAGATCCTGCCGCGCCGCATGAAACACCTTCACACAGCTTTCTGTCGCCAGAAGATCAGCCAGTGGCGCAAGGTCAAGCCTGATGCAAGCGTATCAATGACCGCCACATCTGCCATACCGCCAAGCTGCACAACGCAGAGTTGCGGCCAGTATGTATGCTCTCGCACAAACTCCGTATCGATCGTGACGAACGGCTCCTGCTTGAGTCGCGCGCAAAGTTGCGCCAAATCGTCTGTAGAAGACACGATGACTGGGGCTGGGAAACCGGCTTGAGACACTTGCATTTCCCTTCCATACATCAGGGCAGACCATCATGACCACATCAGAGAACGATCTGGCCGCATTGAGCCAGCTTGGCCGCCAGACTGTCCAGCCGGACAGCCCCGAGACCGCAACGCTCGAACGCGTGCCGAGCCCTCATAAAGGTCGCGACTACGTCGTGCGCTTTACCGCACCCGAATTTACCTCTCTTTGCCCTGTCACGGGCCAGCCGGATTTCGCCCATATCGTGATCGACTACATTCCCGATGAATGGATCGTCGAGAGCAAGTCACTGAAGCTGTATCTGACCAGCTTTCGCAACCATGGGGCCTTTCATGAAGATTGCTCTGTCAGCATTGCCACAAAGCTGGTCGAGGTGCTGAATCCGAAATGGCTACGTATCGGAGCCTACTGGTATCCGCGTGGTGGCATACCGATCGATGTGTTCTGGCAGACAGGCGAGCCGCCAAAGGGTGTCTGGATTCCGTCTCAGGATGTTCCCGGCTATCGCGGTCGCGGCTGAACCAGCGCACATCAAAAAAAGCCGGAGATCCTGATGGACCTCCGGCTTTTCCTTAACCTGTGCAGAGCTGAGAGCCTCAGTGCAGAGGATGCGCTGCCTCTGCCGCTTCGATCGCTGCGCGGGCGGCCTGAATCTTGCGAGACAGACGGTCCTGATCGGCAATATCGTCAGCGGCGATATTGGTCAGCTGGACCTCAAGCATCTCGAGACGGGATGCTGCCTCGCTGACGACAATTTCTTCAACCGCCAGAGCCTCATCCGCAAGGATGGTGCAGCGTGTTGCGGTGATATCGGCGAAACCACCGGAGACGAAAAAACGCTCGGTCACGACACCGTTCTCATAGAGAGAAACGATGCCGCCCCGCAGCAGGAGCATGATCGGCGCATGATCCGGCATGGCCGCGATATCGCCTTCTTCGCCCGGAATGACAGCCATTTCTACTTCCTTCTGGAAGAGCAGCTTCTCCGGGCTGATGATTTCGACCTGAACCGGCATGGGCTTACGCCGACTCCTTCATCTTCTCGGCCTTGGCGATCGCTTCTTCGATCGGACCGACCATGTAGAAAGCGCCTTCCGGCAGATGATCATATTCGCCGGCCACAATCGCCTTGAAGCTGCGGACCGTATCGTCGAGCGCAACGAGCTTGCCCGGCGACCCCGTGAAGACTTCAGCCACATGGAAAGGCTGCGACAGGAAACGCTGGATGCGACGGGCGCGCGCAACGACCTGCTTGTCCTCTTCCGAAAGTTCATCCATGCCCAAGATCGCAATGATGTCCTGCAGGCCCTTGTAGGTCTGAAGGATGCGCTGCACGTCACGGGCCACCTGATAGTGCTCTTCACCGACAATCTTCGGGTCGAGCGAGCGCGAGGTGGAGTCGAGCGGATCGACAGCCGGGTAGATACCCATTTCAGCAATAGAACGGTTCAGAACCGTTGTGGCATCAAGATGGGCGAAGGTTGCAGCAGGCGCCGGATCGGTCAGATCGTCGGCAGGCACGTAAACAGCCTGAACCGAGGTGATCGAGCCCTTCTTGGTCGATGTGATGCGCTCCTGAAGAGCACCCATCTCGGTCGCCAGCGTCGGCTGATAGCCCACAGCCGAAGGAATACGACCCAGCAGAGCCGAGACTTCCGAACCAGCCTGGGTAAAGCGGAAGATGTTGTCCACGAAGAACAGCACGTCCTGGCCTTCCTCGTCGCGGAAATATTCTGCGAGAGACAGGGCAGAAAGAGCAACGCGGGCGCGGGCACCCGGCGGCTCGTTCATCTGGCCATAGACAAGCGCCACCTTGGACCCGGCTGTAGAGCCGTCTTCACCGATCTTGATGACGCCAGCATCCTGCATTTCGAAATACAGGTCGTTGCCTTCACGCGTACGCTCACCGACGCCGGCGAAAACAGACACACCGCCATGAGCCTTGGCGATATTATTGATCAGTTCCTGAATGATGACGGTCTTGCCGACGCCTGCACCACCGAAGAGACCGATCTTGCCACCCTTGAGATAGGGGCAAAGCAGATCGACAACCTTGATGCCGGTCACAAGGATTTCAGATGCAGCCGCCTGGTCTTCAAAGGAAGGAGCCTTGCGGTGAATTGTGTAATGCTTGTCGGACACGACCGGGCCACGCTCGTCAACGGGCTCACCGATGACGTTGAGGATACGGCCAAGCGTCGCCGGGCCAACAGGTACGGTGATCTGGGCACCGGTATCCTTGACCGCGCTTCCACGAACGAGACCGTCCGTGCTGTCCATGGCGATGCAGCGCACTTCGCGCTCACCGATTTCCTGTGCCACTTCGAGCACAAGGGTCTGGTCGCCGTTCTGGACGTGCAGCGCATTGAGGATATGCGGCAGCGTGCCTTCGAACTGGACATCGACCACGGGACCGCGGACCTGCGTCACGCGACCCACGACGTTGCTGCTGGCAGACGACAGAGTTTCGGACATCGTATTTCGGCTCCTGCGTAAAAGTCTCAGACGGCTTCAGCGCCGGAGATGATCTCGATAAGTTCTTTGGTGATGTTGCTCTGGCGGGTGCGGTTGTAGCGCTGCGACAATTCGTCGATCGCCTTGCCTGCGTTCCGTGTCGCGTTATCCATCGCGGTCATGCGTGCGCCCTGCTCGCCAGCTGCACTTTCGAGAAGCGCTGCGAAGAACTGAACCTGGATGTTACGCGGCAGAAGCTGAGCGAGCAGCTCGGCTTCACTGGGCTCAAATTCATATTGAGCGCTATATTCGGTCTTGTTGTCGTTCTCGGCCAGCTTCAGGGGCACAAGGGCCTCTTCCGTCGGGATCTGGGTCATGGCGTTCACAAAACGGTTATACACAACCGTCACGCGATCGACCTTACCGGACATCAGCAGATCCGTCACGCGTTCGCCGAGATCGGCAGCAGCCTGAAACTGGACCTCACGGCCACCGGTGCCGGTGATGCGGTCAACCAGTTTTGCCGGATAGATGCGGGCCATGGCCTCGCCGCCCTTGCGTCCGACTGGCAGAACACGCACGGTTTCGCCCTGCGCTTCCAGACGCGACACCAACTGACGTGTGGCGCGCACCAGATTGGCGTTGAAACCACCGGCAAGTCCGAAATCGCTGGTCAGAAGAACAACGAGATGGGTCGACCCCTTGCCGCCTTCAAGCAGAACGGGCAGATCGCCCTGACCTGCCGTTGCGGTAGCCAGTTCGGCAAGCATACGGCGCATGGCCGCAGCATAGGGACGCGAAGCCTCGGCGTGTTTCTGAAAACGGCGCAGCTTGGACGCTGCAACCATTTTCATGGCACTCGTGATCTTGCGCTGCGATTTCACGCCCGCGATCCGGGCGCGCAGTTCCTTCAGCGAGGGCATGATACGTCCTTAGGCTGCAAAGCGCTTGTTGAACGCCGTAAGCAGCTCGGTCAGCTTGGCTTCGGTTTCCGGCTTGATCTGGCGATCATTGCGGATGGCGTCGAGAATATCCTTGCCCGGGCCGCGCATTTCGGCAAGCAGCGCCGTTTCATAGCGCACGACCTGATCAACCTTAACGACGTCGACAAAGCCACGTGTACCGGCAAACAGCACAACAACCTGCTCTTCAACCGGCAGCGGCGAGGTCTGAGGCTGCTTGAGCAGCTCGGTCAGACGAGCCCCGCGCTCGAGCTGCTTGCGGGTTGCAGGGTCGAGATCGGAAGCGAACTGGGCGAACGCAGCCATTTCACGATACTGGGCGAGGTCCAGCTTGATCTTGCCGGCAACCTGCTTCATCGCCTTGATCTGGGCTGCGGAGCCAACGCGCGACACCGAACCACCGACGTTCACGGCGGGGCGGATGCCCTTGTAGAACAGATCGGTCTCAAGGAAGATCTGGCCATCGGTGATCGAGATCACGTTGGTTGGGATATAGGCAGCAACGTCACCAGCCTGCGTCTCGATGACCGGCAGAGCCGTCAGCGAACCACCGCCGAACTCGTCGGACATCTTGGCCGCACGCTCAAGCAGACGCGAATGCAGATAGAACACGTCACCCGGGAAAGCCTCACGGCCCGGCGGACGACGGAGCAGCAGCGACATCTGGCGATAGGCCACAGCCTGCTTGGACAGATCGTCATAGCAGATCAGGCATGCATGCCGTTATCGCGAAAAAACTCACCCATCGAGCAGGCCGAGTACGGCGCGAGGTACTGCATCGGAGCCGGGTCGGAAGCCGTTGCGGCAACAACGATGGAGTATTCCATCGAGCCTTCTTCCGTCAGCGTGCGAACAAGGTTGGCAACGGTCGAACGCTTCTGGCCGATGGCGACATAGATGCAGTAAAGCTTCTGCTTCTCGTCACCTGTGGCGTTGACGGGCTTCTGGGCAACGATGGTGTCGATCAGGATAGCGGTCTTGCCGGTCTGACGGTCACCGATCACGAGCTCACGCTGGCCACGACCGATCGGCACCAGGGCGTCAATGGCCTTGATACCGGTCTGCATTGGCTCGCAGACGGACTGGCGCGGCATGATGCCGGGCGCTTGACCTCGGCGCGCTTCATGACGACGTCGGTCAGCGGGCCCTTGCCGTCGATCGGGTTGCCGAGCGCGTCAACAACGCGACCCAGAAGACCTTTGCCGACCGGCACTTCGACCACAGCGCCCGTACGGGTGACAGTGTCACCTTCGCGGATGCCGTCACCGTCGCCGAACACAACAATGCCAACACTGTCTTCTTCGAGGTTGAGCACCATGCCGCGGTCGCCCGTGGTCTGGAAATCAACCATTTCGCCGGACATGGCATTGGACAGGCCATAGACGCGCGCAATGCCGTCACCGATTGACAGGACTGTGCCTGTCTCGGAGACCTGCGCTTCGTCATTGAAGGACGCGATCTGCTGCTTGAGGATGTCCGAAATCTCTGCGGGACGGATATCCATCACGCGGCTCCCTTCATGGCATTCTGGATGCGGGTCAGACGCCCGCGAATGGAGGTATCAAATAGCTTGGCGCCGATCTGCACGACAAGGCCACCGATCAGTTCGGGCTCGACGCGTTCGATCATGGAAACGCGGGCGTAACCCGCTTCTGCCAGGCGGGTCTGCAAGGCGCTGCGCTGTGCTGCACTGAGCGGCTGCGCGCTGCGCACTTCGGCAACCGTCTCACCGCGACGCTTGGCGTCAAGAGCAAGAACAGCACCAAGAATATCGTCGAGGCGTGCCACACGTCTGTTGCGCGCGATCACACCGGCAAAACGCAGGATCGTGTCGCTGAAGCCCTGTGCCTTCAGTACGGCTTCCAGACCCTGGCCTGCCTGGCGGGAATCGAGGCTCTGGTCAGCAAGAAAATCGCGCAGAGTCGTGCTTTCCGCAACAAGCTTGCGCAGCGCACGTACCTGATCAAGCACCTCAGGCAGTACCGATTTCTCTTCGGCATACTCGTACAGCGCCAGAGCATAGCGATGTGCCACGCCTCCTGACGAATCCAAGCTGACCTGCGGTGCTTCGGCTGTTTCGACCACTGTCACGTCCGGCGTTCCCACCCCAATATAACAAACATCCTGATGACCAGTTTGCCGCAGTACCGGGATCACCCCGGAGATCCTGCCAGTGCAAGCCTTTGGTCATAACTCAGGTTAACGAGACTGTTCGTCCCGATTCCGCAATAACGGGTCGGGCCTCGCGGGGCGTCTAGCACGCGTGGAGCGCCCTGTGCAACTGACACTCTGGTGCATAAGGAACCTGCATGGTGAAGCACTCGGTTTCACCAGAGCCGGAGATGACCCGGTTCGGGTGCTCCCATCTTGGAACCACTCCTGACGCAACCTTGTCCGCCCTGGCAACTCACCCGCCGGAATAACGTCCGGCCTGCCTCCATGAAATGAACCGGCAGAAAGAAGATGCGCAGACGGGCTCTCAGGATTTCTGCAGATAACTCCTGACCAGAAACCTGACGTCAGGATTTTACAGCTGTTTTTTTCAGGAAGAAGCAGCTGGAGCGGGCGAAGGGAATCGAACCCTCCTCAGAAGCTTGGAAGGCTACTGCATTACCACTATGCTACGCCCGCGCTTCAGCTGATGCCCCTCCCTAACCTTCTTCCCGACGGGAAGCAAGTGACAGTTTCAGCGGAAAAACTTTAAATGATCTCTTGACTTAAACGCGTCCGCACCGCATTACGCCGCAAGTGGTCTCGTCATGACCCGCCGGAACGGGTGTCTTACCCTGAAAGGCTGATCAGGCGGACGACGATAGGGGTGTAGCTCAATTGGCTAGAGCGCCGGTCTCCAAAACCGGAGGTTGAGAGTTCGAGACCCTCCGCCCCTGCCACCACGCCGCAGCCGCTGGCTGATCAAGTCAGCGAGCGGAGTCGGGCGCGGTATTCCGCCACGCGCGGCTTTCAGATAAATTATGAGGATGACGGTGTCGGTCACTACCCCCAGAAACGGGTCGCAGCAGTCTTCGCCCTCTAAGGGCGGGCCTTCAAAAGACGCCCCGAAACCCTCTTCCAAGCCAGCTGTCCGTTTTAATCTGGTGCAATACCTTAAAGACGTACGCGCGGAGGCGACCCGGGTAACCTGGCCGACTCGCCGTAACACGCTGGTCACAACCGGCGCCGTGCTGGCCATGGCTGCCCTCACCTCTGTTTTCTTTTTCGTCGTGGACCAGGTCATCGGACTTGGTGTGCGCGAGCTCTTTGGCGTTGGAGGCTAAGACGAACAACAATGGCTAAGCGTTGGTACGTCGTGCATGTCTATTCCGGGTTCGAGAAGAAGATTGCCACCCATATCAAGGAACAGGCAGCTCAGAAGGGTCTGAGCGACCAGTTCGAGGAAGTACTCGTTCCGTCCGAAGACGTGACCGAAGTGCGCCGTGGTCGCAAGATCAATGCCGAGCGCAAATTCTTCCCAGGCTATGTTCTGGTAAAAATGGAACTGACCGACGATGCCTGGCATCTGGTCAAGGACACACCAAAGGTTACCGGCTTTCTTGGCACACGGAACCGTCCCTCCCCCATCACGGAAGCCGAAGCCGAGCGTATGCTCAAACAGGCTGAAGAAGGGGTAGAAAGCCCGCGTTCTGCTCTGACCTTCGAAATTGGCGAGCAGATCCGTGTTGCCGATGGTCCGTTCACATCCTTCAACGGTGTCATTGAGGAAGTGGACGAAGAGCGCTCCCGCCTCAAGGTGAGTGTCTCGATTTTTGGTCGCTCTACCCCGGTGGAGCTCGACTATACACAGGTCGAAAAACTCTGATTATCCGGCGACAAGCCTGAAAAAACCGCCTCCGGAAGAAGGCGGGTTTTTTTATACCTTGTGACCAACATCAGGAAAGCCGGTCCCTCCGGAACCCTCATGGCGCGATCGGCAAAACCGGCAGGGTACGGATCTTCTGCGCTGCGAGATCGGCCAACTGCCCGGTAAGAGTGCTCAGCCCGGCAACCAGTGTGTTGGGCTGCTTGTTATCCAGACGCGTCTGGAACTGAACCGGCACAGTCATATTGGGGCCGATACCCTGCTTGTCACCATGTACAGAGAGTGTACCGACCAGTGACGCATTTCCCTGCTGATCGGCGTTGAATGCCGTAACCGTTAGCTCGACGAACGCAAGCGGCCGGGTCGAAACAGCGTCATTCTGTGCAAAAACAGTTGTGCCTGGCAGGCGTTGCGCCAGATCCTGGGTCAGAACACGACCAATCATGCCTCCGATCGCCTCGCTCCAGGCATTACCCTTGGCGATACCCAGTTTGTAATCCTTGTCCTGTCGTACAATCTCATCACGATCCAGACTGGCTGCGACGACCGGTGTGCGCACCTCTACCACGGCCGGCCCACCGGACTGGGAGACACCGGGAACGGGCGCAATGGAGTAGAGTGTCGGATCACTCCCACAAGCCGAGAGACCCGTTGCCATCAGAAGAGACATGGCGGCAATGGCTACAGGACGGCGCAGGGCGGGGTATGAGCAGAGAGCAATATGTATCTTCACGTCAGTGGCGTCCCGTGATCAGTGCCGAAGGATGATGATTGAGGTAATCCGTCAGGAAGCGGATCGAACGAGCCGCCTGACCAAGCTGCGTGATCATGGCCTGCAAATCGCGATGGAAATCCGTGTCGCCCCCGTAGCTGGCCAGCACCACCTGAGCATTTTTAAGCGTCCCCTGCAGTGCATCGCTCATGGCAGGCAGCTTTTTGAGCAACGGTTTCATGCCCTGATCGGCATTCTGGGTCAGCTCCGAGACATGACGAAGCGAATCGCGCAGAGCAATGATCGACTGTTTTACTTCCGGGCTCGCCAGACGCTGATCGGCATGAGCCAGCAGATCATTCAGATGTTCGCCAATCTGGGTCAACGGCATTGCCGCAACCTTGTCCATCGTCGTCGCCGCTGAAGCCATGATCCCGTCAAAGCCACCGGGCTGACTTGGGAGAATGGCCACGTCGCCTTCATAGGTAAGGCTGGCAGGTTTGGCATTCTTGACGAACTGCAGACCAATCATCGATTCACCCGTCAGGAAGCTGGCGCTCTCCACAGAGGCGCGCATGCCTCTTGCAATGAACGCCTCCAGCAACTTGCGCTGGGATTCACGCGTGGTTTCCTCCGCGCTCAGCACACGCTCGGTTCAAGCTCCATTTCCACCCGGACGCGAGCGGTCGCATCTTTCTCATTCACCTTGAGCGATACATCGGTCACACTGCCCACCTGAATGCCGAACATGCTGACACTGGCGCCGGAGGTAAGTCCTTTGACCGAACTGTCAATATATGTGGCTGCCTTGACGCGCTGATGATAGCGGGCGTTATCCGCCTCAGCCTGACTAGCATAGAGTCTGAAAACCGAATTGGCCGGAGCTGGGGGGCATCAACCTTGAGACGTCGTGTTGGCAGACCAAAGGCAACGCCTCCTGACAGCAGTGCCTGAAGCGAGGTCAGCTGAACCTTGAGGCCACCAGCCCCGAGCCCGACCTGCACACCAGAGACATTCCAGAATCGCGTATCAGTACGCAGATAGTGATCATAAGGCGATTTGACGAAGACCTGGACCATGATTGGTCCTTCTCCCCCCGGCGGCATGGTATACCCCAGCACCTCACCTACCGACATGTCACGGAAGAAGACCGGTGCGCCTTCACCGATCGATCCCAGCGTCGGCGTTACCAGCATGAAGGTTGAGCCGGGCTGGTCTGATCTTACGCCAGGTGCCGCTTCAAGCCCGGTGAAATTGCTCTCGTAGCGCCCCCCTTTTTCGCCAGGATCGATGGCGATATAGGCACCGGAGAGCAGGGTTTCGAGCCCGGTGATACTGGCGCCGTTGATACGCGGCCTCACGACCCAGAACCGTGTATGTTCGGTCAGAATATCTTCTGTATCGCCGTTCATCCGTACATGGACAATGACGCGACGCATATCGGGCGTCAGGCTGATATCCTGCACCGTACCAAGCGTCACCGCCTTGTTCTTGACCTGGGTCTGCCCCGCAGTCAGGCCCGAAGCCGTGTCAAACGTGATTGTGATATCCGGTCCGCGATTGGCCAGGCTTCGCCATGCGAGCCAGCCGGATATCAGGATCGCCAGAATCGGAATCAGCCAGATAACCGAAAAACGCGTTTTTCTGATACCGGCCTTTTTAGGGGCGGGTGAGTTCTGCCGGGATTGATCGTTTTGGTCGCTCACGCGCGCTCAGGCTCCATATCGTGAGGAGGAAATGAAGTATCGTCCCTGGAGATCCCTCCAAGGTCGGAATTTTGTCTTGCCTCATCGGGGGCCGGAACAGGACCGTTCTCCCCGGCAGCGTCCCACATGCTACGTGGATCGAAGCTATGCACCGCGAATATCGTCACAATTACGACGATAGTAAAGAAAACCACACCGGGATCGGCAAGAACATTCGCAAGAAAATTGAAGTGCACGATCGCAACAAGAATAGAGATCATGAACACGTCGATCATCGACCAGCGCCCGATCAGATCGATCAGCCTGTAAAGCTTCGTCAGCAGACGCAGAGCCTTTTTCTGCTTGCGCCAGGTGCCAATCACCATGACAGCCAGAGAAACAATCTTGAGTACAGGCACTGTAATGGATGCGAACAGCACCAGAAGCGCCAACGGAATCAGATCCGCCTGCCATAATTCGATCACACCGTGGATGATCGTGCTCGTATCGGCCTGACCCATCTTTGTATAGGTCATGACCGGCAGGAGATTAGCCGGAATGTAACAGATAATTCCAGCCAGAAGCAAAGCTGCGGCATTCGTCAGACTGTTGGATTTGCGCCTATGCAATATCTGGTGACAGCGTGGGCAGTCGCCCATATCACCTTCACGCGAGACGGCATGACCGAAATCCATGACCAGCCCACAGGAATGACAGGACAGCATCTGATCCAGGGGAGGAATTGAGTCTTCACTGGCGTGCACATGCTCGACTGGCAGAAGGCGTCCCTCGGTATCCTCCATTTCCTCACGGATATCGCGATTATGCCAGATACGCTCGACATCGAGCGTCGAATCTGTTGCAGCCATGGTGATCATGAGTGCCGCAATCAGAAACACGCCCGCTTTCAGGTCAACAATCGCCAGATCGATCAGCTTGGTATACGCAACAAAGACACCGAGGATATAGACCTCGATCATCGACCATTCGCGCAGCTTATCGTACCATGAGAGCAATCGTGGCGCCCAGTCCGGCATGTGTCGCCGACTGGCACCGACAAGAATGGCGCCCATCAGGGCAATTGCTATGCCTGGCATGATCAGGGTGGTCAGCCCTACAATGAAACCGATTTCGCCAAAACCTTCCCGGCCGAGCTCCAGCGGTCCTGTCAGAATCGTGACAGTGTTGACCCGGCCATGCACGTTGATCGTCATCAGCTGAGTCATCAGCAAGGCGATATAAAGCGCGGCAGAGGCAAGGCAGAAAGCCGTTGGAGCGGCTATGGGCGCAGTGCGTCTGCGCCTGGCAAGCTGGGCATCACACCGCGTGCAGAAAGCAACCTTTCCGCGTTCCAGCCGCGGCATGGTCTGAAACAATCCACAATAGGGGCATTCGCGCACGCCTTCCACGACCCTCAGCGTTGGAGACGGGGCCACAGGAGACGTCATCGTGACGGCGTTACGCCACAGGCGCTTATGAAAGCGATCAGACATGGATCATAGTGTAGCGAACGATTCCACTGAGAGATAGGTGTTTGCCCTGTTGCAGTCCTACGCAGTCTCGGCTATAGCACCGCGCCAAGGACGCCGACATAGCTCAGGGGTAGAGCAACTGATTCGTAATCAGTAGGTCCTCGGTTCAATTCCGAGTGTCGGCACCATATCTCCTCTTTATTCTATCTCGCCTTCTGGAGAACAGTCGTGTTCTTGCGTCCGAGCATCCACCCGGCCAGGCAATAGAACGCCAGAAACCCGAGCGGGATCCATTCACCTCTGAGGCATTGCGCAACGAGGTCGCTCAATACCGTGGTCAGATTGACCAGACAGGTCACGATCGCCAGTACGGGCACGATACCGATCCAGTATGCTCCTATCCGGAAGCCGGGAAAAGGCACCCGAAACCGGGCAGGAAGGCGGGTTTCATCGCCCCGCAACTTCATGACGGCCAGCGCAATCACAACAAAACCGATCATGGTGCCTATACTGACAAGGTCGGCCAGCAGAGTGATCGGTAAAAGAGCTGCCGTCAGTGCCGTTAGTGCCGTCGTCATTCCAATGGCGAGAACCGGCGCCCCTGTCCTGGGATCAACCGCACTCAGCTGCTCGCTGATCAAACGATCATGGGCCAGAATATGGCACAGACGGGACTGTCCGTAGAGGCTGACAAACAAAACTGAGCCCAGACCAACCACTGAACCGAACTGCAATACAAAACCGAGAAAAGGCATGGCCAGAGCCTGTACGGCAAGAGCAACAGGACTCGCCACATCAAGCGCACGGAATGGTACCAGCCCCGTCATGACTAGAGAAACCATCACATAGAGTACAGCACTGATCGCTAGGGCACCGATCAGCCCGAACGGCACATCGCGCCCGGGATTACGCGCCTCGGATGCTGCGATCGAGATGGAGTCAAACCCCAGATAGGCAAAAGAGACTACGGCGACCGCGCGCAACAGGCCAGCAAACCCGAAATGAAAGCCCCCCTCCGACACAGGAAGGAAGGGATGCCAGAGCGCAGGCCTGACATGACTCCATCCCACCAGGACAAAAACGATCAGTACCGCAAGCTTAAGCAGGACAAAGGCGCCATTCGCCTGACTCGCCTGACGGATACCGCGAGACAGGACAAGCCCGAGTATCAGAACCAGACCCAGAGATACCAGATTGATTTGACCAGCAAGGTGAAATCCTCCGTCGCGCCAGAGCACGGTCGAGCTGGTGAGGGTCTTGGGAAGCATTATTCCGCAGGAAGCGAGAAGGTCTGCAAGATACCCTGTCAGCCCGACAGAAACGGCAGATCCGGCCAGCGCATATTCAAGCACCAGCATCCACGCCACCCACCAGGCAGGACCAATACCCAGTATGGCTCTGGCATAGCCATAGGCGCCCCCCATTGCCTCAGGCAGAGCTGAAGCAAGCTCGGCATAGCAGAGCCCGATAAAACCGCAGCTGATTGCCGCCAGAACAAACGAGAGAGACACAGCCGGTCCGGCATACTGGGCCGCAGCAATACCGGGGAGAACATAAATCCCTGCACCGACCACACTGCCGATACCCATCATCAGAAGACTGAATGGCCCGAGCTGACGATGCAGGATACGAGACTGGCCTTCAGCCGCCATAATGCCATTTTCCTCACAACCTGAATGAAAAGAAGCGTGGCGCGCTCCCTTTCACAAGGCAAGCCCGGAAGGCAGGCAAATGGGCAGACGACGGGCTAGAACATCATATTAACGGCTATCTGTGGCGAAACGGTCAGGTTCGTATTATGGCCAGCGAAAAAGGTCGAAGCACCAGCGACCACACCAAAGCGCGGCGACCAGCTATATTCAATGGCCGGTGCCACCATCCAGTCACCAGAAGACGACGTGACCCGATCGATCCGGCGACCACCACCATATGACCCCCAGACCCGCGACCCGTTCGACCAGTCACGGACCATATCAACCGCCAGCACCAGGCGCTGGTTGAAGCCGAATTCAAGCGAAAACCCGGTCTGCCCGTTCATGCCGGGACGGCCACGTCCGACAAAGCCCTTGGTTGTGCCATAACTCGTCAGGTCCTGAAGACGGGCGGAACTGACCGCGCGACGAAAAGTACCCCACATGCGCAGACGCAGCGTATAGTCATGTGGCAATTCATAGGTCGATTGTTCGACCAGAGCTGTACGAAAGACATAGGCACCATTACCTGCGCCATCCTGACTGCGCCCAAGCTCGGAATAATCTCCGGTTGGCATCAGCATGCCCACAAAAAGGCTCATGACAGGAATATAACGCTTGGGATCAGGATCGATAAAACGCCACAGAAAATCCACCGGCATATCACCGAATTTCAGGCTGCTCGCATTACCGTCATGCTTCTTCCAGCGGTAACTGATAGCCGGAAAAATCTGGATACTGATGTGATCGGTCAAACCATACTTGACCATAGTCGAATTGCTTATCGTTCTCTGGCTACCATCCATGGGCATGCTTGTCCCATTGGCTCCGAGATAATCGACTGCCTGATTATAGGAAAGATAAGGCTCGAGACCGAGGACACCAGCCTTGAATTGCGGTCCGGACGGGGAAATGAGCGACCCGGTATACCATTGCTCATGTCTGGATTGCGGTTCGGCATCCGAAGCATGTGCCGGAACAGTCGTGCATAAAGCACAAGCAATCACGAACAAGAGAGAAAGTCCCGATAACTCTGGAAAGATACTCTCGGAAATTTTGTAATAATATTTCAAAATCTAGCCATGCTGTTCTTGATGTTATCAAAGCACGGTTAAATTTCTTATTTCCTGAAAGCAACCTGATGATAACAAGTATTTCCTGTACTTCAGGACAGGATCGTTATCGGATAAAGGTTTTATGTGAGAAAGCTCACAGGAAAATGAGCAATCAGCTTTCGAAACTGGTTATTCATTTTTCTATTTTGATTTCCGGATGCGACGCTCCAGACAATAACTAATTTGTCTGGAGCGGGCGATGGGATTCGAACCCACGACCCCAACCTTGGCAAGGTTGTGCTCTACCCCTGAGCTACGCCCGCGTTCCGTTGGACGGGTTAATATTGCCTGGAGCGACAGGGCGCAAGAGGGTTTTTGAAAAAAAATGGTTTTTTTTCACTTTCGTTGAGTTGTTCCCCGTCGGGCTTGCTTCCTACAGGCTTCAGAACAATCTTGTAGCCAAATGTATTGGGTGGCGGGACACTTTTGCCAGCCTTAGAGCAGAGAGATTCCATGGATTACATCATCGGGCAGAATCCGCCTCAGGGCACAGCCGGAGCGCCTCAGGGAAATGGCGCCATGATTGTCGATGCCGATCAGCGCAGCTTTGTGCCGGAAGTACTGGATGCCAGCCGCGAGCTTCCGGTTCTGGTTGATTTCTGGGCCCCCTGGTGCGGCCCCTGCAAGCAGCTTACGCCAATTCTTGAACGTGCGGTAATGGCTGCGGGTGGTCGGGTAAAACTGGTCAAGGTCGATGTCGAAGCCAATGCCGCCCTCGCTGCACAGCTTGGTCAGATTGGACTCCCCATCCAGTCCATCCCTCTGGTCGCTGCTTTCTATAAGGGCCAGATCCTGAATATCATGCAGGGCGCCCAGCCCGAGAGCGAAGTTCGCCGTTTCATTGAGCAGATCCTGAAAGCGACTGGCGCCACCATGCCAAGTGCCGATCTGCTTGCTGCTGCCAATACGGCATTGCAGGATGGACAGCCTGCTGAAGCAGCTAGCCTTTTCGCTTCCCTACTCGAAATCGAGCCTGAAAACCCGGAAAGCTGGGGAGGCATGATTCGTGCGCTCGTCGCACTGGATGACACAGAAGGCGCCGATGAGGCTCTTGGTCAGGTACCTGCCAAACTCGTGGACCACCCGGCGATCTCCGGCGCCCGTTCTGCCCTTGCCCTGCACAAGGAAAGTCGTCAGGCAGCTTCGGCTCTCGACGGGCTGCGCGCCGAATGCGCCGCAGCCCCTGATGACCTCGCGCTCCGTTTCAGTCTGGCAGGCGCCCTCAACGGTGCAGGCAACAAAACCGAAGCGGCCGATACGCTTCTCTCGATCATTCGACAGGATCGCGACTGGAATGAAGGGGCAGCCCGTACAGAGCTGCTTCGTTTTCTCGAAGCTTGGGGCAACAGCGACCCGGCAACGCTTTCTGCACGCCGCAAGCTCTCCGCTCTTCTCTTCTCCTGAATTCCGTTCAGGCATATTCCCTGTACAGGGTGCTGCATCGCAGCACCCTGACTTTCTGAACCATCAAATCTCAGGATTTTCTTTCATGGCCCAGGATCTCGACCCTCGCCTGCTTTCTATGCTTGTCTGCCCGGTTACAAAGGAAGCACTGATCTATGACCGTGCTGCCCAGGAACTTATCAGCAAGGGAGCTGGTCTGGCCTATCCTGTGCGCGATGGCATTCCTGTCATGTTGCCGGAAGAGGCGCGCCGGATCGCCGACTGACAGAGACTATGCTCGAAACCGGCTCAACGCAGAATGAACAGGGCCGTGTCGAGTGTGAAACTCCCGTCTCCATCCATTTCGAAATGCGCCTGGACTGTTGTGCTGGTCATACTCTGTACCGAGCGAATGGCCTGCTGATGCAATTCAGACGTACCTGTACGAGCCACCCATGAAGCAAAATCCAGACGCAGGCGCATCGGCGTGATCGTCTGGATCTCGAAGCCGGCACACGTCAGTGCGCGTCGCCATTCCGATACCGTGTAGTTACGCATATGAGATGGATCACGCAGCGTCTCGATGGATTGCAGAATCGAGTCAGCCATTGCGTTCTCCGGCGCGACGGTATCGATTACAATGCCAATCCCGTCAGAACGTAGAACCCGACGCCATTCTGCCAGCCCCTTTCCCAGATCGGCCCAATGATGGGCACTGAAACGGCTTAATACGGCATCGAAGGCTCCAGCGGCAAAAGGCAGGGTCTCCGCATAACCGCAGACGGGAAGAACCGATTTCATGTCCCGTTTCTGCGCTTCGTCCTGAACCACCAGCGCCATGCTTCGTGTCGGATCGCAAGCGATAACCTGATCAACATGAGGGGCCAATGCATAGCTGACATGACCCCCGCCGCAGCCAAGATCGAGAACGCATCGCGATCCAGCCTTTTTTACCTCTGTCACCAGATAATCAAGATCAGCACCTGCCGCATGCACAGCGCTGCAGACATAATCTTGAGCGCGCAGATCATAATGGGCTGTAACAAAATTACTCATGGCGTGGAGCCTGGCTTACCATAAGAAACTTCTGCGTCAGGAACTGCATATTGTGGCTTCACTTCTGTAGTTACTGTCTCTGTGGCAAGCCCCGGCAGCATAGGTGGTCCGGATTGCCCATCCATACCGGGAATAGCGACAGGCAATGAGGCATAAGCGCGTGCCATGGGGTCACGATGAGGAGGCCGCCCAGGCGGATGGCCAGGGGGACCATTTACAGCCAGATCGGGTTTGGGCGGACCGAACGTTTCCGCCGCGCAGCCGGTGAGCACGGTCATCAGAAAAAGAAGCGAAGGGAAACGCATGAAACAAGTTCTATCAACCTCCTCACCCGGCGGCAATTGACGGATCAACGCGGGTGCGGCAGGCAGGGCGGATTATCTCAAGGAGAAATTTTCGTGTTTGATGGATCGCTTGCCTCACCGCATGGCCGCTGCAAGGCATGGATTGACAGCCTCTTCGTCGATCACGCGATCTTCCGTCTGCCATGGACCAATCTGGCAACTGTCGTGCCTGGCAAGGTCTATCGCTGCAACCACCCGACCCCCGCCCGTCTGGCACGTCTGGCAAAACGCCTCGGGCTGCATACTCTAGTCAATCTGCGCGGCCACCGACGCTGTGGTTCGGATGCACTCTCACGCAATGCCGCTGAACAGATCGGACTGGCTCATGTCGATATGGCATTCGAAAGCCGCGGCGCTCCGCATCGTGACCGTATCCTGCGCTTTGCCTCGCTTTACAGAAGTATTGAAATGCCGATGCTGATGCATTGCAAATCAGGTGCCGATCGCGCTGGCCTCGCTTCGGCTCTCGTCATCCTTTTCGAAGGTGGTACCGCAGCACAGGCGCTGAAACAGCTTCACTGGCGTTTTGGCCATTTCAATCGCTCACGCACCGGTATTCTGGATGCGTTCATTCTGCGTTATCAGAACCAGGCCGAAGGCCGCATTTCATTTCTGTACTGGGTTGAACATGAATATGATGAAGCGCAACTCAAGCAGGATTTTGTCGCCGGCAAGCTGGCATCCTTTCTGACCGATCAGGTTCTGCGTCGTGAATAATCGCGTGTGGCCAGATAAGAATTGGTTGACTTGGATTATAACCTTGCATCTCGTTCTGGCTCAGCCATCGTCTTGACAAGCTTCAGAAGCTGATGCCTCACCTGCTCGTCGCGAATGCGCTGAAATGCCTCCAAAAGCTCAATTGACGCTTCATCAAAATCAGGTTTTCCTTTGTTGGAACAAGGTGGACGCTCCGTTACCGTACCATTCCTGCTAACAAAAGCCGGGGGCATCTCGGAAAATCCAGTAGACAGCGAGGCAAGGCGTCCAACGTGATTGTCAGCCCCTGCAAGATCATCGAAAAAAAAACCTATCGGTACATTGAGAACGCGCGACATCTCATAAAGTCGGCTGGCACCCACCTTGTTGGCGCCCCTCTCGTATTTCTGTACCTGCTGAAATGTCAGCCCAAGCGCAGCACCAAGTTTTTCTTGAGACATGCCCAATAACGTACGGCGCAACCGAATACGCGCGCCCACAAGAACGTCTATCGGACCAGCAGCCGAAGCGCTTTTCTGGGTATTACTCATGCATCAGGACTCATATTTAGGGTTAATCTCAGGCGTCAATCGCCATGGATTAACCTTTTATTATCTATTTCCGGTAGCGCCCAAGGAAAACAGCCAGAATGATACCCGTTGCACATAGTATTATTGGCAGACTCCTTCCGTACTGTGAGAAGATGGTCGGAGGGTGAGGCGACGGTAAGGCAATCACAAGGCTTTCCGCATGACCCCATGGCAAACGGCCCAGTTCATGGCCAAAACTGTCGAATGCGGCCGTGATACCCATATTCGCAGCCTGAGCGACGGGAAGCCCCTCCTCAACAGCACGCATTCTTGCCGTAGCCAGATGCTGCCTGGGTCCTGCACTGTTACCAAACCACGCATCATTCGTGACATTACCAAGCCAGTTCGGACGGATGGCTCCGGTGACATGACCAGAAAAAATAACCTCATAGCAGACCATGGGGCCGACATCGCCTAATGCCGGTATCGACCATGTAGTAAGTCCCTGCCCTGGTGTAAGCTGGCCAGGTAACAGATTAAACGGAATAAAACGCGGTTGGTACTCGCCAAACGGCACGAGTGTCGCCTTGTCATAAATAGCTTTTATCTGGCCACTCTCATCGAGCGCCATGACACTGTTGTAATAACGGTTCTGCTCATCGCGACGGTCCGAACCAATCATGCCCCAGGCACCATCTCCTGCCTGTGCAATCAGCCGACGTGCAGCATCATCCTCATCCAGTAGCCCCGGAAAACCGGATTCTGGCCAAAGATAAATGATGCTGCGATCAGAGGCGAGAGCTCGCGCTTTCGATACCCCCTCATTCGTAAGACGCAGATACAGCCGGAAAGCATCCATTGCACCGGAACGTGAGAGAATATCACGCTCCTGCACATTGCCCTGAAGCAGCGCCACAACCGGATTGGTTACATTCATCAGTACGGGATAAGATAGGCGATACCACCCCGCACCAGTCCACAGGATAAAAAGTCCAACCAGAAACAGACGAGCCCTGGGACCATGCCACACCAGAAGACCAGTCAATGCGGCTAAAAAACTGAGACCATCGACCCCTATAAAAGCCGCTGGCTGGATCAGAATATCGCCAATACGACCGGGTAATTCGAACACGCTACCGGTCGGATTCCATGGAAATCCGGTGAAAATGAAAACACGCGCCATATCGGCGAGCGTCCACAAAGCGGACAGAAGAATCATTCTGGCCAGTCCCGCAGGAACCAGACGACAGAACACCACCGGGAGGACCGTCAGAGGCGCCAGAATGAGTGCGCAGCCAGGCGCTGCAATCGGTACAGCCCACCAGAACTCTGAAGCGCGCGTCAGAATGGCATTCGTCAGCCAGGACAGAGCGAGCGTATGATAACCCAACCCGAAGAAAAAGGCATGGAGCGCGAGCTGACGACTATTCGACGCATCCTGCGTACAGCGATAAAGATAGAGCAGCCCTACAGCCAGAGCCGGTAGAAAAAAGAGGGGCGGGAGCGCTAGAGCTGAAAAGGCTCCAACGAGAAGGTCTGCCAGAATCATTTTCCCGGTGGAAAATGGAAGCCGGCTCGATGAAGAGGAAAAATTCCAGAGCCGGAAAGTCACTCTATGCTCCTGGTTTATTCGAGAGCGTCCCTCAGGCGGCGCTCATAATGACGGTAGTATTTGTCTGCCAGAAGCTCGCTTTTTACGAGAACGGCAACATCCGTCGTATTGAACTGCTCGTCCACTACCGCGCCATCACCAATGAACCCCCCGAGCCGGAGATAGCCCTTTATCAGAGGAGGCAGTCTGGAGAGGCATTTGCGATGATCCAGCAAATGCGGGTCACGGCGCTGCATGTCGACATAACGCTCCGGCAACGCCCTGATGCGCAAGGCCGGGGGAGCAAGATGATTATGATAAAGATATGTCAGTTCGTCTGCCATGACCTCTGGATTGGTACCAGGCAGGCTGGCACAGCCAAAAAGCACGTCGATCCTGTGTAGGAAGATATAGGAAGCAATACCGCGCCAAAGCAGTTGCATGGCTGAACGGCCACGATAACGCTGATCGACGCAGGATCGACCGACTTCAAGCAGACGACCCGGAAATTCGGTCAGAGGAGAAATATCGTATTCGCTCGACGTATAGTAGCGTCCAAAATGAGCTGCTTTGTCACTGGTCAGAAGACGATAGGTTCCGACGACGCCTTCTGCACCGGAGGAAACAGCGTGATCAATGACAAGGAGATGGTCTGCCACCTCGTCAAATTCATCAATATCACGCTTCAGTCGCGCCGTGCGCTCGTCAGCGCGCGCACCCATTTCCTCGAAGAACACGCGATAACGCAGAGCCTGTGCGGCTTCACGTTCGGCATCAGTCGTCGCAATCCTGACGCCGAGCTGCCCACCACGCAGCTCGGGAAAAGCATCCCTTGCCAGCTCAAGCGTAGAGAGAGAATTGCCCGCAGGCGTACTGCTTTCACCATCCGTGACCAGCAGGCGGAACATCTCGGCATGTGAAGGTTTGGCGTTCATCCGTCCTGACCTGTCGGCTCGCCGGCTTTTCTGGGCAGACGGCGACCAAAAAGTTCGAGACGATGAGAGACCAGATCGAATCCGAGGCGACGCGCCAACGTTTCCATCAGAACCGCATGGTCCTCATCTTCAAATTCCACGACATGTCCGGTATCAACATCGATCAGATGATAGTGATGCTGATGCCCAGGCTCGCTTGCCTCATAACGGGCACGACCACCACCGAAATCACGCCTTTCGAGAATACCCTTCTCTTCGAGCAGTCTGACGGTCCGGTAGACCGTCGCGATCGAAATCCGGCTGTCGAGCTGCGCCGCACGACGATACAGCTCCTCGACATCAGGGTGATCTTCAGCCTCGGACAGAACGCGCGCGATCACGCGACGCTGTCCTGTCATCTTCAGGCCACGTTCGATACATAATTGCCCGATGCGCGACTCATCCTGAGCCCGCCCGCTTCGCTTTGCGTCAGCTTTCGCTTCAGATACCATGAGATAGGGCGTAGCCGAAAAACCGGCCCTTTGCCAACGTTAAGTAGCAGGCAAAGAGCTGCTTTCTCACCGTCGGTGACCGAGGCCGATCTTGCGCGCAAGATTTGAACGATGGCTGGCATAATTTGGCGCTACCATCGGGTACTCCGGCGGCAGATCCCAGCGTTCACGATATTGCTGTGGTGTCATGTCATAGACGGTTTGCAAATGACGGCGCAGCAGTTTCAGCTTCTTACCATCCTCCAGACAGATAATGTAATCAGGGAAAACTGATTTCTTCGGTGGTACTGCAGGAACAGGTTTGACAGTCTCAGGCTTGGTATTAGCCACATTTGACAGGGTCTGATGAACAGTACGAATGAGATTGGGTAGATCCTGACCCGAAATCTCATTATGGGTTACATAAGCAGAAATAATCTGTGTAGTAAGCTTTTGAAGGGTTAAGTTATCCGGCTCGTCAGACATATGGCTTCTCCCCGAGAAATATTTCCCAAGAAATATATACTGAACAATAAACCGAATTCAAGGCAACAGAACAACTATTCATAAGGTTTAGATATTATGAACATAAAAACAATTGATATAAGAGACAAGATCTGCCCGATGACAACGGTTTATGTCAGACTTGCGCTTGATAGAAGTGTGACGGGTGACGCTCTGGAAATCATTCTGCATGGCGAGGAAACACGCCGAAACGTAGAACTTCTTCTCGCTACACTTGGCCAGCAGGCTCATAGCCAACCAATCGATGATAACGGCCCAAGTGACTACATAATTACATTAACCAAATCATAACGCATAACACAGGCATCACTGCCATCAGGATAATAGGCCTGCCTATATCCACATTGCAGAAACCCCTGTTTTACATACAGGGCAGTTGCTGCCCTGTTGTTAGTTGAAACCTCAAGATACAAGCTATGCACCCCCTGATCCCTCAGTATATCGCAAGCATGAGCAATAAGTTTCGATGCCAGATTTCTTCTTTGATGTGCAGGAATTACCCCAAGAGTAAGAATTTCTGCCTCATCTGCTACATATCTTATCATCAGCACACCGGATGGCTCATTCTCTTCCAGAACGACCCAGGCCATTACACCCGGAGCTGATAACAGAGCTGTGAATGCCTCTTCGCTCCATTGTTCACCTTCGGAAAAACATAGTGCATGCAAAGAGGCACAAAGAACCGCGTGGGATGTACTGACAATCTGACAAACTGACTGATCTGTCATCTGATCGGTGCAGGACGCAGCCCTTGTGCAGGAGGCTTGGCTTCCGGAGCGTCTATATAGAAAGGCTGCAATGCCGTGACTGCGGGTGCCGTCAGACCTGCCGAGAAAACAAGCCGCAAATCAGGCCTGGGCTGATCAATAGGCTCGATATTTGTATTCATGATCATTGACACACCGTTACCAATGATCTGAGCCCCGTCAGGCAAAGTCAGATCATCCGGTGCCCCCGCCCAGAATTGTCCATCAGGAAATTCTGCAAAAAGCCTGTTACGTCGTGCATATGTCAGGCAGATCGTACTCGCCCAGTCAGGGTTAGCCCGAAAACATTGCCCAGTTGTCACACCATGCAGCCTCGCTCCGAAGCCGAATGACAAACCATCTGCTAGAGCCAGGCTCGCGCGCAGCCCGGTAAATGAACCAGGCCCTGTGACGGCAATAATGCGATCAGGTCCTTTGTCCCAACCAAGTCTACGAAACAGGGACTGGCAGGTCGATGCCAGAGAGGCAGTCGCACCAATACCTTCCAGAGGCTCGTGAATGATGCATTCTGCGCCGACAAACCCGGCCACGTCTCCAAGGGAACCGGCACCGAGCGTAGCGCCATTCAGGACCAGACTGCGCATCGGAGATTCTGCCAGCATCAGAGAACGAGACAGCTTTCATCAAAGCTCAGACGCATGGCACGTTCAGACAGAACGCGCGCGTCAGCATAGCCGAGTCCTGCAAGAAAATTAATCCGCCATCCTGTGTCACTAAGAAAAGTGTCTTCTACAGCATAGGAATCAAATCCCGAGAATGGCGCTACGGACAGGCCAAGTGCGCGCGCCGCAAGAATCAGATACCCTCCCTGCAAGGATCCATTACGAAACGCCGTCTCTTCCGATAGTCCGACATCGGCAGCGAACCAGTTCCGCAGCTCGGCCTCACGACTGAGGCGTGGAAGATGCTCGAAGAAAAGCGGATCATGACAGACCAGAGTCACTACAGGCGCCTTGAGACAGAGCTCAAGATTGCCCGCAGAAAGAGCTGGCCTGAGCCGCTCTTTCATATCGTCCGACGTCAGAAAAACGAATCTGGCGGGGCAGGTATTGCCAGAGGTCGGACCAAGCTTGAGTAGATCGTAGAGCGCAACCAGCGTTTCACGTTCAACAGGCATTTCTGCCCACCCATGTGGCGTCCGTGCCTGCCTGAAAAGCTGATCCAGTGACGTCTCATCCAGGGGTGCCGTAGCAAGAAACTCCGGATGGCTTTCAGTCACGTTCTCAATCCTCAACCTGTTCGACTGCCACCACTTCAGGGACATAGTGGCGCAACATATTCTCGACGCCATGCTTGAGCGTCGCCCGCGATGACGGACACCCTGCACAAGCGCCCTGCATCGTCAGACGCACCACGCCATCACGATATCCCCTGAATACGATATCACCACCATCCCCTGCAACGGCAGGTCGAACGCGCGTATCAAGAAGCTCGCGAATCTGTGCTACGACAGCCTCATCTTCAGGAGCAATGGCTTCCTCCTGGGCCTCAGCGGCAGCTTCGAGACTCTTGGCCCCTGAGTCAAAATGGCTCGTAATGGCAGCAAGAAGAAGCGGCTTGAGCGTGTTCCAGCTGAACTCATCAGTCTTGGTGACAGAAATGAAATCGGAACCGAGAAAGACACCGCTGACCCCATTGACGCCAAAAAGCGTCACGGCAAGAGGTGATCGACCTTCAGCCGCGCTTGGCTCGGCGAAATCGGCAGAACCTCTATGCCCGGTAACAGCACGACCGGGCAGGAACTTCAGAGTAGCGGGGTTGGGCGTATCCTCGGTCTCAATAAACATCACAACTCTCAGATCTCAGTTATAGCTGTGAGATGTGCCATCAATCGCGACTACGCAAGTCCCTTTTAACGGATTCAGACTTCTGGTACCCCAAGAGGCAGGGTAACCTGCACACAGAGGCCGCGACCAGGCACATTATGAAGATCAACTGTGCCACGCGCACGACCCACTTCACGGGTCACAATGGCAAGGCCCAGCCCCATGCCACCAGTCGCCCGCGAACGGGACCCCTCGACACGGTAAAAAGCCGACAGCACTTTCTCCAGTTCGGCTTCAGGAATACCGGGGCCATCATCAATCACGGAGATTAATGCGTTCTGACCGGTAGTTTCAAACGTTACATGAGCATTGCCGCCGTAATTACAGGCGTTGTCAATAAGGTTGGCAAATACCCGTTTGATCGCAAGCGGCCGTACCCAGGCCTGACAACGATCAGGACCAGTATAACTCGTGTCCCTGCCACGATCACTCTGTGAGTCAAGCAAGGTATTGAGAATGGCCACAAGATCGACCTGCTTGACCGGCTCAGGATCGAGGTCCCCTGCCAGATAGGCCAGAGCCCCCGTTACCATCGCCTCCATCTCGTCGATATCGGCTTCGATCGCGGCTTGCGTTTCCTCGTCATCCATGAAGCCGGCACGCAGACGCAGACGGGCCAGAGGTGTGCGCAGATCATGCGAGACAGCTGCCAGGATCTCGGTACGATCACTGATCAGGCGATGGATGCGATGTTGCATCTTGTTTATTGCATGCGCCAGCCCACGCACTTCCCGTGGGCCACGCTCGTCCAGCATCGTCCACTGCGTATCGTCTGATTTGGCAATACTGTCAGCCACTTCGGCCAGAGCCCGGAGCGGCGTACTGAGGGAGCGGACGATCATAGCGGCGGCAATCGCGACAGCTCCAGCAGTGATGGCCGCCGAAGCCAGTCCACCAGTCATATGACGGTGCTTGAGAATACCTGGCACATTAAATACAAGACGCTGCCGTCAGCCAGCTGTAATGTGCCGTGGATACTTGAAGAATCGGCACGATCAGCCCAGACGCGAATATCAGCTTTTGCGAGATCACGATCATTGGCAATCAGGCTGTCTTCGACCTTACGCAGCCTGTGAGGCTGTGTCAGTTCGAAAGACTGATTGGCAGAACGCCAGGCAACATTGATACCGTTATCAGAAAGCAATGCCCCCAAGAGGCCACGCTGACTGATAGGCGTGGTACGCAGCACCCTGAGATCAGTGCTCAGTTCCTCTGCCAGCTGGGTAATACGGCTGTCATCATCGATATAGGTTTCAGCCTCTTCGTAGAAAAAGGCACTGGCTACAAAAACGAGAATGACTGCAGCAAGCAGCACGACGCTGACTCGTCCGACAAGGCCGACAGGCCAGAGACGGATGATACGGGGCGTGCTGCCCCCTCCCAGAGTGAAGGGCATGCGTCCTCAGACGCGCTCTACTTCTGCCACAAAAATATAACCTAGGCCGCGTACAGTACGAATCAGGGAGTCTGCATCGGCACCGAGCTTACGACGCAAACGGCTGACCAGAACGTCAATACTGCGATCAGACACATCGCCAAGGCGTGTACGGGACAGTTCGAGCAGACGATCACGAGCAATGACACGCTGCGGATTATCAAGAAAGCTGATAAGCAAGTCATGCTCTGCGCCGGAAATATCGACAACAGTACCCGAAGGATCTGTCAGTTCACGACGACGCAGGTCAAGCTTCCAGCCTGCAAACAGGATTGTCTCCTTGCGGGATACTTCCGTCGGGGCAGCTCCCTGGCCACGACGCAATACGGCGCGTACCCGAGCCAGAAGTTCTCGCTGACCAAACGGCTTGGCAACATAATCATCTGCACCAATCTCGAGGCCAAGAACGCGATCGCGTTCTTCCCCTCGGGCAGAGACCATGATGATAGGGGTCTGGGCCAGTGAAGCCTCACCAGGGTGGTTCATTCCCTGTCCGTTACGAATAGCCCTGCAGAGCTCTATACCGCTGGTCTTGGGAAGCATCACGTCCATGACCAGCAAATCAACGGGACCAACTGCCAGGGCATCCCACATTTCATCCCCGGAAGCGACACTGCGAACCCGGAAGCCATCTCCCTGAAGGGCACGCTGGATAAGGGTTCGCATTCCCGGATCGTCTTCAACGATAAGGATACGAGCCGGCAGGTCAGTAGAGGGAGATACTGTCGTCATAAACCCGTCGATCATGCTGTGAAACGAAATTTGATACAATCTATGTCTGACACAGCTCAGAATAACAAGAAAGGATCGCGTTGATACGCGCTTTCCCTCACCTTGCCGGTTTTGTTACAAGAAGCGTCCAGAGCTGGGCCAGATCCTGTGATCCGTGATCACCATGAACCTCTGCGAAAGTCTTGAGCGCATCATCCTTGCGACCGCCATCCATCTGCGCCATGCCATATTGCAGTTTGGCACCTTCAGGGGCAGCAGGGTTCTTCTTCAGGCCCTCACGCATCAGCGCAAGTCCTTCGTCAACCTGACCATTCAAAACCAGATTATAGCCTGCCGTCAGCGAAAGCGTCGCAGCAGGGGACTGACGGGCTGCGGCCACATCCGCAGGGAGGCTGGCCTTGACCTCTCCAGCACGCTTTACAACCACAGCTTTCAGGCGCGCTTCACGCGCAGCGCCGGCATCCTTGCCCAACGCACCGGATGCATAGGCCTGATCCATAAGATTGAGGCCAAGCTGCGGCAGACCTGCCTGAACAGCACGCTCAATCATATCCATGTAATCAGCCGGATCCTTGAGCACACCGGTCGCCATGCGCAAGCGTTCAAGATTGAACTGCAAGGCATCCGGCATCTGGGGATCAGCGGCGAGATTATGGATCAGCATCGCCCAATAGTCAGGCTTTGAATAATATTTGGCCAGCAGCACATAGGCATGCGTCTCGTTGGCCGCATCCTTCATCTGATGATAGCAGGTCGCAAGGAACTGAAGCTGGTTCTCGCTGGGAACACGCTTTGCCTTAATTTCGGCGTTGATCTGATCCTGCTGGACCCGGGCTGCATTCTTGAAATCCTGCTGCAGATAATAAGCCTGCACCAGAAGAGCCTGCATCTGGGGATTTGGACCGGCAATTTTCAGATAGCGTTCGATAGCGGGAACGGCACGTGCATAGTCCTTGGCATTGTAGGCCATGGTCGCATTCGCCATAAGCATCTGCTGCTTGGCCGCAGCCGGTGTGCGCGATGAAGCAATGAGCACATCATAGGCCTTGGATGCGGCAGGAACATCGCCCGACGAGGCAGCAACGGCTGCACGCATCTGCGCGATGGTATACTTCTCGTATTCGGTTTTCCCCGGCACGGCATCGGCTGCATCCACGGCACTCATGGCCTTGGCATAGTTTTTTGCACCCAGTGCCGTCTGCGCCTCTTGCAGCGGTTTGCCGACCTTGGCGCTCAGCTGGTCTTCAGCCTGCGCGGCAGGTGCCACCCAGGCGCCGACAACGGGGACAGAAGAGGAAACTGCCAGAAGCGAGCTGGCTGCAAGGAGGGCGCGAGAACAACGGGGAAAACGCACTTACTGTCCTTCCATGAACTGGTCTTGTCCGACGATACCGAGCTTGTTGACACCAAGACGCTGAGCGTCGGCGAGTACGTGGGCTACGGTCTTGTAATCGGCAAGACGATTCGGGTGAATATGCATTTCAGGCTGGTCGGGCTGGTTGGCTGCATCCATGAAATGCGCCTGAAGATCGGCCTCGGAGGAGATGGGGGTGCCATTCCAGCTGATAGAATTATCGAAATCAATCGCCACCGTAACAACCTTGGGCTCTTCCGTACTCGGTGGCGGGTTGCCCTGCGGCAGATCCAGCGCGACTGAATGCGTCTGAAGCGGAATAGTGATGATCAGCATGATGAGCAGCACGAGCATGACGTCAATCAGGGGCGTCGTGTTGATATCGACGATGCCCTCGTCTTCATGCGTGCTGTCGGATCCGACGCTCATGGCCATGAGAGAACTCTCCAACAGGCGGAAACCGGCACAGGCCGGCACCCGGAAATAACGGAGCCGGAAGGCCCGATTTCAAAAACCGGTCCTTCCTGAAGCTGGTACCCTGACCTGATGTCAGGAATGAGGCTGCTCGGTGATGAAATCGATACGATAGATGCCAGCTTCTTGACAGGTCGCAACGATCTTGCCGACAGCTTCATATCTTGCCTTGCCGTCACCCCTGATCTGGATCTGGGGCTGCGGCTTGATGACCGCGATCTTCTCGAGACGATCGAGCAGATCCTGATGACCACGCAAAGGAACCTCGTTCCAGTACGCCTGACCATTCGCCGTGACCGCCAGGACAACATTGCCTGGCTTGGTCTGGGTCGGCTGGTTGGCGTCGCGCGGCAGCTGCACCTTCACGGTATGCGTCGCAACCGGATGGTGATCAGGAAGATGATGAGAAGAACAAGCATCACGTCGACGAGCGGCGTCGTGTTGATCGCCGAGACGACTTCGTCTTCTTCACCACCCCCACCGACGTTCATTGCCATGATCAGGCAACTCGCGAGCTGGTGGTCGTGGTCGTCGGGCTATGATCGCCACCGGTCGTCGGCGTAACACCGTGACGGAAGCCACCCAGCAGGACAGACTGAACGTCGGCAGCGAAGTTGCGCACGCGGTCCATGGCGCCCTTGTTACGACGAACGAGCAGGTTGTAACCCAGAACAGCCGGAACAGCAGTCGCAAGACCGATAGCCGTCATGATGAGTGATTCACCAACCGGACCGGCAACCTTGTCGATCGAAGCCTGGCCAGCGATGCCGATTGCGGTCAGGGCATGGTAGATACCCCAGACAGTGCCGAACAGACCGACGAACGGTGAGGTCGAACCCACAGTACCAAGGAAGGCAAGGCCGCCCTGCAGACGCGTGTTGATGGTATCGACCGAACGCTGAACGGACATGGCAGTCCAGCTATGCAGGTCAATGGCATCACGCATTGAACCTTCATGATGCTGGGCAGCAACGATACCCGTCTCGGCAATGTAGCGGAACGGCGAGGCCGGCTTCAGGGCAGCAGCACCTTCCTGAACGGTCGGCTTGGTCCAGAACTCGCGAGCGGCTTCCTTGGAGGCACCAAAAACCTTGGACTGCTCAAGGAATTTCGTGACCATGATGATCCAGGTACCAGCAGACATGATCACCATGATGATCAGAACGCTGCGGGAAATCACGTCGCCGCCGTTCCACAGGGCACCCAGACCGTACGGGTTTTCCTGGGATTTCGGGGCTGCCGTGTCAGCGGAAGCCTCGGGTGCCGGAGCGGCGGCATCAGGCGCCGGAACTGCAGGGGCAGCGGCATCGAGGTGCCGGA
>NZ_BAJV01000004.1 GCF_000613885.1 Asaia prunellae JCM 25354 | reverse complement strand
GGAGCGAAGGGCGTAGCCTGTCAGGCACATTCTGATGCAACATGCTCCGGAGGGCCTTGGATATGACCTTCCTGCACGAAAAGAAGCTTGCAAAACCCCTTACCTGTAACTATTACGTGGTCGTGATATTATCACTATGTTCATTTTTGGGCGATATTATTCTGCGCGAAGTAGACGGGAAGAATATAGTATTTTTCTTCTCTTCAAAAGCGTTGGACTGTCGAATTATAGAAGTATCTTTGTTTGTCTTTGATCGATTGGGCTGAATGGTAATGCCGCGACTTCCTCTTGGACGATTGCTTCATATTTCTACCATTCTCATGACCCTCTCACTCGCCATGAATGTGCATGCGCTTGCGAGGCATATCGGACAGGATGATCGTGCAGATTCTGTCAAAAACACCAGCGATTCTGATGTATCCGGCAACGGGGGGGAAGCAATACCCAGTTCCGGAGCACACAAGATTCCGGAGTCGAAATCAAACAGGCGGGGCGGATGGCGTTCTGTTCCCGGATTGAGCGATGCAACACAGACTACTCCACAAACTGGGCCTGTCGACGCTGCATTCCTCAGGAATGATGGTCATGCCACATCTTGTGAAGGGGGATCATGTCTGGAGGGCAATCATGTCTTGTCGGGCGAGTTGAGTTCGACTGATCAGGCACAATCTGAAATCGTCAATACGATCCTTGCCAGACAGGGTTCGGTTGATGATGAGCAGAAAAAACTCGAAGAACAGAAGCGTGTGCTGGATTCAGCTCGTATCGTTCTGGAAAACCGTATGCGTGCGATCGACAATTCCATGGCCGAGCTGGCCGAAAAACAGGCGCGCCATCGTGAAACAATGGCCGCCGAAACGTCCCGACTGGTAAAGATCTATGAGGAGATGCCTCCACGGGAGGCGGCGGCTGTTTTCAACATCATGGATATTCATGTTCTGGTATCCATTGCCAATAACATGAACCCCAGGAAAATTTCCGCGATCATGGGGTATATGTTCCCCGAACGGGTCAATACGGTCTCCCAGTATCTTGCAGGTGTGCGCAATTTCCATTCACAGAACAGTTCATCTGACAGCTTGTCGCATCGTTCTGCTTCGGCAGGTGTGCTCTCCTGGCTGCCCCGCGCCGAGTCCGACAGGGAGGGCGCGTTGCGAGAGTAACCGCCGGTTTTTATGGGATGTCTGTTTTGTCCGGCAGGCACGTCCCGGTTTTCAGTTTTGCCTTCTTCCAATGTTTCTCTAGCGGTAAATCAGAATGCACCCAGCGCTCAAAGCTTATCAGGCTGTGGCAGAAACCTCTCTCTCGGGGCGTGAGGCAGAGGCCGCCTGTTTTATGATGATGATTGACGAGTTGTCTCTCGCCGAGCGTCACAAGGACCAGGCGTCGCGCTTCAAAGCCCTGGATCGTCATCAGAAACTCTGGTCTATGATCATGAAAGCCAATATCGTTGATGGGGGGCAAAGTGCTGCAGATGATCGTGAATTGATCGTTTCGCTGGCAGACAAGGCCCAGCGCTATGGGATTCAGGCAATTCTTGAAAGCGATCTGACGCTGCAGCCTCTGATTGATATTGCGCAAAACGTTCTGGATGGGTTGCTGGCACAATAGTGCAGCGGAGCTATGTCCTGGATGATGTTATTGTGATAACTCATGCCCAAGGGGTAGTGAAAGATACAGCTTTCTCTGCGTCTGATAAAAAGGCAGTCAAATCGTATTTCCGTTAACCGGTAATCAGGCATTTTTCCCAACATTGTCGGGGTTAGAAAAAGTCTATCTCTCCAACAGGACTGTGCGTGTCTTTTTCCTGTTTGAGAAAGACCCCGCGTATGTTGCCAAGGCGCACATTATTCAGCACGTCCTCCAGAGTGATCTCAGTATTCTTTTCCCATGGGGTCACTGTCACAAGATTTTGCAGAATTAGTGTGATCGCATCGACAAATTGTGTGGCGTGGTCGAGTTTTTGCAGGTTGACGATTTCGTCTTCATGAAAACGGGTACCGAGGGCTGACCGCTCGATGGCAGCCTGTACAGAAAGAAGATTTTCATGCGTAATGGCAAGTTGCTGAATAATATTTGATAGGACTTCACGAGGCTGCGTATTCAACAGCATGGCTCCTGCATAGTTTTGGGAATAAACTTCTGTCTGTTATCAGAACATTTCAATGATTGATGCGTCTGTCTTTTTCCATTTTCTTTCGAAATCGGCTTCTTTTTTGTTGTATATCTGTTCCTGTATGCCGATGGCGCGGCTATCTTCGACCAGGTTTTGTTGAGCGCGCCCTTGTGTCGGCCAGAATCTTATTCTGCGTGCCTGTCTTCCTCCCAGGCTTTGAGCCACACAAGCAATGCGTTCATCAGCAAGATATCGGGTAACGAAAGTGCTGTTCTCCCGCCCGATATGACCGAGAGAAGGAATGATGGCTGCGCCTCCAAAGGCTTTGCAGAGTAGCCTGTCGCGCCTGCCACCAGCGCCAAGAATGCCATTCACAAGTTTTTCCATCGCGTTCACGCCGAAGCGCATGGCAGTAGTGCTGTCGCAGTCTTCTCCATTCGGTAGCAGGAAATGATTCATGCCACCGATCTGTGCATGAAGGTCGTACATGCAGACCGAGATGCAGGAACCGAGCAGAGTTGTGAACAGCATCTCTGCGTTATCGGTAATGAGCACATCACCCTGAATGATCGTACGGGTCTGGGCCGATATCAGCATCAGGTAATAGGTCCGAAGACCTTCTCCAGGACTTCGCGGAGTTTCGCAACAGTATAGGGCTTGGCCAGAAAGTTGTTGACACCTGCTTTGATCGCTTCCTGGACAAGGTCACGACTTGCTTCACTGGTCAGAATGATAAAAGCGGTTTTTTGCGTCCTCGGATTTGCACGGACGGCCTGAAGCAGGGCAAGCCCATCCATGACTGGCATGTTGAAGTCGGAAATGACGAGATGCACAGGGTTCTGCCCAAGATAGTCGAGAGCCTCTTTTCCATCCTTGCGCTGGGCAATCTGGCTGAATCCAAGCTGTACCAGGTTATTGGCCAGAACCTGGCGTATGGAGGCCTGGTCGTCGACGATGAGAGCTCTGATTTGAGAGGCTGCAGGCATTTCCTGTCCTTACGACGTCACGATAATCGAAAAAGAGATACGTTTCTGCACGACTTCAGGCTGCATCAGGCTCGCGTCTGGCGAGTGCGTGCGCTCATGGCTGCTGTGCTGATCTGGTTGAGAGGAACGATCTGGGAGGCTGCCCCCAGTTCGGCAGCAACTCTCGGCATTCCATAGACAACTGAAGATGCCTTGTCCTGTGCGATTGTCCACGCTCCACCCTGTCTCAGGGCAAGAAGACCTTCTGCACCGTCCTGTCCCATGCCTGTCAGGATAATTCCTAGCGATCTGTTGCTGAGCTGATCCGCAACACTGTCGAAGAGAACGTCAATCGAGGGAACATGACCATTCACCGCAGGAGCCTGGACGAGGCGTGTCATGATGCCGCCCTCAGTACGTATGATGGTCATATGCCGGGTACCGCCAGGGGCAATGCGGACATGACCCGGCAACAATATTTCCCGGTCGCGGCCTTCCTGGATGGAAAGGGGGGCGAGTTTCTTGTCCAGACGTGCCGCAAAACTGGCGGTAAAGAATGCGGGCATATGCTGGCAGATGACAATCGGCGGACTGTCTGGAGGAAAGCCACTCAGGACCTCCTCAATGGCCTCTACCCCCCCTGTCGAGGCGCCTATTGCAACCAGATCATAGGGTTGTTGCCAGTGTCTGTTTTCCGGTGCGGTTGCTGTCAGCGCAGTGGCGCGTGTCTTCACAGCCGGTTTTGATCGCGCTGCCTGTCTTACGATGCCGGGCAGACCAGCAAAAGCATTTGTGCCGGGGACTGTGGCGATCGTCTTGGGGAAGCAGTCGAATGCACCCATCTGTAATGCCGTGAGGGCAATTTCTGCATTCCGCTCGGTCAGACTTGAAACCATGACGACAGGGATCGGGCGCAATCGCATGATCTTTTCAAGAAACTGCAGACCGTTGATGTTGGGCATCTCGATATCGAGTGTAATGACGTCCGGCTGATCCCTGATAATCATATCCCGGGCTTCAAGAGGATTGGCCGCTTCTCCTGCAATGACGAGATCCGGATGGTTCTGGAAAGCATGACGGATCATTGCCCGTGCCGTTCGTGAATCGTCAACCACGAGTACCTTGACGGGGGGAAGCATTGTCTAGCCTTCCTTCTGGTATATGGTCGGAGCGATATTCGTCAGGCCACACTGTTTTGCATTGGCAACGCGTTCCGAGTGCCCGACATAGAGAAAGCCCCCCGGTTCGATCCGGTCTGCAAGGCGTTTCCAGAGTGCTTCACGGGTCTCATCGTCAAAATAGATGACGACGTTGCGACAGAAGATGACGGAGAAAGAGCCCCGGAAGGGCCATGCAGCGTTGAGATTGAGCACTCTGAAGCTCGGGAGGCGTCTCAGAGTATCGGTAATACTGTAAGTGCCGTCAGTAAGCCTGAAAAAGCTCGATCGCTCCTTGTCTGGTATACCCTCCAGTTCGTCGGGCCCATAGCTTGCTGCCGATGCACGAGCCACCACATTGCTGTTGATATCTGTCGCCAGAATCCGGAAATCATAATTGGCAATTTCCGGAAAACTGCTCGCAACGCTCATGGCGATGCTCCAGGGCTCCTGACCTGTGGAACATGCTGCTGACCAGATGCGGACCCGTTTTCCCTTGCGTAAGCCCGATGAGAGATCGGGCATGACACATGTCGTCAGATGATCGAAGTGGTTTTTCTCGCGGAAGAAACCGGTCACATTTGTCGTCAGGGCGCAGATCAGTTTCTCCATCTCGACAGTCCCGCCGGAGCCTGCCGTGAAATCGAGATATTCCCTGAATGACCCGAACTGCATTTCTCTTACCCTGCGTGAAACGCGGGAATAGACAAGCGCCTTTTTAGTGGCTGGCAGACAGATTCCCGCCTGGGATCGGGCGATCGATTGCAGCCTCTGAAAGTCCTGATCGGTGTATTCTGGCGCAGAGAGGGTAATACCGTTGGTCATCCTTTTCTTGATTCGCCTACGAGATGTCTGACAACCGTGTCGAGCTTCAGAATGCCGATCATGCGGCTGTCGATCAGAACGAGACCGTGCAGGCAGGCGCTTTCATCCGAGGTGGGCTGGATGTCGCCCGTACTGATATCAGCCAGGTCGATGACACGATCGACGAGCAGACCATAGACGACGCCTTCACGGGATTCGACGATGATGACGACGCGTCGTGCGTTTTCCAGTTCGGCCGGGATATTGAGATATGTCGCCAGATCAATGACTGTCAGTATGATTCCTCTCAGATTGATGGCACCGCAGACATAGGGCGGGGCAAAAGGGAGTTTCGTGGTTTTTTCAAAGCCGCGGATTTCGCGCACGCTGAGAATGGGGATGCAGTATTCCTGAGCACCCACAGCGAAATGATCATTTTTATCGAGCTTGTCTCGACGACTTCGCTGGTCGGCAGCTGGTCGGTCATCTTCGTTTCCTGATTGATACTGAGCATGGTCACGATGGCCTAGTTCACGAGTTCGGACAGGCCGAGCTGCGCTTTGTTTTCTGTCTGGCTGAGCGCAACGGCGATCAGTGCGGAAACATCAAGAATAAGGGCAACGCTGCCATCGCCGAGGATTGTTGCAGCCGACACCCCGTAGATATGACGGTAGTTGCGCTCCATGCTCTTGATAACAACCTGGGTCTGACCGCAAATTTCGTCGACGATCAGGGCAGCACGACTGCCTGACTCATTCTCCACGACCAGAACCACAGCTCCTTCGAGAGACTGTCGTATTCGCGAGCCGGCAAGACCGAGTGTGGTGCCGAGAGGCAGGAGTGGAATGCATTCACCACGCTTGGAGATGATGTTGGTCCCATCCGGAAGCGCATAAACATCACTCTGACTGACGATGATCGCTTCCGAAACGGCAGAGATGGGGATGACCATTGTCGTTTCGTCGGCAGAAATCAGCATGCCGTCGAGAATGGCCAGGGTCAGGGGCAGGCTGAGACTGAATGTGCTGCCCTTGCCAGGAGTGCTGCTGATAACAACGCGCCCCCCAAGACTCATGATGGCCTGTTTCACCACATCCATACCGACGCCCCGCCCGGAAAGATCAGAAACAGTGGAGGCCGTTGAAAAACCGGGGGTGAAAATGAGGTTGTTGATCTCGTCTTCGCTCAATGTCGCATCCGGTGCAATAATGCCGCGTTTTACAGCGGTCTCGAATACGCGTTTGTGGTTTACCCCGGCGCCGTCATCCTTGATTGTAATCAGAATGCGACCTGAGCGGTGTTCTGCGGAGAGCGTGATACGCCCTTCAGACGCTTTTCCGGCAGCTAGACGATCTTCTGGTTTCTCAATGCCGTGATCGACCGCATTTCTGAGCATATGGGTCAGAGGAGCTGCAAGCTTTTCGATCAGGGTACGGTCGACTTCCGTTTCTTCGCCTTCCAGAACAAGAGTAACGGATTTCTGCGTCATTGAGCTCGCCTCGCGGACGACACGCTGCATACGCTGGAAAACACTGCGTACAGGCTGCGCTCGCACGGACATGACCGCATCCTGGATATCGCGTGTCAGGGTCTGCATGCCTTCTATGCTCTGCATCAGTTCGTGATGACCGGAAGTCTCTGATTTCTGACAGAGGGATTGCACGGCAGCCTGAGCGATTACGAGTTCTCCTACCAGATCCATCAAATCGTCGACACGTGAGAGATCGACCCGGATAGAGGCAGACTCTGCCTTGCGAGAGACTGCTGCGGATGAAAGAGTAACAGCGTCCTCCTCACGAGGAGCTGGAGCAGAGATGGCCAACGCTTCAAGGAGTTCTTCGGTGGAAAGATGTTTTTCTGCTGGGGGCGTGGGGATTTCCCGGGGAAGGTTCTCGACGGGCTCCGGATATATGCAAGGTGATCCGGGGAGGCCGACCGTGCCGGGGGAAGGCAGGACTGTATCGGTGGATGACGTAACAGTGAGATCGCAACTATCCACGACCCAGTCAAACGTTTCCCTGATTTCGCTTTCGCTGACGGTATCAGGCAAGGAGACGCGCCAGGTGAGGTAGGAAGTTTCTGGCGAAAGAGCGTCGAGCGAAGGCAGGTCTTGTGTCTGGCATTCGATCGAGCTGTATCGCCTTTATCATGGGCAAGCGCAGTCAGGGCGACGAGAATATTGCGCGCATCGTCACCACAGCCATACATCGCGTCATGAGGATGAAAGGTAACGATCTTTCTGACAGCAGACGGCATTTCGGATTCATCGCCCCAGTCAAAAGCGACGGGTTCGAATGCGAATGGAACCGGGCAGAATTCCTCGGTAATGGCTTCGGAGGCTCGTGTATCGGAAAGATCATCATTGAGGGGTGAAGATACTTCACCATTGACAATCCTGAGCTCTGAAAGACTTTCCTCGATACGACAGGCATCAACGATCTCACCACCTCGTGCTTCGGTGACAAGGTCACTCAACACGTCCATGCTTTTCAGAAAGACTGCAATAATTTCCTTGTCAGGATGGATCCTGCCCGAACGAACGCCATCAAGAGCATTTTCAAAGACGTGAGAAAATCGGACGAGATTCTGCAAGCCGAATGAGGCAGCTCCGCCCTTGATGGAGTGTACGGCACGAAAAACAGCATTGACTGTATCTGCCTCGGCGCATTTCGCGGCGATAGCTGACAGACCCGTCTCGAGCTCTTGTAGCTGTTCGTCGCATTCCTGAAAGAAGATTTCCAGAATATCATCCATCTCTGAGCTCATTCTGCCCCTGCTTTTCTACTGGGTAACGCGTCGGATGGCTGAAACCAGGCTGTCAGAATTGAACGGCTTGATGATCCAGCCGGTAGCGCCAGCTGCTCTGGCGCGAGCCTTTTTCTCCTGATCGCTTTCTGTAGTCAGAACGATGATCGGCAAGTGCCGGAAATGATCCTTTTTTCGCACTGCCTCGATGACACCGAAACCATCAAGCCGGGGCATGTTGATGTCTGTAATGATTACGGCAGGGGGTAAGGCGGCAGCCTCGAGAACTTCGAGCCCCTCGATGCCATCATTGCCCTGGATCACTTCGTAACCTGCTCCTTCCAGAGTGGTCCGGAGCATGCTTTGCATCGTCCGTGAATCGTCGATTGTTAGGACACGCAAAATCTGGCTTTCAGTCATGTCATGAGCTCGCTGGTATTGATGCCGGTTGCTGCCGGGGGCATGGAGGCGCCGAACAGGACAAAAGCATCTGACAGTTTTTCAGAAGGATTAACGATTGGACGTGCGCTCGCTAGAAGAACTTGCAGGCAGAGGCCACCAAGATATGTGACGTCGGTTCCGTCCAGAACTGCCGCGGGAGAGTGAGCGATTATCTCCCTGAGGGCGTGAGCACAGGCGGAATCAAGGCGTGGGGGGAGTTTGATGACAGGCTGGTCTTTGCTCTGTTCAGGCAGACTGGGCGTCATCAGAAATCCTCCCACCCCTGATCGGACGATGTGACCTGTAATGCCGGTTTTGAAGAGGTCGGGATGGAAACTGGGCGCTTCGTCTCATTGGGAAGAGGCTTGGAGGGGGAGGGCTTGGCGATCGGTGCCGATGCCGGTTTGCGGTATGACGCTGCCGGTTTTGGGGGAGGGAGGATGAGTTGGTGTTATTGCCCAGATGAAAGGCTCCCAGTGTCTGGGCGAGGGAACGCGTTTCAGTGGTCAGATTGTGACTTGCGGCTGTGGCTTCTTCGACCATGGCCGCGTTTTGCTGTGTTACCTGATCCATGTCGTTGATTGAATGGGTTACTTCCGCGAGACGAAGTGCCTGTTCTCGTGTCGTTTTGGTCAGACCTTCGATCCGTTGCGCAATATTCGAGATGCTGTCAGAGAACTCGCCCAGATACTGGCTGGTACGATGTACAAGGTTTACCCCCTTGTCGACCTCTTCTGCTGAGACAGAGATCAGTCGCTTGATTTCATTGGCCGATTTGGCCGATTTCTCTGCAAGTGACCGGACTTCCTGCGCTACAACGGCAAAGCCGCGACCGGCATCGCCGGCGCGCGCAGCTTCAACCCCGGCATTCAGAGCAAGAACATTGGTCTGGAAGGTGATTCCGTCAATAACCGATATGATTTCACCAATGGCACTGGAGGATTTCTGAATACCGACCATGGCGATATTCGCTTCTTCCATCACTGAAGTGGCAATTTTGACCTGATCGAGAGTTTTTCTTGTTTCCGTGCTTGATTCAGAACAGACATCAGCTGTCATCTGAATGCCGGCGCTTATGGTTCTGACGGCATTGGCAGCATTGCCCAGATTTTCGGCCTGAAGTTCTGTGCGTCGTGCCAGATCGGCAGATGCCATGGAGATCTCGGCTGCGCCGGTTGTAATGAATTCCGAGCTGCGTGCCATCTCTGTGAGTGTTGTCTTCCAGTGTGCACAGGCGTGATTGAAACTGTTGGCGATCTTTGAAAAATCGCCCGAGAGTATATTGCCTGACAGAGTCAGGTTCAGATCGCCTTTTGCGACAGCATCAAGAGATTTCTCGATTGATGTTATGATAATCTCTTTTTCTTTGTTTAGAGAGATTTCCCGGTTTTTGAATGCAGACAGTTCATTGTTGGCTGCGTCCAGGTAGAGCTTGTTGTTTTTATTATCGGCGCCTTCTTCGCGCAGACGCAACAGGAGAGAAAAAAGATGTCCGCTCTCATCCCGTGTTTCCGGAGCGCGTGAGTATTCCCCTGTCTCGCCTTTGCTCAGACTCTCGCCAAAATGCAGGATTTCCTCGACCGGGCTAGCTATGGTTTTTATGAGGACAATACGGAAAAGGACCGTGAGCAGAAATGCGCAAGCGGTAAGAGCAAGTGAGCAGGAAAAAGCGTATGGTGAGAGTGCATCTCCCCAGAACAGCCCGATCTCTCCAAAAAGATGGATGACCAGAACGATTTGTAAACATGACATTGCCGTTCCGATTTTCGACCGGAATGACGCTTCTTGATAAAACCAGGTCTTCATCTCGTGATACTTTGCTGTCCTGAATAGATTCTGATGAAAGAAGAAGCGTTATTGGCAATACACTTTATGATAAAAGAGAGTACGCAGCATTGTCTGCCTCCTGAAGTCAGAAGGGCCGATGCCTCAAACCGTTACATGAAGCCATTAAGAACAAGTTAAGGCATATTGTTGTGGCAGAGAGACTTGCGGCACCCTGAATCAGGTATGAGCGAACAGCATCATGATTTCGATTTCTGGCATTCTGAATGAAATTTTCGACGGTATTGTACGCCAGTGAGGGCTGCCATACCTGAACTGTGGCATACAGAAGAGGCCATGCCATGATCATGTCTGATCCTGGAGAATGGATCCCGGAGAAGAGGCTGTCGGGTGCAATAATGCGATGCTCAGGATCCGAAGCTGCGTACCAGGCCGCCGGCTACCATTTGCCAGCCATCAATCATGACGAAAAAGATGAGTTTGAATGGCAGGGAAATGGTGGCCGGTGGAAGCATCATCATACCCAGGCTCATCAGAACGCTTGATGTTACAATATCGATGATCAGAAAGGGCAGATAAAGCAGAAAGCCCATCTCGAAACCACGGCTCAATTCCCCCACCATGAAAGCAGGCATAAGAACGCGCCAAGGCGTGTCAGCTGCCTGTAGAGGGGGTGTCATTCTGGCCAGATGATAGAAAGCGGCGAGGTCGTTCGGTCTGGCATGGGCGATCATGAAATGCCGGAACGGCTCGGCGGCGGCAGTCAGCCCGTCTATTTCCGATATCCTGCCATCGATCATGGGGGCTATCCCCCGAGACCATGACTGCTCGAAAGTGGGTTGCATGACGAAAAAGGTCAGAAACAGGGACAGGCCTATGATGACCGGATTGGGGGGGGTTCCCTGAGCGCCAATAGCTCCTCTCAGGAGAGAGAGAACAATGATGATACGTGTAAAGGCTGTGACCATGACCAGCAAACTGGGCGCCAGTGAAAGCAGTGTAATCAGGGCAGTAAGCTGGATGAGTCTGCTGGTCGTACCGGTACTGCCGCTGTCATGGCCGAGATCGAGCGTCAGTGATTGCGCATGGCCCGGTGAGGCATGTCCCAGAATGAGCAGCGCCAGACCCAGAAACGCGAAGCCAAGATAATGACGTTTCATGATGTTTTTTGCCCGACCTGTCTGGCAGGAAGGACAGACCTCATTGTTGATTGTTCTGGATAGTACCCGAATCACTTGTCTGCTCTCGGTAGAGTTGAGAGAGCCATATCCTGTAGTGGCTGGGTCTCGTTGTCCGATCCGGGCGGAAGCACCCCAGAAAGAGGTCCGTTTCTCCACCTGTGAGGATAAGTCCGTTGCGTCCATGGCATCTGAAGAGGATGAGACGTCTTTTCGAGTCCAGGGCCAATGTTTCGACAAGGCCAAGCTGCGACGACTGATGCCGTTTGCCAAGCCGCGGTTGTATGTAGCCGATCACGAAGCGCAGCAGAAAGATCAGTGCGATAACCAGAACAAAAGAGGCGGCGTACTGCATCCAGGACGATAGAGTCATCTGGACGAAGCGCCGCAGAGCCTGGACTGGATCCTGTGTGACATAGGCTGCAAGAGTTACTTTTTGGGGGTGCCGGATGAAGACGAGAGAATTTCTGTCATTGTCACGCCGATATTGTTGTCATCGACCACAACGAGCTCGCCCCGTGCAATAAGACGATTATTGGCGTAGATGTCCACGGCCTCGCCAAGTTTCTTGTTCAATTCGACAACGGCGCCACGGCCCAGACGAAGTAGCTGGCTTACCGGCATAGTAGCTGTGCCGATAACGGCGGTAATCTTGACAGGAATGTCATAGACCGCATCTGACCGCCCGGCACCAGTCTGGGTATCTGGTGTTGTATCGGAAGGGGTTTCCGAGGGAGAGAAGGGTTCCGACGTGAAATCTTCGAGTGAGACCATTCCGCTCTCGTTATCCATGGTTCATTGCCTGTCCGTCGTTTCGGGAACGGTTGTCTTCTGATCAATCGAAGCACTGACAGAAGCCAGGATTCGGTCAATGACGCTTTGACGCCATTTTTCGGGATCAACAAGAATCGTGCGCGTTTCAGATTCAATTCTGATAGTGGATGCCACAGCCTCAGCACAAGGCTCAAAACGGGTCTTGCTGTTTGATCCAATGAGCGTTTTGAGGCGCTCTTTGTCCTTTTCGTTGCAGCGGATAACAATTTCTTCCTCGCAAAGAGTCACCAGATCGGCGGCATCCTGTACGAGGTCGCGCTTCAGCCCTCTCAATGTTTCCCCAGGCAGACGCGTGAGCGCAACGAGGAGATCAAGGACAGTTTGAATATAGACCTTACCGGTTTTACGGGCTGCTTCCACACGTCTTGTTGTCTCGGTGTCGAATGCTTCTTTGATATCGGCCAGTTGCGTGGAAAATTTGTTTTCCATTGTCTGTTGCGTCGTTCTGCATCCTTCGTCACGTCCTGTTTCAAAGGCAGTCCGGCATAATTCGTCGATTTCGCTTTGCAGAAGAGTGATATGAGGAGGGGCAGCTGCTTCCGGCTCGATTTCAGGCGCAGTCTCCTCCACAACAGGCGAGTCGACCGACTTCTTGTGCGGTTGGCTGAAATCCGTCAGGCGACGAGACAGGGCTGACTGTTCCGATACCTCTGGAGCGTCTTTCCGCTCATTCGTGGACGTATCAGAACTGGTCGCTCTCTTGCCTGAAGAACCGATATCAAAAGGGACGAAATGAGTGGTCATGAAATGAACTCCTCTCCGCCTGCTGTATCGTTCAGGTCAATTTCGCCTGCATTGGCAAGGTTTTTGATCGTCAGGACAATCTCGGCCTGAGCCGCTTCGACATCCTTGACCCGTACCGGGCCCAACGACGCAATTTCCTCTATCAGGATATTCCCTGCACGCTTGGACATGCATTGCAGGAAGAGTTTTCTCTCGCTGTCGGATGCTCCCTTGAGTGCGAGCGGAAGTCTCTCCCGGTCGATTTCGTTGACGACACGCATGAGAGCTTCCAAGGATAGTCTACTGATATCTTCGAAGGTGAACATCAGCGCCTTCACCTTCTCCATATCATCATGGTTTTCCTTGTCCATGAGTTCGGTAAAGCGCGTTTCGGTCTTGCGGTCGAAATTGTTGAATACCTCGGCCAGCAATTCATAGCTGTCACGCTTGGACGAGCGTCCCAGGGTAGAAATGAATTCCGAACGCAGCGTGGCCTCAACGCTTTCGATAACCTCACGCTGCACGGTCTCCATGTGCAGGATACGCATCATGACATCCGTTGCGTAGTCTTCAGGCAGCAATGCCAGAACACGTGCCGCATGAGCAGGTTGTAGCCGACTGACGATGACAGCAGCCGTCTGGGGATATTCGCTGCGCAGATAATTTGCTAGGATCGATTCCTGGACATTGCCAAGCTTGTCCCACATGTTGCGTCCGGCGGGACCACGGATTTCGTCCATGATCTTCTCAACCTGCTCGGCATCCAGAGTCTTGCGAAGGAATGCCTCTGTCGTTTCAAATGTGCCGACAAGCCCTTCACCACTCTCGAAATTCTCGACGAATTCCCGACAGACCGTTTCGACCATCTCAGCCCTGACGACGCCGAGACCCGCCATGGCGATGGAGATTTCACGAATTTCATCCTCGTGTAGCGCCCTCATCAGTTCGGCACTGCGTTCTCGGCCGATCGTCATGAACAGAATGGCCGCTTTCTGTTTGCCGGTCAGAAGGGGCGCATTCATGCTGTTTTTTCCGTCGGTCTGGTTTTGTCTGGCTCCGGTCTCGCTCATGATGCGGCTTCCGGTTTGGGATCGGCAGCTTCCAGCCAGTTGCGGATAAGGCTCAGACTGCCTTCAGGGTTCTGATCGATACGCTCCGCAACCTTGGCGATAATCGCCGCTCTTGCCTGTCCTTCAACGCCGTCAATTGCGATGGTATCCTGTCCGTCGTGTAGGGTGAGACTGTTGGATGTGTTGCCTTCCAGGCTTCCCATGGGTGAGCCTGTCAGACCTGTACCGTCACGGTTGAGTGACTCAAGCGCAGTCGGGTTGCCCGTTGTGATTGCCGGAAGACCGGTACGTCCCCGGCGTAGCAAAGGGCGCAAGGCAAAAAATCCTGCCCCAAGCACCAGGAGAACAGGTACGATCCATTCCGCAAGATACAGAAGATGATCTTTCGAGAAAAATCCGGGGGACGCAGGAAGCGGTTCGACGCCGCCATCAGGCATGAAGCGCATCGAGACAACTTCGACCTGATCGCCTCGTGCCTTGTCATAGCCGACTGCTGTTTTCACCAGGGTCGTTATACGGTCGATTTCGGTCTGTTCGAGGGGTTTCCAGGTTGCATTCCCCTTTTTGTCCTGAGCATAGGACCCGTCGACCATGACTGCGACGCTGATCTTGGCCACACGGGGATGAATCTGCGATACAACCCGCGTCCGTTTGCCTATTTCGTAGTTATTTGTTTCTTCGTCTCGCGTATCACTGGAGCCGGTGTGGCTGGACTGCCCGACATTGGCGTTAGGCAGATTATTGGCGACAGAGGTGTTGGGAGAGGCTTCGGTATTGACGCTTTTATCGGAACTGGTCTGTTGCGAGCGTAGTACCTGCTGATTGGGGTCATAACTTTCTTCGGTCTCATGTACCTCGTCATTATTGATAACGACGGCGGCCCGGGCGCGTACATGAGCACTCCCGAGTGTTGGAATCAGCATTTCCTCCACGGCCTGGGAAAGGCGGGTTTCTTCCGAATGACGGAATTTCTCAAAAACCGCTTCCTGACCGTCCTCACTATTGGGCTCGCCGGGCTTGGCCAGAACGTCACCTCTGGTATCGACTATGGAAATCGATTGGGGTCTCAGCCCCGGAACGGCGGCCGCAACGAGGTTCTGAATAGCCTGTATACCGTCGGGTGCAATACGCCCGGCACGGCCGATATCGATGACGACACTTGCCTGGGACGGATTGGTCTGTACCGAAAACAGATCCCTGTGTGGCAGGACCAGATGAACCCGGACATTGCGAACGCCCTGAAGAAGTCGGATTGAACGTTCGAGTTCGCCTTCCAGCGCACGCGTTTCATTGATATTCTGCTCGAACTGGGTACTGGTGAGCGTGGCACTTTTATCAAAGAGCTCATAGCCGACGCTGCCGCCATTGGGTAATCCGTCCCGGGCGAGTAACAGACGTGCTTGGCGACCTCATCCGGCGCAACGTAAAGGCTTGCCCCATCCGGAGAGGTAGAAGACCCGATATGGGCTTTTGTAAGATCTTCTACCATTCTGGCCGCCTCGGTCAGATCGAGATTGCCATACAGCAGCGCCGTAGGCTGTTGGGCCTTGCCAAAAACCAGGAATCCGAGAAAGGCAACAAGTGTTACCCCGACAGCGCCGAGGGCGATCAGTCGCGTGCGGCCCAGTGCCCTGAGTGATGAGAGAAAATCTTTCATCGATTTTTGTTTGTCAGGCCCGGGCCATGCAAGAGTCAGTATTCACGATAATCTCCAGAAAAAAGTATATTAAATAATACGCCAGGTTAATTGGTAATGATCAATTATTACATTGGTTTCTATTTATTTTGGATCAGGGCAGATAGGCATTTGTAGGAGGGGTCTGTTTGAGGGGCAGGTTCAGGCGGTTTGCGTTCTGGTCTTGTGTCAGGCCGGTCGGGCCTTCTGCAACCTGTCGTGCCACATTGGGCATAAGGTCCGGTCGACTCCAGCAATCGACTCCATTCCAGCTTTTCGTGCAATAGGGCTGAGGTGCGGGTGGGCGCTCAGGTGGTGCGCACCAGTCTTCGCCCTGCTGGATATAGCCGGCATTACAGTCACGTCCCGTAAGATGGCGTGCCACGTCATCGACAGCGCAGCCGCTTACCATACTTTCGAGCAGAAACAGCCCGATCATGACAGAAATCCGGGTCGCTGCGTGATGGTGTCGTGAAATCATGACATGCGTGCTGTCCTCTGACGCGTGTGCCAGTGACAGGGAGCAGAGCAGGCGAAAGCGTAGCGGCCAAAAAGCGTACGTCATGATCAGGTAGCCGGTTCTGCTGTAATCTTGTCGATTGCGTTCTGATTGCGCGTCGACTCCGTCTGGATGAGCTGGAAGGCGAGGTCGTAATCTCTCTGGATCTCGACAAGATGGGTGGTTTCCGAGACGGCATTGACATTGCTGCTTTCAAGCATTGCCTGATGCAGCTCCGGTGTAAGAACAGGCTGGGTTGGTGTCGTTGGTTTCAGGAGATACTGCCCTTCAGCGATCAGGGTCTGGGGATTTTTGACGGTGACAACACCAAGCATTCCCAGAGCACCGTCCTGTGTGGAAATAGTACCATCTTTTGCAATCGTGAAATCCTCATTTTCCTGTCGTAACACCAGATTACGGCTGTTTCGATCAAGAACAGGGTTTCCTGAACCGTCAGTAATTGTTCCATCAAGTCGACGCGTAAACTGACCATTTCTTGTCAGGCGAACACCCTGCGTCGTGCGCACGGCGAAATAACCCTCTCCATTTATCGCCACATCAGTCGGATTACCTGTGCTGCGTAATGGTCCCTGGATGGTGTCGCGAAATGTGGCCTTGTCCTGCGCATAAACCTGTTCTTTATCGCCAGAAATCTGCCCGGCACCCTTCTGATGAACCAGATATTGTGAAAATAGCTGCCGGGAGGTTTTGAAGCCGTCTGTATTCTCGTTCGCGAGGTTATTGGCGGTAATTTCAAGACCACGTTTCAGGACGTCTAACCTTGAAAGGGCAATATAGGCCGTACTATCCATGATAATCCATCCGGGCTTTGATCATGACGCCGGGGAAATCGACGTGCTGTTTCTTGTTCTGGTGTGCTGGCGGAAATCACTTCATCAGATTGATTGTGCGTGTAAGCATCGACCGGGTGATCTGCATTGTGTTCAGATTGGCTTCATAGGAATGCTGTGCTTCATGGGTATCGAGGATTTCGGTCATTGAATCGACATTCGGCATCTTGACCAGTCCGCTCGTATCGGCAGCAGGGTGAGAGGGGTCATAACGTGTTTCGAAGGCTGACTGATCCTGACCGATCTCCCTGACACTGACAGATGATGCGCCTGTATCGCGATCAAGCATTTCCCTGAAAGTAATGGTTTTTCGGCGGTAAGGGTCGGAACCAGGTGACGCGCCTGTCGTTTCGGCGTTTGCCAGATTCTCGGCCGCGACTTGCAGCCGTTTCGACTGGACCTGCATGCCGGCTGCGGAGATTCCGATCGTTTCAGAAAAATTCATGATAAATATCTATCCGGTCGAAGTTATGACGAGCCGAGTACAATGGAAAACATCGACATGTATGTACTGTAGGTATTTGTGGCCAGACGCTGCTGATCGTCGGTGGCGGTGATTTTCTCAAGCTCTGTTTCGAGATCGACCTGATTACCGTCCAGAGAATTATTCCCGGCATTGAGCGTTATGCTGCTCCGGGGAGCCGTTCCAGCAAGGTGATCTGTTTCTGTGCGCGCAAGAGATACCGACAGATGATCGTTCAGAATGCCGGCAAACTGTGAGACATCGTGTGCGGCATAGCCAGGTGTATTCGCATTCGCAATATTTCCTGCCAGAACCGATTCGCGGTTCTGAAGCCATTTCATACGTCTTGTTGCGAGATCCAGTACATCCGTGCCGGAATCATGAGTGGTAAATCGTGCCAGGTCTGCCTGCAGCATGGGTCTCTCACCGTTCCTGTGGCGGTATCTGTGGGACCGCAAGATATTTTTGACTATGGAAAGAGTTTAGTGCGCAACCTTTCGCATGAGAAGCGGAACTCTTGCCTGTAACAAAAAATTTCCGACTGTATATCATCGAATGGTATCATTTTGGTGAATGGCTCCGCCTTGAAGATGGCTCTGCCGCAGGAGCGAGAAGAGGCGGGCATGTCTATCATCCAGGCTGCGCGTGCCGACCAGCTCGGAAATCCAGCGCAATGCTGCATCATTACCTGCACGGGTGGCGTCAGAAGCGAGCCGAAGTGCCAGATCCTGCTTGTCCTTTTCCAGTGATCCATCGGGTTGGATCGTTTCTTCTGCCAGTCTCTGGAGCTCAGCTGTGGCAGCCATCCATTCATTCCGGTTTTCATGATCCTGTGCGCTCAGGAGGCGTGCTTCGGGCAGGGAGCTGGTTTTGAGCAAGGCAAGTCCTGTGGAACGATCGCCGTTTGCGAAGGCGATTCTGGCCTTGAGAAGAGTTCGTCTGGCTTGCAAGACGGCAGGAATTTCCGGGTTTTCTGTTTCGCTCAGTGCGCTGGCGGCCAGAGAAGGCTGCTGTTCTGCCAATGCAGCCTGTGCCAGAGAGGCCCCGGCTGCTGCTCTGGCGGGCGGGGATACCAGAAAGGGGACAGCCTGGGAAAGTGCCTTGACAGCATCGCCTGGCAGCCCGAGGGAAAGCATCGTTTCTCCATAGGCAGCAAGGAGAGCCGCGCGTTCCTCCCCGGGGGGGAGGGCGGGTATGTGAGCCTTCAGAAGAGCGGCATTCCGTATTTGCCGGGATCTGTCGAGTGTGGTGCTATCCTGGCTGGCGATACCCGTCAAAGCCTGCAAAAGAAGAGTATGGCGAAGCGTGGTATAATGAGACGGCCCGCTCTCAGGGACGCCCTGATCGATAATGTCGGCAGCTTTTTGCCATTGTTTGTCCTGGATATAGGCCTCGGCCTGCCTTAATCGCAGTTGTTTTTCCCGACCGGCAAGACGTGCATCGAGCACGAGATCGTCCAGTGCCCTGACCTCTTGCTCTGTTGTAAGGGTTCCGCGCTCTTGATCGATCCTTGTTTTTTCCTCGGCAGCTTTTTCGGCAATAATGACATCACGGCTGTTCGAAAGCATTTTCAGCACATCATAGGCATGATCTTTCTGTCCCAGTCGCCGGGCTGCAAGAGCCCTGGTGAACTGATAAGCGGGCTGATCAGGCAGATTGTCCAGAACAGGCAGATCGGCAACCCTGCCCCGTCGCGCAATGGCTTCGGCGGCAAGGGGCATGAGGATATCTCTGAGATTTGCAGGATAGGCGCGTAGCCGGTTCATATCCAGGGCGAGGCGATGAAGGCTCTGCTCATTACTCTGATCGAGTGCTTCGAGATACAAGGCGCGCCAGAGCTGGAGGGCACGTTGCTGTTGTTGAGGCCAGGGGCCATTCAGAGCGCTGGCATTTTCCGGAGAGCCTGCCAGTAATTCGGTTGCGGTTATCAGGAACCTGACCTCAGGGCGGCCGATTTCCTCGGGGTCGTCGCGCAGTGCAATCGAAAGAATCCCGCGCGCTTCCCTGAATGCTCCCATGTTGAGAGCAGTACGTGCGAGAGCTAGGCGGACACCAAAGCGGTCGGCAGGCTGGGAATCAGCGGCTCTCAGAAGATTTTTCCGGTAGCGTTTCAGCAGATCCTGATTGGGCAAGTCCTGCAGATCGAGCCATCTGAGATCGACATCATTGGCATAGACTGCTTGTCCGTCATCCACGAATTTCTGGCCATCCCTGTTCAGGAGCAGACCCGAAGATACGGTCACCAGTGAAACATCAGGATCATGCGCAGCAATGACCACCCCTTCCAGTGTCGGCCATACATCGTAGCCGTCTGCGTGCCTCATTGCGAGAATCCCGCCTTCATCAAGCAGGGATGTTCCAATCAGAAGTCGTGCGCCCGAGGCCGGGTCGGCAAGAGACAATACGCGTCCGCTGCGGCGCAGGGGATATAATATACCGTCGGTTACCGGGAGGGGGTTGATCACATGGCCGTCCGGTATTCCAGCTGGAGGCTTGTCGCCCAGAATCCAGCCATTTGCCTGCTGTGACAGATACAGGCGACGCGTATCAGGACGATGCAGCTGAATGACTGTTGCGTCGGGAAGCAGATTGACAGTCAGGGAAGAGAAAAAACCCGTTCCGTGGATCGCTTGCGTGTCCATCGGAAAGGCATTGTCCACGACGATCAGAAAGCGATCGCCGCTTTCAAAGGCTGCGATACCGATTTGGGGAGGAATCGGCAAAAGAATATGATCCACCATTTCAGGAGGAGAATTTGGCATGCCGGATAGGGTCCGGGTTTGATCCTGTTCCCTGACGGATGAGGTGGGAACAGTTCCCGGTTTTGCTTGTTGCGGTATTTCAGGAGAATGGGGTTTTGCCTCGCCGGGTGAAATATCCAGCACTTTGGCCCGCCACGAAGCCGGCAAGCCACTTACAAGCGCTTCCTGTTGTCCGCCCGGACCGTTTTGTGTGGGGGGTATGGCTGGTGGCGGAGCGGTACGCGCTGAATTCTTCTGATTATGTGCTGCGGCATGTCTGTGCAAAGGATGTGATGAATGTGCTGCGCTTGCCGTCTGAAGGGAAAGAACAGCAAGTACGGCTATAGCGCCTGATCGGACGCAATGCGTTCTGGTGCTGGACATGCTGATCGTCGGAAACACTATTCGCATTGCCGTTCTGAAATACCTGGGACAGTTTTTTCTGAAAATAGATTTTCAGGGTGTATCAATGAAAATATATACTTTCCGGGGAAGTCAGACGAGGAAGTCAATGGCCTGACTAAGGGGTGATGTTTTTTTATTTGTATCATTCGAGCCCAGGAAGGTGCCGTCTGCGGAAAACAGATTATCCGGCACGTTATTTGTGCCACTCGCGGAATGGAGGGGCACATTATGACCGCTTCTGGCAGCGCTATAGGCCTCATGTGAAGCGGCAACCGTTGTTTGATGCAGAACAGCGGAGAGTGACGATGCAGCAGTGATGTCCGTCATGATGACCATGCTTCTCCAGATATATGACCAGTTGAAACGATCAGAACAAAGCGAGGTGCCGATCACCCTGATCTTGTGTCCTATGGAAGACAGGGGAGCGTCATTTATGAGAGACACTTCATTATCCGGCACGGGTCTGAGCTGCCTAGCATGGAAAAACACAAGGAGATATATTTTTTTCAGAATGTGTCGCACCCGACATTCCGTCATATCCAGATACTCTGTTGTCGCCACACGAGAGGGTCTTGTTACCCTTGTCAGATTGCGAGAATCTTGTCTTGTTTCGCAACAAAGAGGTGGTGTTCATAGTAGGAGTGATGTAGGATTCCAATCGAACTTGGAAGACTGCTGGTGTAATATGTAAAGATATTATAAATATATTCGAAATAAATGTATAAAAATCATAATATAAGTAAAAAAAATAAACAGAATATTAATTTTTACTGTTCGTTCTGAAATCTGGTGGTGAATGCGATGCGTGTATTGTGTGTCGGTGAGAATGCCTCATGCGGGCGTCCTACTGAGGGGCTTTCCAGAGCGGCTATCGCAGGCTCATTTTCTCTCAGCACGGGTGAGGCTTCCGGTATTGTGGAAACGCTGAGAAGATCACATTACGATATTGTCGTTGTGCAACAATCGTCATCTGATGTGCGTATCGTGCGCCAGATCCGAAAAGGTAAAATCTCGGCACCGATCATCGTCATGCGTCAAAATGGGACTGATGAAGGGGAAGTTGATCTCTTTACAGCTGGTGCAGATGATTGCGTCGCTGAAAATACCGATCACAACGTGCTTCTGGCGCGTCTCAGGGCCGTTATCCGTCGCGCAGGGGGACATGATAGCCCGACATTGCATATTGGTCGCCTGCACGTTGGTATTGAGCGTCGCGAGGTGCATATTGACAGCACTGTTGTGCCATTGACGCGCAAGGAATATGATTTGTTTGTCCTGCTTGCCATGAGAAAGACGCAGGTTCTGAGCAAGGAGGTTCTTCTCGACAGTCTCTACAGCGGTGAGGATGAACCTTTCGGCAAGGTGATTGATGTCATGATCTGCAAGATCAGAAAGAAAATACGGGCTTTTGGCATCCGGGAGCCATTTACCACTCAGTGGGGAATTGGCTATCGCCTGAATGAAACGGCTTTTGCACCTGTGACGGTGACCTTGCCCAAAGATGATTATCATGTACGCCCGTCCGTACGCGAAAATTGCATACCCGTTCTCTCGGGGATCAACATGCTCGAAGTGTCGACGCCTGGAGAGAGGATCTGACCTGCATCAGGTGGAATCTGCTCCATAGAGGGGTCGGGTATCTTCAGTCACTGTTCCTCGCGACAACAGACCTTGTCGCGAGGAGAATGTTTTCAGCTTGCAGTGCTTCCGGTGTCGGTGCTGCTTTTTGAACCGCTCGTTGTGGCCGCTGTGAAATTGGTGATGTTTGCTAGTGGGATAGAAGTCTGACCCATTTCCACTTCGAGATCTGAGCTTCCTTTATGGACACCTGTCACCGTTCCCTTGATCGTAAAGGGAAGGTCAGACGTGGTACCGGTTGAATCGATTGTTTTGACCGAGACGCTATAGGCGCCATCAGCAAGTTGGGTACCGGAATTATCTGTACCATTCCAGCTCCAGTTATTGGTGCTGGATGCCGCTGTACCTGTATCGGTTTTGACAATTTTGCCGCTGGAATCGCTGATGGCGATTGCGACCGTCTGACCTTTTGTTGCTGAAAAGCTCAGAGAAGCAGAGCTGTTTTGCAGGGGTAGTGTCGTTGAGGTTGCCGTGGCCACCTGTCCGATCCATTGGCTCCCGGCGCTTAGCTGACTGCTTTCGTTGAGCGAAATCAGGGAGGAAAGCTTGGTGTTGGTCTGGACCTGCTGCTCCGTTCCGGCAAACTGTACCAGTTCTGATGTAAAGGAATCCGAACTCATGGGACTGCTCGGATCCTGGTGCTGAAGCTGGGTCGTCAACAAGGTCAGAAATGTCGTGTAGTTACTGGCCAGAGAGGAAAGGCCAAGACTGGCTGCGGAGCTGGAGTCTGACGAGCTGCCTGATGACGAGGAATTGGCTGAAGCTTTTGCTGTTGCTTCTGCTGCCTGTATCAGCTTGGTCTCGTTGCTGATCGTTGATGTACTCATAGGTCATACCCTTTGATAAGCGATTGCGAGGGGTCAGGCGGTTATGTTGACGCCGCCGTTAGCCCTTGTTGCCAATGGGGAAGGCGTAGAGCGTATGCCTGGCGAAACGGACCTGTCAGATGACTGCGTCTCCTGCCAGAAACGTGGGTTTGATGAGCCGTTCTGCTGGTTCTGCTGGGCATTACTTCCCGTAAAACCTCCGGAAAAATTCGGTTGGCCTGAAAAGTCATGATATGTGTGACCAGCATGAATATCGCTTGTCTGGAGCGGCATTGTCACGATGTTGATTGTGATCAGGCTTGTATCCACCCCGGCAGAGTTCATCGCATCGAGAAGCTCTTTTTTGCTGTTGGTCAGACGCTGTGTCATCAGATCATCCTGACTTTCAAGCGTAATACTCGTCGCCACGCCTCCTTCTGCTCCAAGAGTGAGGCGCACAGGGATATTGTCGTCTGTCTGCACTATCATAGAGAGAGTGCTGGGCGTCGCAGGCAGAGCTTTCTTTCCGTAGGAATCTGAACTGGTCGACGAAAATGTTTCGCCAGATGATTCTTGCGCACCAGGCGCAGGATTTGCAGGGCTTACGTGATTTGCGACGTAGGACTGAAATTCGGAAAGGCTGTGAACGATTGCCGAGATCGTTGCGACCGGCGTACTAGTCGGCATAGCCGACCTCGACCGCTCATCCGAAGCCTCAGCAGCACTTCGGTCTGATGGGGTATCCTGCGCTGTGCCGTCGTTGACAGCCATCGCGGGCGGAACAGTTTTCTGAGCCTCTTGGGAGGTCGAAACGGGAAATATCTCGGGTGAGAATACTGACAGGGGGAGCGCTGGTGATTTGATGACAGAACTGTCCGAAGCCTGACTTTTTGCTGCGGTTCTGCCGGAAGCGGGATGTGTAACTGGTTGCCCGTTGGCTTCTGTCACTGTTGGCGCCGTGGCAGGGGGGGATTCAGAGGAACATTTGACTGAGTGGCATTTTGCCGCTTGAGGGCAGACTGCGGTGATGCAAGAGCGGAAGCCCCAGCTGTGTTGATGCCTGCCTCTGTCTGGCCGGAAATGGTCGCGGCAAGGTTGGTGACGGGTGTAACATGCGACTCTGTTAACATGCAGGATGAAGTGGATACATCAGAAACACTCTTCTCCTGAGCCGATGTCTGGTTCGTTTGCATCACTTGAGATGAGGGTGAGGTTCTGCCTCCCGCCTCGGCTATGGATGGAGAAAAGGTCACTGTGGAACGTGTCGCCGTTGCCATTGACGGGAGCGAGGCCGGAAAGCTGTTTCCGGGTAGCTCCTGATGTTCGTTCCCTGACAGGGAGGACCCGGAAACCTGGGGGGTAAAAGATGTCTGTGCCACTGGGGCCGTCGTGCTGTCCTCGGGAGCATGTGACCCTGCCGGAGCCACAAGCTTTTTATTCTCATCCGTGATCGCCGCCCAGCCAGTCTGGACCGGGGCGTTTGGAGATGCTGTCCCGCTCTTGCTCAGCATGACATTTGCAATGCTGATTCCATCAGGCACGGGCAATAACGAGCCAGGCCTCACGGTTCTGGAAATGGTCTGCGACGCATCTGGTTCAGTTTGCTTCAATGTCGAGGAAAAATCGTCCCGGTTCGAAGGTTGTGTTTGTGACAACGCAAGGGGCGCGGCATCTGATACGTGAAAAGGAAGTGATTTTCCGGCCGGAATACCCGGTGAACCAAGAGAAGTGACGTTGCCTGTAGCTGGGAGAGGCCTGAAGCAGGATACTGTCGATGAGAAAGGGTAGTCCGGGCAATCACTGACTGTCATGGGCAAAGTGTCGGAACCAGACAAGGGACTCTGTGAGACAGGATTCTGGATCTGCGACGACAGAACGGAAATTTCTGCACTGATCCCCGGGGTGGCAATAACGGCGACGTCACCGGGATCGACTATGCCGGAATTGACGCTTTCAGATCCGGTATGCGTCAGCTTGTCAGAAACAGCATGATGTGTTTTTCCCGTTTGCACGGGCACGGTTGAGTGTGTGATGAAGCAGGCTCTCCCATCTGGCTGGGATTTTGGGCTGTCGCCTGTGTACCGGGGGAGGCGTATCCGGAAATGACGTAACCAAGACTGGTTGTACTAATGGTATTACTGTTCAGGATATTAAATGTTCTTGACCCAGAATGAGTTGGTGCGGAGATTTCCTTGCCCAGGTCTGGCTCTTCCGAACTGTCTGTTCCACGGGCAACCTGTAACTGTGCGCTGAAAGACCCGGAATCCTTCGTGGTGAGGCTTGCCTGAGTGAGCGTGATCGGGCTGGTCCCTGAATAAGGGCCAGTCTTCACACCTTGCGTGAGGTCGTCTGCAAGCGATGAGTTGGTACGAACTCTCATCATGAACTTTCGGCTCTGGAGTTTCGGCTCATGGTCAGTTTGCAGCCTGCGCTTCGGACAATGCCATATCCAGTTCGAAGAAGGTTGGCATAAATTGGGGAGGAATGTCTTTACGGCCTATTTCTGCACTGACTTGTGGCGGATTTCCCTGCAGATGCGCCACAAGCACGGTCTTGATGATGCCCTGATAACGCCCATCCTGAATGATGACCGCTTCATACGGGAGGCAAGTGGAGCGACAACGCCGTAGGAGAGCAGCACTCCAAGAAAGGTGCCGACGAGCGCACCGGAAATCATTTCTCCCAGGATCGCGGGTGGTTTGCTGATGGAGGCCATGGTTTTGATAACACCGAGTACGGCAGCCACAATGCCAAGAGCAGGCAGGGCGTCTGCAATTTCTGTCAGACTCCCCGGGATATGGAGCTTTTCCGATTCATTCTTGGCGAGTTCGCGTGCCATGACCTCATCGAGTTGATAGGCGTCTTCAAGATTGAGGCTGACCAGCCGGAGATAATCGCAGATAAGATTGCGTGTCTCCTGATCATCTCTGACTGCCGGAGAGAGGGAAAAGATCGTGCTTTCTTCGGGACTTTCGATATGGGCTTCAAGAGCCATGGCGCCCTTGGAGCTGGCCAGCCGAGTGAGTCTGAACAAAATGACCAGAAGGCCGACATAAGAAGCCTTGTCATGTCGCGGCCCTTTGAGCACCAGCTTGAAGTTATGGGGCAATTCCTTGAGAGCATCGAGGGAATTCGACATCACGAAAATGCCCAGCGCTGATCCGAGTATGGTCAGAAGCTCGAAAGGCATTGACGCAAGCAGAGGGCCGAGTACTCCTCCCGAGGCAGCGAAGGAGCCGAAAACGCAGATCAGGGAAAAGAGGAGCCCTCCGAGGAAAAGCATCTTGTAATGTCCGTTTCTATCTCAGATGTCGTTTCATAACAGGATGCGATGCTTCCTGGATCTCAACCGGGATCGATCTGCGTCCTGGCTTTTACTGTTGTGGCAATGCTGGCATTGGGTGGTGTCTCTAATGGCTGGCCTGGCTGGCCTGGCTGGATGGCGCGATAACAGGGGGGGTGTAGGGTGATCCTGTGAAAGGGTGAAGTCTGTGCATGACAATCACCACGCGTCGGTTGGCTGCTGCGGCAGGATTGGCCTCATCCGCCAAAGAGCGATCTGCCCCACCTGAGACATTGACAATCCGGGTGTCAGGATAGCCGGCCCTGACCAGAACTTCGCGCGCTCTGTCGGCGCGCATTGCAGAGAGGGTCCAGTTCGACATCGCGTTGTCGACCTTGCCATGATAGGGCGCCGCGTCTGTATATCCGACAACGGAGATCTGCTCGGGCATCGGAGCAAGCCATCTGGCAATTTCATCCAGCATGGCGCGCCCTGCCTTGTTCGGTACAGATGATCCCAGATCAAACATCGGTACGTTGTCAGTATCGTGCAGTTCGATCCTGACTTCGTTCTGTCCGTAGGAAATGTTCAGGTTGGCATTATGCGTGGCAATTTCGGGGTTGGCTCCGACGGCTTTCCCGATACTGGCGGCCATGTTCTGCAGGGCGGCCTGCTCAGCGTTAGCGGCATCGGAACCGATAATTCCGGTTTCCTTTGCCGCGCCGGTCATAGGCCCCCCGATCGGTACGATCGCCGCGACTGCCTCACGATATCCTGTGTGTCTGTGCTGATCCGTCTGTGGAAGGTCCTCCCGGGGGGAGGAGGCGCCATGGCTATGGGTTGGTACAGGTACGGGGCCCGTCGTATCGAAACGATCCTCATCGACGAGACGGTCGAAACTGCTGCCGGAGGTGGCTGGTGCGGGTGGGGTGTCGATCGGTTTGGTCGGTGGGGCGGCTGATTTTTCATCGGCAAGCGGATTGAAATAGGAAGCGATGCCGCGCCTCTGTTCGTCCGTTGTTGCATTCAGCAGCCACATGACGAGAAAAAACGCCATCATTGCGGTCATGAAATCCGCATAGGCGATTTTCCATGCGCCGCCATGATGGGCCTCGTGATCTCCGTCCCGCTTGCGCCGGATGATGACAGAGGGACGGTTTTTCTTTGCCATGAATGTCTAGCCGAGTCTGTCAGGCGCTCTTGAAATGCATCATGCCAAGTCGTGAGGACGGCTTGCCGTTGAAAGAAGCACGGCCTGCGTGGGTGAGTTCCACCGAAGTATCAAGCCAGATCTCTCCGCCCAGATCACGCCAGCGTTTGCAGAAGGTGAAATCTTCGCTCAGATAGGTACCTGTTTCCTGATCTATGCTTCCGTCGAAAAGAGCATGACATTCGCCGCCCTGATCGCCAGAAGCGGCATCGATGCGACGATAAGCTGTTTCAGGGTGATGTCTGATCATTGCGCTGATCGCCTGGCGGCTGATCATCATGAAGCCGGTGCCGGCATAATGGGTTCTGAAAAGGGGACCTTTTTCCCAGCTGGAATGCATGGCGTCGGTTTCGCCTACGTAGCGCAATGACGCGGTTTCCATCCCCTCTCCACGATTAAGATTCTCTTGGGTTCCACGATCCCAGAAACGGTCCTTGATCGGATAGAGGCCGGCAATGACATCCTTGCCGGCGGCCAGCAGGCGTGCCGGGGCTTCGGCAGGGAAGCCAATATCAGCATCGACGAAAAGAAGGTGAGAGGCATCCGAGCGGGTATAGAACTGATGCACGAGCGTATTGCGTGCCCGACTGATCATGCGTCATCGCCCAGAAGGGAAAGCGTCATCGGAATCCGGATGATGCTCGTGCACGCGATAATGGATTCCATATATTCCTGGGTGACTAGGCCGCCAAAACAGGGAGTGGCGATAAATATTTTCGCGGTCTGGTTTTCTGTAGGCTGCATGATCGTCCTGATCGCTCAAAGGATATGAAATATCCGTCAAAATGACGGGGATAAACCAAAGGAAGGCAAGTGCGGGCCTGTCGTATCAGACCTGTTGGATTATTTGTTTCAGGAAATGAATGTTTTGATTCCGTGCCTGTATCGGGCGAGTTCATCAAGCTCGGCATTTTCCCGGCGGCATGCAAGATCATTACGCTCTTTTACCCGACGCTGAAAGACACCTTGTGTGGCTTTGAGGGTCATCGTCACCTGCAGGGCTTCAAGTCGTGCTTTTTCAACCCCTCTCAGGGTTTGATCGTGCATTTCCCGGGCTGCGCCTATGGTATTGAGGCCTGTCGGGAACCAGGCCCGGAAATCGTCGAGCTCGCTTTGGCCTGTCTGCGCGATCTGACGTTCCTGCATCATTGTGGTTTCGGCCTGTTGCAGTGCTGCCCGCGCCTGGTGCTCGATCTCGCGCGTTGCCAAAAGCTCTCTGGCAGCGCGTGTTTTTTCTGATTCCTGTATCCTGATCAGGCCATGCAGGGCGCGCATCTGTCGGGTCATTGATGTATCCCCTGTGATGCCAGAACATTGCGAAGAGCCAGAAAGCTGTCTTCCAGCGATCGGTACTCGGGACGCGATTGCCGGAGGATTGTTTCGAGTTGGGGAGCTAGGCGAAGCGCCAGGTCAGAGCGTGCATCATTGCCTTCGCGATAGGCTCCAAGCTGAACGACATCCTGGATATCGTCCCAGATAGCCATATTGGCCCGAGCTTCCTGCACAAGAAAATTTTCTTCCGGGGTGTTGCATCCCGAGGCTGTTCTGGAAAGGGAGCGCAGGACATTGATAGCGGGATACCGGCCTGCTTCGGCAATTCTTCTGTCCATGACGACATGGCCGTCGAGTATGCCCCGTACGGCATCAGCGACAGGTTCATTGTGATCGTCGCCTTCAACCAGAACCGAATAGATTGCCGTAATTTGTCCGGCTGGCTTTCCATCGAGTGGTAATCCGGGGCCAGCTCTTTCCAGCAGCCGCGGAAGCTCGGCAAACACGCTTGGCGGGTACCCTCGTGTTGCAGGGGGCTCTCCCGAAGAAAGGCCGATTTCACGCAGGGCGTGGCAGAACCGCGTGACGCTGTCCATAAGAATGAGGACGGACTTTCCCTGGTCACGAAAATACTCTGCGATTGTAGTGGCCGTATAGGCAGCTTCACGACGCATCAGGGGAGGGGCGTCGGAGGTAGCGACGACGACTACAGCTTTGGCCAGACCTTCTGAACCAAGGTCATCTTCCAGAAATTCGCGGACTTCCCGTCCTCTTTCACCGACAAGGGCAATGACGGCAACATCGCAGTCGCAGTTGCGGGCCAGCATGCCCATCAAGGTCGATTTGCCTACTCCCGACCCTGCAAAAAGTCCCAGTCTCTGGCCTTCACGACACGTCGTAAACAGGTCGAGCGCGCTGACGCCGAGGGTCAGGCGCGGCCCCAGCCGTGCCCGTAACGCCGCTTCCGGTGGCCTGGCTCGGAGATTGCATGCCCTGCCTTTGGGTGAAAGAGGCTGTCTACCGTCAATCGGGCACCCAATAGGATCGATGACACGTCCGATCAGCCCGTCATTGAGGGTCAGGGCAGCACCGGCTCTGACCGATCGTTGGGCTGTTGGATACAGATGAAATACTGCCTTGCATCCTGCACCCAGTCCATCCAGCGGGCCAAATGGCATGGCGATGGCTTCCTTGCCACGAAAGCCGATGATCTCGGCATCGGTTTCTCGGCCATCAAGACCCATCAGAGTGAGGCGGTCTCCAATTCCTGTGAGATGGCTCATGCCTTCAATTGTAACCGAAAGGCCGATAACTGCTGTAATGCGCCCCTCGAGAATGGCTACGGGAACATCATCGAGGGACACATGAATATTGCTGGCAATTGTTTTCAGAGTAGAGATCGCATCGGAAAAAACCGCTTCCCTGCCTGAAGCATCGTGTAAATCTGCCTGATGGAGGTGCGGGGGCGTATCGTCTTGTAAGGAGGTCAAAACAGGCCCGAGTAAATGCTTGAGGAGGATGAGGACGAGTCATTGTCGCTGAAGAGGGCGAGTATGCCGGATTTCGACGTGTCGCCTCCAAACAGATCCAGCATATTGGCAGGCGTATCGGCAGGTTGAGGGGTTATTTGCAGCATTGTCAGATATTGTTCGGCGTATTTCTGTATCTGCTCCGGTGTCTTGAGTTTGCTGAAATCAATTTTCGAAGACAACATGCGTAGCTGCTGAGTATAGTTAAGCGCGCCGAATGTGGCGGGATCGTATCCTGACACTGTTTCGACCACTTTCAGCAATGTCTTGTCTGACATCAACTGGTTCATTGATGTGACGCCTGACATTTTTCTGGTAAAATACAGAGCATTGCCAACGCCGCTATCGGTATTATCGTCATTTGTCTCGAATTGCTGTTTCTCATAATCCGAGATGATCTGATTTACGGAAACACCATTGATCGTACTTTTGACGGTACTGTCTGTGGTCAATGCTGTCTGGACCGGTGCTGCGCTGGTCGACAGAGACGGCGCTTGCAGTGAGACGGTATAGCGAACGCCATTGACCGTTGCCGTGAGTGCAGGAATATCGTGAGTATATTGACCATTGACCTTGAGAAGATTGCCAGAATCGTCGAAATTCGCCGAGACCAGTGTACTGCTGACGCTGGAGCCGAACGGATCGACAATGTAGGCGTTCCAGGTGTCGGACGAGGTTGGATCCTGCGCCCATTTCACGGACAGATAGGTACGGCCAAGTGTCACGTTATTTGCGTCATTAAAGGACTGGCTAGGGTCAAACGGGGCCGTAAGATAGGTCTGGCCCGTCCCCCCGAGGGTGCCGATTGTTGCTGAAGGCATGGTCAGGGTTGTGCCTGAAGAACCTGCATTCTGCAGACTGACGGTCTGGCTTGTGCTGCTTGATTGAAAGCTGCTTCCCGCCATCGAGACGCCGTCCGTTGTACCCACCTTGCCAAGGGAAAGAGAGATCGCCTGAGCCGTTCCATTGGCATCGTTCAGTGTGATCGGAAGGGATAGAGTGCCGGAGGTGCTGGCAGAAACGGCGGCACCTGTCAGGGCATTCGTTGCTGAAGCCAGTGTGCCATCCTGATTGAATGTGACCTGGAAAGCGTTGTTACTGACGAGGGCATTGCCCTCTGCATCATAGGCAGACACATTCCAGCTCAGAGGATCTGTGCTGCTCTGAAGCCATTTGAGGGCGATCTGATGGGGAGCTGAGAGGTCATCATAGGCCGTAATGCTCGGGGATAGGTAACTCTGCCCTTTCCCGCTTGCAGAAGGAAGGGTAGCGGTAAGAGTAATCGTGTCTGTTGGCGTGTAGGTGGTACTCAGAGCGGTGGAACCGCTGCCATTGATAAAAGTTGTCTGTGAGGCGCCGCCCTTGTTTTGCCCCCAGACCTTGAAAGCATCAGCAAAAGCGAGCCAGGTTGCGTTCTGGGACGTGCGTGCCAGTGAAGTGCTTGAGCTCGGGTCCTGTGTCAGCAGGTCCTTGATGAGAGCGGTTGCATTGCTGTAGCCCTCCATCCCGAAAGCCCCAAGAACGAGTTTGAGTGAGGAATAATCCTTCAGAAGGGCATCTGCAGATGTAATGCCTGATGCTTTCTTCTCGAAAGCGGCTACAGCCTGTTTGGTGGCAATATCAGTCTTGGCATAATTGGACGCGGCTAGAGCTTCGTCCTTGATCGCTGATAGATAGCTCGCTACCGGGGAGACATTCGTGATGGTCATGAGACTGATCCTCGAATTTCTGCCCGGTTTCCCAGTGACCGGACGAGATGGGCGCCGAGCTTTCCCTTTGCGGGATGAGGGGCCCTCTCTGTCATATGAGAAGGGGTGTTGCAGGGGACACGATGATGATCCAGCAAGTCATGCTGGTTTGATGTCTAATTAGGCCAAGATGATTACCAAGAGGTTTCCGGAGGCGAAAAAATGCCCTCGGTATCAGTCCTGTGCCACCCGGTCACCAACACACATCAGCTTATTGTCTCGATCGTTTTGATCCGGGCGCGTGGATAGATTTCAGCCTGGGAAAGGACTGGTACGGTCGGGCGAACCCGCTCGACGATAGAGCGCATGGGATCTCGCACGGTTGACGAAACAACAATGACAGGAACCTCGCCGCTTGCCGAAACGGTATTAAAGGCATCGCGCAGCTTGCCGACAAAACGGTTCAGCATTGATGGCGGCATGGCCAGACGTCTTTCGTCTCCCTGACCGGCAATATGCGTCGCAAAATCATTCTCCCATTCCGGAGAGAGGGTGACCATCGGGATATAGCCCCCGGGGCCTTCCAGTCCGCTGCATATCTGTCTCGACAGGCGGATGCGTACGTGGCTGGTCAATGCCTGGATCCCGCGCATGCCGAGACCGCTCCCTTCCTGAATGCTTTCAAGGATTGTAGGAAGGTCACGTATGGACACACGCTCGGCCAGAAGCGATTGCAGCACACGTTGTACCGTGCTGAGAGTCACCTGGGACGGGATCAGATCACTGACCAGTTTCTGCTGATCGCGTGGCAGTTCGTCGAGCAAGGCCTGGGTTGCTACATAGGTCAGCAGATCAGGCAGGTTCTGCCTGACGAGTTCACTGAGATGGGTCACGAGTACGCTGGCCGGATCGACAACGGTACATTTCATGGCCACAGCGCGTGGCTTGAGTGCCGGTGCAATCCAGACGGCAGGCAGGCCAAAAGCCGGTTCTGTCGTTCGTTCGCCTTCAAGCTCCGGGATCCCACCCGAGGGGGTCATGGCCATCAGCCGACCGGGTTTGACTTCTCCCGAACCAATCGCGATTTCCTTGAGTTTGATGACGTAGCGTTCTGAAGGCAGAAGGATATTATCCTGTATGCGTATCGGTGGTGTGATGAACCCCATTTCTGCAGCAATGGTACGCCTCAATGCCTTGATCTGTTCGGTGAGCTGGGCATTATCACCATTGGTCATGGGCAGCAGGCCGAAGCCGAGTTCGAGACGGAGAAGATCCAGCTTGAGCACTTCCGAAATCGGTGTGGCATTTGGAGGAGGAGCGACCTCGCTTGCCTCGCTTTCTGCACTGTCCTGAACCGGTACTTTCCATCGCCACCAGGCAGCCGTGCCGGCCAATCCTGAAATGGCGAGGAAAGGCAAGGCGGGCAGGCCAGGCATCAGGGCGAAACAGCCTGAAAGAATTGCGGCCATCGCCATGGGTTTCGGGTTGCCACCAAGCTGTCGGACCAGGGTGACGTCAGCAGAGCCGGCGGTACCGCCTTTGGTGACCACGATACCTGACGCTGTTGAAACGAGGAGTGCCGGGATTTGCGAGACAAGCCCGTCACCCACTGTCAGTGTCGTGAAAGTGCTGGCGGCATCACTTATTGGCATACCGTGGCGCAGCACACCAATGGCAAGGCCGCCTACGATATTGATGGCTGTGATGATAAGTGCTGCGATAGCATCGCCGCGTACGAATTTCGCTGCACCATCCATGGCACCGTAGAACGAACTTTCATCTTCCAGCTCCCTGCGTCGCAGGCGGGCCGTACGGTCATTGATGGCACCAGAGGAGAGCTCTGCGTCAATGGCCATCTGTTTGCCTGGCATTGAGTCGAGAAAGAAGCGTGCTGCAACTTCTGCAATACGTCCTGATCCCTTCGTAATGACCATGAAATTCACAACAAGCAGAATGCTGAAAACAATACCGCCGATAACGACATCGCCACCCATCAGAAAGCCGCCAAATGCTGCCACCACATGGCCAGCGGCGTAGGTTCTCGCTGCCATGGCTGAGAATGAGACGTGTGGTCGCAATTTCCAGAGAGAGGCGCAAAAGCGTTGTCAGAAGCAACAGGGTTGGAAATGAGGTGAATTCGATAGGGCGTTCCAGGAACAGCGACACCATCAGTACAAGGACGGAAGAGGTTATGGATAATGAAAGACCCATATCCAGAATAAATGTCGGAAGTGGAATGATCAGAATGGATAAAAGTAACAGAACACCGATAGCAAGACCCACATCGGTGCCAGGAATGGCGCTCGCCATGAGGATTTGTAGCTGCCGCTGCGCCATGATGACGAAGCGCGTGTCATCTGGCCTGAAAGCGCCGAAAAAAGCTTGGTTGTGACAGCTTTGCCGGGATATGCCTTGTGAGATCCGGGGTCAGGAGAGCCTTTCGCGGTATCCAAGATATCCGTTTCCCTTCCCTGGACTGGGGTGCATTTTACCGGGCGATGAACACACAGTCAGCAGGATTATGTTGTGTCTGGTGAGGTAGTCTGTGCCTTATCCGGCACGTGCATTTCCCGAGACAGGTATCCTGAGTTCCGGGGGGAAGCAAGATATTAAGTACGAGACGCCTGTTCCTCCTTTTGGATGGGGGCTGATATGCAGAAAGAGATGGATGACCAGATGAGCCAGGGTACTGAAAATGTCGACGGCCCGGAGAATGGCTCTTCAGTTGAAGAGGAATGGTGGAAGATTGCCGGCTCGCCACCTGATGCGGCCCGGTTCTCTCAGTCATGCGAAACATTATTTCTGGCAGGCAATGGTGTTTCCGGGCTTCAGCGTATCCTCGAGACAGTGTCAGTTCATCAGGAGGCCATTCTTCTGTCTCTGGCAGGCGCCACGCTCGTTTTGCGTCATACGTCCAGATACGAGATCGTAGAATTGCTCCTCCGGAATGTTCTGCGTATCGACGCTGATCACGTGGTGGCGCAATGCTTTCTGGCTTATGTCAGTATTGTCCGGGGGGATGTAGCCGAGGGGTGCGCCTCTTTTGCCACTCTCATGAACCGTCATCCGGATCAGAGAACCGAGATCGGGGAATTCGTCTCCATGTCCCTTCTGGAGGTCGGGTATCCTGTCGAGGCGCTCAACGTGACGATGTCCCTGTTGCGCGAGGGGAATATCAGTGACTCTCTTCTGAACAACGCTGGGTGCGCGCTTGAGCGACTCAATCGTTCGGATGAGGCGTTGGCCTTTTACGAGAAAGCTCTCCAGATCAATCCCGGACGCAAGGAAGTTGCTTTCGGTCATGCTTGCGCTTGATCAAGGCAGGACAGTTCGAGAAGGGATGGCCTCTCTACTTCGAGCGTGAGTTACAGATATCTGCCCGTCAGAGTGACTTGCTGGCCCGAAAAAGACTCCGGCCGGAACATGTGCTGACAGGCAGGCATGTGCTGCTGTTCCAGGAGCAGGGGCTTGGCGATACGATACAGTTTATCAGGTTTGCAACGGATCTGGTGCGACGTGGGGCACGTATTACTGTCCATGTTCCCGCCAGTCTTACCCGCTTGTTTCGTCAGTCCTTTGCCAATCTGACCGTGCTCGACGCGACGGTTTCTCCTGATCTGGAAATATTTGACTATGTCGCTCCGATTCCCGATCTGCCTTATCTGTCAGGGATGCATACGGTACAGGATATTCCGGTAAACGTACCGTACCTGAAAGCTGATCCATTGGCAGTGGCGCAGATCAAGACAACACTTCCTACCGACAAGCCTCGTATTGGACTGGTCTGGGCAGGTGAACGCCGCACACGATCGGAATTTGCGCTGGCCGACAAGCGTCGTTCGATCAGTTTTGAGGAAATGGTAGCTGAGATGCTGCCGGTTGACGCGACTGTGGTCAGTTTGCAGTTTGGTCCTGCGCGCGATGCGTTGAAGGAGTGGGAGGGCCAGGAAATTGTCGATCCGATGGATGCGGTTTCTGATATGGCTGATACTGCGGCAATCATGCAGACACTCGATCTGATTATATCGGTTGATACCTCTCCTGTTCATCTTGCCGGTGCGCTAGGCTGTCCGGTCTGGTTGATCAGCCGCTGGGATGCCTGCTGGCGCTGGGGCGATGACGGTCAAGGAAGCCCCTGGTATCCGACCATGCGTATTTTTCGTTCGCGTGAACGTTCTTTTGCCCCTGTGCTGCAGGAGGTAGGAAGGGCCCTCCGTCTCTGGGTTGAGATGAGGCAATCCCGATAATGTCAGCCCGTTGGTCTGGCCAGGGGGGTAGGCATGCTTCGATAGGAGGCAAGACCGCGTCCTTTCATGCCTGTCATTCCGGAGTGATGGGCCAGAGGCTGGGTGATATGGGAAAACCCCGTAAAAGGATGAAAATTCCTGATGACAGGAGCTGATGGAGATTCCTCCGCAGCCGCAAGGGTATTGGAGGATGGTTCTTCCTCTGAGTTGCCCTGTGTCGCCCTGCCCGGGTGCTTTGTCGAGGCCCGGGGGGTGATAACCTCATCCTGTGGAATGGCCCAGGTTTCCAGAACCTTCCATTGATAGGGCGTACCCAGACCGGGGGTCTGGGAATGATAGGCTGCTGCTGCTCTTGGCCAGCTGCCTGTCTTGTCATGCAACTGAACGAGAAAATGTCCGGCGAACAGGGCATTGCTCACAGGATCAAAAGCCTGATCAAGGGAAGAGAACGCTTCGGGATGTTGTTGCAGATTGATCTGCATGCAGCCAACATCAATGGAAGTAATGCCTTGTTGGCGAAATTCAGCGGCTGCATTGATGGCGTCAGATCGGGTTGTATAATAATGACCGGTTCCGTTGGCCATGATTGTCCAGGGCCAGGCAGTGAGTCGTCCGTCTCCATCTTTTTTGCCGCTCTCTACCCGACTGATCGCATACAGGAACCCGTCAGGAATATGATAAGTACGTTCGGCCTGACTGGCTGCTTCGCGGCAGCGCTCTGTCTCTCCATTCTGAGCGAATGCGTGCGAGCATGGGTTTTGTGCCAGCAAGATCACACCTAGAGTGGAGACAGAAAAAAAGATGCGCATGATTACGACGGCACTCAGAGTATGAATTTGCGCAAGGCTGCGCCTGACCTCGTCGAAGACAACAAAAAAGCTGTCCCTGAGGTGAGATATCAAGCCAATCCTGGGCCTGTGTATCGCAATGCTACAAGGTTGCCCTCCACTTTGATACGCTCCATCGCATGTGTCACGTAAAAATCTCATGAAGAGAAAGCTGGTGATCAGATGATGTGGGCAGGCGCTGTTGAAAGTTGCACGAACGTATCGTAGGGTTGGAGCAGATACACGCTGGCTGGAATTGTCATGCGGTTTACGGAATATTATCAATCTGCATAGATATTATTGTCGCGAGATGCCGGCTCATATCGCTGTCCGGTCGTACGAGGAGTAACCTCGGAGACAATATGGGTGGGGGTCATCTTGCTGAAGCGCCGGACAGGTTTTGCGCTGTTGCTGGCAATGGTTCTGCCATTGCTGGGATATGCTCCTCCTTCTTGGGCAACATCTGTGCGGATCAAGGATATTGTCGATTATGAAGGCGTACGTGACAACCAGCTGGTTGGTTACGGTCTGGTTGTCGGTCTGAGAGGAACGGGTGACAGGCTGACGAATACGATCTTCACGCGTGAAACCCTGATCAGCATGCTCAACCGGCTTGGCGTGAATATCCGTGATCGTGAGATCCAGCTGCAAACACATGACGTTGCCGCTGTTATGGTAACCGCGACGCTGCCTCCTTTCTCTCATGGTGGCGGGCGTATCGATGTGACTGTTTCCGCTGTTGGTGATTCGCGTGATCTTGCTGGCGGTACTTTGCTGGTCACGCCCCTCCAGGCCGCCGATGGCGAGGTGTATGCCGTTGCCCAAGGCTCCCTTGTTACCAATGCCTTCGCTGTAGGTGGCGCTGCCGCTTCGGCAACGCGTAATATTCCGACAACGGGTCATATTGCCAATGGTGCCGTAGTGGAGCGCGAAGTCCCGGTTGTATTGGGTAATGGCGGTATTATTCACCTGTCTCTTCGTAACCCCAATTTCACAACTGCCAACCGTATCGTCAACGCCATCAACAGATCGATCGGACGTGGAATGGCGCGTATGGACGATCCTCGCACGATCGCCGTCAACATGGCCGGGCGTGATGCGCCTTCATTGCTCTATCGTATAGGCGATCTGACGGTAGAACCCGATACGATGGCCAAGGTGATTGTCGATGAGGCAAGCGGGACGATCGTCATGGGTGATAATGTACGTATCAGCACGGTGGCAATTGCTCAGGGCAATCTGACAATTCAGGTGACAGAGACACCGCTCGTCGCGCAACCCGCTCCTTTTTCGAACGGTACGACAGCGATTGTCCCGAGAACACAGATTGATGCCAGTACGGACAGTTCTCATCGTCTTGGTATTCTGCGCGAAGGACCAACCCTGGCGAGCCTTGTTTCAGGGCTCAATGCGCTCGGGATGGGTCCACGTGACATGATTGCCATTTTGCAAGCCATCAAGGCCGATGGCGCCCTGCAGGCAGATCTGGAGGTTCGATAGAGTCATGAGTGACAGTTTCTCCCTGATCAATGCCGTATCTGCCAGAAGGGATGTTGCGCAGAGTGCTGCGCGTCAGGCCACGGACCAAGCCAAGCTGGACAAGGCTCGTGAGACGGCCATTTCCTTTGAGGGCGTCACTCTGGGAGAGTTGCTTCAGCCTATGTTCGATACCGTTGATACATCTGACAACGCGTTCGGTGGCGGTGCCGCGGAAAAGCAGTTTCGCTCGTTGCAGGTGCTGGAGATGGGGAAGGAGATTGCCAGGGGAGGCGGTATTGGTATTGCCGATAGTGTCTATCGTCAGATACTGGCCATGCAGGAAAAAGCCTCTTCATGAACACAGAGGCAGAGAAGATGCTCGCAGACGTTCTGCATGCCGTGGCGCGTCTGATGAAGACGCTGGAAGACGAGAACGCGGCACTTCGGGCGGGATGTCCTGGAAAGGTTATCGAGATACTCCCTCGCAAAACAAAAGAAATCGAGGAGGTAGATCAGCATCTGAAGCATTTTGGCGAAGCGGAGGGAGTAAACAGCAGATTGAAGAGGTTTTGTCGCCATTCGGAAAGCTGATCAAAGAGAATCAGTCTCTGCTTGAGTGCTCTGTCGAAGCCCAGACGCAGTTCATACAACTGGTCTTCAGCAATGCGGAAGATGAAGGTCCAAAAGGGTACAGTGCGACCGGGCGTTATGCAATGACGTCTGCGCAAGGGGAGGCGCTGACTTTGCGAAGCGATATATGAATGCCATCCAACGATTCTTTCTGCTGTCGTGGCCCCTGTCGATTGCCCTGCTTGCCTGTCAGTCACCTGCCAGACCCTATCTTGCGATGGGCAAGCGCATTTCTGATGCCGGGTTTATAGCCTACCCGGCAGATACCACTGCCCGTTATGCCATGATGAACACACTCCCTCCGGGTGTCATGACCTACAGGGAATCGCCATCTGGTCTGGTCTATCTGTATGCAGATCCTATTGGCTGCGGGTGCGTTTATATGGGGACCGACATTGCCTACGCTTACCTCGTAAACTCGACTCCCCTCGAAAAGGGGCGACACAAACCCATCCGGAATGTGCCGTCTGTTCCTGAGATGTCAGCGGAAAACCGGCGTGATACGGCCATCTGGGACTGGAGCGCCTGGTCCCACAAGGCGGATCCGGGGGCAAGCCAGCCCCGTTATGTCAGCGGGGCTTACTGGTAAGTTCGTCTACCGGACGGGGCCACCCAGAAAAGTCTTCTCATATCGCTGTTTGAAGGGGGTGGAACTTCTCATATCCGAGACTTTCTCCTTGTGTTTGAGAAGGTCTGGCTGACTCTGTTTTATGGGTGATATTTTCCTGTCTTGCATGTCTGGGGGCAGGGTTGTCATTCCAGTCTCGTCTGCCCCGAAGGATGAAGACGTCCCCTCGTTTTCGGGTTCCTCTATGAGAGGTGCTTCTGTTCTGCGAAGCAAATCGAGTTTCAGATCGGCAGCGTCATCCAGAAGTTTGCCAAGAATCTGCTCACGCGCAGACGCCTTGTTGGTCACTTCTGTCAGCTTATCAGCTTTGGATTCGGCACGATCGACCAGAGTATCGAGTTCAGAGCTGACAATTCTTGCCTGCTCGATCGTTCTTGTCAGAGGTCGACCGCTGACCTGTCCGGCCACACGCAGTTTCTCGACACCATCATGAGCATTCTTGATGCTTGTCTCGAGCTTTTCAATCAATTTCAGCAGGTTGGCTCTGTCATTCTTGAGCGACGAAAGTGTTTTGCTGATATGAAAATTGAATGCAATACCCAGTAGAAGCAAAGCGGACAGCGCAATTTCTATGAATATCTGTATCTGCGCCAGCATGATGGGCTATCCTTCTCATGATTGGGCCTGAACCGGGCCACATAATGCATTTCTGTGTCGCTCAATCAGATGGGTGCGACGGATCTGGGTTGTGCGTATGGGGACTGTCATCTGGTACCAGCCTCTGGTCTATTCTGACAGCAGCTTTACCGTTCGTCTGACCAAGATGTCCTTCAAAAAGCGGCGTCTGATTGCACTGCAGGCTTACCGGAAGGCCCCCTTTGTTTTTTTGCGGAAAAAGTATCTGCATTCCGGGTTTTATATCCAGCAGGCGCGACAGGGGGATTGATTGTTCCTCCAGAACCGCAAGGATCTCTGCATCAGTTTCCATGATTTCGGCAATAAGATGATCTTCCCAGACCGAATCGCGACCGAAGCGCTCTCCCATGAATTGCTGTGAGAGAAGATCACGTACAGGTTCAAGTGTGGCATAAGGAATGACCAAGTCCATATTGCCGGTTCTGTCTTCCATGTCGATATGCATTTTAGACGTTACGACAGCATTTGACGCCCGGGCAATGGCTGCAAAGCGGGAGCTGACTTCAAGCCGCTCGAAAACGAGATCGACTTCGCAGACAGGTCCAAATGCGAAAGAGAGCTCCCTGAGAGCGAGTGTTACGAGCTTTTCAAGCAAGGCGCGTTCGATAGCCGTATGGGGTCGGCCCTCGACGCCAGAGTGGCCTCTGCCACGCTGTCCTCCCATGAGAATATCGATGACCGAATAGGCGAGAGCTGAGTCGATCACGACAAGACCGAAATTCTCCCATTGCACTGCCTTGAATACGGCAAACAGTGAAGAAGAAGGTACACTGTTGACATAGTCACCAAAACACATGGAACGGGTATATTCCATGGTGATTTCGACGTTGTCGTTGGTAAAATTGCGCAGACCGGTTGTCAGAAGGCGAACGAGACGATCGAGCACGATCTCGAGCATGGGCATACGCTCATAAGCCACAAAACCTGCCCGTATGATGCGCTCCATCCCGGTTTCATGACGTTCAGATATCTTGCTGAAGGCGCCTCCAAGCAGATTATCGATTTCCGATTGGTCAAGCATTTCATGCAGTGTTTCGTTATCAGGGGGGGTGTCAGTCGAATGCCCTTTTTCCCCCGAGGCATGCAGGAACTCCCTGTCGAAATCACCATTGGCTCTGGAAAAAGGTGCGGCTTTGTCTGTCATTATCTGGTTTGTCCGAAATTTATTATAGAAGTATTCCGGCGCAGTTGATTACTGGATCAGAAACTCGGTGATATAGATATTGGTTACTTTAAGTGGTGCCACTTGTATGCGAATTCGACGCAAGAGTGTTTCACGCAAGCGATAAACACCATTTCCCCTGATTTCCTGAGGACGTGTCTCATGAAGATAGGTTTGAAAAATATCCTGGATGGCCGGAATATAGGGCCTGAGCGAGGCCTCGCTTTCCTTGCCTTCGATCTCGATTCTTGTTGTCATCTTGACATAGACAGGGCGCGCATCGCCGTTATCCAGACTTGAAATGACCGGAGGGATCGCCAGAAGCGTTGTCCTGGGCGGGGCGTCGGCAGTTCCGGCAATTTTTCCTGATGAAGCTTGCCCGAAAAGCCATCCTTTCTGAATGGCCAGATAGCTTCCTCCTCCAATAAGGCACAACACAAGCAGGAAGGTTATGATCAGGAGACGTCGTTTCTTGTTTGGCTGTGTGCTTTGGCCCAACCGGTCGTTACCGACAGGTTTCATGTCGAGACTGTCATCGAATTGGGATTCACTCATAGGATCAAAGCTCGAAACAAGAGAGGCTGATGGGCGCAGCATCGCCCGGCTTCAATAAAATTATGAACAGCTGATGAAGAAAGTGTAAGCCCGACCGTGATACAAGTCAGGATCCGACATCAGGTCCGCAGGATTATGAAACGGTTGGTTCACTTTCACTGATGGCGCTGTACCTTTTGCCTGACCGGGTGAGCTGTTGCGAAACCCGGGGCGGCAAAAGGCGCAGTCAGGGCGCGCACTATTGCTTCATGGCAATCGTAGCCTGGAGTAGTGTATCGGCGGTCGTAATGACTTTGGTATTGGCCGAATAAGCCTCTTGTGCGACGATCAGTGCAGAAAGATCGCTCGTCAGATTGGTAGTGGAGGATTCCGTATAGCCAACTGATAATGTGCCTGTACCATTTGCACCGGCAACGCCGATCGTCGGATTACCTGAAGCTACGGTAGCAGTGTAGGCCTGGCCATCAACGGCATTCAGGCCGTTGACGTTGTTGAAGTTCGCAAGTGCAATTTTCCCCACGAGCTGGGACGCACCATTGCTGAATTGCGCCGTGACCGAACCGTCGCTCTGGATCTGGACGCCTTCGTAGCTGCCTGCATTGACGCTGTCCGAGGTCAGTGCGGTTGTGTCCGTACCAAGTGTGCTTGAGGTTGAGAGAAGCGGGCTCTTCGAGTTGTTCATCGCAGGAAGTGAGATTGTATATGCTGTGCCATTGATTGTGGTGGCAATCGATGTTGGTGCTCCGTTGGCGGTACCGTCAGCGTTGAAAGTGATCGACGTTTTTCCGCTTAAAGCACTGCCGTCAGACATATTAACGGCTGATACATCCCAGCGCGGAGGTGAGGCAGAGGTCTGTGTCCAGAGCATGGAGACAGGAACGCCGGATACTGTTGTTGGCGCTGTCATGTAACTCTGATTTGAGCCGGTTGTTGTACCGATTTGCGCATCACTCTGGGTAAGGGTCTTGGCGCCGGTCGTGGTGTCAGTGGTCAGTACGAGACCCGATGCGGCACTTTTGCTGGCCGTTCCTGTCGATGACGTCATAATGGTACCACTGGTGCCACCGATTGTCCCAAGAGACAGGGTCATCGTCTGGGTGGAAGTGGCATCGTATGATGCCGTGATCGGTAATGTGACGGCGGCCCCGCTCGTTGTAGAGCCTATGCTCTTGCCTGATGAATCGGTTACATCTGCAAGCGTGCCATTGCTGTTGAAGGTGACATTATAGGTATTGTCAGCCAGATTGATCGTGTTCTTGCCGTCCGTATCGTAGGCGCTTACGGTCCACACGAGAGGGTTGGTTTCACTTTGGTTCCAGGTCAGGGCGACGTGATGCGCCGTTGCATTGGCATCGTAAACTGTTGCAGGTGCAGTAGTGTAGCTCTCGGCCTCATATTTTGAGGTATCTGCAGGAATCTTACCCACGGTAGCTGTCAGCGTTATCGCACTTGTCTGGGGCGGACGATAGTCAACATTATCGACATTGATGGCGCTGAGCGAATTGCCGAGTTGCCCTGTGGCTGGGTCGACCATATAGCCGTTCAGGTAATAACCGCTTGTATTGACCAGATACCCTTGGCTGTTTTTGCTGAATTCGCCGTTGCGGGTAAAATAATTCCGATCCTGGAATTGAGTCGTGCTGCTATTTGTTGCGCCTGTCGGCTTTGAGACAACGAACAGGCCGTTGCCTGAGATGGCTGAAGCCAGACTATTGCTGCTGCTTGTCGGCGTACCCTGATTATCGACATGCTGCACTGTAACGGCCGAGACCGAGTCAGACACGTCGGCAGAAGCCGTGCTGCCGACAAGTGAACCAGCTACAAAATCCTGAAAAGCAGTCGTATCCGCCTTGTAGCCGACAGTCTGGCTGTTCGCGATGTTATTGCTCAGATTGGTAAAGGCCGTTGATTGCGCGTTGATGCCGCTGACCGCTGTCGTAAGAGCATTGAAAACTGACATTTGGTATCCTCGACTGGTGCGCCGCCGGTTGCTTCACCTGTCCGCAGGAGATGAAAACGCGAGGCATCCTGAAATGAAACGGAGGGAGATCATCTGAAAATCGACTTGCCCCGCAGAGATCAGGTTTTCTGCCTTCACCCTATCCAGCGAGGTGAATATTCCTTTTTCGATACGAAGCCTAGCAGGGCCATGGGTAGCATGGATGGAGGGAAAAGCAAGCGTTGTTGCGTAGTCAGGTGATCTGATGAGGCAGAAATGCGAAAGCAAGCTTCTCCGTCAGAAAAGGCAGAAATCCATTAGCCTGAAGAATGATTTATGAAATATTGGTTAATGAAACCTTCTGTTAACCAGAAGGCATCCCAGAAGGAGAATGCCAGAATGGAAAGAAGCTATCATCATGCAATCAGGTCAAGAAAATTCGCCTATTCGTCTCTATAGCCGCTACTGAGAAACGTGAGGATTGCAGATGTCTCGTCCGCAAGAAAATATATGGGTTGAAATTCAGGTATGATTTCTGACGAAAGAAGAGACTACCAGCAAATATATTGCGAAAAAGAAACGTTAAGCAGGCAGAAAATCTGAAAAAATGAGATTAACAGGAATATCAAGTTTCCAGGCGATTTCGCATGCTGGTTGTGGGGAATCACTGTGATGCTGAAGTCGTGGCCCGGTGGTTGGGCGGATTCCAAGGCCAAGCTCGGTGCTTTGGAGCAGGCTCTTGCCTTCATTGAGTTTGATCTTGATGGCAAGATCCTCGAAGCCAATGCCAATTTCTGCTCGGCTATGGGATACACGCTGCAAGAGATTGTCGGGCGACATCATGCCATTTTCGTAGGCGATGCCTACGCCAGGACGGTGGAATATGCCGGTTTCTGGCAGAAGCTGGCATCCGGAGAAGCTTATTCTCAGGAATGCACAAGGTTTACCAAAAAAGGTAACGAAGTGTTGTTGCATGCGAGCTATAATCCGGTGCGCGATGTTTCGGGGCGGATATACAAGATCGTCAAGGTGGCGGCCGTTGTGACAGAGGCAGCCATGCTTCGTGCCGACACGAAGGGTAAGCTTGATGCAATTTCGCGTGCCCTGGCTGTTATCGAGTTTATGCCAGACGGTACCATCATAACGGCAAACGATAATTTTCTGGTTGCTTTGTCGTATACGCTCCCAGAATTAGTGGGGAAAAACCATCGTATATTTCTTGACCGGAAGATGGTCGATAGCCCGGAATATACTGATTTCTGGAATCGTCTGCAGGGTGGAGAATATGTACCACTTGAATGCAGACGTCTTGATAAAACCGGCCAGTATGTCTGGCTGCAGGCGTCATATAACCCAATCTTTGATATTCATGGTCATGTTGTCAAGGTTGTCAAATATGCAACTGTAATAACCGGGCGTGTACAGGCAATCGATGGTATTGGCAGGGCCTTGGCGAAGCTCGCCGATAATGTCCTGAGTTTCCGCATGAGTGGGACTGTTGATCTCGTCTATGAGAAATTGCGGGAGCATTTCAACCAGGCAATCGAAAAGCTTGATATGACGCTGCGTGATGTCTCGTCAGCGGTGGAAGTCGTTGCCAGGGGCGCCAGTGAAATTGTCGAGGCGTTTACCGAGCTTGCCGGACGAACTGAAGTGCAGGCGGGCAGTCTCGAGAAGGCCGCAGCGACGCTGGATGAAATCACAGTCAGAGTGGCGCGAAGTGCCCGTAGTGCAAAAAACGCCGCGATTTCAGCTTCGGAGGCGCGCGTGGATGCCTTGCAGGCGAACAGCGTCGTTGATGAAGCTGTGGCAGCCATGGAGAAGATGAAAGAATCCTCAAAAGCGATCTCCCAGATTACAGCCATGATTGAACAGATCGCTTTTCAGACGAATCTTCTGGCATTGAACGCGGCCGTAGAGGCGGCCAGAGCCGGTGAGGCCGGGAAGGGTTTTTCTGTTGTGGCGACTGAAGTGCGCAACCTTGCCGAGCGATCTGCAAGGGCATCGCAGGAGATACGTGTTCTGATTGCCCGAGGCGTTGAGCAGTCCGATCAGGGAGCGAGGCTCATTGCCGATGCCGGGACCGCGTTGAAGGGGATCGTCAGCCAGATTTCCGGAATCGACACGACTCTCACGGAAATTGCCCATAGTGCCGAAGAACAGGCTGAGGGACTTGGCCGCATCAATCAGGCTGTGGGGCAGCTTGATCACGTTACCCAACAGAATGCAGCAATGGTTGAAGAGACGAATGCGGCCGCAAATGGTCTGAAAGGTGAGGCGGGTCGTCTCAAGGAGCTTGTGAATGAGTTCACTCTGACGGCTGACCCGCATGTTCAGCTCAGGGCGGTTGGTGGTCTGTAAATCAGGTCGCTACGCTGACCGTTTCTGAAACCTTTCAGAAACCATTTCCCGTTAAAGCCCGGGGTGTCGCCAGTTTTCATGATGCGGCAATGTGACGAAACCCGTCGATCGGGCCGTAAGCGGTCATGTTATCTTGCGGAACGGATAAAGATGAATCTTCTGGCTTCTCTCTCCATTGCATCGGGTAGCCTGAACGTCATCGAGGCACAATATGCCGTCACGGCGAATAATGTCGCTAATGCAAGCACGGCCGGCTATGTAAAGGAAACTATCGCGACATTATCCTCGGTTGCCGGGGGCGTCGGGGCTGGTGTGCGGTTGGGGGCAACACAGCTTTCGATCAATCAGGCTCTTCAGTCGTCGCTATATCGGCAGAATGCCGCGTCCTCCTCCTATACTACAATGAGCAATTCTCTGGCGGCTCTTTCGGCGGTACAGGGTTCCACCTCAGCGGATTCAGGCAGCACGACTTCGCTCACTGATCAGCTGGGTAATCTGCAGAGCGCTCTGATTTCTCTTACATCAACCCCGTCTCAGGCGGCTTCGCAATCTGCCGTCCTCAACAAGGCGACGGCATTTGTCGATACAATACATACTCTGGCCTCAACCTATGCAACCCAGAGGCAGGAAGCAGCAGATAATGTTGTTTCAACAGTATCCTCAGTGAATTCAGACCTTACGCAGATTGGTGCTCTCTCGCAGCAGATCATGAAATTCAAGGGGCTGGGACAGAACACTGCCGACCTTGAAAACCAGCGTCTCGGGGTCATGGCCGATCTATCGACAAACCTGAATGTATCCTTTGCGTCCGACAGCAACGGCGACATGATGGTGCAGACGGCTGACGGCACGCGGCTTCCAACGCGACCGGATCAGGTGGGCCAGGAAAACAGCAGTCAGACCTTGCCCAGCTCGACATGGCCGCTGGTAACATCCAGTGCAACGCTCAGTGCCAGTATGGCTTACAGCAAACAGGACAGCAAAACATCCGTACCAGCTATCACCCTTGCCGGACAGGATATCACGTCCAGTCTGACGGGTGGCAGTCTGGGAGCTGATATCAGCCTCAGAGATACGGTCTATCCTCAGATGCAGACCCAGCTCGACTCGTTCTCTTATACAGTCATGAACCGTTTCAGCAGTGCCGGTCTTCCCCTGTTTACAACGGGCGCAGGGAGTTCGTCCGTTATCAGTGGATCCGATCTGACCAAACCTGCCCCGGACGGCATTGTCGGTCTTTCTTCTGGCCTGAGTGTGAGCGCGGCGTATACGGCAAAGCCTTCGCTTCTGACCACAATAACCAAGAGCGACGGCACAACCAGTTCGAGCGATACGAGTGTCATAAGTACGGTTCTGTCGGCAGGTTTTGGTTCAGATGCCGATCAGGTAGGAGGAACGCTGGCAGCGCCCACGACAGGGCTGGGTCCTGATGGCAGCTTTTCGACCGGGTATTCTGGCAACCAGGGACTGCTGGCGCTCTCTTCCTCGCTGACATCCAACCAGGGCGCCACGATTGCGGCGGCTAATGCCGGTGTCACATCGAGTTCTGCCGTACTGACCTTGCTGCAGACAAAGGTGGCCGATGTTTCGGGTGTGAATGTGAATGACGAAATGGCCAAGACGGTCGCACTCCAGAACGCCTATACAGCCAACGCCAAAATTATTTCGGCAGTCCAGACCATGTTCAACGCCCTTCTCGGCGCCATACAGTAATCATTCCAGGAGCAGGCGATGAGCAATGCGATAAATCAGTATGGCGGTTCTGCGCTATCGCTCATTCTCGAGGCCGGAGTAAGGACGCTTTCTGCGCAACAGGAAGCAGCAACATGGCAGAGCAGTACAGGCGTGGTCGGGGCAACCTATGCCGATCTTGGAGCGTCTCGCGCCACCGTGCTGAATCTCACACCGAAGATCACACAGGTTCAATCCTGGCAATCCAATATATCCGCCGGGCAGACCACGCTTTCTGTGACGGCGACGGCTCTGAACCAGTTTGTGGCCGAGGCTCAAAGTCTGGCGACAAACCTTCTGGGCGTGTCTGGTACTGCGACAACCAGTCAGGTTGCGGCAGCGGCGTCTTCGGCCCAGAGCGCGCTTGAGAGTATGAAGACCCTTTTGAATACGAGCGATGGCACGAATTACGTATTCGCAGGGACCGATACCACGACGGCGCCGATCAAGGGACAGGGCTCTCTCTCCACTTCGACACTTGCGCAACAGATTGCCGAAGGAGTGAAAACGCTCGATGGAACAAATGCCAGCACCCTTCTGACGCACCTGACGACCTCGCGGGATCAAACGATACATCTCTCTCCGTTTTTCGGATACGCTCGCAGTCCCGGCTTCCCTCGCAGCGGACAGGCAGCGTTCGATTATGAGCGGGGCAAATACATTCACGACGCTAGGTCTTGTTGCTACGCAATCGTCATCGACATCATCGGTATCCCCGACCTCGACAGGGTCGCCCATACGCGATCTCATGCGTGATCTTATGGCCGTGTCTGCCATGAGCGGTATGTCTTCCGAGACTCCCGGCTTTGCGGATCTGACAAAGCAACTCTATACGTCGCTTGGTACGACTATCAGCCAGCTATCCGAGCAGGAGGGCACAATAGGCGCAACACAGAACAGTCTGACAGCGCAAACGACACTGCTGAACGGGGTCAGCACCATGCTGGAGACGCAGCTGGGAAATAATCGTGATGCCGACATGGCGACTGTTGCGACAAACGCCTCGAATATCAAAACAAGTCTGAATGCTTCCTATATTCTTGTTTCAAATATGAAGGGCATGACACTGGCGGATTATCTGTGATGTTCCATCCGGACGGGAGCGCCGAATCCCTCCAGCTGGCAGGACGTCTTGATGAGGCAAGGAAGGCTTATGAGGCGAGGCTGGGTATAGCGCCGGATGATGCAAGAACCCTGAGCAATTACGGAGGCTGCTCAACCTCCTCAACCGGTTTGACGAGGCGGTAATCGTTCTCTCACGCGCGGTGCAGCTTGCTCCTTCCCAGGCTGACAGCTGGTCTAATATGGGCAATAGCTTTCTTCACCTCAGCCAGTATGAGAATGCCATTGCATGCTATCGCAACAGCCTTCAGCTGGACCCGCACCACGCTCTGGCCCTCAGCAATATGGGGGTGGCTCTTGATCACAGGGGGCAGCATGCTCTGGCACAGCAGTTTCATGAAGCCGCTATCACGTTAGCGCCTGAAAATGCGTATAGCCGCATCAATCATGCGGTTTCCCTGTTGCAGGCAGGTGCGTACACCGCAGGATTCCGTGAATATGAATATCGCTGGACGGCTCATGATTACCAGAGTTTTGACCTGAGAAAACCCCGGTGGAAAGGTGAGCCTGCACCAGATCAGATCCTGCTTGTCTCCACGGAAGGCGGATTTGGGGATGTTATACAGTTTTCGCGCTTTCTTCCTCAGGCGGCGCAGCATGTCGGGCAGGTGATCTTGCGCGTCCGGCGTGAGCTGGTTTCTCTTATGCAGCGTGCTTTCCCCGATCAGGTGGTATCGAGTGAAGAAGAAGCGATGCCCGCCCATGATCTCGAATGTCCTGTGCTCAGTCTGCCCATGGCACTGGGTACGACACTTGAAACGATCCCTTTGCCGGAAGGCTACCTCACCACGGATCCTGCAAAGGAAGATTTCTGGCGGCGCAAACTGGAAGAGGACAAGGGGGCGAGCGAGGCTGTTCCCTTGCGTGTGGGTCTGGTCTGGGCAGGTGCGCCGCATCCCGAGATACAGGCGGCGTTTCTGGCTGATCGTCGTCGCTCAACAGATCTGGCGTGCTTTGCGCCTTTGGCAGATGTGAGCGGGGTCGTGTTCTACAGTCTTCAGATCGGCGAGAGGACATTGCAGGTGCAGACGCCACCGGGCGGCATGGTCATGATCGATCATACGTCGTATCTGCATGATTTCAGTGACACGGCTGCTCTTGTTTCTGCTCTGGATGTTGTTATTTCGGTTGATACCTCGACCTGCCATGTGGCAGCTGCCTTGGGCAAGCCGACATTTCTGCTTTCACGTTATGACCAGTGCTGGCGATGGCTTTCGGGTCGCATCGATTCCCCCTGGTACAGGTCAGTCAGGATTTTTCAACAGGACACACCTCTGGACTGGTCCGGACCAGTCTCCGCCGTTCGGGAGGCGCTCATTCTCTTTCGCGATTGTCACATATCCCCGTGCATGGGAAAAGTTTGAAAAAATCCCGAAAAGCTTTGTGCAGAACGCTCGCAATATGAAACGGAACGTTGTAGGGTGCAATCGGTACGTGGGCATGTGAAAGGCTTTCAGAAAGCCGGGCGCGATTTACGTTTCCAAAAGGAATTGCCGCTACTCTCATTTTACCTGACTTGATGTGTTTTCGCTGTTCAAGGCGTATGGCGCTGTCAGGATATTCGACATAGGTCGTTTTCAGTCAGGGCCTCAGGAGCACGTCACAAAATGATGCGATCGCTTGATATTGCGAATACGGGCATGCAGGCTCAGACGACGAATGTCGAGACGATTTCCAACAATATCGCCAATATGACAACAACCGGATACAAGCGTCGCCGGGCAGAATTCCAAGATCTTATCTATCAGGATCTGCGTCGTGCCGGCACGATGAGTTCGGATACAGGCGATCTGGTCCCTGCAGGAGCGCAGGTGGGTCTGGGTGTGCGCACGGCTGGCATTTATCGGATCAATGAACAGGGTACGCTTGAGCAGACGGGTAATTCTCTTGATCTCGCGATTGAAGGACGTGGTTATTTTCGCGTGACCCTGCCTTCCGGGGATTACGCTTATACCCGAGACGGAACATTTTCCCTTTCTCAGGATGGTACGATCGTCTCTGCTGACGGTTATCCTCTTTCACCTAATATTACCGTGCCCAATAACGCCGAGAATATCACGATCGATCAATCAGGGCAGGTGCAATATACGCTTTCCGGTCAGACAACGGCCCAGGTGGCTGGTCAGGTTCAGCTTGCAACATTCCAGAACGAGAACGGTCTTGCGGCTATGGGGCAGAACCTTTTCACCGAGACCACCTCTTCAGGTACGCCCAATCTGAGTACGCCACAAAGCGAAGGGTATGGGTCGGTTCGCCAGGGATTCGTCGAGGAATCATCGGTCAATGTAGTGACCGAAATTACAGCCCTGATTACGGCCCAGCGCGCTTATGAGATGAACAGCAAGGTCATAACGGCCTCGAATGAAATGCTTCAGACTCTTACCAACCTCCGGTAATGCTGCCATGTGCTGGCTTTCGGGAGGTCTTGCTGCGGCACTGCTTCTGTTGACAGTTCCGTCATTGTCTTATGCAGCGACCTTGCGTCATACAACAATGATTGCGTCCGATACTGTCCGGCTGTCTGATATTTTTCTCGGACTGGAGGAGGGGCAGGACCGTATTCTGGGTGCGGGACCTGCACCGGGTCGTTCAATAGAAGTGAGTGGTCAGCAACTGATTGCTATTGCAGATCAGTATGGCGTTGACTGGGAAGATCAGTCGGCATCTGCATCCATGACGATAACGCGGGCAGGACGCCTTCTTGATGAGGCTTATTTTGACGCCTTGATCCGCAAAAATCTGCCTGAGCTTGGTGAGGGGCCGATTTCCATTACATTGCGGGATTTCCACCCTCTGACGGTTTCAACAAACGAGCTTGACCCTGTCATCCTGTCCGATGTGAAATGGGACCAGCGCAGTGGCTGGTTTTCGTCAACGGTCTACAGAGCTCACCCTACCGGTGATCTTGCTTCAGATTCGTTTATGCTGACAGGGGTTGTGCATGCGACCCAACGCGTACTCGTTTATGCCCGGGCTCTCCCTGCGGGCAGTGTACTGACGGCTGCCGATACACGCATGATGATTCCTTTGCGGGACATCTTTCCGCCAGGGCGGTTACAAATGAGGCCGATATCGATGGTTTAAGCGTAACGCGCGGCGTTGTGGCGGGTGCTGCTGTGGTCATGCAGGATCTGCAACGCAGTCTGGTCATGCATAAGGGCGATCCAGTGATGATTACCTATACCGCACCAGGGCTGAAGCTGGCCATTGCAGGGCGCGCGATGGAGGATGCCGGGATCAGACAACAGATTAAAGCCTGAATGAGTCGAGTGGCATGATCGTGAGCGGTCATGTGGTCGATGGCTCGAATATTGTCGTTGAACTCAGCAGCCATCCTGTACAGGCAGATCCCGTTACGACGCGACGTCTGGCAATGTCGGCACGTAATACGATGCCATGACGGTTATTTTTTCTCTGCGAGGTTCTGGACAATGAAATATATGACGGTATTTCGTTGTCTTTTTCTTTCGATCTCCTTGAGCGCTTGTACGTCGCTGGCAGATCTGACAGAAATAGGCCATCCGCCCCGGATGACACGCACTTCTGATCCTACACAGGCACCGGATTATCGCCCCATCACGATGCCGATGCCGCCATTGCAGCCTCCACCGACTGAAGTAGGCAGTCTCTGGCGCCCGGGGAGTCGGGCTTTTTTCAAGGATCAGCGTGCCTCTCAGGTGGGCGATCTCATTACGATTAACGTGAATATTTCCGATAACGCAGCCGTCAACGATAATACGACTATCGCGGGGAGCGGATCGCAGACTTTTGGCATTCCGAGTTTTTTCGGTGCTCAGGGCAAGGTGCTTTCGAGTTCAAGTGCTCTTGATACGAGCAGTGCAAGTGCCAATACAGGTGCGGGCGTTATACGCAGGAACGAAATTGTCACCCTTGCTTTGGCAGGGACGATTACACAGGTTCTTCCTAATGGTAATTTTGTGATCGTTGCCAGGCAGGAGGTACGAGTGAATGGCGAGCTGCGTCAGTTGATGGTCAGTGGCGTGGTGCGGCCGCAAGATATCACTGAAGGTAATATTGTAACGCATGACCGTATTGCTGAAGCCCGCATTTCCTACGGTGGTCGTGGCCAACTGACCAAAGCGCAGACTGCGCGTTACGGTCAGCAGATCATGGATGGCGTGCTGCCTTTCTGATGATATGATCCTCTGATTGTTACGGTTATGATTCCTGGCGCAATAGCGTTGTTCCGGCTTCTTGTTACGGTTTATTTTCAGGGTGGAGTTTTCGAGAAAGAAAATTTCGCAAGTATATTTCTTGAGAATATCTATCTAAGAAAAAGTTAATATTTCTACTTAAGATGCAATAAGTTCTTAAATCAAAAAACTACGGATATTATACTTTTAGAGTAAATTCCGCATTGAAGGCATGTCTGACTGACCAGCTGCTACAATGGTATGATATCCAATATGTTTGAGTGGAAAGGATTTTTTAACGCTTGCCTTCGAATGGTAGGGGACACCTTGAGATAAGGCTCTCCCTTTTATGTTCAGTGTTCTTCGCTTCAAGACCAAGATTGCCCTTGTGGCGATCACATTGACATTGGTTACTTTTGCAGCTGCCGCCTTTCTGGTGCAGAACCAGATGACGACCGATACGCGTTATCGCAGTTTTATCAACGCAGATGATCGGGGCACTATTCTCCTCGCGCGTATTACAGACAAGCTTAACGCACTTCTTTATGCTTCTCATCTTGTGACCGATCAGGCCCAAAGCCCTTTCGTGGGCGAGATCATAGCGCGGTTCCAGAAAGACATGCAGGGCACGCGCGAGCTTTTTAGAGAGGCGGAAAAAACTGATCCCAAGCTGGAGGTAACACTTGCTCCGTTAGCAGGGCGTTATGACTCATTCGAGCAGCAGCTCAACGCTATTCTGGCGGCGCAGACCAAAGGTGACGTGTCACGTATGCGCACGATCATGCAGGCTTCGGATCAGGATGGTGTTCATCTGGCGATCGATATCGGTGCGATTACCGGGCAGCGCATTACCCAGGTCGAGGCCGCGTCGCAGAGACTGGCTCAGGCGGCGCGTGTCTCCATAAGAAACTGTGTGCTCGGCCTGGTGATTGTTCAGATCCTCATATTGGTTGCCACATTGATCATGAGCCAGAAAACCATTGTCGATCCTCTGCTTTCTGTTCGCGACCGGATGCTGGGTATTGCCAAGGGCAAGCTTGATGGCTCGATCCCGTGCATTGATCGTGGCGATGAGGTGGGGGATATGGCCAAAGCACTCAGCACGATTCAGGCAGGGCTGCAGAAAGCCAGAAGCCAGGAAGCAGAGCAGGAAGCTGAACGGGAAATCGTCGCCAGAGAGCGCGCAGAGAATGCCGACCGTATTGCCCGGGAGCTGGAAGAGGAGTCTCGGGCGGTCGATGCGATACGCGGGGGGCTTGCGGCAGCCTCAGGCGGTAATCTGGTCTATCGTATCGAGGCACAGCTACCGCAGAGGCTCCAGGTCATGAAGACCGATTTCAATGAGTCTTTCGAACGTCTGAACCAGACTTTTGCCGTCATTCAGCAAAGTGTTATGGCTATTGGGTCTGGCGCGGGAGAGATTTCAGTCGCTTCCAACGATATGTCACGTCGGACCGAACAGCAGGCAGCCAGTATTGAGCAATCCTCTGCCGCTATCGAACGTGTGGTCAGTATGTTGCGTGACGCTGCGGACAGCGCCCGTAAAGCGGCTACGGTAACGGACGAAACCCGTGCAGGTGCGGAAAAATCCGGGACCATGGTTCATAATGCCGTCAATGCCATGAGCCAGATCGAGAGCAGCTTCTCCCAGATCAGTCAGGTAATCGGTCTTATCGACGAGATTGCGTTCCAGACCAATCTTCTGGCGCTCAATGCCGGTATTGAAGCTGCCCGTGCAGGAGATGCAGGCAGAGGGTTTGCCGTTGTCGCAACAGAAGTCCGAACCCTGGCTCAGCGCTCAACCGAGGGTGCGCGTCGCGTCAAGGAAATGGTTTCGAGTTCGAGCGATTACGTCACTGATGGTGTCAGACTGGTGCGTGAGGCCGGTGGCGCTCTGGGGATCATCCTGGGACAGGTATCAGAAATTGACAAACTTGTGGCTGAGATTGCTCATTCCGCGACAGGACAGTTTTCAGCCATGCAGGAAATCAACCTGGCCGTGGGGGAAATGACCAAGTCCACGCAGCAAAATGCAGCAATGGTCGAAGAAAATACTGCTGCGATTTCCTCTCTTGATCAGGCAGCTTCTGTCCTCAGGGAGCGTATCTCTTTCTTCAAGCTTGCTCAGTAAATTCCTTGCGTCTCCCCCGAGGGTACCTCAAGGGCCGGGGAAGGGGGCGACGTCATGATGAGGCTTCGCTTACGTCCAATTGTACCTGTGTCCTATGTCCATGACGCGCAGACACGGTAATATGGTCATAGCGTCCTGTGATCGTCGATCCGGTGGACGGTATGTCGTATTGGAGTATGTACGTTTTGCCTCATGCCCCCTGCTCATCGATTGGTCAGATATACCAGCCTGCAAGACGCTTGCTGTTTGCCGAGGATGATCAGGCACTTCGTGTGCATGCCGGGAGTGCCATGGAAAGCTGGGGATTTCAGGTTGTCTATGCAGAAGACGGTCACAAGGGTAAAGCGCTGGCGGTGCAGGGGGGATGGGACTGCATTGTGCTCGACCGCCGTCTTCCCGGTGTTGATGGTCTGTCTATCCTGAAGGAGATACGGCTCTCTGGAGGAGATTGTCCGGTGCTGTTCCTCACCACTATGGATGGTGTGCGTGACAGGGTTGAAGGGCTGCGAAGCGGGGCTGATGACTATCTCGTCAAGCCTTTTGCCCTGCCTGAACTCAAGGCGCGTATCGAGACCCTTTTGCGGCGCGCCGATCAACCTTCCAATGTCACGCGGCTTGTCTTTGGTGATCTGGAACTTGATCTGGTCAGACGCGAAGTGTTTCGTCGTGGTGTGAAGCTTTATATCCAGTCCCAGGAAATGAGACTCCTGGAATATTTCATGCGGCATCCGCTGATCGTCATATCCCGCACCATGCTGTTGGAGCATGTCTGGGGTATTGATTTTCCTGTCCATACCAATCTCGTCGAGACCCATATCAGTCGTTTGCGTGAACGCCTGGGGCGCGATGCACCCGCCTTGCTGCATACGGTGAAGGGGCAGGGCTACGTCCTGCGTGCGCACGGGCAAGGCTGAAGTGACGGCGAACAGATCACTATCGGTTTTCAAAAGTTCCTCGTTTCGTATCATTGCCTCCTTCGCCAGCTGTCTTGTGATTTGCGGACTGGCAGGTGTCACCTGGTCGGGAACGCGCGGTATCAGTCTGCTTGATCACCAGATGCGTCAGACGGTAATGAATGAGCGCAATGAGGCGCTGGCGGATGCGCGTTATAAGGATGTGATGCATCTGATGCCTGTGATGCATGATTTTGTGCAGAATGAGCCCGGCTTTTATTACCTTCTCCAGAATGCCGAGCAGGTCGTGGTGGTAGGGAATATGTTTCATCTGCGACCTCAGCCTGGCTGGCGCATGCTTTCATGGACGCATCGTACCTCGCCGCCGGATCATCATCCGGTGCTTGGTTATGGTATTGTGCTTGATGATGGTGGGTATCTTTTTGTCGGGATAGGAGGCACCCCCCTCCAGACATTGCGTCATGGGTTTTTCATGACACTGTTCTGGTGCGGCAGCGGGTTTGTCGTCATTGGTGTGGCCGGGGGCTTTGCCATGAGCCGGTTGCTGCTACGGCGCATCGATGTGATCAGCAACACGGCACGAGAGATCATGCAAGGCGATCTTTCACGCCGGCTTCCTCTGACGGAAATGGACGATGAGTTCAACCATCTTTCCAGCAGTCTTAATGCCATGCTTGATCGCAACGAGGCGCTTATGGCGCGCATCAGGCAGGTGACGGATGATATTGCCCATGACATGCGTCGTCCTCTGGCGCATCTAGGGCGTCATCTTGAAATGGCAGAGAGCAAGATGACGGGTTTCGAGGCAAGACAGTCTCTTGATCAGGCTAGAGCCAGCCTGGACGAGGCCCTGGAAATTTTTGCGTCCCTGCTCAAACTGGCGCAGCTGGAATCATGCAAACAGATTCCTGACATGCAGAGGGTCGATCTGCAGCAGATACTGGATATGCTTGATGGACTTTATCGCCCGACCGTAGAACATAATGGTCAGAGCTGGCATTATATTCCTGCCTGCCAGCCCATGATTATGCAGGGCAATCAGGTCTTGCTGATGCAGATGCTGTCCAACCTCGTAGAGAATGCCACGCTGCATGGGCCGGCTGGAAGCGTCATCACGCTTTCAGCCTTCAGAGAGGATAATACTGGCGTAATCCGGATTGATGACACGGGGCCAGGTATTGCTGCGGAAGACCGTGAGCGTGTTTTCGAGAAGATGGTACGACTGGATAGCAGCCGGCATGTGCCTGGAACCGGGATCGGTCTGAGTCTTGTTCGTGTCGTGGCGCAGCTGCATGACGGGACTATCCAGTTGAGGGACAATCATCCGGCCTGCGTTGTGAGGTGCGCCTGCCTCTCTTGGCTTCAACTTGAATGTCAGTCGAGCTGTGTCAGCCAGATCCCTCGAAGAAAATCCTTTTGCGGTGGTTCTGGCCCAATGATTTCTAGAGATAGGAAGATACCGGGTCGTCGATGTGAAACGCGATACTATTCATGCCGACACAGATAATCTTATAGTCAATCGTATCCATGAATCTGGTCAGGACATCCATATCAATCTTGATATGTTCAATGAACATGACCGGGCGTTGCTTTTTTATGGTTTCTATCGCGCCTTGTAAAACGGCCATTTCCATCCCTTCAACATCGATTTTAAGCAAATCGAGCCGTGGCAGTGTAAATGAGTCGATGGTTCTGACGTCGATTTCAACCATCGAATCGTTATTGTAACTTATTGACTGGCCGATAAATTCGTTTCTGGGTCCTTCCTGTAATTCGAGGCTACCGAAACTACCGGGAGAACAATAATCCGGCTTCGGTATTTTTATGGTCGTATTTGTGTCTGCGATGGCGATATTGAGCGCGCGTGCATTGAAACAGTTATTCAGGGCGATGTTTCCACCAAGCGCATAATAAATGCGTTCTTGGGCTTCAACGGCGGTGACGTATCCCCAACCCGTCATATGTTTGGCCCATTCAATCGTGTGCACGCCCAGATTGGCGCCGATATCAACGGCTACGACGCCTTCACCACGAAGCTTGCGCAGAACAGAAAGAATATCTTTCAGGCATAGAATATCCTGTGGATCGAAACAGCCTGATTCCAGTAAGCTATGACCGACGCCATATGCGAAGTCCTGATTAACTATCCTATGGTAATCGAATCTGTTGATAATCATTGTCCCGTGGTCTGTCGCCGCGAGAATATACGCCGCTTTTCGAGGCGTACTGATATGATAGTGCATAGAAAAATCTTTCATTCCGGCAGAAACGGTTTTCAGGCGCCAGTTGTCGTTTGCTTCCAGGAGAAATAACCAAATAATGGTCAGCTCATCATTCACACCCCCGAAGCTACGCATAAGGGAGTGTGAATGATGGATGATAATTCAGACCTATAGTGCCGAGAGACGTTGGATATTGTCGTCACACAATTTTTTCACCAGATAGGGTCCGGCGGACAGGATCTCTACTGCGATTATCAGAATACTATGGGCGTCGCGGGCTTTGATCGGAAGGCTGGCACATCCGTCTGTCCATCGGCTCGCCTCTCCTTCTGCTGCGTGCCACCCCTCAAGATCTTTATTCGTCAGATGTTCAGTCAGAGAGTATGTCCTAAGACTGTCGAAAACCACGATACTTCCTACGAGAACACCCAGGTTGCGCCTGTCATCGACGAAATTTCCGATGACGTCGCACGGTCTACTCGATCGGCTTGCTATCGAGATATCACGCACCTCACCTTCAATCATGAAAACGTATTTGTTTCCCGAAATTCTGCACGGTTCAACTGTCTTGTTACCGTTCAACGCAATCTTAATATCAGGGTCATCTATTGTGTCAGGTTTTGCGACAGGCATCCCGACGCGAGCCAGAATGCGTTGATAGATTGGCTCTACAACAGAGCGTATTGTTGTGAGAGGCGCTGCGGCATCATTTTCCCAGCTAAGATTTTTGTTCCTGCTCAAGTTGAGCACGGCACCGCACTGGGTGAAGCTGTGCCTGTTGTTCGTGTCAAGATAGCTTTCTGACATTGCGCCTTCGGCCCACAGTACGGAGTGGTTTTCCGTTTCAATGTGATAGACATCATATGCCTTGACGGTTCTGTCGTAATATATATTTTTTCCATTAACCAACATTCTCGATGGAATAAAATATCCGTCAATATAAAGGCAGTGCTCGGGCGTTATTTGGAGATCTCTTTCGGGAATACTGTTATCCAGAGCTCCGGCTTTGACAATCACAGGAAAGCCACATGAGTCGTCGGGAAGACCTGGTCTGGGGGTAATGGTCTTTACACCAGCCCAGCTGACTTTCGAGATCTTCTGTGTCTTTGCATTCGTGTCCCAGGTCAGAACTTCGTCACCGCATGAAATGTTTTCGACTGCAATATGGCCATCGGGGGTTGATATGCGTGTTCCTTTGAGAAAGCATAAGTATTCAAGCGTATCACCACTGAATTTGAATTCATTATGATCGTACTTCCCGGCCAGTTGTATGGTCGCGTTTTTACCATTGTCGCTGTAGACAGTGAGGAGCCCGTCCGATGTCATGTACGCGCCAACCAGGTTCCCCCCAAGATAGTCGAAATCCAACGATCCATGCGGTTCGAGCCGCGTATTGACCAGGCCACCAGACCACGCAAGGATGGCAGATCCTCCGCTGCTGATAACCGACCCCGTATCAACCGATCCCAGGCCGACAACAATTGTACCACCGCTCATAATGACATTATTTGAGCCGGTAGCTTCGACCCTGCTTGCTACCCCCTGTCTCATACGCAATACACCGCGGCTATATATCGTGGCACCGCTGACGACACCGGGGGGCTTGGTCTGGTCACCACCGATTGCAGAGATCAGACCACCAGAATAAACTTGAGCGCCTGTTAGCACGCCGCCGTTATTGACCATTGCAACGCCGCCGGCAGAAATTGTCGTATCTTGGGCAAATCCGGAATTATAGACGTTCATTGTACCACCCCACAGGAGCGTGGTAGCAATTGCCGTTCCCCCAGGAACCGTGTCAGTGCGGGGGGCTAGATTTATATACCCTCCTGAGGAGACAACGGCAGAAACCGTTGAGGCATTCCGATAAACATTCAGATTGCCGCCTGATTTCACCTGAGCGCCAGAGAGAGTCACGGCCTCACCGGCCGATCCTATTTTCAGGGTACCATTTACAATTGTTCCGCCTGTGGCTCTTGTTTCATATGAGTTGAACAGTCTCGAAGAGATGTCCACATTGGCCGAGCGTGAGTAGTCGTTCGTTGTGGAGGCATTGTTTGTCTGTTGAGTGTTATCGACATCATCAGCAGCCAGCGAGAGAGGGGGTACAGGATAGGGCGTACCGTTTTGTACGGAAGACTTGTTTTGGTCTTCGTCCGCGTTGCTCTCATCATATACAGAAGCAGATTGAAGATATCCAAATGTTCTGCCAAGTATGTTGGTAGGTGTTACTAAATTGCTGCTTCCGTCCGACATCCTGTTTCCCTTTCCGCTTTGAAAAGTTCTTGCGAGCGCTCAGGCTGAAAAAACTCTCCGTTTTCCCTGTCAGGGATCAGATATTTCCCTGTGGAGAGTGATACGGAGGGGTACTTGATTGTGGACGATATGTAATATTAAGTTGAAAAAGGATAATTGTTTGTCATTTTAGGATGATATTAGTTGTTGTCTTCATGGTAATTGAACCGGTCTGTGTTATCGCATTGGGAAATGCCTTGCTGTTTGGGTGTTCCGGTCAGTCTGCAGACTATCGACGAGGATATACCCATCCTGATCAGTAGCACGCTACAGTCTCGGGGTTTGTCACGGTCTATGACCTGTACGTCCTGCCTGATCAGATATCGGGCAATCTTACTGCCTTTTGATGCAGAGAGCAGGCATGAAGTGCATCGAGTTTCACGCTCTGCCGGCTCATCGTCACACAGGAGACGATGAGCCTTCAACTGAGCAGTATCCCGTTAATAGCAAGATGAAAGCTTATAACTGGCGGTTTTATCTCGTCAGTCGACGAGGCCTTGTCTGGCGCGATATCATTGGCTACCAGACCCGGCCTGTATAGTGAATTACGTCTGTTTTTACTTCTATTGGCTACATCTTGAGCGTCAGCTGGAAGGTAACAGCCCGGCCTGCAGCTATGCGTGAATAATTGACATAAACCCGGTCGTAATAGCGTTTGTTGGTCAGGTTCTGGAGGTTGGCCTGCAGATCAAGCGTGCGGGTAATCTGATAATCGGCCACCATGTCCAGACGGACATAGCTAGGCACCCAGGTCTGGTTGTTCACATTGGTATAGCGCTTGCTCATATAGGTCAGGCCACCACCTGCTTTCAGGCGTGGCAGAATCTTGTAGGTGCTCCATAGCGCGATCGAATTGCCCGGTGTGTAGGGGAACCGTTTGCCTACGTTGGCCCTGGTCGGCCCCCCATTGATGACGGTACTGTCGAGATAGGTCCAGCCGCCGAACATCTCCCATTTCGGCGTGATGCTGCCTGCAACGTTGATTTCGGCACCACGCACACGCTGCGTTCCTGCATTGATCTGGTTGCCATAGCCATCCGACACCTGGGCATTTGTCATCTTGCCGTCGAAAAGCGAGCCGGTGACGGAAAAGCGCCCGTTGAACAGATCGGCCTTGGCACCGACTTCGATATTCTTGCCGTTCTGAGGGTTGAGTTTTGTATTCGCGGCCGAGAGTGCGATCTGTCCGTCTGCGCCGGCATCGACGCCGACCGGATTGGACGCGGTGGCGTAGGAGAAATAGAGGCTGACGGGCTTTACTGGCTTATAGACCGCGCCCGCCTGATAGTTGATGAAGCTCTGGTTGTTGCTGAGCCCGACATTACCCTGAACCGCAGAGGTCATGAAGCGGTCGAAACGCACGCCGCCATTGATCAGCAGATGATCGCGCAACATGCTCATCGTATCGAACGCATAGGCAGAACCTGTGGTGACATTGGTATTGAGCGGCGCAATACCCGGCTCGCCCAGCGTATAGGAGCCAAGCCAGGGATTATGGGCGCTCCAGCTGCCGAGATTGGTGGCCGAGATGCAGTTATAGGCAATGGTGCAGGGGCCACCATTACGAAGATTATGCCCACCTGAATCGACTACGTAATACTCGTTGCGCGTCAGGCGCTCGCGCGAGACTTCAATGCCGGTATTGATGGCGTGATGGACCGGTCCGGTGTCGAACGTTCCTGAAACCATGGCCTGTTCCTGGAAATTATCCGTATGGAACTTGCCGGATTTGGCTTCGAGCAGGATGGTCTGGTTATTGAGCGCCGCGCTCTGCCACTGGGGGTTGGTGGCAACATAGTCATATTGCGTACTGGTCCATTGCAGCGTGTTCCGGAAAACGAAATCCTTGAACAGGTCACGCTCCAGAATGATCTGCCCCAGATCGGTGGTGCTGCGCTCGAAATCGCGATCTGCAAGCCCGAGTACTGTGCTGCGTGGTATCTTCAGAGGCTCATGCGTGACCTTGCTGTACGGCGCAGAGTAATCAGGCATGTCGAACGAATAGAGATGGTAATAGCCGAGCGTCAGCCGCGTTTTCGTGCCGAGGCCGAAAGCAAGTGACGGTGAGACGCCCCATTTATGCCCGCCAACAGGTGCGCGACCAGCCGTATCGCCATCGGCACCCATGGCATTGAGGCGGAACGCTGTTGAGGAGCCAATCTGGCGGTTGATATCGATCGTGCCCCGCTTGTAGGCGGCTGTACCAAAGCCGATCTGCCCGGAGGTCAGATTGCCGAGCTGTGCTTTCTTGCTGGTGATATTGATCTGCCCGCCAAGGCCACCACGACCGCCATAGACCGAACCCGGCCCCTTGAGGACTTCCATTTCCTCGACATCGAAGACTTCACGCTGGCTCACGCCGCTATCACGCAGCCCGTCGATGAACATGTTGCTGTATGAGCCAAAGCCGCGAATGACGGGGTAGTTGCCGCCCGGAATGGCATAGGCATCGCCGCCGCGAAAGCTGACGCCGGGCACGGTCCGCATGGCGTCTTCAAAGGAGGTGGCGTTGACCAGCTTCATCTGCTCTTTCGTCACAACTGAGACCGAGCGTGGTGTATCAAGCAAAGAGGCCGTGAATTTGTGGTTGGGGGAGAGGGCTGTCAGCAGAGGATGTGATTTGCCGATGACGGTCAGATGTTCATCTCCCGGCTTCCCGTTTTGTGCCTTGTCATTCGCCGCTTTTGCATCCTGGTGCGGTAATGCCTTTTTTTTTGACGCATTATTATAGACAGGCCGCGTCTTTTCCTCGCTCTGGGAAGTAGAGGCCAGAGCCGAGGTCGAGAGAGCAGTATTGATCAAACACAAGGAAAGGAGAGAGCGCGTCGCGAAGCGCTTGGGGCAAAGAACAGACAGCATGACAACCTACATGATGAGAACGCGTCGCAATTGCTATTTGTCTTTCTATTTCCTGGCAAATGGTTAAGTCCAAGATTGGGAAAGCTTAATTTAAACTGTTTCTGCGAACAGGTTTTCCTGCCAGTAACCTCGCAATTTGACGTCACGAACAGACTGCCTCCCGTTTTCAGGGCGCTGAGACAGCCTGACTATCTATGTTTTGGATAAATTCAGGGTTTGGAGATCTTGCTGCCACGCGTTGCAGCACAGGACGCAGCCTGCCCCTGTTGGCTGCTTGCCCAGAGCAGGGCAGAGTCGAACAGGCACTCTCCCTGAGGGGAAAGCATCGTAAAGGTCGCGTTATCCAGAAAAACCATGACCCGTCTGGCGGGAGCAAGGGATTCATAATCCATCGTCGCGCCTTTTTCATAGCCGAAGATGGCGGATTTTTTCGGCTGACCATAGACTGTGGCGATCACGGTTGCGCCGAGCCCCGGTTTACCCCAACTCATGGGGCTCTGCTTTGTATAGACATTGGCCAATCCGGCCGAGAGACCGCCACTCATCGGGTGCGGCGCATTGACGAGCCAGAGATAACGTTCTTTCTCAGTTTCTCCAAAGTCGACATCATGGCGTTTACCCGTCATGGCAAGGTCGTCGAGACTGTCATTTTCCCATGTCAAAAGCGGTTTGGCGGCGTAGCGCCAGGCCGGACTGACATTCTTCCCTGAGACCGTAGAGGACAGCACGACCAGATCGTCTTTCACTTCCTCCGGTCTTGTCGTGTCCTCCATGGGGTGAACGGTAAAACCGAGGCTGGAGATATGAGCAATGGCGGCGTCATCGATGGCACGATTAGGGCCTTTTAGCTTGCAGAGATAGGCGATGCTTCTCGCTTCTGCTGCAGGAGGCGAAATCTGTGCCGTCGCTTGCGAGATGAATCCTGTGATGCAAATAGCAAGAGGCAGAAGGATACGGTTTTTCATCAGAAAGCCACCATGGTGCGCAGAGAGAAGCGTCGCGCCTCGCCGAGAGAGACGAAATAGCTGTTTACTGACGAAGGATAATAAACGAGATTGGAGATATTCTTGATATTGAACTGGAAATTGACCATATGGTGCGCGATCACCCGGTCATAGGTTGCGAACAGATCGCCCGTGACATAGCTGGGCAGAAAGAAGCTGTTGGCTGAATCGCCCGCGCGACGTCCGACATAATGGGCATCGCCACCAAAGCGCAGCCTGTCCTCGCCGAAGACAGGGCCGAGATCGTAAACGATCCCCAGCGATGCTGTATGGCGTGCGGCATTCCAGAGCTGCTTGCCTGCATATAGTGGGTCTTTTGTCGTTGCACCGTCGAGATAGGCATAGCTGCCAATCATGCTGAGATGTCCTGTTACCTGTCCGGACAGATCGAGCTCTATGCCGCGTGAGCGAGCGGCGCCTGCTGTACGGTAGTCTGTCTGGTTGGTCGTCGTGTTGTATTGGGAGACAAGTACGTTGCGCTTGTGAATATCGTAGAATGCAAGCGTGCCGGTCAGACGATCATGTAGCGCCATTTTCGCTCCGAATTCATAGGAGCGGCCTTTTTCCGGCTGAAATCCTGAATCAAGCACGAGCCCGCTGGAAAGCGGTGCAATGGTCGAGGCTGGTTTGAGTGACTGTGTATAGCTGGCATAAAGCGACCAGGAGGGGGCAAGGCGGTAGACAAGCCCAGCCTGGGGCAAAAAGGCGCCGTCTCCGATATTGGTATTGGCCTTGAAAGGCCGCCCGCGGCCTGCGATCTGGCGATAGCTGAGATAGCGCAGCCCGCCGACGACTACCCAGCGTTCACCGAGCTTGAAGGTGTCGCGTAAGAAGCCGGAATAATCGTGCAGATCGTCAGTCTGGTCGCTATCGCTTGGCGATATTGTCGTTGAAGGATTTTCGAGACCGTAGACCGGTTTGATGTAGTTGAACGTATATTTGCTCGATTGTCGCAGAAGATCTTTTCGGTAGATCAATCTGTATTCACCATCCATGCCAATCTGGATTGTCTGTTTGAAATTGCCGATTTTGACCGGCCCATCCAGATAGGCGGTGCCATACGTATCCGAGCTGAACGCTCCATGGGTGGCGTCATTACTGCGGCTCAGTGTGCCTCTGGCAACGTTGACGCCTGTTACACGCAGCTGGTTGGCATCGTAAGTCTCCTGATTATAACTGAAATTGACATGAGCAGACCATCCGGCACCGAAGCGATGATCGAGCGATAGCTGGCCAGATGGCTTTGCCCGGTCATGCGATTGAAGTTTTCGTCCAGGCGTCGGGTGGAGGGAATATCGAGCGGTTTGCCAGTACGCGGGTCCAGCGCCGTACCGCGATCGAAAGGATAGAGATAGTCGCGAAATTCGTACCAGGCGATGATCTGCGTCTTCTTGCCCAGCCAGGCCAGTGACGGGGCGATCAGCGTTTCCTGATGCATGCCGAAATTGCGCCAGTAATCCTCGGCGATACGATCCAGTACCAACCGATAGGCGAGCTTCCCCTTGCCGATTGGACCGGTTGAATCGAGCATTCCTTCAAAGCCATCCTTGCCCCGCCCATAGGTCCAGCCCATGACCGATGCTGTGGTCCTGGCTTGCAGACGTGGCTTTTTGCTGACGATATTGATGACGCCGCCAGGATCCATGATGCCATAAAGCAGAGAAGACGGCCCTTTGAGTACCTCGACACTGTTGGCAGCAGCATTGAAACCGCGTCCCTGTATCAGAGGCATCCCGTTATGCATGATCGAGCCGTCACGATTGCCGCCGAAGCCACGTTTCATGATCGTATCCTGAGTCCCGGCCAGCGTATTACCCTGTGTAATACCGCTTACATTGGCCAGGGCATCATCCAGATTGCGCGGTTCCTGATCACGTATCACCTGCTGAGATACAATATTGACGACCTGCGGAATATTCAGCACCGACGTGGTGGTACGCAGGGTCGAAGCATCCGGCGTAGGTTGATAGCGTGTATCCGTGACTTCCGGAGGCGGTGTCGCTCGTCCTGTGACGGTAATCAGCTCATCCGTGCCGGACTTTGCCAGCGGCAAGGCAGGATGAGTGGCAGCAGAGGCGGATACTGGGGTATCAGTCTGTACCTTTCCGTTGTTTGATGCCCCTGTTGCCTCGGAAAAGACTGGTGACGATGAGTCTGCCATCGCGGGAGAGGACGTTACGCTGAGGCAAAGGAGGGAAAAGCAATATTTTTTCATAACACTCCACAAATGACGAGTGGCGGCCTCTACGCATTTTGCGTGCAGGATTTAAGAGAGGCCGATGCGCCAATTTGTGTTGTGATTATATGCAAATGATTCTCAGAAACACGAATAAGGTTCAAGATTGGGAAAGTTTAAGACTGGGCGTCGTGCCATAATGTCTGATGGATAGCGGATCATCTCTGCTGTTTCGTCTTGCGTAGCTGGAAATAAGAAAAAAAAGTGGTAATGAAGTACGTCTCACGAAACTGACCGAAGCGTTTGATTGGTTCTCTGAGACATTTGGCAGAGGCGGCATCATCTCCCGCTTCGTCAGGGTAAAAGCTTTCCGCGATATCTGCATTTTTTTACGATCTATTATATTTTTTAAACGAAGATAGCAGCTGCACAATCAATCAGGGCAGATGAAAGAAGCGAAATGGACGATCTTTCCACATTGGATCGATCTTTCAGCGGTTATAATGGTGTTGCGATTCATACTGATAGCGCGCTGACCACAACTATAGATGCATTTCTTTGATAAGGAGGCGGAAGCAGAAACGTGTTTTTGCTCCTTGTGGGTGACCTGTACGCAGGTGAAAGCAGCATCGTGATTGTGACGGCCTATCTATGAGCGGGAAACAGTTCATTATCAGATTGGACCGCAAATTGTAATTTAATCGAAATGATATTTGTTTGCATGTTTTTTAAGGGGTTTGCGGTGTGACAGATTATTCGAATTCGAACGGGATTATCTACAGCCTTACTTATCATTCAGGAATATTGGGCATAGGAGCAAATTACGACCTTCGTGTTACTTATACGGATGGATCAACGTCCTATGTGTCAGGAATACCCGCAGGAAATGTTCTTACTACATTGAATGGTACATTGAATATCTTGTCTCTTCTTGGCTTGGGTGGAGGAATATATGTAATTCCTCCTGGATATTCGGGTAAGGTATCGACAGTCCTGAGTGCCCTCACCGGAGCGACAATCAATGTTGGAGGAAGTGCGGTTATCTCCACTGGGGCATCACTCCTTAGCGGAATGAAGGTCAATGTTGACGGTGGGGTTGTAACCCTGGCCTCAGGAGTGCTGGGAAATGCATTGAGTGGCACAACCATCAATCTCAGAGCTGGCGGGTCATTCAGTAATGGATCCGGACTTCTGAGCGCCCTTTCGGGAAGTACAATAAATTTTGGCCAGGGCGGCGGTATTTTCGTTGCCAATGCTGGTGGCGCCCTGATCAACCTTTCAAGCGTGACGATCAACGGGTTCGATGCAGCGCGCGATATTGTGCGGTTTACCAATCTGGCAGGAAATCCTGACACTTATACAGTTGTCAGCCTGAATGGATCACAGATCATCACCGCGTTGGACGAGGCCGGGAACACACTCGCAAGCTTCACCGTTTCAGGCATCAATTTTACTACAGGCCAGTTCTCTGTTTCAGGTCGTGGCCCTTTGACGATGAGCAAGGATGGAGGAACGTTGTCGGTTGAGGCTCTGGCGAGTGTCTGTTTTCTGGCAGGGACGATGATCCGCACTCCTGGTGGTGAGTGTCCGGTCGAAATGCTCAAAGACGGAGACGAAGTGATCGTCCTGATCAACGATAAGCTGAAAACAAGGAAGATCATCTGGGTCGGGAGCAGGCATACTATAACAAGAGCAGAGAAACCGGTCGATGAGGCAGGTTTTCCGATCAGGGTCCGGAAAGATGCATTTGGGGAAGCTGCGCCTTACCAGGATCTTCTTATTACCCCAGAACATTGTCTTTACATGAATGGGAAGTTCGTTCCGGCAAGAATGCTGGTCAACGGGGGGAGTATATTTTACGATATTTCCATCAGTTACTTCACATATTATCACATTGAGGTCGAAGATCATTCTGTGATTTTTGCCAATGGTATACAGACAGAGAGTTACCTCGATACGGGTAATCGAAGTGCTTTTACATCTACAAGAAACTCAGACGATTACCATACTCTCCGCAGAAATCTGTGCCCTGCAGCATCAGTGTGTGTTGATCGTTCTTTTGTCGAGCCCATTCATAAATGGTGCAAGGAACGTGCGGTCGATATGGGACACCTTTCCGGTAACTCCGACCAATCTCTCGAAGCTGATCCACATATCAGACTGGTCGTAGGCAGAAACATCGTTATCCGGCCACACCGTTACAGTGCGGGCATGGTAACCTTCTATCTTCCGCCGAAGATCCAGTCGGTCTGGATAGAATCGAATGCATCCAAACCATCTGATACAATTGGCCCCTTTGTCGATGATCGTCGCTGTCTTGGTGTGCTCATAGGCAAGGTTATCCTGTTCGAGGCCAATGCGGCGCAGGAAATGGAGGCTCATCTGGCGGACAGGCAGATCACCGGATGGCATGATGTCGAAGGACCGGGTGCACGCTGGACGGATGGGCGCGCCTTGCTGGAGCTGCCGGATCGCAATGCCCATTCTTTCGGTATCCTGTGTCTCGAGATACTGGCTTCAGGACCATACATTGTCGAACCGATTGACCTGCCTGCTCTTGAGCCGGGTATTGAGTCTGTTAAGCAGACGGGGATAGCATGCCGATCTTCCGGTATGCAAAGGCGCGATTTCCTGCGATCCCGCAGGAAACGTTAAGTGGATTATAACCTGACTATGTTTGCTGAAGATCTGCGCCTGGGTAAGAAAAGGACGGCTATTGTTGCCGTCCCCGTGTGAAACGATCCACCAGCATCGCGACGATAATGATGAGGCCGGTTGCCAGAAGCTGATAAAAAGCCTGAACATTGAGCAGAGTCAGGCCGTTGCGCATTTCACCCAGCACGATTGCCCCCAGTATCGTGCCTACGATACTGCCTTTGCCTCCCATAAGAGAGGCCCCACCGATTGCAGCGGCAGCGATGGCATCCAGCTCCCAGAGATTGCCCAGAACAGGTTCCGCAGCTCCAAGTCTGCCAATAAGGATCATGGCGGCAATGGAGGTGACGCAACCCGAGATCATATAGGTGGCAATCTTGGTTCTCGCGATTGGAACACCCGCGATCCGGGCGGCCTCTTCATTGCCTCCCACAGCAAGAATATACTCACCCAGCGGCATTTTGCGCAGAATGAACCACGCGACGATCCCTATGACGCCGGCAATTACCACAGGTACCGGTATCGGTCCGATCGAGCCGTTGAAGAGCGTACGAAATCCGCTTTCAAGGCCGATGATCGGATTGCCGCCCGTATAGATCAGGGCAAGGGCACGAAAAAGGCTCAGCGTGCCAAGAGTGACGATAAACGGTTGCAATCCTGCAAAGGCGATAAGGGCGCCATTGCAGAATCCGCAAAAAAGCCCAATGCCGAGGCCGGCGCACAGGGCAAGTGGTATAGGCACGCCAGCATGCAGGGCGCTTGCCGTGATAACGGCAGAAAGTGCTGCGACCGGTCCTACGGAAAGATCGATCCCGCCTGCAATGATGACAAGCGTCATGCCAAGGGCGACACAGGTATTGATGCTCGATTGTTGCAGGATGTTGATGGCATTATGCGCCGTCATGAATAATGGGGTCGAAAGGGTGAAGACGGTGGCAATCACCACAAGACCGATCAGGGTGCCTGCATCCCGCACATTCGGAAGCCAGCGCCATTTCTGACTGGCTCCGGGAGCAGCGTGAAGAATTTTCTGTTGGCTCATGATGCGAGCTCCGTATCGACTGTCTTAAGGGTTTCGGCGGCGTAATGGGCTATACTTTCCTCAGACAGGGCGTTGCGTTCCAGAGTGGCGGCAACATGGCCGGCGCGCATGACAAGCACCCGGTCGCTCACGGTCATGATCTCCAGCAGTTCCGATGACACCACGATAATGGCTTTGCCTTCGGAGGCCAGCATGCGGATAAGGCGGTAGATCTCCTGCTTCGCCCCGACATCGATCCCCCGTGTCGGCTCGTCGAGCAGCAGTATCTCGGTATCTGCCAGCATCCAGCGCGCAAGGATGACCTTTTGCTGATTACCGCCACTGAAAAGGCGTACTGGTTTGTCCGGATCCATAGGGCGCAGTTGCAGGTCACCATAAAGAGCCGTAATGCGCTTGCGCATCTGCCTGTTTCTGATTTGTCCCAGACGGGTGAAGCGCCCGAGAGAGGTAATGGCCGTGTTGGAAAGGGCAGAGCGCAGCGGAATGATGCCATCACGCTTTCGTTCTTCCGGTACAAGACCGATACCCAGAGCAATCGCATCGCGCGTGTTGCGAAAATGCGTGATTTTTCCGTTGACTCTGATTTCCCCGGAATCGGGCTTCTCTGCCCCTGCGAGCAGTTGCAGCAGCTCGGTCCGTCCTGCGCCTACCAGACCGGCAATGCCCAGAACCTCCCCCTTGTGAAGGTCGAGGGAGACATTGCTGACTTTCTTGCCCCAGCAAAGATTGCGCGCGGTCAGAGCGATGTCTGTCGTCTGGAACGATTCATGTGCGAGAGTGGAAATCTCGCGTCCAACCATCATGGAAACCAGATCGCGCTCGCCCAGATCCTGAAGGGTGACCTCCGAGATATGACGTCCATCGCGCAGTATCGTCCCTCTTTTGCAGATACGCATCACTTCATCGAGTTTATGCGAAACATAGACGACAGACACACCCTGTCGGCAGAGATCGCCGATCACCTGTTCAACCTGGCCACTTCGGTCGGCATAAGGCTTGATGTGGGCTCATCCATGGCAATGATCTTGGCTTTGAAGAGCAGTGCCCGGGCAATTTCGATAAGCTGGCGGCTTGCTACGCGCAATGTTGAAATCGGTGCCCTGACGTCAATGGCCGGATCCAGGCGTGCGAGCACCTCTCTGGCACGTGTCTCCATCTCAGCTTTGGCCAGAACGGGGCCGCGTTGGAGAGGGCGGCCCAGAAACATGTTCTGAACCACGGTAAGTTCAGGAACCTGCTGCAGTTCCTGGTGGATCATCGCCACCCCGGCTGAGCGGGCGCCGTTCATGGTATAGCTTGGCAGTTCCACGCCATCGACGCGTATGATTCCGGAAGTCGGACGTACGACACCGGAGATCATCTTGAGAAGTGTGGATTTTCCCGCACCATTCTCTCCAAGGAGAGCATGGGCGGCGCCCGGCTCGATTGTGATGCTGATCTCATCCACCACCCGCGTCTCGCCGTAGCATTTGACGAGTTTTTCGAGCGTCAGCCGGGGGAGGGGGTAGCCGTCCATGGTCAACTCCTGCTGTCATTCGTCAATGGGACGAAGTCGCATCCTCGATCAGGGCTGCCCGGACGCTTTTTTCATCACCCTTGAATTTGGCCATGTTTTCGCGCGTTACCAGAACCTGGGGGGTGGCGACGACGCGCGGCAGTTTCTGGCCTGCGGTCAGCCTTGTCGCGACGTCAAAGGCAATCTCACCTGTCAGGACAGGAAAGCTGTCAACGGTGCCTTCCATATCGCCGGCCTTGATCGAACTATAGGCATCTGTGGTACCGTCAGTGCCAAAGACGTGCACCTGCTTGGCAAGGCCAAGTGATTTGACTGCCTCGACCGCCCCGAGAGCCATGGTGTCGTTACTGGCATAGATGCCGACCAGCTTCGGGTGGGTCTGAAGAATATTGGTGGCGGCGTCGTAGGATTGCTGACGATCCCAGTTGCCAGGAACACTGGCGACAACCTTGAGCTTGCCAGAGGCTGCAATCGTTTCCTTGAAACCTATCGTGCGTTGCAACGCAGCAAAGACACCTGCCTGACCTTCAATGATAGCCACTTCGCCACCATCGGGATAATGCTCGATGAACCATTTTGCGACCCGGACACCATTTTCGCGTTGTACAACGCCTACAAAATGGCCGATTGAGCTTACAACGGCATCATCCACATTGATGACCGGAATTCCGGCTTTTTCAGCTTCATCAATGGCAGGCTGCAAATTGGCATCTGTCTGTGGAGAAATCAAAAGCGCCTTGTATTGCGGTCCGACCATATTCTCCATCATGGCGAGCTGTCCCATCTGGTCTGACTCGCCCTGTGCTGCCTGAACATCAACTTTTGCCCCGACGCGGGATGCAGCGGTACGATAGCCTTCGGCCAGAGACGCCAGAAATCATTCGTCAGCGTTTTTAAAACGACGCCGTATTTCTGGCCCTTGACCTGAGGTGCCGGTCCGAATTTCTGGGGGACCTGGAACCAGGTGATCCGATCGGGCTCGCTATCGGGGTTGAGTGGCGGCAAATCCGCCGCAAGGACGCTTGACGAGAGTAATGCGCCGAGTGTCAGACCTAAAACAACTGTTTTCCGCATGATACGCGCCCGATATAATGAAGGTTGTCGCGTTGGTCGGCCTCTGAAAAAGACGAAAGCAAGACAGGCTGTTGGTCAGTGGCATAATTCCGTGGTCGTCCAGAAAAGCCCTGTCTTCTCAATGCATCATTGACATTCTGTTTCCCGACACAGGCGGCCACTATGGGTGGCCGGATTGCCGGCAAGCAGGAAGCTGACCTCCTTGATTTCTACATATATGTTAATTCGTGAAGTTATAAATCACAAAAGAGTGTTTCTTTGTCCGTATCTGTCTCATGGCTTTAGGCCTGCTCTTTATGAAGATATTGCTGCAGGGCATTTGCCCCTTGAAGGCTGAATGGGGCGCTCTTGTCTGTCTTGCAGGCTCTGTTCAGTGGAACGGGGTGTCATCATCTCCGGATCGTGGACAGTGATGCGATGCTAGCCTGCGCAGGTAACAATCGCCGCTTCTTCAGGGGGATGAAGAAGAGAAGGGCAAGAAGTCGTGATTAGAAACTTCACAAAAAAACTTATACCTGTGAAGAAAGAGAGGAGATTTTCCCTATGTCTCACAGTCTGCATTCCCTGCCATTCGCGACCCGCCTCAATTCCTTTGCTTCCAGTCCTGAAACATTCTGGCCTGAACTGGTGGGCAAGCCGACCCCACTGCAAATGGCGCAACGTGCCGCAACTGTGGAGGGGCTTACCGTTCTCGACCTGAATTATCCGGATCATTTCATAGGGCACGATCCCGGCGAACTGGCGCGCGTGATACGCGACGCAGGTCTGGATATCAGTGGTGTTGCGATGCGCTATTACAGCGTTCCCCAATTTCGTCTGGGTGCGTTCACCAACCCCGACCCTGTTGTGAGACGGCAGGCAATCGATCTGACAAAAAAAGGTGTTGATGCGGCCTGCCTGTGCGGAGCGCCTCAGTTGACGCTCTGGATGGGGCAAGATGGTTTCGATTATGCTTTCCAGGTGGATTATGCCAGGGCCTGGGAAGCCGAGATCGAGGCGATACGCGAGGTTGCCTTGCACAATCCCGACGTGATGATCAGTATCGAATACAAACCCAATGAGCCGCGATCCTATGCGCTTATGCCTGATGCTGCGACCACGCTTCTGGCAATCCGTGATGTCGGTCTGCCTAATCTCGGTGTGACTCTCGATTTTGCTCATGTCCTTTACGCGGATGAACAGCCTGCCTTTGCAGCGGCCCTGATAGCCCGTCATAGCAAGCTGCTCGGTATTCACCTCAATGACGGGTATTCGAAGCGCGATGACGGGTTGATGGTCGGCGCCGTTCATACGGTACAGACAATCGAGTTGCTGCGTCAGATCAAGAAGGACGGATATAGGGGCGCGCTCTATTTCGATACGTTCCCGGATGTGACAGGTCTCGATCCGGTGGCCGAATGCGAGGCCAATATCCGAACGGTCAGACACATGATTGCGGTTGTTGATCGTCTCGACGCGCGTAATGGACTGGTCGATGCGATCGATCGTCAGGATGCTGTCGCCTCCAATCGTATTCTGCAGGAAATCATGTTGCAGTCCGGTCAGCGCTAGTCTGTTTCTGGCGCAGCCAAAGGCGTATTTTTGTGAAGAGAGATGAGGCAGTGGGCGGGAGCAGGATGAACGGCGAGGTTATGGATATCTATGCAATTGGCGCCAGGATAAGAATGCTGCGCCCCGGTCTCAGTCCCTCAGAACTCAAAGTCGTCGATATGCTGACCCGTCCTGATATGGCGGCGAGTATCAAGCTAAAGGATCTCGCAGAGATTATCGGCGTGTCGGAGCCGCTCGTCGTCAAGACAACGCAGAAGCTCGGTTTTTCCGGCTATCGTGAGTGCCGGAAGTTTCTTCAGGCTTATAATGCCCTCCCTTCCACAGCGTTGTTTCAGGAGATCGAACCCCAGGATTCGACGAAGGAAATCCTGTCCAAGGTCTTCAATACGTCTATTCAGGCCCTGCAGGAGACACTGGCTATTCTAGATGTTACGTGCTTCGAGAAAGTAGTCAGTGCTCTGCATCTTGCGCGTAACCGTGATTTATACGGAATTGGTGGTTCGGCCCAGATCGCCCGTGACGTCGCACACAAGCTGTTGCGTATTGGTGTCAGAGCGTCAGTCTACGACGATGCTCACATGATGCTCATGTCGTCTTCGCTGTTGCAGCAGGGTGATGTGGCAATCGGCTTCTCGCATTCTGGCCGTACCGGAATGGTCATCGACGCCCTGATGCAGGCACGACGGGCCGGAGCGACCACAATCGCTGTCACAAATTATGAGGAATCCCCTCTTTCCAAGGCAGCTGATCTGGTTCTGTGCTCAACGGCACGGGGGTCGCCGTTACTGGGAGAAAATGCCGCCGCACGTGTGGCGCAGCTCAATATCATGGACGCCATATTCGCCGCTCTTGCGCAGAAGGATTTCGATTCTGCGGAACGAAACCTGCAGAAAACATCAGAAGCCGTTTCCGAAAAACGGAGGAAATAACCATGCCGCCGGCCGTGCTTGTTGTTGGAAGTCTCCATTACGATCTCATGATCGCAGCTCCGCGCCTGCCTCTTCTGGGGGAAACGCTCCCGGGATCTTCCTGGCGGTACAAACCCGGGGGGAAGGGGGGCAATCAGGCGGTAGATGCTGCACGCTATGGCCTTGCAGTAGCGATGATCGGCTGCGTCGGAAATGACGAATTTGGTGGTGTTCTGCTGGAGCATCTCAGGCGTTCCAGGGTCGATACGACTCATATTGCAACCCTTGAAGGCGAGACCGGGCTAAGCGTCGCTCTTTCCGAAGCAGGGGGGGATTATGCCGCTGTCATTATTTCCGGCGTGAATACTTTCCTGAATGAGGCACAGATCGAAAAAGCATCCTCTCTCTTTGACGGTGCCTCGGTTGTCGTGCTCCAGAACGAAATACCTGAGACAATCAATCTGCTAGCCGCGCGAATAGGACGTCGGTCTGGCGGGAAAATTATTCTCAATGCTGCGCCCAGCCGCGCTATGAGTGATTCTTTGAAAGCGCTCGTCGATATTCTCGTGGTCAATAGTCTTGAGGCGGAGGGGTTTGGAAGCTGCGCGGTGACTGATCGTGCAATGGCTCTTCAGGCTGCGCGTATGCTCGCACGTGAATTTCCGGCGGTAATTGTCACGGCAGGGGAAGCCGGGGTGGCATTTTGCTCCGCCAATGACGAGGGGAGTATGGCGTCTCATTCTGTCAGGCTTGTCAGCACTCATGGTGCGGGCGATGCTTTCATCGGGGCCTTGGCTGCGGAGATGGCTGCGGGAGAAACCCTGCGTCGTGCCGTCACACGTGCCAACGCTGCTGCGGCTGTCATTGTCTCGACCCCGGATGAGGAACGCGCCTCTCTCGGAACAGAACAAATGCGTCACAGGATGGAGCAGTTGCTTCGGTCCTGATCGCTATCTATGAACAGTCCCATTGGACGTGACAGACTTCAGTACGATGCCGTCCATGGACGAAGCTGTTCCTCTGGGCTGATCCAGCCTAGTGTCCGCATTTCTGCAATAATCCAGTCAATGGACGTGCCATGCCGGGGCGTCAGTTCAAAATTATGAGGGTAGTCGCTACCGGGCATCGTCGTCCGAACGGCTTGTGATGGCAAGGCAAAACCCCCATCGACCAGAGGGCGGGTCAGCACGTCAGTGATCGCCTTCTGTTTTGCAGGATCAAGACATCGGGTAATCGACGCAGCGAGAATGCTTTCCAGTTTTACAGCCTGATCAGGATACCTTTCTGTCCAGGTCTCGGTAACAACAAACTGTTTTTCGAGGTGGCCCGGCCGGATTGTGACCGAACCGCTGACAATGTGCCCTAGCCTCGCGTCTTCTGCCGCCGCCCCCCAGGGAGGTCCTGCGCAGAAACCGTCGATTGTTCCATTAGCCAGCGCATCAAGCATCCTGTCCGGCGGCATGATCACCAGTTGATCGAGAGCAGCTGGACAATGCGTAAGCAAGAAATGGCGCAGGAGAAGAAAGTGTGTTGAATGGGCATGGACGACCGCCAGTCGTGGCTCGGCCTTGGTTGTAAGAGCTCCGTTACGCAGAACGATTGTGTTCCCGCCATAAGACAGGTTTGCCACGACCCGCATTGGCGTCGGGCGCCCCCGTTTTCCCAGATAGGTCATGATTGCGAGCGGCGGAAATACGACAGCAGCATCCAGACGACCCCAGCTCAGACCATCTGCAATATTGGCCCAGGAAGGTTCGACCACGATCTCTGCTGTGATTCCGGCCTGCTCGAACAGTCCCAGTTCTCTCGCCATCAGAACGGGCAGGCTGTCAGCCAGACGCAGGAGCCCGATACGGAGAGGGGTGCTCATGAACCTGCTCCTGAGGTATTGAGATCTATATACTGCCTGCAAAGATCGACCATGCGTCGTCCCTCCTGCATGGCACGTTTCTGGAACCAGCGATGAGCAGCGGCCTCGCTCGTATTTTCGCGCTTCATAAACAGCCTTTTAGCACGATCGATTGTTTCGCGTTCGGAGAGATGGCGTTGCGCTTCGCTCAGGGCCTGGGCCTGCATCTGAAACCGTTCATAGAGCGCAATTGCAGCGCGTAACACCGGCTTGACGTCCCGCGGAAGTGTGTCGATCAGGTTGTAGGAGCAGATGCCGGCATCGAAGGCATCACGCATCAGGGTTTCGTCGTCCTGATCGACAAAAAGTGCGACCGGCGGGTTGAGCTTTGATCTTGCCAGTGCAAGCACGCTGTCAAGTGCATCGCGATCCGCCATACCCAGATCGACTAGCACAATGTCCGGCTTCATCATGCGCACAGCCTCGATCAGTGTCATATCCGGCTCCGGACGCATGATATCGAGCGCTGTGTCAGATGCCAGCATGTCTGAGAGGGCGATGGCACGTCGTGGATTGGAATCAGCAATCAGGACACGCATATTTCAGTAAACGTCCCGTGCGTAGCGTCCGCATCGGCTCATATCGTTCACGTATTCCGCGGCTTGCTCGGGTTTCATTTGCCCATGCAGCTCCACGATTCCACGCAGAGTGGCATCGACATCACGCGCCATGCGTGCAGCATCGCCACAGACATACACATGTGCACCTCGTGAGATCCATTCCCAAAGATCTGCTCCTGCAGCGTTCATGCGATCCTGAACATAGATACGATCCTCCTGATCACGTGAAAATGCCAGATCGAGACGCGTCAGCACACCTTTTGAGTGCAGTGTTTCCAGCTCTTCGCGAAAGTAAAACCCGGAGAGTGCATGCCGCTCGCCAAAGAACAGCCAGGCTCCACCGGTTGCGCTCAGGGCGGCACGGTGTTGCAGGAAGCCGCGGAAAGGCGCAATGCCCGTGCCCGGCCCGATCATGATGACCGGGGTTGTTCCGTCGGGTGGCAGTCGGAAATGCCCGGTTTTCTGAATGAAGATTTGTGCCTCAGCGCCGGGTATCAGGCCAGCCAGCCACGTAGAGCAGGTTCCGGGATAGGGAGTGTTTGCAACGCCCATTGTCAGATGTACTTCATCTGGATACGCGCTCGGCGAGGAAGCAATAGAGTAAAAACGTGGCTGAAGCTTGCGGAACAACCGGGAAATATCTGTCAGAGCGATAGTGCTCCGTGAAGTGGCAAGCATATCCGGTAGATAGCCTGCGTCCATTCCGAGATGCGCCTGCATGGCAGCATTGGCCCGCGAGAGATCGAAATGGCTTGTCAGGGCTTCGCGTAGCGTCATGCTGCCAGATGGATGAAAGACAATCTCCTCTTCTTCCGGATGACCAAGAGCCTCCAGTACGCGCTCGACGATTTCTGCCTTGTTTCGCGGCCATACGCCCAGAGCATCACCCGGTTCATAGGAGAGGTCGGCCCCGCTGATATCGAAGCCGATCAGCCGTGTCTGGCGGTTGGAAGCCGGGGGAGTGAGAAGCTCGTTACGGCACAGCCGGACCATGACCGCTGCGGGGCGCGCGTTCTCTGCGGGAGGAGCCGGCGACACGGATCTGCCTTTATCCGGTCTCAGGAGCACAAGGAGCTGTTTCTCCCAGCCGGCTCTGCCGTCATCGTCATCAGGTTCGCAGTCATGCCTGTCGAGCAGAGGGCGACTCCCGAGTTGTGACAGTCTGTCGTCCAGCGACCGACCGAAACCGCAGAAACTGGCATAGGTTGAATCGCCAAAGGCAAGTACGGCGTGATGCAAGCTTGTAATCGGCGTGGTGCGAGCCTGAAGTGTAGCCCAGAAAGACGCTGCGCCATCTGGTGGATCACCGTCACCAAAGGTGGACACGACAAAGATTGCATTACCTGCCGGCAGATCGTTGGCTGAAGCCGTATCAAGGCCGATGCAGGGGCAACCCAGTGCTGTGGCGAGTGCACGCGCAGCTGTTTCCGCCCGCCCGGTCTGGGAAGCCCATAAAACGGTTACGTCATCGGCAGGCGAGGGAATTATTTCCTGGGGTTTGCGTGCATACAGGCCAGCCAGAAGTCCGTCGATCCGCAGCCGTTCGACCTCGGTTAACGGCGCATGATGCGGGACGAGCGGCACTTCGCCCGCAAGGGGCGGCGACAGGCGTAAGCTTCCAGAAAACCGCCAAGCCATCCCCGTACTGTCTCGGACAGGGGCGGCAGCGGTGCTTCCTGCAGTCCGATATAGGTCGCCAGTTGTGTCGCCGGATCGGGCACAGCAGTAATGACCGGAGCCGGTACCCGTGTCAGATTGACCGCACAGAGCTTGAATCCGGGCTGAAGCGAGATCGGATCCACCTCGTCGGGTGTCAGGGCATTGACCGCCAGATCCGTGCCAAATGCATCATTCCAGTGAAACGGTGCAAAACACACGTCCGTCGGTACACGATCGCTGATACGGACGGGTAGCGTCGCCGATCCGCGACGCGAGCGGACAAGTACCCGGTCGTTGGGGGCAAGAGCCAGATCGCGCGCTGTGTCAGGATGCACCTCCACGAATGGTTCGGGATGCAGCTTGCGCAATGCTTCAACCTACCTGTCTTGGTCAGTGTATGCCAGTGGTGTTGCAGGCGACCTGTGTCGAGTACGAAGGGATAATCCGCATCTGTTCGTTCTCCCGCTTCAAGGAAAGGTCGTGCCAGAAACCGGGCACGCCCATCATCGGTGGCAAAGCGGGGGCCCAGCCGCGGATCAGGCCGGTAGCGGATCGGATGGCGCATCTGTGTGTCGCCGGCAGGGCTTGGCCATTGAACCGGGCCTTGCATCAGCCGTTCATGCTGATGCCCGAAATATCGTAGCCTGTCCGGGGATTGGCGAAACCGGCCGCCTCGGCAAACACATCGGCAGCGCTGGTGAAATCGAAACCCTTATATCCCATGGCAGATGCGACACGGGATATGATTTGCCAATCCGGCAGGGCGTCGCCCGGTGGCGGTATAGCAGCAGGTGTCAGAGTCAGGGTCCGATCGGAATTGACCTGCACCCCGTCGCCTTCAGCCCAGAGCGCTCCAGGCAGCAAAATATCAGCATAAGATACCGTCTCCGCCCCCTCGAAAGCCTCCTGAACAATCACGCATTCAGCTTTTTGCAGAGCTGCAATCACGCCGTCGCGTCGAGCTACGCTCGCCACCGGATTGGTGCAGATAATCCAGATCGCCCTGATTTCACCACGTGCCATCGCCTCGAACATGCCGATTGTTCCGAAGCCTGCCGCCTCACGGATCGTACCGGTGGGAAGTTCCCACTGCTTCTCGGCAAAGGCCCGGTCGGCCGCTACCATTGCGGTGCGCTGCCCTGGCAGGCCCGGGCCCATATAGCCCATTTCCCGGCCGCCCATCGCATTGGGCTGGCCCGTCAGGGAAAAAGGACCGCTGCCAGTCTTGCAGATCGCTCCGGTCGCCAGATGCAGGTTGCATAGTGCATTGGTGTGCCATGTGCCTGTAACGCTCTGGTTCAACCCCATGGTCCAAAGGCTCATCCACGCACCTGATTCGGCAATCCAGTATGCAGCCTGTTTGAGATCGTCGATCGCAATACCTGTGGTTTCTGCCACCTGCTCGGGCGCGTACTGGGTCAGAAACGGAACCATTTTGTCCCAGTCACGGGTATGGCGGGCAATGAAATCGTGGTCGATGGCATTCCATGCCACCAACAGATGCAGGATTCCGTTCAGGAGGGCGAGATCAGTGCCCGGTCGTATCTGCAGGAAAAGATCAGCCTTGTCGGCCGTTGCGGTCCGGCGCGGATCAACACAATCAGCCGGGCACCCTGTCGTTTGCGATCCAGCAAGCGGAGAAACAGGATCGGGTGACAATCCGCCATGTTCGCGCCGATGACGAGAAACAGATCAGCGTGATCGAAATCCTCGTAAGAGCCTGGCGGAGCATCCGACCCGAGTGACGTCTTGTAACCAGCCCCTGCGGAAGCCATGCAAAGACGCGAATTGGACTCTATATGCTGCGTACGCCAGAAACCTTTTGCGAGCTTGTTGGCCAGATACTGCGCCTCCATGGTCATCTGGCCAGAGACATAGAGCGCTAACGCGTCTGGCCCGTGCATATCAAGGATGGAACGTAGTCGCTGCGCTGTCCGCTCGATCGCGTCGTTCATGTCCAGATGCTGCGGTTTTGCATCCCGCGTGGGCCGGATTGCGGCATGGGTCAGCCGACCGGGCGCCGTGACCGGCTTGTCGCAGGAGCTGCCCTTGGTGCACAGCCGCCCGCGATTGGCCGGATGATCCGGATCGCCACGCAACTTCACGATCCGGTCTTTTTCGACCTCAAAAACAATTCCGCACCCCACCCCGCAATAGGGACAGGCCGATCGTATGACGTTACGTCTGGCCATGTCAGATCAGATCGAAACGAGAGCAGGTTCCTGGGCGCGAATTTCCACGCGTCCTTCCACGATCCGCGTGTCCCATACACGCAAAGAGACACGCTCATCTTCCAGACATATGCCGTCGCGCAGGCGGAAATGCTGCTTGTACAATGGGGAGGCTACCACAATTTCCCCCTTTAGATCGCCTAGGATACCGCGCCCGATTACGTTGGCTTTTGAAAACGGGTCATGATTATCGATAGCGAAAACACGTGCTGATGAGAGCGTCGTCGCAGGCAGGAAGAAAATCGCTATCTGAGATCCTTCCCACCAGGCAACCACACCCGAATTGGGGACGAGATCGCTCTCGTCACACAGAGCCTGCCAGTCGCTGGGACCCAAGCCGGCAGTGCTGCTGACACCATTATCTGCCGGCTTGACCTGATCTCGCTCGGGCACTGTCTGCACATTGGGGTCGGGGCGGCTGTCATTGACGAAGGTGCGAAAGCGCTTGAGCTTGTCCTGATTGGAAACCGCTTCGCGCCATTCACAGTGATAGGTGTCCACCACCCTCTGCATCTGCCGCTCAAGCTCGTCAGTGATACCCAGACTGTCATTGATTATAACCTCTTTGAGATAGTCGAGACCCCCTTCAAGGTTCTCACGCCAGACAGATGTGCGCTGAAGCTTGTCAGCAGTCCGGATGTAAAACATCAGAAAGCGGTCGATATATTTCGTGAGGGTCTCTGAATCGAGATCTGTGGCGAACAGTTCTGCGTGACGCGGACGCATCCCGCCATTGCCACAGATATACAGATTCCAGCCATTTTCAGTGGCAATGACACCGACATCCTTGCTCTGCGCTTCCGCACATTCGCGCGTGCAGCCAGACACTGCAAATTTTAGCTTGTGCGGGCTGCGAAGACCCTTGTAGCGATTTTCAAGGTCGAGCGCCTGACTCACGCTATCCTGCACGCCGTAGCGACACCATGTGCTGCCCACACAGGATTTTACGGTGCGGGTCGACTTTCCGTAGGCATGTCCGGTTTCGAAACCCGCATTAATCAGCTCGGTCCAGATATCAGGGAGCTGATGGAGTTGTGCGCCGAACAGATCGATGCGCTGGCCGCCGGTAATTTTGGTATAGAGCCCGTATTTCTTGCCGACCTGCCCAAGAACGATAAGCTTTTCCGGCGTAATCTCACCGCCTGCGATACGCGGCATGACGGAATAGGTACCGTTTTTCTGCATGTTGGCCATAAAGGTATCATTCGTGTCCTGTAGCGGAATATAAGCCGGATCGGTGATCGGTTTGTTCCACGCAGAGGCCATGATCGATCCCACGGTAGGCTTGCAGATATCGCAGCCCAGCCCTCCGTTGCCGTGCTTGTCCATCAATTCTTCAAAAGTGCGGATGTCATGAACTCTTACCAGCGAATACAGCTCCTGCCGCGTGTGGGAAAAATGCTCACACAGGGAGTGATCCACTTCGATCCCGCGAGCAGACAATTCTGTCTCGAACACGGATTTGAGCAGGCTCACGCAACCGCCACACCCTGTCGACGCCTTGGTTTGCGCTTTCAGTGCGCTGAAATCGATGCATCCCTCCGCCACAGCAACGCTGATCGCGCCCTTTGTGACATTGTGACACGAACAGATTGTTGCGGTGTCGGGCAGAGAGTCCGCCCCCAATAGCGCCGCTCCCTCGCCACGTGGCAGGATCAGCAGGGCAGGATCACCCGGTGGTTTGATATTATTCTGCACGAATTGCAGGATCGTATCGTAATAGGAATTATCACCTACCAGTACAGCGCCGGTCACACGCATTCCGTCGGCAGAGAGCACGAGGCGACGGTAAACGCCTTCCGCCTCGCCGATGAAGCGATAACTGGTCGAACCGGGTTCAACGCCATGTGCGTCGCCAATAGACCCGACATCAACCCCCAGAAGTTTCAGCTTTGTGGACATGTCTGCCCCGCTGAAGGTCGCCTCCTCGCCCGCAATAACGGCTGCTGCCGTCCGTGCCATGGTGTAACCAGGTGCGACAAGACCGAAAACAAGCTCCTGCCATGATGCACATTCACCGATAGCGAAAACATGAGGGTCCGAAGTGCGGCAATGGTCGTCTACTGCAATACCTCCGCGTATTCCTGTTGCCAGGCCGCAGTCCCGCGCGATCGCATCGTTGGGTCGGATGCCGGCTGAAAATACGACAAGATCAGTTTCCAGCGTTGATCCATCTGCAAAGACAAGCCTGTGTCTGAGCGTTTTCCCCTGTTCGATAGACTGCGTTGCATGTGCTGTGCGGACGTCAATGCCCATATTCTTGATCCGATGACGCAACGCGCGACCACCCTCCTCGTCAAGCTGGACCGGCATCAGGCGCGGAGCGAACTCGACTACCGCCACATCGAGCCCAAGTGACCGAACAGCATTGGCGGCCTCAAGCCCCAACAACCCACCGCCGATCACCACGCCATGCTTTGCACCCTGTGCGGCACGTCTGATCGCATCGAGGTCATCAAGCGTACGGTAGACGAGGCCAGCCGTTCCCGAGTTACCAGGTACGGCAGGTACGAAAGGATAGGATCCTGTAGCGATCACCAGGGTCTCGTAGGGAAAATTTCCTTTTCTGGTGCGTATCGTCCGCGTTTCGCGGTCAATGGTATCTACATGAGTGCCAAGATGGAGTGTGATACCATGCGCCTCGTGAAAATTCTCATGGTGCAGACATAAAGAAAGCGCGTCCTGCCCCGACATGTATTCAGTCAGATGCACACGGTCATAGGCAGCATGCCTTTCTGAACCAAAGACATGGATCTGGTGGGTCTCGTGCAGACCATGACTGACAAGCTGTTCCGCGCAGTAATGTCCAACCATACCGTTGCCGATGATGATGATATTGGTCTTGTTGGTCATTTTCGGAGTGTCCCTTTTCAGAACTTGAACATCATGGTCTGCATGACCGGGGCACCGCAGTGTGCGCCCGTCTGGTACATGGCGTGTGAAGCGGGAGGACTTGCAGAATTCTGTGTCCAGACCCTGTTCGACATGAAATCTGGGGGGATTTGTGCCTTCATGCCCGCCCTCCGGCGACAAGGTCTCTCGTCTTTGCCCAACGTATGCGCGCCAGGAGGGAGACTGCCAGACCGAGTAATGTAATGGCAGAAAACAGCAGGAAGGCGGTTCCGTATCTGCCGGTTGCATGGCGTACGGTTCCGAGAAGAACAGGCAGGCAGAACCCGCCGATACCGCCACTCATGCCGACAAGGCCGGTGAGGATGCCGACAGACTGCGGAAAGCAGACTGGTACGAGCTGGAACACCGCTCCGTTTGCCAGACCCAGAAGCATCATGCCGATAAAAAATGCGGCAAGCGCAAGTGATAGCGAGGGAAGGCCGACACCAATTAACAGGTAGATGATACAAGCCGCACCAAAGAGAATGGATAATGCGCTTGTGCCTCCGATCCGGTCGGCCAGCGCCCCGCCCAGTGGGCGAACGAAGGACCCTGCAAACACGATCGTGGCAGTGCACAAACCGGCGGTGGCGGGCTGCAGGCCGTACTGGTCGTTGAAATAGATGGTCAGGAATGAGGCCAGACCTACAAAGCCTCCAAACGTAACAGCATACATTCCCATAAGTGTCCAGGCATCGCCCGAACGCAGCAAGGGCAACCAGGCGCGCAAGCCTCCAGGGGGGCGACGCCGGGGAGGCTCCTTGGCGAGGGCGAGGAAGGTAAACAGCACCATAGTAAGAGGTAGGGCAGCAAGGCCCAGTACGTTAACCCAGCCGAATTTTGCCGCCAGAGCCGGGGCTACGAGCGCCGCCAGAGCCGTACCCGAATTACCTGCTCCGGCGATGCCGAGCGCCGTACCCTGATACTGCGGAGGATACCAGCCGGATACCAGTGGTAACGCAACGGCGAAAGACGCACCCGCCACTCCAAGCAGTAACGCCACGGGGAACATCGCTTCATAGGTGGATGGCGCAAGCAGCCAGGTTATGACCAGCCCCCAGATCACGACGATCTGTGCGACGATTGCTGTACGACGGGCACCGAATATATCGACACACGTACCGAGCGCTACGCGGAATCCTGCTCCAGCCAATACCGGCATGGCTACAAGCAAACCTTTCTGACTCGCATTCAGATGCAGGGTATGGGAAATCGCAATTCCCAATGGTCCCAACAGAACCCAGACCATGAACGACAAGTCGAAATACAGGAATGCTGCAATGAGCGTTGGCAGATGACCTGCCTTCAAGAAGGCTCTGTCCATACTGATATCCAGATGACGGTATGCTCAAAAGCATGGCTCGCCAAGCCTTCGCGGCATCAGGGTCGCCGTTGGCCCTGAGGTCGATATGGGTCACCACTATACCCCCGCGCCGCCGTTGACGCGATATGGCGTTGAATGTGATTCTATCAGGAGTATTGATGCAAAGTCAAACCGATCTGACATCAAAATAATATCAATAACGTAAATAAAATGTAAGGTAAATTCGGCTGCGTGGTTATTTGATTCGGGAAAGCTGTATATTCATCTGCCCATAAGAATATAAAATTTTTTCCGTAGAATATTCAGGTGTCTGACTTTGAAATCTGGCGGGTTGTGCTCTCGTGCGAGTAGATGGCAGCCTTGCAGGACGGGCGCGTCACAGCAGAGTCCTGATCAGAACATGCTACTGTGGTGAGTGGCAAAATAGCGGTAACGGGTTTCGTGTAGGACGTTGTGCAAGAATAATCTTCGAAGTCCTGTGTTGTCCCGTACCCTGCCCATGCATCTGAAAGGATGGTAGAGCAGTGTCAAAGCCTGTGAGACCGATCGAAGACTTTGTGACTGTGCATGAAGGTTCAGGATGAGAATGGGCATCCCTGAATCTCTGGTGTTTTACGTTACGGACCAAGACGAACAGATGTAAGGTCGTTGTGGTCATTTCTCTGTCAGTAATAACGACTCTCCAAAGAAGAATAAGGCCTCTTGGGAAAATCGCAAGAAGAGAGAAAAAAAGACAAGTATGAGAGAGTTTTGTGGTAACGCCGGATCAGATAATGGTGGAAATATACCATTCGAGCGATCAGGCGATGTGGTTGTCTGCAGGTTTCATGCTCGATGATAATATAGATCGAATAAAATCTGTTCAGTGGTTTCGATGGGTAATAAAGAAAGGTAATTTCATGATCAGGCTTCTGGCTATCGTAAGTGCCAATAAGGATCTGCAGAAGGAACTCGGTTTACGTATACGCTCTCTCGTAGAGCATTCGCGCGCAGAGGTGGGTTGCCTGAGATATCAGGCTTTTAACGATAACCAGTCCTGTGATTTCTTCTTTGTTGAAGAGTGGGAAAGCAAGGAATATCTTGACGAGCATGCGAGAAGTGCACCATTCGCGGACTTTGTCGATTATCTCAAAACACATGGGTTGCAGGTAAAAATCCATCAGATTGAAGAAGTGTAATTCTGTTGTTCTGTCAGGCCTGCGGGAGTGGCTCGGTCATTATGTCCGGCTTGAATTGTGCTGCTCCCGATTGGGCGTGACACAATTCAGCAGAGCCTGGCAATTCGAACTGTGATGATGTTCCTGCACGGTGCAGAGGTTATTCAGCTTCTGCCAGATCCAGTGCATTTTCTGACACTTCAGGTTTGGCAGGCGAAGTACCCTGCACCTGTGGTGCATTGCACGAAACATGCGGCCTCGCGTAACCATCAATTCCGAACCATTGCAACGCAAAAATCATCAGTGCGCCCAGTCCTGTGCTCATGGCCAGAACATAAAGCCCTGCATGTGGTGAGTGGAAATATGTTTCCGCCCAGACACGTATATTCGGAGCAACAAAACCACCCAGATTGCCGAATGCGTTGATCAGTGCCAGCCCTGATGCAGCCGCCGTTCCACCCAGATAGCTGGAAGGAAAAGTCCAATAAAGAGGCTGAACGCCCAGATGCCCGGCTGCAGCAAGGCAGAGCGCAGCAATGGCTATAACGGGCTGATCGGCAGCCACTCCTGAGATTGCTATACCCAGAGCTCCAACCATAAGAACCGTGCCAGACAAGGCGCGACGTTCTCGGAGCTTTTCTGAAAGACGTGGGACGAACAGGACGGCTATAAGGGCACAAACCGGCGGAATGGCTGAAACAAGCCCGACTGCGAGCCCAACCTTGGTCCCCAGAATGATCGAGATCTGTACGGGCAGGAAAAAATAGATCCCGTAGCCGCATATCTGGATCAGAAACCAGATCAGGGCAAGAAACACCACGCGTGCGTCAAGAAAAGTGGCCAGAATGCCAACCGGACCTGTTTCAATCTTCCGGATATCCTCATCATGGACAGCGTTTGCAAGCGCTGTCTTCTCAGAGCCGGTGAGCCAGACGGCCTCTGCCGGTCGCTCTGTCAATCGAAGCAATACCCATATGCCCATCAGTGCCGCGAGCACACCCTCTACGAGAAACATCCACTGCCAGCCATGCATACCGAAAGCATAGGCCGATCCATCGAGACCAAGCAGCAGTCCCGAAACAGGGCCACCGACGATAAAAGCCAGTGGCGCACCCACAAGAAAATAGCTCGTGGCACGCGCCCTCACAGCGAGCGGGAACCAGAAGGTCAGATAAAGAAGGATACCCGGAAAGAATCCCGCCTCGCTCAGACCAAGCAGAAATCGCAATGCATAGAACATTGACGATGTATGGGCGAACATCATGCAGGCAGAGACAATCCCCCATGTGATCATGATGCGCCCCAGCCAGAGGCGTGCTCCGGTGCGGTAGAGAAAAATATTACTGGGCACTTCAAAAAGAGCGTACCCGATAAAGAAAATACCCGCACCGAAACCATAGGCAGCATCACTCAGACCGGTATCGAGCTGATAGGCCTGTTTGGCAAAGCCGATATTGGCACGATCGAGATAGGCCATGACAAACATGATCGTAATCATCGGCATGATACGCCATAATGATTTACGTATCGCACCTGCCAGGAGTGCCTGATGGTCCATGGCTTGGGATCCTGCAAGACTGAGTTTTTGCGCGCTCTGTTTCACATCCGGCTACTCTCGTCACAGAGGCGGCAAGACGCCGTTCAGCTCGTCCTCTATATGCGCATCGATAATCGACGCAAAATCCCTGTCTCCCGCGAAGCCCAGTTCCAGGGCGCGCTCTGCCTTGACCGTGCTGGGCCAGCTTTCGACGATACGCTGGATTTCCGGATCGAACTCCCAGCGGATACGCGCTGTAATACGGTCCCCGGCCCGTTTTTCCAGAGCCGAGACCATGTCACCGACTGACAGGGTAATTCCGGGCAGGGGGATAATCCGGATTGGACCAATCGACGCGTCTGATAACGTCATAGCGCGCTCCAGAGCATCGAGTGCACGTCTGGGCGAGAGAATATAGACCAGTGTTTCAGGCTTGACGGGGCAGACCGCCTCCCGCCCGGCCAAAGGCTCCCGAATGATGGAACTGACGAAAGTGGAGGCCGCCTTGTTCGGTTTGCCTGGTCTGACCGAGATCGTGGGCAAACGCACTGCACGTCCGTCGATAAAACCCCGACGGCTGTAATCAGATACCAGCAACTCTCCCACAGCCTTCTGCATACCGTAGGAGCTTTGTGGGGTCGGAATTACGTGATCGGTAATGATATCAGGCATTGGACGCCCGAAGACGGCGAAGCCGCTGGTATAGACCAGGCGGGGTCTTCCGGGTTCGCGGCGCAGCGCTTCAAGCAAGATCAGAAGACCATGAAGATTGACGTTCATACCGAGATCAAAATCGGCTTCGGCTTCTGAGCTGACAATGGCGGCGAGATGCCATACCAGATCGACACCCTGTACAGCTTTTGAAATGGTCCCAGGATCTGAAAGGGAGCCTCTGAGAATACGGACGCGCGGATCATGCGCCACAGTTTCATCTGCATAGGGATCAAGCAGGGTGATCTGCTCAATGGGTTCACGACGATCGCCATCAAGTGTAACAGCTCCTGCCGCAAGCAGGCGCTCTGTCAGTTTACGGCCAATAAATCCTGCACCGCCGGTGATAAGAATTCTCATGATGACGCTCCCGGTTGAATATCGGTCTTCAACAGACCGTTGAGACGCTGAATGTGTCGAATGAGCCCGCTATGGTCGAGTGCACCATCGCCTTCGGCAACCATGGCGCGAAACAGCTTCGACACGCATTCTGTTGTCGGCAGGGAAAGCTGTACTTCACTCGCAACACGAGCCACAGCATCGAAATCCTTGACCTGATTGAAGGCGTTGCCTCCGGGCGTGAAACGCCCTTCAATCATTCTCAGTCCCTGTTGCTGAAGGATGATACTATCTGCAAAACCGCCGGTGAGCGCCTGTCTTACCTGCGCCGGATCCGCACCACCTTGTGCAGCAAGTGTGAAAGCCTCTGAAATCAGGGCGATTGTTCCTGCAACGATGATCTGGTTGGCAAGTTTGGTCAGCTGACCAGCGCCAACCTGACCGATATGCGTAACCCGTCCCAATACGCTCAGAACAGGAAGAACCGCCTCGAAATCATGGTCGGTCCCCCCCGCCATAATAGCGAGGGTGGCGTTGATGGCTCCGGTTTCGCCTCCGGAGACGGGCGCATCGACGTAACCGACATTGTACCTCGCCAGCCTTCTGGCCTGGGCCCGGGCGACATCCACAGCGATCGAGCTCATCATGACAACAATGGCACCGCTCTTCAGATGCGTTGCAACCTCACCCGTACCGAACAGGACGTCATCTGCAGCCTCACCAGACGTCACCATGAAGACAATGACATCTGCGTCCGCAACCGCCTCGCTGGCTGAGGACGCTATTGTTGCTCCGCAAGCCGCGAGAGCTTCCGCCTTTTCGGGGGTACGGTTCCAGACCTTCAGAGGAAAGCCCGCCTCTGCGAGATGACGCGCCATAGGCGCCCCCATGATACCCGTTCCCAGAAACGCGATATGCGGTTTGTGCGCCATGAGATGACCTATCAATCCCTGTTTCATTCCTGCCCGCTAATGGAATAAACAGGGGCGGGATGAACACTCTGTCATCCGGACGACAATCTCTCGAACGTGAGCGCAAGAAAATGCCAGATATGACAGAGCGTTCCTTCTCCGAGGCGAACTCAGGAAAAGTATCCAATCGGTCAATTCGCAACATTCTGGCCGCAAACAGCCTTTTTGGTGATCTGCCAGACCGGTTGATCAATCAGATGGCGGAAATCGCGGTACTGCGACGCTATGGGGCGGGCGACCTTGTTCATTCCAAGGCGTCCGAAGGTACCTTTCTGCACGGGGTTGTTGAGGGTGCTGTACGAGTGAGTTCGACTTCAGCAGCCGGGCGTGAAGCATCCTGACCTATCACGGGCCAGGAGACTGGTTTGGTCATATTGCGCTGATTGACGGTTTGACGCGTACCCATGACATTCACGCACAGAAAGACTCACTGCTCGTCAATATTGACCATCGTGATTTCAACATGCTCCTCAAGGCCGAGCCGGAGATGTACCGTTATATCGCCCTTATGCTCTGCCGCCTGCTGCGTCTTTCCTTTGCCCTGATCGAGGATACCGCGCTTCTGAGCCTGCCAGCCCGTCTGGCCAAGCAGCTGCTTACTCTGGCCGACAGCTATGGTGAGAAACGCGGTGAAGGAACCGTTATCCGTCTGCGTCTTCCACAGGAGGATCTGGCCATGCTGCTGGGAACCACGCGTCAGACTGTCAACCGGAAACTATCGGAATGGGCCAAACTCGGATGGATCTCGGTTCATTACGGAGAAATTCTCATTCTTGATCCCGCAGCCCTGCGTTCGTGTCTCACCCGTGAGGGTGAGATGCGTCCTGAGATTCCCGAGCTCACCCCTGGCGCTTCCGGAGTCATCATCTAGCTCATGGAAGAGCGAGCCGTGTCAGGAATAACGGCCTGTAGAAGAGGTGCCTTGTCTATCCCTGAAGAGAAAAATGCGCGAACTCATGTCCCAGTACGTCGCACAGGGCACGGACGATGAGCATATGATCCTCTTCCTGAGGTAAACCGGAGACCACGATTGCTCCGATCACACCTGTGCCGCTTAAAGTGATCGGGAATGCCCCTCCATGCTCGGCATAATCAGCCTGAGGTAACCCGTATCGATTGGTCATTGTATCGTTTTTGGCTGCCAGATCTCTGCCGAACCGGTAGCTCGACTGGTGATACCGCTGCACGACATTGCGCTTGCGCCGAACCCATTCCTCATTGTCGGGAACTGATCCGGGCAGGGCCGCAAAAAACAGCCTGCGGTTGAACAGGCTGATATCGATGACAACCGGCATAAAACCTGTCTCAGCCCAGCTGCGTAATGTCGAGCCGATCTGCCATGCGGTCTCCATGTCAAAACGGTCAAAAACAAGCGCTTCTTCCTGCCGCTTTATGGCGGTTACCAGTGCATTCAGATCCATTGGTCACGCTCCTCCTTTGTAAGCGACAGCGCAACGTGCCGCCCTTCTTCAGCTGATTGCCCGGCGGCCTCAATCACCGCCATGACTGCCAGCGATTCAATGGATGTCACGGGCGGTTGTGCCGTTCCTGCCAGAGCTGCTGCCAGTCTGACATAGAATTCTCTCTGATCACCGGCTCTGGCAGGCTGCTCGCGCGGTGGATTTTTACCATCATAAAACACTAGCGGATCATGGTCCTCTCCCCAGCCATCCTCACCGGGCTGCATTCCGGCCAGAAGCTGAGACTCCTGCTGATCGGGACTATGTTTGACAACACTCCCACGCGTGCCGTGAACGACAAAACGATGTACGCCTCCGGCCGCCAGCATGCCGCCGTGAAGAATAACCCTCCGCTCACCATAATGCAGAATGACATGGGCCCAGTCAGTCACCTGTGCACCTGCCGCTGTGTTGCCAGAGAGGCAAGAACCTGATCCGGCAAGCCAAAAAGTTGCAGGGCCTGATCAATCAGATGAGGGCCGAGATCGAACCAGATACCGGCTCCGGGGATTGCATGTTCACGCCAGCGATCGCGTACGCCCGGTCGAAAACGGTCAATATGAGACTCGAAATGTACGACCTCGCCAATCACACCACTCTCGATAGCGCCGCGAATGCTCAGATAATCGCTGTCCCAGCGTCTGTTATGGAAAACACAGAGTATGCGATTGGCCTCATGAGCGGCCTGCACAACTGTCCTGGCTTCTTCCAGCGTCAGGGTAAAAGGCTTGTCGATCACAACGTGCTTGCCTGCTGCAAGTGCTTTCAGGGCCATAGGCGCGTGTGTCTCGTTTGGCGTTGCAATGACGATCAGATCTATTGCTGGATCGCTCAGCAGGGTGTCGAACTCGGAGAGCACAGCGACATCTGGCAGATCGGCGTGCACTTTCTGTGCATCGCTGGACAGAACAGTCCGTAGTTTCAATCCACCTGCAGCACGTATCAGAGGGGCATGAAAGGCCTTGCCAACAAAGCCATAGCCGACCAGACCGACACCAATCGGTTCTGCTTGAAGGTTCATTGCTCGCGCACTCCCTGTCAAAAACGAATGGCGGCAGCCATTCCATTACAGACAATACGCATCAGAAGCTGATCAGATCACGCTTGCCGGTCACTAACAGGCAGAGGGATCAAAAAAGGATCGAGCAAAGCATGATTAGAGTGGCAATGCTGATCAGACCAATGAAAGAAAAACAACGCAAGGAATAGATGATATTGACCAGACCGGTTTTTATCAGGTCCTGAGGGATCAGTCCCTGCATCACAGAAAGGATATCCCTCGGCAAAACAGTCCAATATGACAAGCGAAAATACAAACGTTGCAACCACATCGAAATCACGTTCTGGCCCTGAAACCTGAGGCAAGATCACCCGATGCCTCAAGCGACGTATCGGCAACAGATTTTTTACCGCTGCGCCGCGATATGGAAGGCCTCTTGAGACAAATATCTTAGAATTGCGCCAGCAATCGAAAGCCCATTTCGACAGCATTCGGGTATTTTGTATTGGCGTCCGGGTGTACGATATACTGAATGTCTGGAAGAAGTTTCAGGCCTCGGGTAATGAAGGCGGTATAAGTCAGTTCAAGAACCTGGAAGCTCGACTGAGGCATGGTAACGCCGCCGCGAAGAGTACTGTAACCCAGATCCTGCTGCATTTCCTGCGCGCGTGTGATCTTCCTGTTCACACTTTGCCAGGACCAGAAGAGGGATATGGCGTCCGTTATCCGGCTGGGAAACATGCCCTGTGAGATGATTCCGACCGTGTACTGGTTCTGTCCGGCGAGCGAGGCGCCCTGGTTGAAACCTGCTATTCCGAACACGGTCAGGCCCTGATCTTTCGCGGGCCCGAACCGGGCGATCATCTGGTCGGCACCAACGTACCAAGCACCACGCTGACGTTCAATTTTCGGCGCACGGCGCGTCAGAGGGATGGGTGTCCCGTCATAAGCTGTGAAAGGGTCCGGGTGATTGGAGGTATCAAAATATCCTCCCAGTTTGTAATGGCCTGTAAGCTTATGACGGCCCAGAGAGGGTTCCCAGCCGATCTCCATGGGAACGACATAGCCGAGTGGCCTGAATGAGAAATCAAAACCCGCACGTCCGCCTTCAGTGGCGGAGGCTTCATAGAAACCAGCCTGCATGTAGAGATCATGACCGGGTTTGATCTTGACTGTGCCTCCCCACTGGGAAAATGGCCAGGAGCGCCATTTCGACGCAACGGACAATCCAGTCTCATGGGCGCAGATAATGCTGTTAAGGGAATAGCAGCCGAAATAGGCCGTTCCATATTTCAGATTGGCTGGCATATGACCGGCATCGATCGTAACCTTGCCGTGCCACAAGGTCTGCTCCAGATACATGTAGACGAGTTTGTAAACGACGTTTCCACCAACGCCATAATCCTGCTGCGGCTGGATTAGGCTGGTATCGCCCAGATAATCACGACCTACACTGCGACCGGCCCGGTTGATCCCGAGCATATGAAATGACAACCCGCGAAGCCCGGCCATTTTCCCAAGATCGAAATCAGTGCCAAACACGATCTGATGAGAATAGGTAAATCCCCGTTTCCGCCCGCCGCTGACATTGCCAACACCTTCAGCCAGGTAAGTGAGTGTAAAATCGAAGCCCGACTGTGAAAGCTTTTTACGCCATCCCCAGATTGAGCCGAGCAGTCGGTCATTTTCCGGCACGATGCGTATTTCTGGCCAGGAGGAGCCAAGAGCGGAGGCGTTCATGCCCGTACTCTTGCGTTCACTTGGTGTCGAGGCCACGGAATCCTGCGTTGCATCCTCCAGGTCCTTCAGGATCCTTTCATAAGGACTATTGCTGTAACCCCGGACCTGCGAAGAATCATTTTTCGCAGGCAGATTTCTGGGGCCAATTGCCGCCATGGTTTTGGTGTCGGCATGTTGTGGCGCTCGCGTTGCAGCGTTCGATGCTGGGGCGAAAATCACGGTGCAAAAAAAAGCGGCGAGGCTGAGCGCCACGCATCGTGTCGAACAGAACAGGATCATCTGATGCTCACCAGTCACGGGAGCGACGTCGCCTTCTGCAGCTTTTCAGCACAGGGTCAGACGGGTGACGTCGTCGTTTTCCGGATTTGAGTCAATTCACGAAGGGGGAGGGGGCCACATTCGTCTGTGAGTCGTCACAGCGCCTCTGGCACAGCTCCGGCGCGTCGCTGCGCGGTAAGCCTGATTGCGGTATTGGGAGCACCGTAGCCGCCATAAGTACCGACACGCTGCACGATCTCGAAGAAAAACGTGCGGTCTATTGCGCGTGAGAAAATCTGGAAAAACTCGCCGCCATCCGGTGCTCGATCATAAAGGATATTACTGGCGGCCAGCCTGTCCGCCAGCTCCTTCGTGATACCGAACCGGGCCTGCAGATCATCATAATAATTCTGTCCGATTTCCAGAACCGGAAGACTGGCACGTTTCATTCTTTCTGCGGCTTCGAAAATATCATCGGTGGCGAGGGCCAGATGCTGATAGCCGGATCCGAAGAAATTGCGTTCGAAGCGAGAGGCCAGAGTATGCTGCCCCTGCGCGGCACCAAGCGTGATGCGCAATGCACCGGTCCTGTTTTCGATCGCCCGGCTTTGAACCATACCGCCCGGATCGATCACATCGACAACCGGGCAGGCATCCAGCTTGAAAACTGTTGTCCAGTAAAGAACCCATGAGAGGAATTCGTCGGGCCTGACGACAGAAGAGAGATGATCAAAATCATATATTCCACCTCTCACCTGTGTAGGTGAGGCAGATTCAATGATGAATTCACGCTCCCACAGATGCTCTTCGGTTTCATCATCCAGCAGATAGATCAGGCTTCCCCCGATCGCACGCAATGCAGGAATATCGAGTTGATTCAGACTGTCGGCAGTTTCATGATGGGTAGCGATACCAAGTGTGACGGCCCGGGATGCTGCGGCTTTACGATCCGGCACTCTGACGCCGATCGCGCAGACACCCTGGCCATGCATGAGACTGAAACTGCCCGCAAGTGACGCGCCGTCATTGTTGATGATGATGCGGGCTTTTCCCGCGCCTTGCCAGAGCTGAACCGCCCTCGTTCTGTGACGTCCCACGCGTTTGAGTCCAAGGCCACGAAGCATTTTCTCGAGGACGGGTTCGGTTTCCGGAGCTGCTGCAAACTCGACGAACTCCAGTTTTACGTCGGGTCTTCCAACGATACGGGTTTTCTGGTCCAGAAGCTGGCTTGCCTCTCCTCTTACAGCGACCAGCGAACGATGGCCGTCCTCGGCGATGATCTTTGCAAATCCGGCGCGGAAGCTGTCATTGAAGATTTCGAGCGAGAGCGGTCCTTTGTATCCGATACGCATCAGTGCAGCGACCCACTCGGTCACAGCCAAACCGCCCTGAAGCGGCATACAGCGATAATGCCGGCTCCACTGAAGAAGATCCATTTTCATCAATGGCGCATCCGCCATCTGGACGAGGAATATTTTTTCCGGATCGATGTCGTCGATAGAAGAAACGGGAATATCACGCGAAAGGGAATGAAAGCTGTCGAGAACGAGACCGACCGATGGGAGGTCGACTTGCCTGACGATATCGATGACCTGGCGATGGTCATTGATATGCTGCCCCCAGGCGAGCGCCTCATAGGCAATGCGCAATTGCCGTTTCCCGGCCCTTTCGCCCAGCTCGCGGAAATCATCCGCAATTCTCTGAGGGTCTGCGCTGGAGTCCCTTATCGTTGTCGAGCAGACCAGCAGCAGATCGGTACCGATCTGCTGCATGAGGTCGAATTTTTTCTCGGCGCGGTCAAAGGCACGTATTCTGTCGAGGCCTGAAAGCCCCTCAAAATCGCGAAAAGGCTGATAGACGACATTGGCAAGCCCAAGATCGCTCATGAGAAGGCGCACATCCTGCGCCGAGAGATCAGAGGCCAGGAAATCATTCTCGAAAATCTCGGCGGCTCTGAAACCGGCTTCGGCGATGGCTTCAAGCTTTTCACGCAGGGTCCCGCTCAGGGAGACTGTCGCAATTGAGTTCAGCATCGTGATGTTCCTTTCAGAACGCTCGAGCCGGGAGTGCGGCATTCTGGCCGGATGCCCCGGTTTTCAGAGTGATGTGTATCGCACCAGACAAGGGTGACCGTTTCGGGAAGTTGGCGCGTCAGTGATCCTGAGAGAAAGGCGAAGAGGATCTCAGTCGAATTCTCTTAATATGCGCTCGCGGTCAGGGACGCGGCCGGTAAAGAGTTCGAAGGCATCTGCCGCCTGGAAGACCGCCATACCGACGCCATCGAGAACCTTGCAGCCACGATCTCTTGCTGCCTTGAGCAACTGGGTTTCTCTCGGAAAATAGACAACTTCAGAGAACCATTGATCCGGCGTGAGAAAATCGGGCGGGAACGGCGTGCCAGGATGGGCATACATACCGATGGGGGTCGATTGAACGACGCCCTGAGCCGATTTGAGCGCTGTCTCGATTGATCTGACAGATCTCACTTCTGCATCCGGAAATTGCGTCGTCAGGTTTGCCGCGAGGCCGTCGGCCCGATCAGATGCCAGATCAAATATCGATAACTGCCTGACCCCGAGTGTCAGGAGTGCATAAGAAACGGCTGCTGCTGCACCTCCCGCACCAATTTGTGCGACTGAGTGCAAGGCTACACCAGGCAAGCCGCGTAGAAAGTTCTCTCTGTACCCTGACCAGTCGGTATTATGCCCGATGCGCTTGCCATCTCGAAACAGGACTGTATTCACCGCGCCAATCTGTCGGGCCGCATCGGAAACGTCATCAAGAAGTGCAATGACTTTCTGCTTGAAGGGATGCGTGATGTTCGTGCCGGCAAAGCCGTTTTGCTCCATTTCATCCAGCATCGTCGCAAGTGAATACGTCTTGTATTGCGGCATTGTCATATCGATCAGGCGATATTCGAGTGCCATGTCCATATGACGTGCTTCACGTTCATGCATGGCAGGGCTGCGTGATTGCCGGATATCCTCACCGATGAGGCCGCATAGCCATTTCATGAGGGAACTCCCTTGTTCATGCGTTTGTAGACAGACAGGCCAAAGACGCAGGCGATGCAGATGAGAAGGGGCACGGCATAGATCTGAAAGATGATCGAGAGCCGTACATGATGCTGAAGCAATTGCCCGCCCAGATAGGGACCAATGACGGCACCGATCCGGCCTACGCCCATCGCCCAACCCATTCCGGTTGAACGGACTTTTACGGGGTAAAGACCAGCGGCGAGAGGATAACTGCCGTTGAATCCACCCTGCAGAAAGACACCGATCAGGAACGCCATGATCAACACGCCTGCCAGCGACATAGACATGACACCGAAGAGGCTGAGCGCGATTGCCGCGCAGAACAGATACAGCATGATTGTGCGGTGCAGGGTCAGACGCAGGGCAACGATTCCGATCGTCGCACACCCAACGAAGGCACCGATATTATAAAGCGCCCCAGCATAGATGCTGTGGGAAATATCGAGCCCGGCTTCGATGGCCAGTTTCGGTATCCAGCTGATGATAAAATAGAGCGTCATGAAACCGCAGATCGTTGTCAGCCAGAGCAGAAGCGTGCTGGGAAGCATGCCGTCACTGAACAGGCCTGAGACGCCCGTATTATTCTGTTGAGACGCGGGTTTTTCCGGCAAAGTGGTAGAAACAGGCAGCCCGAGGCGCTTCTCGATACGATTGATGCGACCGAGCGCGTCGCGTGGCTGGCGTTGTTCCAGGAAGGCCGTCGATTCAGGCAGGAAAAAAAACAGGGGCAGAATAGCGGAAGCAGAAAACAGGCCTGCTCCAAGAAGCAGGGATTCCCAGCTCCAGCTATTGATCAGGGGGGCGACAATGAATCCGGTGATCGTGGCGGCTATCGGGTAGCCGCCCTGTAGCATCGCAACCGCAAAATCATGATGCTTTGGTGGGGCATATTCTGCGGCGAGAGTGGAGATGCTTGCCAGGGCGGCACCGATTCCGGCGCCTACGCCCAGCCGCAGTACCACCAGATGCCACATGGTCGTCGCATAGCCGCTGGCAATCATGCAGATCGACATCAGGGCAACAGAAAACAGGATCAGCGGTCTGCGGCCTGTCTTGTCAGATAGAGGAGCGAGCAGAAGGCCACCCACTGCCATGCCGGCGAGGCCGGCACTGAAGAGCATGCCAAGCTGCCCGGATGTCAGGCCGAGCCTTTCGAAGGGTGGGTGCAACATAGGAGAGCATAAGTACATCGACGCCATCGACCATGTTCACGCCGAAGCAGAGCATGATGATGATGGCGCGCATGGGCGTCCATCCCGTCTTGACCGTGGTATCGGCACGCATTGAGGATGAGGCACTTCCCGTGAAACGTGCCGATGGTCCGGCGGTGGATTTCACCTCCGGCAAAAAAGAACCTGACATATCGGCCTCCATGGAACGACGTGATATGTCATTCCAAAATAACTATTCTTGCCGTTCTCTACAGGACGATCAAATTCGCATGAAATAACAATTATATTGGCAAGGACTACACGCGATCGATAAGTGCTGCGATGCCCTGGCCTACGCCAATACACATGGTTACGATAGCTGTACGTTGCTGCCTTTGTTCCAGACCGTTGATCGCTGTCATGGCCAGTCTGGCCCCGGACATGCCAAGCGGATGCCCGAGTGCAATCGCACCGCCATGGGGATTGACCTTGTCACAGTCATCCGGGAGACCCAGTCCACGCATGACCGCAAGCGATTGACTGGCGAAAGCCTCGTTCAGCTCCACAAGATCGACATCGGACAGAGACCGACCTGTTCTGGCGAGAAGACGCTGCGTGGCGGCAACAGGGCCATACCCCATGATATCGGCTCAAGGCCCGCAGTTGCCATTGCAACGACGCGGGCTCGGGGCGTAAGGTCGAAGCGGCGGATGCCCTCTTCACTCGCAAGGATCAGGCATGCAGCACCATCATTGACGCCGGAGGCATTTCCAGCCGTGACGGTTCCTCCTTCCTTGCGGAACGGCGCCTTGAGCCGTGCCAATGATTCTGATGTGGTTTCCGGCCGTGGATGTTCGTCGGTCTCAACCAGGCTCTCGATGCGTCCGACAGTCACCTTGATAGGTGTTATTTCCCGGGCAAAATAACCGGCAAGACGCGCTTTCTCGGCATTCTGCTGCGAACGCAGGGCAAAAGCATCCTGGTCTGCGCGTGAGATACCAAATTGGGCGGCGACATTCTCGCCGGTTTCGGGCATTGACGCGCACCCCCAGAGTTCCTTCAGGGCGGGATTGACGAAACGCCATCCTATTGTCGTGTCATATACGGTGTTATCGCGCGAAAAGGCATTTGTCGCTTTCGGCATGACGAAAGGTGCGCGGGACATGCTCTCCACACCGCCGGCCAGTACCAGATCAGCCTCGCCTGCCTTGATGGCGCGTGCGGCCTGTCCGACAGCATCCAGTCCGGAACCGCAGAGACGGTTGATTGTGGTTCCAGGGGCGGAGACCGGTAATCCTGCAAGCAAGACAGCCATACGGGCCACGTTCCGGTTGTCCTCGCCAGCCTGATTGGCGCAGCCCATGAAACAGTCGTCCAGAGCGGCCCAGTCAATATTGGGGTGTCGCTCGCGCAATGCCCTTATGGGATGCGCGGCGAGGTCATCGGCCCTGACATGACTGAGAGCGCCTGCATAGCGACCGATGGGACTGCGTGTAAAATCGCAGATATAGGCTTCACGCATATTCGGGCACCTCAAAAAACAGAGGCGCTGCTGTCTTTGATTGCAGTTCCTCACGGGTGAGGCCAGGAATCATGTCGATAACTGTGAAAGCATTATCACGAACGTCGATGACAGCGAGATTTGTGTAGATCCGGTCGACGACTGCCGGGGCGGTAAGGGGATAGGAGCAGCGTTCGACAAGTTTTGGCGTACCGGTTTTGGTCGTGTGCTCGGTCGCGACCCAGATGCGGCGTGTTCCGGCGGCCAGATCCATGGCGCCGCCAATGGCAGGGGCAGCATCCTGCGCGGAAGTGGTCCAGTTGGCGAGATCGCCATTCGCCGCCACCTCGAAGGCACCCAGAACGCAGAGATCGAGATGTCCCCCGCGGATCATGGCAAAGCTGTCGGTATGACTGAAAAAACTGCCGCCGGGATTGAGTGAGACAGGCTGCTTGCCTGCATTGATTAGCCACGGATCAAGTTTGTCCGGAGCTGGAGCGGGGCCGAAGCCGAGTATGCCGTTTTCGCTGTGAAGAATGATTTCACGCCCCTCCGGTATGGCATCGGCCACCAGAGTTGGAATGCCGATGCGAGATTGACATACCATCCTTCAGGAATATCGCGTGCGATACGCGTTGCCATATCAACACGGGAGAGAGGCTTGTAGCTGGTCATGATCATGCTGCCTTTCTGTCGAGAGATGCTGCGCGGGTCTCGTCCGGCACCACGACGATCCGCTCGACGAAAATGCCAGGAGTGACAATTGCTTCGGGGTCCATATCCTCAAGCGGGACCATGCCGCAGCTCTGGACGACGGTCATACGTGCCGCCATGGCCATGACCGGATTGAAATTGCGGCCGCTCTCGCGATAGAGGCAGTTGCCCATGCGATCGGTGCGCCATGCCTGGATCAGAGCAATATCGGCCTGGAGAGCACGCTCAAGCACATAGGGCCTGCCATCGAAAATCTTGCTTTCTTTCCCCTCGGCCAGCTGCGTGCCGACAGTCGTGGCGGTATAGAAGCCAGGAATACCGGCTCCTGCAGCGCGTATCCGTTCGGCGAGCGTTCCCTGAGGGACGATTTCAAGTTCCAGTTTGCCTGCCTGGAACAGCTCTTCGAAGACCACCGATCCTGCCGAGCGCGGAAATGAGCAGATAATTTTGCGGACGCGTTCAGCTGCCATCAGCTTGGCCAGCCCTACATGTCCGGCACCGGCATTATTGGCGATAATCGTCAGGTCACGGGCGCCCTGTTCGATAAGTCCTTCGATCAGGGCATCCGGCTGTCCTACCGAACCGAAACCTCCCACCATGATCACGGAGTCATCGCGTATCCCGGCAAGGCATCGGCAATGGATCTGACTTCCTTGTTGATCATTTTTTATTCCCCACCTGTGTTCGCATGTCGAACAAACGGTCGCATAGTGAACATACTAGACGCGTATCAGGTGTCTTCTGGCAAGAAGTTATTTGTTCAGTCTCGTTTATGTGATTTAGAACATTGATATGTTATTATTTTAAGATATTGGTCTGGTTAGATTTTATATAAATCGCGCATGTAATCAGCCATGTTGTAGCAATAGAGACGCGCTTTTCTCCTGATTATCAGGAGGAATTTTTTGCTGATGCAGCGCAAGCTTCAGCTGCGGATCGTCCCGGATCCGGAATTCCGCAATCTCTGACCGATCTCGGCAGCTGAGCGTTTGGCGGCAGAGACCACCTGTTTCTCGAGTTGGGAAAAGGGTGTTCTTGCAGCTGGGTGCTGACATTCAGCGCCGCGACGACCCTGCCTTCCGCACCCCATATAGGAACGGCAACCGATCGCAGTCCCATTTCGAGTTCCTGATCCTGAATGCAGTATCCGTCGTCGCGTATCCGGTCGAGCAGAGTGGAGAGGAGCACCCTGTCGGTAATCGTCCTGGGCGTTCTGGCGACGAGTTCAATCGGCATATGTTCCCGACGCTGGCTCTCCGAGAGATAGGCAAGAAGCACCCGTCCCATGGAGGTGCACCAGGCTGGCAGGCGCGCTCCTATGCCGAGGTCGACAGACAGGATCCTTCTGGATTCCGAACGTGCGACATAGAGAATATCCAGCCCGTCCAGAATCGCTACGGAGGCGCTTTCCTGCAAGGTGTCGCTCAGTTGCTGCAGTACAGGATGCGCCAGTTTGGGGAGCGGTAAATTCATCATGCCTGCCGCCAGATCCAGTACCTTCGGCGTAATCTGGAAAATGGCACCAGTCTGCGACACGTAGCCCATGGCAGACAAGGTCAGGAGTGAGCGCCTCACCGCGGCTCTGGGCAGTGAGAGTTCCCGCGCGACTGCGGAGAGTGTCATCCCGTTCGGATATCGGGCGCATATCCTGAGTGCGTCCAGTCCTCTGGCCAGCGCAGTCACGAATTCACGGTTCTCGCTTGCGTCCGCCGCGTGGTTATCGTGTAAGTGGTCCATCGAACCGATGATGGCACGATTTGCCTGCAGGCCCTATCGAAAACAAAGAGGGCTTTACTGTTCAGAGCGTCGTTCCTCTCTGAAAACAGTGATTGTCACGCCTTCCTGCCCACGGAACCAGCGGGAAAAATAGGCCGGATCGCTGAAGCCAAGCGTTCGGAAATCTGTGCAGCCCCGAGATTGGTGAACAGAAGCAGGCGCCTTGCTTCTGTTGCGAGTCTTTTTTGAATAATGTCTTTTGGCGTCTGTCCTGTGACGCAGAGACAGGCACGACGCAGGATGCGTTCAGACGTCTTGAGCCTGTCGAGATAGGATTCGAGCGTGTCGCGACTTGCAAAGCGCGTTTCTACAGCGTTTCGGAATGCAGAAACGAGGTTTTCGTCGCGGCGTGTCAGCACAGCTTTCGCTTTGCGGCTGACAAGATGGGTCATCGCGGCCAGAATCATCTGCGCGCACGCATCTTTCGTAACCGCGTCAAGTTCAGCCGTCATTTTCGGCATGAGACGTGTCAGGGAAACAATCCTGTCCAGATCAGAGAGATCGGTCTTCAGGGCTTTGGCCTGGCTGGTCAGAGGTCGGGTCTGCGGAGCCCGCTGATGCAGGGTCGCAACATGTCCGTGGCCGAGCGTGACGACATGACCCCGTGATCCCGGCTGATAGACGAGGGCATGCGCAATACCTGCCGGTATCCATAAAAGCAGAGGGGCTTCATAGAGGCAGGTGGTTCCGGCGAGTTCGATTTCGGCTTTGCCCGCGGTCAGCATGAAAATCTGCGCGAGTGAGGCATGACTGTGACGGTCCACATGCCAGTTCACCGGGCGTGAGCGTCTTTCTATGGGCTCGATATCAAAAAAGCGGGTCAGGCCGATATGACCTATGCGATCTGTTTTGAGAAACGGGCTTCCTTCTCCGCAAACAGATATCTCTTCCATGAAGCCAGAATTCCCTGCGATGGCATTTACGTGAGATGTAAGAAAATTACAATTTTGTATGTTTTTGTCCATCGACCAGCTCAGCGTCTCTGTCCCATGGTGCCGTCACCGGCGCGGTTCTGACCAGATTGAAGCCGGAAGATTGAGGAGGAAAGACTGTCATGGACGTGCTCCCCTATACCCGTCAGATACTGTCCGAGCCACCATCGCTCTATCCAGCCTATACCAGTACAGTTTCGCGTTCACCACGTCAGCCGCTTGTGACTATTCCCCAGACGCTGACTGAGGTCACAGGTCCCATGGCATTTGGCGACAGGCTTTTTCGTCCGCCGGTCCATGACATGACCCGTCAGGGCAAGGGAGAGCCGCTTGGCGAACGGATCATTGTTTCAGGGCGTATTCTGGATGATCGCGGTCGCCCCGTACCCAGTACAGTGGTCGAAATCTGGCAGTGCAATGCAGCAGGTCGCTATATCCACAAGAAGGATCAGCACGATGCGCCGCTCGATCCCAATTTTACGGGACAGGGCCGTATCACGACTGATGAGGAGGGGCGTTACCGCTTCATTACCATCAAGCCCGGTGCTTATCCCTGGCGTAACCATCATAATGCCTGGCGGCCTGCCCATATCCATTTTTCCCTGCTCGGCCGGGGTTTTGCCACGCGTCTGATCACGCAGATGTATTTCCCCGGTGATCCACTGATAGATATTGATCCGATTGCCTGTGCCGTTCCGCCTGAAGCGCGTCAGCGTATGGTTTCGCGCTTCGATATCGATACGACAGAGAGTGGCTGGGCTCTGGGTTATGTCTACGACATCGTGCTCAGGGGGCGGAATGAGACGCCAATGGAGAACGTCAAATGAGCCATATTCAGAAAGCCCTCACCCATGGTCTGACACCATGGCAGACGGTTGGCCCGTTCTTCCACTACGCCTTGCCCTGGGAGGGCGGTAACACTCTGGTTGGTTCGGACGTTTCGGGCGAGAAAATCGTGCTTATCGGACAGGTTGTCGATTCAGATGGCGCGCCCATCCCCGATGCCATGGTCGAGATCTGGCAGGCAGATGCCGGGGGGTATTACCATCATCCGGATGATCCAAGGCACGCCGAGATCAAGGATCGGGATTTTATAGGGTTCGGTCGCTGCCCGACGGATGAAGAAGGTTTTTACCGTTTTGAAACGGTGCGTCCGGGTCCGGTTTCTGGACCTGGTAACAGCGTACAGGCCCCTCACATTGCGATCGGACTCTTTGGGCGAGGTCTGCTGCGCCGTCTCGTGACACGGGCCTATTTCCCGGACTCCCCACTCAACGAGGCCGATCCGGTTCTGGGTCTTATAACACCTGAGCGTGTGGCGACGGTGATCGCCAGTGCCGAGCCTCCTGTGGACGGTATTCCGGTCTTTCGTCTCGATCTTCGTTTTCAGGGAGATTGTGAAACTGTTTTCTTCGATGTCTGAGTATGAGGATGATTATGCTCATGCTTCCTGCGGGGGGGATGAGCTTCTCGAGGGCCTGTTTTCCACGCCTGCGGTTTCGGCCGTCCTCGGCGATCGGGGCAGGTTGCGGGCCATGCTCGATTTTGAGGTGGCGCTGGCTGCGGCTGAAGCAGGAACAGGGCTCATTCCGCAGGAAGCGGCTGACCTGATAAATCAGACGGCAAGACCGGAGGCATTTGATCGTGCCATTCTGGCTCAGGCCGCCGGGCGTGCCGGGAACTTGGCCATTCCGTTTGTAACTGCCTTTACAAAACAGGTCGCTGAAAAGGATCGAATGGCCTCCGGATATGTGCATCTGGGCGCAACGAGTCAGGACGTTATCGATACGGCCACGATCCTTCAGCTTCGCCGAGCCGCATCGTACATTCTGAGGGATGTGCAGCGGCTCGAGACGAGGCTGGCCGCAATTATTGCCGATCATTCCGGGACAATCCTGCCGGGCCGCACCTGGTTGCAGCATGCAGTTCCCACAACATTGGGCCTCAAGGCGGCGGGTTGGCTCACAAATATTGCAGCAAGCCGCAAGGCGCTCAGCGCGGCGCTTGAGAGCGCATCCGTTCTTCAGTTCGGTGGTGCTGCCGGCACTCTGGCCTCGCTCCAGGGACATGGTCTGGAAGTCGGCGCCTGATGGCTGAGAGACTCAAGCTGCGTTTGCCAGCTCTTCCGTGGCACAGCATACGCAGCGATCTCGTCCGATGCGGTACCTCTCTTGGCCTTCTCTGCGGTGCACTCGGCAAGCTCGCCCGGGATGCCTCGCTGATGATGCAGACCGAAATCGGGGAATTACTGCCTCCCGGCGGAAAGGGCAGGGGCGGGTCGTCCACCATGCCGCATAAACGCAATCCGGTCGGATGTGCTATTGCGCTCTCTGCTGCAGTTCAGGCTCCGGGGCTGGTGTCCACACTTCTTTCGGCAATGGTGCAGGAACATGAACGAGGGCTGGGAGGCTGGCATGCAGAATGGCAGACTTTACCTTCTCGTGAGACTTGCCGCAGCTTCAGCATCCCAGATGGCCGATATGATCGAAACCATGGAAATTCACAGCGATGCGATGCGTCGTGACTGCGCTCTGACCCATGGGGTCGTCATGGCAGAGGCGGTCGCGATGGCTCTGGCTCCGTCATTGGGCAAACAGGCCGCTCATGAAATACTCGAGCAGGCAAGTCATGATGCCCTGTCCCGCAATGAGACGCTCGGCAATGTCATCACGCGTGATCCCCGGGTTACGGCATTGCTGGCACCTCAGGAAATTGCCGAGCTGCTCAAGCCTGAAAATTATCTCGGTAATGCGCGGGAGTTCTGCGCCCGGGCTCTGGAATGCTGGCAGAAAGGGAATTGATCCATGTTTATCGCACTGCCTGATCTGAACGTACATTATCGTGAACGTGGCGCTGCAGGTGCACCCGCGCTGATCCTGCTCCATTCGCTCGGCACTTCGTCTGTCATATGGGATCAGGTGGCCGAAAGGCTTGCGCAGGTTTACAGGGTGATCCAGCCCGATATGCGCGGCCATGGGCTTACTGACGTAACCCAGGGGCCGTACACGATTGCCGGGCTTGCGGAGGATGTTCTCGCGCTGATGGACAGGCTGGGCATTGGCAAAGCCCATATTGCTGGCATATCGATTGGCGGTCTGATCGCACAGCAGATCGGCCATGTCGCTTCCGGGCGTGTCGATACGTTGACCCTGCTTGATACGGCTCCGGTTTTTCCTGATTCACGCTCCTGGAGAGAGCGCGCCGCACTCGTCAGGGTTGAAGGTGTCGCCGTGATCGCGGATACAGTGCTCGACCGCTGGATTACGCCTCAGGAGCAGGGAACTCCAAACGGAAAAGGGCTGCGGCAGATTTTTCTTCGAACAGCGTCAGAAGGGTATGCTGGTGCCTGCGAAGCGCTTGCCTCCTGTGACCTCTCTGCCGGGTTGAAGCATCTGGCGATACGCAGCCTTGTCATCGTCGGCGAGAATGATGAGGCCACTCCGCCTGAAGTATCCCGGCGCATGGTGGCTGAAATGCCCGAGGCATCATTGGTAAAGCTGGAGGGACTGAGACATATTCCGGTGATGGAAGCAGGAACGCGGATTTCAACGCTGATGAATTGTTTTCTCGCGGGCGAGCAAAGTAATGAGCCGGCAGCAGATCTGTACGAAACAGGTTTGAAAGTGAGAAGCGCCGTGCTCGGAGGGGAGCATGTGAGTCGTTCTCTTGCCAGGATCACCAGATTTGATGAGCCTTTCCAGCATTTCATAACGCGCACTGCCTGGGGGCAGGTCTGGTCGCGCCCTCATTTCGACCGGCGGACACGATCAATCGTCACGCTCGCTTTGCTGGCCGGGCTCGGATGCGAAGAGGAATTCGAGCTCCATATAAAGGCTTCACGCAATACCGGTTGTACAGACGAGGATATCGCCGAACTGCTTCTGCACGTTGCCCTCTATGCCGGAATTCCCCGTGCAAACAGCGCCATGCATCGCGCAAAAAGACTCCTCTCAGATCCTGACGAGCAGCAAAATAGATAGGTCGTATCCCAAGTTATTCCTATTTTATCAGGAGGGCTGTCGCATGAACTCGGGTGCGCCCGGAAGCGGACGATGAGAGCGCTATCTGTGATTTACAGATGGCACCTGTTTCTGCACGAGTTGATAGCGTATTCGGTGTGACTCTGTCTCCGTATCTGGGGACTATTGTAATGCCGGATTGTGCCAAGGAGAGTATGCAACGATACCCGTTCAATCAAGGCTACGCCTTGGCGGAGCCATTAAAACAATTTGCGTACGGCGTATTGAGATTTGAATGGTTCTTCAAACATATCGGAGACGTTATTCAAGGTATGTTCTATACGAAAGCCATTATTGAAGATTGCCAGACATATAGCCTTTCCCGCCACATCCAGAACGATACCATTATCGATGATGGCATAATCAGCATAATCAGGAACAAGGTCGGGGTGAAAGTTTGATACCCACGTCTGTGTGTAGAGAGGAAGTTGCTCGGTATTGATGCGGAGATACTCATTATCGGGGGGCGTATAGATATCGTAAACAGCGAACGCTGTTCGTAAGGCCCAGACGTTGCGGATAGGCCCTGCAATAGAGAGGTCGAGTAAATAGTCGTCCTTCGTCTGTTGGATACGTCTCGACGTATCGCGAAAGTCAACAAACTTCACGAACAACCCATATGTGTCGTCGATAAAAGGTGCTATTTCCTCTTCAGGGGATGCCGTAATGATTGCGCCTGTTTCAAGACGGATTTCGACTAGCAAGGACCCATCGGTTTTTGTCTGGATAACCTGCTGTCCCTCGAGGAAGTAGATGAGTCTCATCTCCTCATCGGTAAAATAACGGGTGCAGTGGGCCATAGGCGTATCTCTTACAGGAGGGGCTGTCCAAGAGAGTCCATACACTCGCAGGGCAGGCCACAAGCTCGAACATTATCGCGGTTCTTATACAAACAAGTTAAAACGGGACCAAGGTGTGAGGCTGTGTTGTCCTGTTTCTGTTCCTTTGAAATCCTTTATCACCATAAAGTGTAAGGCATACAAAAACATGAGTATTGATGGTTGTGGCCACTTTCTTTCCTGTCAAACCTCCGAGACTTCGGACTGATGCCTCTTTGCAAGAATCCGTCCGAAACGATGAAAGCATATGAGGACTTTACCCTATTACCACCCTGTTGCAGTACGTCCGCGCCAAGGGGCCAACCATTCCAGCTCCTCTGACGTTGACGCGCGGGGCCGATATTCACATCCCACCCAACCACGATACCCGAGGTCATCCAACTGCTCGAAGAGATAGTTGAAATTGACTTCTCCTGTATCGGGCTCATTGCGCAGTGGCACGCCTGCTGCCTGAATATGCGCGATTGAATCAAATAGAATATTGAGACGGGTGGACAAATCACCTTGCATGATCTGCGCGTGATACAGATCAAACTGTAGTTTGATATTATCCGCGCCGATCAGATCGCAAACTTTTTTTGAGTCCTCCTGGTAATTTAAGAAATATCCAGGCATATCTCTCGTATTGATTGCTTCCAATACAATTGTAATGCCCGAAGTGCGAGCCTGCTGAGCTGCGTACTCTATATTCTCAAGGTAGATGTCCATCTGCTTTTCCCGTGTGATTTCCGGTACACGCAGGCCTGCCATGACATGTAAAAGGCGATTTTTCAGTACGGCACTATATTCCATGGCAGTATCAATCGCACGACGAAATTCGTCCTCGCGCCCTGGCAGCGAGGCCAAACCACGTTCTCCACCGTCCCAGTCACCGGGAGGCGCGTTGAACAGGGCCACGCGCAGATCATTGGTGGCAATACGCACCCCGATATCTTCCTTCGAACACATATACGGGAAGAGAAACTCCACTCCCTTAAAACCATCGCGTGCGGCAGCGTCGAAGCGATCAAGAAACCCGAATTCGGGATAATTCATTGTCAGATTTGCGGCAAAAGCAGGCATTTAACACTACTCCATAATTTTAAGGTCAGGAAAAAAACAGCCACATTGCTGCTGTGGTGAGAAAGCCCAAAAAGCCAAGAACGGTGGTGAGGACCGTCCATGTTTTGAGACCGTCCGCGACCGAAATTCCTGTGAGTTTTGTGAAAATCCAAAAACCAGCATCATTGACGTGAGATGCTGAAAGGCCGCCGCCGCCCATTGCAAGAGCCAGTAGGGCAAGACGATTAGGGCCAAAATGAAAGGTGGCGATCAGCGGAGCAAGAATCCCGGCCGTCGTGACGAGTGCGACAGTCGTTGATCCTTGAACGGCGCGCAGTATCAGGCAGAGGATATAAGCCAAAGCCAGCACTGGCAGCCCGCTATTACGCAGCGTATCTGAAATGACGTGCCCGATACCACTTTGTACAAGAATATTACCGAACACGCCCCCGCAACCGGCAATCAGGATAACCATTGCGACGCCGGGTACAGCCGAACCGATCACGCTCGAAACCTGCTCGAAACTCCAGCCACGTCGCAAGCCCAGGCAGTACCCAGCCAGGACTGTGTCTGCGAGCAGCGCTGTTACCGGAGCGGACAGAAACTGTGTGACGGCATAATAAAAAGATTTCTGCGGCAGGAAGATGGAGACTGTTGTCCCACACATAATCAGCACGATGGGAAACAGGATTAGCCCGACAATAAGCCAGAATTCAGGCGCAGGAGCATCAGGGAGTGCCTCACCAGATGCCTCTAATGAAGCAGGAACGCCCCCGTCATCGCATCCACTGACCGCCAGACGAATATCCACCGAATAATTAAAGTCACGACGCGTCATATGCTGGGAGATAAAATATCCCACAATGCAAACCAGCAAGGTAATTGGCACGCCGAACGCCAAGATCCGTCCCATATCCGCTCCGATCTGCACAGAGGCAGCGGCAGGCCCTGGATGGGGTGGCAGAAATGAATGCACCGTCAGCATAGCCACGCACATGGGCAAAGCAAATACCATCAATGATCGCCTGGTGACGTTCGAAACACCATAGAGCAACGGCATGACCATAATGACGCCAACTTCAAAAAAAACTGGTATGCCAATCAGAAATCCCGCCAGCGTAAGAGCCAGCGGAATACGGCGATCACCAAATTTTCCAATCAAATCTCGTGCCAAGACCTGTGCGCCACCTGAAATCTCGACAATTTTGCCGATCATGGCGCCCAGCGCGATAATGATGGCAATATGGCCCATCGTCTTGCCCATCCCGGCCTCAATGGCGGGGACGATCTTGTCGGCAGGCATGCCGGACAAAAGGGCAACGAAAATACTGACGATGAGCAACGTCAGTACGGGCTGCAGCTTAAATCGTATAATGAGTACGAGCATCAAACCTATGCCTGAGATCGCACCGGCCATCAGAAGAACGGGGGTCATGATGAACCTTTGTATTTTTGGCGTTTATATCAACCCCAGCTGGTGCCGAAGACTTCCGCAATTTCACGTAAAGCGTCTTCGCAGAGCGGTTGGGGCTTTGGATTAGTCAGCAACCAGAGACGCGCCGTCTCCTCGAGCTCTGCCAAAGCGTCCGCAGCTTTCGTGACGGTGGCTCCCCACACCACAGGCCCAAGACGCTCCAGCATCACCCCTTGAACTGTCGTAGCTAATGCGGCGATACGCTGTGCAGCCTTTGGTGAGCCCGGACGCTCGTAGGCTATCAACGGTACGCGCCCGATTTTCATAACCTGATAGGGCGTGATTGGGGGTATAATTGCAGAATCAGAGAATACACCCGCAAGAGTCAGTGCGACGAGATGCGTGGAATGTGTATGAATGATCCCATGACAGTCCGGCCGCTGATCGTAGATACTACGATGCAAGACAACGGTTTTCGAAGGTTTTGGTCCGGAAATCCAATGACCATCCAGATCAACCTTGGCTATTCCGTCTGGCGTCAGACGCCCTAGGCAAATGTCTGTCGGTGTAATGAGCCAGCCATCGGATAGCCGTGCACTGATATTGCCCGCGCTCCCTGTCGTATGACCACGTTCGTAGAGATCTCTGCCGATTGCACAAATTTCGCGTCTGCATACATTTTCATCAAGCATCGTAATTTTCCTCAAAGGCGTTCAGCGCCTTGGTGAAGAAATCTGCATCCCCGAAATTTCCTGATTTCAGCGCCAGGGCGATCGGCTTGGCGCCGAGCGACACAGTGGCCGGAACACCTGGCGCAATTGGCCTGCCGATGAGCAGGCCCTTGACGTCGAGTGCCTGTACGACTGCGCCGGACGTTTCTCCACCGGCCACGACAAAATGAGTCACGCCACGTTCAAGCAGTCTACGCGCAATATCGCCCAAGGCGTGTTCGACCATTTCGCCTGCTTTGTGAACACCGAGGGTGGCTTGAATCCTCTTCAATTCCTCTGCAGGGCAGGTCGCATAAATCAGAACAGCCTGCTCTGCATGAGCATCAAAAAAGTTGATAGCTTCATCGATAACAGGCTTGCCCGACGCCAGATCCAGAACGTTGATGCGATAAGACGGGCGGGAGGCCGCATTCCAGGTGGCAACCTGCTTATTCGTCATCAGAGAGCCGCTACCTGCCAATACGACGCTTTTGCCCTTGATTGTGGGCAAGGCCGCCGCGCCTGCGCCCGCGAGTACCGAAAGGGTGCGAAAATTATCAGGCAGACCCATCGCGACACCGGAACCGCCAGTCACCAGCACATGGTCACGGCAGGCATGTCCTATCGCAAGAAGATCAGCATCCGATATCGCGTCGATAATCAGCAGGCTGGTGTCATCCGCCCTGGCTTTGTCGAAGCACGCCCGTATCGTCTGGTCTCCGGCGCGCACAGCAGCCAGATCAACCAGGCCCACCCGCCCTCTGGATTGTGCCTGAAGCCATCGCACTAGATTGGCGTCAGTCATCGGTGTGAGAGGATGGTTCTGCATGCCGCTGTCGCTCAGCAGCGCATGCCCCACAAATAAATGGCCATTATAGACCGTACGCCCATTCACGGGGAGAGACGGTGCGGCAATCGTGACCGCTTGCCCGAGTGCTGCAGCCAGAGCCTCGGCAACTGGTCCAATATTACCCTCCGCAGTTGAATCGAACGTGGAGCAATATTTGAAAAAGAACTGCTGGCATCCCAGATCCTGCAACGCTTTCAGTGCGGCCAAAGACTGCCCGATTGCCTGCGCCGCAGGAATTGTCCGGGATTTCAGAGCAACAACAACAGCATCGGCCTGAGCAATCAGAGGATCGTTTTGATCGGGAATGCCGATCGTCTGAATTGTCCTCATTCCGTGGTTAACCAGCATACTGGCGATATCGGTCGCACCGGTGAAATCGTCAGCGATGACACCGAGCATAGGTCTCTGACAGCTCATTGTTCTGATCCTGCCTTCTCTGCGGGCAGGGTAATTCCGGGAAATATCTTGATCACGGCAGAATCATCTTCGCGGCCATATCCGGCGGCCGAGGCGTTGAGAAACATCTGATGGGCTGTCGCAGCCAGTGGCAGCGGGAATTTCGTCTGCCGCGCCGTATCAAGCGCCAAACCAAGATCTTTGACGAAAATATCGACCGCAGATAACGGTGTGTAATCACCGGCAAGGATATGCGGAACCCTGTTCTCGAACATCCATGAATTGCCAGCGCTATTCGTGATGACTTCGTAGAGCGTCGCCGGATCGGCACCCTCGCGCAGGCCAAGCGCCATCGCTTCGGCAGCGGCTGCGATATGAATGCCAGCGAGATGTTGATTGACGATTTTCACCCGCGTGCCAATCCCTACCGTATCACCCAGGCGGTAGACTTTGCCTGCCATTGCATCAAGAACTGCCTCGGCCCGTGCATAGGCTTCAGCCGGACCTGAGGTCATCAGCGTCATGTCACCTGTTGCAGCCTTTGCAGCTCCACCGGACATCGGTGCATCAAGGAGCCAGATTTCATGGGCTCTGAGTTTCTTATCCAGTTCTTCGATAAAAGCAGGGGCGACCGTTGCGCAGGAGATGACCAGAGCACCGGGCTTGAGCGCAGAGACAGCGCCATCACCCCCGAACAACACTTGCGCGGTTTGTTCGGCATTGACCACCTGGATGACCAGCACGTCGCATAAAGACGCCAGTTTTTCGGGAGATATGCAGGCTCTCCCGCCCAATGTTTCGAACGTCGCAAGCGTTTCGTGGCGTACATCAAAAGCATGGACATCAAAGCCGGCGCGCAGCAGCGACCTGGCAACGCCAAGACCCATGGCTCCCAGACCTACAACTCCGACCCTTGCCGCTTTTGGTTCTGACTGCATCGTATTGACCCTCGCTCATCCGTGATTCCGTGCAGACATCATTAGTCATTGCCGAATGGATATTTCTTGGGGCTGAGTAATTCATAGAAGATGATAGGCGTCTAATGCACGAACCGTTATGGTTCATATCACCTGTGTTATGGATATCCGATGAAACAAACGCTTCAGCTCTCCCCTTCATGGTTTCTGGATATCCGGCTGAAGTTCAGACATTTGCAGCTATTACAGGCCCTGTCTCGACACAACACGCTCCAAGACGCAGCTGACAGTCTCGGTCTGGCCCAGCCGGCCGCATCGCGCCTGCTTGGTGATCTCGAAGAAATGATCGGCACACCGCTCTTTCGACGCGACGGGCGACGCCTTGTTCTCAACAGCTATGGAGAGCTTTTGACACGTCGCTCAAAAAACCTGTTGGAAGAGCTGGAACGCACGCGTGAAGAATTCAACACCGTATCAAAAGGTGGCGTGGGAAGCGTTTCCATCGGTGCAATAGATGGCCCCGTCGTTGATTTGCTTACCCAAGCCGTGCTCAATATCCAGAGCGATAATCCAGGCATCGAGCTGGAAATACGAACCGGCTCCAGCATCGCCTTGTCTAATGATCTGATGAATGGCGAAATCGATATCATGATCGGGCGACCGCCGGAGGAGGAGAACGGTGGCACGTTTCACTACCTCCCGATTGGGGAGGAGCCCATGGTAATATCAACAAGGCCGGGTAACCCGCTGCTGCTCAAGGGGAGGACGATACGACTGGAGGAAATGGCGTCTTATCCTGGATTTTGCAGCGCAAAGGCGGGAAATCACGCAAGAAACTCGAGGATGCGTTTGCTGAGCGCGGCATTGCATTGCCAAAAGATATTATTGGCAGTGATTCGCTGGTGATGACTCTCGCCTATCTGGAGAAAACCGATGCGCTGACAATTCTGTCAGCAGCGGTTGCCAATCAACAGGCCAAATATGCACAGATCCAAATCCTGCCATCAGAGGTTGAGATAGCGATCAGCTCTTATGGAATTCTGACACTTAAAGCCCGCAATCAATCACAAGCTACAGTAACGGTTTTGAATGAGCTGTGCACAGTGCTCGCGCCTGTCATGTAAAACGCGTTTATTTTGCGCAAATCGTGCACTCTGAGATGATACGAAGACGTGCTCTTCCCAGCGATGATAGCGCTGCGATCTCCCGCGGTCGACGCTTGCACTTTTCCTTCCTGTTCATTGGTATATGATCCCATGCAATAGCGAGCTGGATAACGGACCATCATCGCGTGACGAAGCAGGCTCCTGAACGTGACTGAGCAGGTTTCACAGCCAACAACAAGGAATTCTGAAGCGCCTGCAACACGTTTTGCGGCACTGTCAGCGCCGAACCTATGGCGACTATCTTTTTCAGTGTCGCTAACGAAGCTCTCATAAAAAGTGATGATCTCGTTTGGTGTGGGCGGTCGGTTTTTCGAGTCACTCATGGCGCACACTTTGTCGAAGAACTGTCCGGTCCGGTCATATAGCTGTGCCGCCCGTCTGCGAGCCTCGAGTTTAGCCGAAGTGGTGAGCGAAAGGGAGATCTCGGACCGCCTCAGGAGAGGCTGGATATCCTTCGGCACGGCCCTGCGAAAATGGTAGTGGGACCCTATCAGACGCAGCATCAGACTTTGCCATTCTGGGAAGAAATCCGGGAAAGCCCCGGTTTGACGCGTTGAGAGCCAAAAAACCTATCAATTTCAATGAGATAGTGGTGCGAACTGTGGGACTCGAACCTCAATACTATGGGTGGTATGCATCACTATTCCCAATGATTTGAGGTATATCGCTGTCTACGCGCTTCTTCCTCTTCGCATTCTTGGACAAACAATCCGGGAAGGCAAGAGTCGATTTTTAAGGTGCTCGTGGCTTGTGATTTACTCGTCATGATCGAGTGAGGCGTTGTCAGAGTTCGACCGGTGATCGCAGAGAGAATGAGCGATTGATAGCGCTTCTATCGATCATAAAATGTGCTTATAGTGATCGATAGGTGGTGGGGACATCGATCATGCGCTGGAATTGGCAGCTTCAGGACTGGACATGTTTCCAGTTCGACAGGGCTCGTTTGGAAGAGGCTGAGAAGCGACTTTTGAAAGGGTCGGGCGTCGTCGTCGGGTCCATGCAACATCTGGACAACACGGCCACTCAGCATCTCGTCGTGCAACTGCTGTCACAAGAGATGGTGCAGAGTTCGGCTATTGAGGGCGAAGTGCTTGATCGTGCAAGTGTGCAATCGTCGATAGCTCGACAATTAGGCTTTGCCGCAGACAGGCGTCGTTCCGGCCCTGCTGAAGCAGGCGCTGCGGAATTGATGACTGATCTCTATAGAAACTGCTCGACGCCTCTGACGGACCAGGGCCTATTCGCCTGGCATGCCATGTTGATGAATGGCCGCCGCGATCTGGAGGTCATTGGTGGTTATCGCCAGCATAAAGAAGCGATGCAGATTATCTCTGGTCCCGTGCATGCGCCGCATATTCATTTTAAAGCACCGCCTTCCCAGCGTGTGTCTGCAGAGATGGCCCGATTTGTCGATTGGTATAACGAGACAGCGCCGGGTAGTGCAGACCCGTTGCCTGCGTTGGAACGGGCCGGGATCGCTCATCTTTGGTTCGAGACCATTCACCCTTTTGAGGATGGGAATGGTCGTCTTGGTCGGGCTCTCGCTGAAAAGGCCTTGGCGCAAAGCCTCGAAACCCGGTAGTGACGGGGCTGGCCGCAACAATCAATACTCATAAAAAAGCGTATTACGATGAGCTGCATCGGGCGAGTACATCCAACTACATTGAGAGCTGGATGGCATGGTTCGCAAGCATCGTTCTCGAAGCACAATCCCGGACAATTGCCACGATCAGTTTCGTTGTGGAAAAGGCGCGGTTTCTGGATGGTCTCAAAGGACAGCTCAACCCTCGCCAGGAGAAAGTCGTACTTCGGATGCTGGCTGAAGGGATAGACGGATTTCAAGGTGGTTTGAGTGCCCAGAACTACCGCGTGATCACAGGAGCAACCTCCGCCACAGCTACGCGTGATCTGGCGGAGCTGGTCGCGCTTGGAGCATTCAGTAGGGCTGGACAGAACCGCTATGCCCGTTACTCTCTCAATCTCAAGCGTCGTTCCGGATCTGATTGACCGCCACCGCATACTAAAAAGCTTCTGAATGGCGAGGCTGGGTCACGCGAAGCAGCCTCTCCCGGCTTCCACGCTTCCCTTGGCCGGGTATCGGTATAAGATCGCGTGTAACAACGGGCCGGATAACGGCCCAGCATGACGTGACGAAGCAGGACCGAGAACGTGACTGAGCAGATTTCACAGGACACCATCAACAAGGCGCTCTGGAGCGCCTGCGACACGTTTCGTGGCACCGTTAGCGCTGACACTTATCGTGACTATGTTCTGACCATGCTGTTCCTGAAATACATCTCCGATGTGTGGCAGGACCATTATGACAGCTACAAGGCCCAGTTCGGCGACCATCCTGAAATGATCGAGTCCATGCTCGCATCAGAACGCTTCGTTCTGCCGAAAGGGGCTGATTTCTACGCGCTGTTCAAGGAACGCAACGCGCCCGGCAATGGCGAACGTATCGACAAGGCGCTTCATGCCATTGAAGAAGCCAATGGCACCAAGCTCAAGGACGCCGGGAAGAGCGTCTTCCAGGATATCAGCTTCAACTCCGACCGCCTTGGCGATGAAAAGCAGAAAAACAGCATCCTGCGCCATCTGCTGGAAGACTTTGCCAAGCCAAGCCTGAATCTGCGTCCGTCACGCGTGGGCAATCTCGATGTCATCGGTAATGGCTATGAGTTCCTCATCAAGAACTTCGCCGCCAGCGGCGGGCAGAAAGCGGGGGAGTTCTACACTCCGCCCGAAGTCAGCGAACTTCTGGCCCGTCTGCTCGATCCGCAGCCGGGTGATAGCATTTGTGATCCTGCCTGTGGCTCGGCCTCGTTGCTCATGAAATGCGGGCGTCAGGTCACGCAGAACCACAAGGGCAGCAAGAACTACGCATTGCTGGGGCAAGAGGCGATTGGCTCCACCTGTCTTTCGCCAAAATGAACATGTTTCTGCATGGTGAGGATAACCATCGCATCGAGTGGGGCGATACCATACGCAGCCCCAAACTGCTGGATGACAAGGATCATCTCCTGCGCTTTGATATCGTGACGGCCAACCCGCCTTTCAGCCTTGATAAATGGGGCCATGACGAGGCTGAACACGACCCCTATCATCGTTTTGCCCGTGGCATTCCCCCCAAAACGAAGGGCGATTACGCCTTTATCCTGCATATGATCGCGACGCTAAAGGAACGCACCGGGCGCATGGGCGTGGTGGTACCCCATGGCGTGCTGTTCCGCGGCAGCTCGGAAGGAAAGATACGGCGCAAGCTGATCGAGGAGAATCTCCTCGATGCCGTGATTGGCCTGCCCGAAAAGCTCTTTTTCGGTACCGGCATTCCGGCGGCTATTCTGATCTTCCGCAAGGACCGCAAAACACGGGACGTGCTGTTTATCGATGCCAGTCGGGAATTCAAACCGGGCAAGAACCAGAACACGCTGAGCGAGGAGGCAATCGAGACAATCGTTTCCACCTATCGCGCCCGGAAAAACGTCCCGAAATACGCCCATCTCGCCACACCGGAAGAAATTGCCGAGAACGACTGCAATCTGAACATTCCGCGTTATGTGGATACGTTTGAGGAAGAAGAGGAAATCGACCTGACCGCCATTCGTGCGGAGCGCGTTGCCATTCGCGAAGAGCTTCTGGCGCTTGAGGCGCAGATGGATGTTTATCTGAAGGAGCTTGGCTATGCTTCCTGAAGGGTGGGATGCGGTTACTATTGATAAGATATCAAAAATAGTTACCAGCGGATCTCGCGATTGGTCGCAATACTACGCGAACCAAGGAGACAAATTCGTTCGTATGACGAATTTAGGAAGGGAAGGAATTAGGGTATCAAATGATGATATGAAATACGTCTCCTTGCCTGTTACTTCCAGTGAAGGGCGGCGGACTTCTCTTGAGTCAGGTGATGTTCTCATTTCGATAACCGCCGAGCTAGGGAAGATTGGTCTCGTACCGCCCGGTTTTGGGACGGCATTCATCAATCAGCATTTAGCCCTTGTAAGGATGGAGCCACACAAGGCCGTGAGCGAATTCGTGGCGCATCTGTTGTCCTCCGAGGGAATGAATAAGAAGCTGAATGGTCTCAATGATGCCGGGGCTAAAGCAGGCCTTAATCTATCAACGATACGCTCGTTCGTTATCCCTCTCCCCCCCCTCCCGGAACAGAAAAAGATCGCAGCGATCCTTTCGACGTGGGATCGGGCGATTGAGGTGATGGAAAAGCTTTTGGCCAATAGCCAGCGGCAGAAAAAAGCCCTTATGCAGCAGCTCCTCACGGGCAAAAAACGCCTGCCGGGGTTCACGGGGGAGTGGCACAAGAGACGTTTGAGCGACTGTTGCTATGTACAGATGGGATCGTCACCAAAATCCGAATTTTATAATGATGCAGGGGTAGGGCTACCCTTATTACAAGGTAACGCAGATATCAAAGACCGAAGGTCCGCGCCGCGTATTTATACGACCGATGTTACGAAGACATGTAAAGTTGGGGATATCCTACTAAGTGTTCGCGCTCCTGTCGGAAATGTGGCGATCTCGGCGCACCATGCATGTATCGGTAGAGGGATAGCTTGTATTCAAACGAATGATGAAAATCTGTCATCGTTCATTTATCAGTCTTTTTTGAATCTCGAAGACAGCTGGAGCACCGTGTCTCAGGGAAGTACTTTCGAGGCGGTAAGCGGCGACGATTTGCGTAAAACTATCCTCTATCTACCTACGCTTCCTGAACAAAAGGCTATCGCCTCCGTCCTTACCAAAGCAGACGAAGAAATCACGCTTCTTAAATCCGATCTCTCCCGCTTGCGTCAGGAAAAGAAGGCGCTAATGCAGCAGCTTCTGACCGGCAAGCGCCGGGTAAAGATCGAAGCGGACGCGGGATAATCCAGCCATGAGTGTCAGCCCGAAATTTCAGGAAGAGTACAGCGCCAAACTGCCTGCTCTGGCGCTGTTGAGCACACTAGGCTGGCACTTTCTCTTGCCCGGCCAGGCGCTGGCCTTGCGGGACAATAACCGCAGCCGTGTGGTGCTCGAACCGATCCTGCGGACAGAGTTGAAAAAGCGGCGCTATAGCTTCGAGGGGCAGGAACGCGCTCTTTCGGACAAAGCTATCGATACGCTGGTCTCTCGTATCACCCAACCCGATTTCGTCAGCGGACTGAAGGGCGCGAATGAAGGCATCACTACCCATCTGCTCTACGGCATAGCAGTCACGGAATTTATCGATGGGCGCAAGGCCACGCCCACCATCCCCCTGATCGACTGGCAAAACCCGCAGAACAACGATTTCAGCTTCACCGAAGAATTCAGCGTGCTGCGCACCGATCAGGCGGCCACCCGTCGGCCCGATATCGTGTGTTTCGTCAATGGTATGCCGCTGGCTGTGATCGAGGCCAAGCGCCCTGATGGTCAACCGGGTAAAGGCCCGACGGTGGATGAGGGGATTTCGCAATCCTTGCGCAACCAGCACAAGGAAGAAATCCCGCAGCTTTTTGCCTATAGCCAGTTGCTTTTGTCCATCACCGGACACGAAGGTCGTTACGGCACCTGCGGCACACCTAAGAAATTCTGGGCACGGTGGAAAGAAGAAGATGTGTCAGAGGCGCAGATGGACGCGCTCAAGAACACGCCTCTGTCGCCTGAGCAGAAACAGGCGATTTTCGCTGAGCGCAAGCCATCAGATCGTACCTGGTTCGATGATTGGGCCTCGCGCCCGCTTTCCGTCACGGGGCAGGATCGCCTGCTTATCGGCCTGCTTGCGCCTGAGCGCCTGCTGGAGATGGCCCGGTTCTTTACGCTGGTGGACCGTAAGGCGGGCAAGATTGTCGCACGCTATCAACAGGTTTTTGGCATCAAGCGGCTGCTGGAGCGCATCAAGACACGGCGCAGCGATGGCGGACGCGAAGGAGGGGTGATCTGGCATACGACCGGATCGGGAAAATCCTTTACCATGGTTTTTCTCAGCCGGGCGCTGCTTCTGGATGACACGCTCAAGCAATGTCGCCTTCTGGTGGTGACAGACCGCAAGGATCTCGAACGTCAGCTCAGCGCCACCTTTGCGACAGGGGGCGAACTGGGAGACAAGAAAAACAAAAGCGACGTCTTTGCCAGCTCAAGCCGTCATCTGGCTCAGCAGATCGGTCAGAGTCATGAGCGCATTGTTTTTTCGCTGATCCATAAATTCTTCAAGGCCACGTCTTATCCCGAATGCCATAATGACAGCGCCGATATCATCGTGCTGGTGGATGAGGGGCATCGCACGCAGGGCGGTGAAAGCCATAACCGCATGAAAACGGCGCTGCCCAATGCGGCGTTCATCGCTTTTACCGGCACGCCTTTGCTCAAGGGGCAGCAGACGACCAGTCGCTTCGGCAAGATCATCCATTCCTACACCATGCAGCAGGCGGTGGAGGACGAAACCGTCACGCCTCTGCTCTACGAAGAGCGCAAGCCCGATCTGGATGTGAATGACCGGGCTATTGATGCCTGGTTTGAGCGCATCACGCAGGATCTGGGTGATGAGCAGAAAGCCGATCTCAAAAAGCGTTTCAGCCGCGCCAATCAGCTCTACAAGGCTGATGATCGCATCCGCCTTATCGCCAATGATTTGGCGGTTCATCTCGACGCCAATATCGATGACGGGCTCAAAGCCATGTTGGCCTGCGACAGCAAGCTCTCGGCCATACGCTACAAGCGTTATCTGGATGAAGTCGGTCTGTTCGAAAGTGCTGTCGTCATGAGCCGCCCGATACGCGTGAGGGGCATGAGGAGGTGGACGAACGCAAGCTGCCCGAGATCCAGCTATGGTGGAAAGAGAATATTGGCGACAAGGACGAGGAAGATTACACCCGCGAGACGGTTGCGCGTTTTGAGGAAGATCCGGCACTCAGGCTGATCATTGTGGTCGATAAACTGCTGACGGGGTTCGATGAGCCGCAAAATACGGTGCTCTATATCGACAAGCCGCTCAAGCAGCATAACCTGCTCCAGGCCATTGCGCGTGTGAACCGTCTGCATAAAAAGAAGAAATTCGGCCTGTTGATCGATTATCGCGGCATTCTGGCAGAGCTCGATACGACGCTCGCCCGTTATGACCAGCTCGCAGCACAGAATGTCGGTGGCTACGATCCGGCCGATCTTGTCGGGCTTTATAGCCAGATGAGTTCGGAATACCGCGAATTGCCTGCGCTGCACAAAGCGCTCTGGGCGATTTTCGATGGCGTGAAGAACAAGAGCGATCTCGAACAGCTGCGCAGCGTGCTCATGCCCCGCATGACCGAAGAGAACGGTCAGATGGTAGACGCCAATCTCAAACGGCGTGACGATTTTTACGAGGCTCTGACGAAATTTGCCACCTGCCTGAAAGTGGCCTTGCAGTCACTGGCTTTTTTCCAGGATAGCAGCGTTACCGAAAAGGATCGTCGCACGTATAAGGAGACCTTGAAGCAGCTCACGAACCTGCGTCAGATGATCCTGCAGGATACAGGCGAGCGGATCGATTTCGATCAATATGCCGATCAGGTGAAAAAGCTGCTCGACCGTCATGTGGCAGGCGTGCGCGTGCAGGATTCCTCCGGCGTGTATGCCGTGGGCAAGATGGGCCAGAAAAACGATGAAGCGCCTGAGGACTGGAGTGAAGAAAAAGCCCGTAACGAGACCGATCTGATCCGCACACGCATCACAAAAACCATCGAACACGAGATGCAGGACGATCCCTATGCAAAAGAGGCTTTCTCGGCGCTGCTGCGCAAGGTGATCGAACAGACCGAGAGCCTGTTTGACCACCCTCTGAAGCAATTCATGCTTTTTCAGGAATTCGAGGAGCAGGTCGCCCGACGCAAGCTGGATGCCATCCCTCCGGTTTTTGAAGGGCGACGTTATGCGCAGGGCTATTATGGCGTGTTGCTGCAGACGCTCTCGGACAAACCAGAGACTGAGAGCCTGATGCCCATAAGGACTGGGTTGATCTGGCCTTCGAGATCGACCGCATAGTTGAGCAGGCGGTGCAGGAACATTCGCTCAATCGGCCCGATATGGAGAAGAAAGTCAGGCTCATGCTGCTTCCGCGTCTGTTCGGGACTGGTGTCGATCCTGCAAAATGCGGTGTCATTGCCGAACACGTTATCCAGATCATGCGCGTCGGCCCTGCCAGCGCCGCGCCGTGACGCTGGAAGAACATATCCTGACCTATGGTGGCGAGCAGATCCGCGTGGCGCTGCTGTCGCGAGGTCGGCCAGGTACAAGGCTGCTGGTCAAGGTCCATCCTGACCTGAGCGTGCAGGCCCTGGTGCCCGAAGGCACGACACAGGAGGCACTGGAAAAGGCTCTTGCGGCAAAAACACGCTGGATCTGGCAGAAGCTGCGTGATTTCCGTGCAGTGCAGGAACATGCGACGGCCCGCAATTATGTCAGCGGTGAAAGTCACTTCTATCTGGGGCGCAGACATCTGCTGAAAGTCGAGATTGCGCCGGATGCATCCGAAACCGTTCGCTTGCTTCGTGGGCGTCTCGAGGTCAGGGTGTGCGAGCGCCATGCCCTGCGTATCCGAAAGCTGATGGAATTATGGTATTTTGCAAGGGCGCAGGAAGTGTTTCGCGCGCGGTTCCAGGCCGTACTGCCCTCGGCCTTGTGGGTGAGGTCATCACCCGCGCTGAAATTGCAGATCATGCAGACCCAGTGGGGCAATTGCTCGCCTGACGGTACGGTGACGCTCAACCCGTGGCTCGTGAAAGCGCCACGCGACTGTATCGACTACGTCATTCTTCATGAGCTTTGTCATATACAGGAGCATCACCACGGTGCGGCTTTCTGGTCTCTGCTGGACCGCGTTATGCCCGATTGGGAGCGGCACAAGACAAAGCTGGATAATATGGCCGAGCTTCTCCTCCAGACATGATCTTGCCGTGTGCAGGATGGAAGCTTGTGCTGCATCCGGATTGGACCACGTTACCATGGATCGAAGGTGGGAGATGGTTTCACCGAGGAGGGAGCTGGGGCCTTGGCAATGGGCGCGGCGTTCTCGCTCTCCAGCCCCGTTGCCAGTCGTTCTGCTTCAGCCTCGTCCAACTTCCTCAAAGCGACCCGCGTCACGTATTTGGCTTTCTCAAGATTTCCGGTCAGCTTGCATTTCATGATCTCTGCCTGTGTGGCGCGAGGCAGCTTTGCTGGCGGCATCCAGGTGGCCTTCAGCAGGTCCAGATCTCTCCTGGCCCTATCGCACTGGGCGACATGGCGTGCTTTCCAAGCGGTGATCTCCTCCTGCCTGCGCCTGTCGGCCTCGCGGCAGAGCGTGACAAGCCATTCCCTGCATGTGTCCCGCCTGACGATCTGCTGAAGCAACTCACTATTCTCTCTCCGCAGGCGTGCATTGGCCTCCTCGCGTTCTGTCGGAACAGGCAGGCAAAGCGGTTCAGGCGGCGTAGAGCGCAGGCCGAGATGCCAGAATACGGTCTTCAGGAGATAACGCAGGATCTCGGCCAGCATTTTCGAAAGCCGCTCGATTTCCTCGTCGAGATGGGAGAGGCGTTTCTGCTTTGAAAGAATAAATACCCTGTCACGCAGAGCGTCACGCTCCTGTCGGGTTTCCTGCAGCTGTTTTCCGGTCTGCCAGAGCTGCCTGCGCGTGTCTTCTATCTGCACGAACAGCGCTGCGCCTTGTTCATCGACAGAGCGCCGTGGACCATACGCCATAGGCGGTCTTGCATTCAGTACCGTGCGGCACGCCCTGGCTTCACATTTCCACTGCCGGATGTAGTGAGCAAAGTTCGGTGGCAGCTTATCGATACGATCCAGCGAAACGATCCTCGGCTGTTTTGACGAGGGCGGTGACGGCCTTGCTCTTACAGCCGCTCTGGCAAGTGTTTCCGGGTCAAGCCTCAGTTCCTCGAAGGGCGGCAGAAGCAGACCGCTCTGCTCCGCGTGACGTTCCATCGCGGCCGTCTCCAGAGGGGCACGCTCCAGAAGTGGTTTGACTACTACCCTGATATCGCCGCGCTTTGGTCTGGTTGCTTCATCCACCAGAAGCTGGCGGAAATCCTTCATGCGCGTTTTCGTCAGGCGCGTGAAAGACCCGATCAGAACACCATCAACCGTCTCGATGATATGCGCATCCTTTCTTGTATCCTGCCGGTCTCCGGCACGCATGACCCAGCCCTTCGTTTTCAGCAGGGCGCGAAAGCGATGCAGCTGATTATCCGACTGCGCCCAGAGAGAGGCGATGGTCTTCTTTGCTTCCACAAGATCCAGCCCCTGTCGCTCGGCCATACGACGTGATTGCGAGGTGTAGGCTGCACGTGGAAGGGGCCGTGACGCGGGATGTGCTTCGGTCAGAAAGGACGGTGTGTCAGGAGATGCTGGGACTGATAGTTGCTCATTAATGGTAACAGGTCTTTCTATGAGTACCTCAACGCGCTCCGCTTCTGCCGTCTTTCCTTCCTGACGCAATGCTTTGGCAATGGCCCGGTCATGCCGCCCCGGCACCAGCTGATGCCCCAGTCGGATTTCCTCGAGACGGGCACATTTCTCCAGACGCTGCCAGGAGAAGCGCGAGCTCAGCACATGGTCGTCCTGCCATTCGGGCAGAAGCAGATGCCCATGGGTGCTGCCATCCTTCTGATGCACGACGAGCGTCATGCGTTCCCTGTCCGCCTGCAGCTCATCGCAGAGCCTGGCGGCAAAAGACGCAAGGGCTTCGTCATTCATGGGCTCGGCAGGGTTGAAAGCTATATGACGCAGACCATAGCGTATACCCTCACGTCTTGCCTCCTTCATCCAGTCCGCAAGACACCAATCATTGCCAGAGAGAACGCGTATGGCCTCATTCCTCGCGCCCTGTAGCACGTGGCGTGAGACGGCCTGATGACCGCTGGTCGTCCGGATACGGGTTTCCTGCACAATCATGCGTTCCCCTCCGGACTTTGAGGAGGCTTAGTGCAGCGTTGGGAGCGAAGTCGCTATCGGCCGGGATACTTCTGCTCGCTCCTCTATCCCTATCTTTGGTTCCACCATCTTCCGCGGTCGGGACGTCTTCCTTGTCCTCGTCACACGCAGGGATTTAAGCAGGACATCGGTGCGGTCCTTTGTCGCTTCCAGCGCATCCAGAACATCCCCCGCCCGGACGGCATCACCGCAATTTGCAGAATGGGCCAACTGGTTGAGGTTGTTGCCAATGCGCCCAAGCTCGCCTCGCAGCTTGTGCAACGAGACGCCCATCGCCATCCCGTTATGACCGGTCAGGGCAGCCTCTTTCAGCAGGGAGCGTACCCAGAGGGCAGTGGTCTCATGGTCCAGGAGACGCGCTGCACCGGCCCAGTCAGCCAGCTCCTCAGGTGAGGCCCGGACGGACAGGCGGGAGGAGCGGGTAGGGCGGGACAGGCTGGAGACGGGAGGCGTCACTGACGCAGGAACATGGGGCGAAGCAGACATGGGATGCGCTTTCCATCAGGGGGGTCAACGGGGGCGATAGCCCCCTTGCCAGCTGCTTCGTGCTCCCAACGGGTAGCCACGAAGCACTGCTGGCTCAGGGGAGCCAACCCACGAACTTATGATAGAACAAGACAGGAACGAATGCCGGATGGAGCAGGCGGCTTCTGATAAACCCCATGCAGAATGAGAGGAATTTTCTGCCTTCCAGCCTCGGAAAATCCGCTCTCCTGCTGTCCGTTGCGTACGGTCACCGGGGGATTTTCTTCGGCTTGCTTCGCTCTCCTGTAACGTAGTCTCAGCGGCGCCGGTGCTCGCTAAGGACTTCGACTGGTGGAAGGACCATGGCGGCCCCAAGCTGACGGATGACGAGCTCAAGACCGCAGAGGACACGCGTAGGCTAGACGAGCCGATGCCCCGCCTCAATCGGCTTTCGTTCGAACAGGCCACGATTGAGACGGCCTACCGCTTTATCGCCGAGGTCTGCGGCCAGTCGCTAGCGACCGTCGCGCTCGAGGAAGTGCAACGGCACCCGGACATGGTTCTTTGGCTGAAGATCGGCAACGAATACCACGGCGCCCATGGGCTGGCCCACTGCCTTCTGTGCGGGAACGAGATCCTGGCGGAACGCCGCGCCTTGCTGACAGCCGCGCTCGACGACGAGGTCGACCAGTTCGTCGCTCGTTTAAAGAGAACCGCCGATCGTCTCGACGGTCTCCTTGAGTCTATCAGTCAATTGGTTGCCCTGTTGCCTAAGGTGGACGACCTAACCAGCGAGTTGCGGCCCGGCTTCAGGGACCTGAGGCAGGACGCGTCGCAGAACGCGCGCCAGCTCGCGGAGCAGTTGCGCACGCTGCAAGGCGTGTTATCCGCTAAGCTGGAGCGGCCCGCATCTCCTGCGGACATGAAGGACGTCGCTGCCGAAGCGGATGTGTGCGCCACCGCCAAGCGCTTGGCAGTCAGCGTCGCGAGAGTTAACGAGACGATCATGGCCCACAACCAAGGCATCACCGACTTTGTGAAGCGGAAGGATGAGGCGGAGACGTCCATCCGCCGCCACTTCATTGTCGACTGCCGCGAAGAGTATGCCCAGACGGCGAAGGACGTCGGCGACGCCATCGCTAGGTTTGAGGTCGCTGCCGAAACGTTGGCCGCCCTGCGGGAGAGAGCACGCGAATTGCGCCAGCGCATCCGGACGCACGGCCCTGCGGCGGCCGTCATCAATAAGCTCATCGCGGCATACCTTGGCCACAGCGAGTTGACTATCAATCCCGCCGACGAGGGCTATGAGTTGCACCGCCATGGCACACCGATCACCGTCGTGCCAAGCGAGGGCGAAAAAACAGCAATCGCGATCTCCTACTTCTTTTCCTCCATTGAGGCGGACAATCGGAAGTTGAAGGACATGATTGTAGTGGTGGACGACCCGGTCTCGAGCCTAGACACCAAGGCGCTGAACTTCGCCTGCTCCTTAGTAAAGACGCGGCTCGAAAAGGCCGCCCAGGTTTTCGTCCTCACGCATAACCTCCAGTGCATGAACGAATTCAAAAAGGCGTGGAAGGGTAAGACCCGGCCTCCGACAGGCAAGGATCCGACCGCCACGTTCCTTTATATCGACGTTACAATCCCTGACGGAGAGCACCGCCGCTCCTCTAGGATCATTGAGATGTCGAAACTGCTTCGAGAGTATAAATCGGAGTACCACTTACTTTTCAGCCACGTGCTACGCTTCGTCGAGCAGCCCAGCGCTTACGACGACCACGGCTATATGATGCCCAATGTAATTCGTAGGGTGCTCGACGTGTTCCTCGCTTTCAAAAGACTAGGTGGAGGAGGGCTGCCCGGCCAGCTCAACACGCTGTGCGCCGACTACCCGCATCTCGACAGGGAGAGACTAGCGGCGCTTGAGCGGCTCGCTCAGGTCGAATCCCACTCCGACAACCTCGATGACCTGCTGTCCTTCTCGACGATGACCCTCGAGGAAACGCCGATGCGCTCTTTGATATGATGGAAAAGGTCGATGAGAAGCACCTGAGGCGACTTAGAGGTCTTTGCGCCTGATCTACTCCGGACGTCGAGATCCTGAGGCATTCCGTCCGAAAACGCCGTAGGATCGTGAAAGTCTAGAGCGAGGTCCCTGTAGTGTCCGCTATTAGGAAAACAAACGGAGCGAATTTATGTCCAAGTTGCAGGCAGGTGAGGAAGGTCGGCTTTTTCGATCTGCAAATGATATTTGATGGCTTCTGTCAATTAGCGAGTGGTATCAATAAAATATAAATTACTTGTACCAATATAACAAGTTTATTTTATGAAACCGACAAATTTTCGTATATAAAACTCCATAATAATGTATGTGTCTATTTGACGTATAATATGCCTAGTCGCAATAACGAATTTAGTATCTTGATATTCTTGCTTTTGATGTAATGCATATCCCCAATTAAATAGACGGCATCACGTGCGCGCGAAACAGCCACGTTCATTCGGCGCGGATCAGCATAGAAGGTTGCGGGCCCTATTGTGCGGACAAAGGAGAAGAATACGATGTCTGCTTGGCGCCCTTGAAACGCATCAACCGTATCCACCTCGACTGCAAGATGCTCTTTGATGTCGAGCTTCTTGATTGCGTTATTCAGCGCATTGCATTGCGCGCGATAAGGGGTGATCACAGCGACGCTGAGTTTTCTCTGCTTGCATTTAGCAGCTTTCTCTTTATGGCGCCTGTACATCTCGACCAGGCTGTGCGTGATGATTTCGATTTCTAGTTGATTTTTTAGCACACCCCCATGTTGCGCCGGCACATGGAAACCGCGGGATTCGTATGTGAACCAGCCAAAGTGCGTGAATTCATGGTCGGTCTCCGTACGATGGTGACCAAGGTTTCCATGGTAGAAGTGTTCGGAAATGAACGATCCGATGTGGGGCAGCATGCGGTACTGCTCTGCAAGCTGGCCTTTCATAGTGACTGGTAGGTTCTCGAAAATCTTGTCGATCACGCCATCCTTAATCAGCCGAGCCTTTGCTTCGACCAGCGTATCCAACGCATTGCTCTCGTCTTCACAGAATGTGGGGGGTAACTGTTTGTGGTCGCCAACCAATATGCACTTACGGCCAACACACAAGGCCGTGATCCATTCAGGCAGAGTTGCCTTGGAGCATTCGTCCACGACGACCAGATCAAAGCCCTCACTGTCCTCATCCAGCAGGTGATTGATCTGGTTGCAGGTGACACCAATGATCTGGTGGTTGTCAGCCAAGTTCTTGAACTGCCAGCGCGGCACTTTCACCTCACCGTTCTCGACATCACCTTGTTCGAGAACGGTGTAGAGCAAGTTCGTGAGTTGAGGAGCGAATTCCAATGCCTGATTCCACACTTCGTTGCCGCGGATCTCCGCTGCCGTACCTGCCGTGTGCGGGCATTCGTACTGGGTGATGGCGTAGCGCGGATAGCGCATCGTCTTCGAATAAATGGATTCGCCTCCAATGAGGCAAAGGCGGTCCAGTGCATTATCGACGGCCACGTGCGTCTCCGAAGTTACCAGAATGCGTGCATTCGGTTTCGCTTTAATCGTTTGCAGGACCATCTCCACGATCGCTGTGGTCTTGCCCGTGCCTGGTGGCCCCTGCAGGAAGTACAGGTCTTCCGCGGCCATCGCTTCCTTGATGAGGTCGAAGGCATTCTCACCGGGGCCGGTGTAGCCCTTCTGAATGGGTGCGCCGACCTTCAAGGCCATACTGTCCAGAGCCATTACCTGATGTGCTTCGGCAATGATCTCTTTGACCTTCTGCGCAGCTTCTTTGCTCGGCTGGCGGTGCTGGCGACTGGCATCGATCCCGTTGAGTCCGATGTCGTTGCCTCCTGCGAGCTCTTATTGCTGTAGTAGTGGTATAGTAGCCGGTTGTGGTTGATATTGCTGTTGTCGCCTTGGCGAAAGCGGATCAGGTACTCGATCTGGCGCTTGTATTTGATACACGTTTTCCAGTCATCCTTGGACAGTTCTAAGACTTTGGTTAGATACTCCAGCCAGTCATCAATGTGGTCAATGAAGTCGAAGACACAGTCTTCAGGCATGGATTGGGACAGCTTGTGATCGTTTGCGCGATCCATGTCAGTTGACCCTAGCTTTCAGGAGAGTTTCTACGCCGGCTGGATTGTTCAATCCGAGGTTGATCGTGATGCTACGGATCAACTTAGGCTTATCCTTATCTTCTACTACTGGGATGGGAAGCTCGATGGGATTGCCGATGATCTCTTCTACGATGGCCATATCTGAGTTGATGGAGAGTACACCCATGTTCACGTCGGCCATATTGGCTGAGAACAGCGCATCGAGGGACAGCAAAATTCTAGATTTGGAGAACTGAGGCAGTGCGCTCAGAAGTTGATCGCGTGAGGTGTAGCCCAGACGCACAGCGTAGCAGATAGCTAGGATCGACTCTTTGAGATTGAGATTGCGTTTGCGCCAATGGAAAGTGATTTTGGTTTTCATACGGAGGTTTATCTGTTTTGGTTCTTGAGTTCGTAGTGCTTACGGCGGCTTTCTCGGGTGCTGATCCCGATGACGCGATGCACATCGAAGTCCTTGCCTAGGCCGAAAATCTCCACGAAGCGGCGAATACTTTTGTCCGGCTCCAGTGTGTCGAACTTGCCCAGCATTTCTTTCAGTTCATTGCCACGCTTATAGATCACGTCTCTGGCCGCGCTGATCTCACGTCGTCTTTTATGGGCCTGTTCGCGTTCGTGGTACAGTCTATCCCGTGTAGCCTTGTCCCCGCTGAGGGTGGAGAAATCACCGCTTTGACGGTTTGCTTTAATTCTGGAGCAAATGTCCTGGAAGTCATTGTTTAGATCATTGAGCTCATGTTGGACTTCTTTCTGTATATCAGCAGTCCCTTTGTGCGTTGAGAACAGCTTGGATAGGGTGACGGCACCCTCAATTTTGGCGATCCACGAGTCAGCGAGGCTGTTTCCTGTGGCGACGGACCCGAAATGGTTACTGAACCCATCTTGGATCTCGCGAAAGAGTTTATTGCAATTTCTGTACTGGTCATTGAGCTTAGCCTTCTGGGTTTGATGCTTCTCAATGAGGTCTCGCGAAGAGGTTATCAGCTGGTCGCGTTTGTGACGCAGCTCCTCGATCTCCCTCCGGAGCGCCGTGAGGTGGCTCTTTAAACGGCTTAGGTTACAGTTGATCGATTTACTGTTGCTCTTTTGGTTGTTGTTCACTTGGCACACGGTGCGCTGAATGAACTCCGAGCTAACGAGAACGGGGCGCTCTTTGATCATGTGGTGCCACTCGTTGCGTTCCTTACGCTGGCTAAGCTTGTTCATCTCCATCTGCAAGGCAGTAATGAATTCCCGCAAATGGAGCTTGGTGGTGATTCGTGCGGAAAGCAGTTGAATCTCCTGCTCGGCGATAGACGTGTTCATCCATGAGTCACAGCAGACAAACATCTTATCTTGGAAGTCACCTAGATGGGTTACATAGGCGTCCGCCAAACCCAACTGCTTATTCATGAATACGATGAATTCTTTGAACTCGATATCACGCTCCTTTTTGTATGTAGCAACCTGGGTTTGATAATTACCAGCCTGAGTCTTCAGTCGCTCCATTGCAGCCTTTTCGTGCTGCTCTACTTTGTAGATTAGGGAATTTGTCTTTGATATTTCTTTTTCGAGCGATCGACCGCAGAAAAAGCGCATTATTTTCTTTAAAATCATATTAACTATGCCTGCAGCAAGAACTCATATGCTTGGTCAAATCCAGTAATCGCCGGAAGGATCAGGTCCATCCGGTCTTTCAGTGCTCCATCGAGTTCCAGTTTGAGCTGAAGATCCTCAGCGTTGTTGATTAGGCCTTGATCAATCATTGCCCTCAGATGCTCGATCTCCTTCATATAGGAATGGTTTCGGGCCCGGATCTGCTCTTCCTTCTGCCTTTCGGCCGTAATAAAGTTCGTGTCGTTTTGATACTGCTTGATCACAGGGATAAACAATAGATAGTTTAGCTCAAGATGCTTATCTAAGTCGGTACGTATCTCACCGAATTTGTCAGCCGCTTGGGTGATAAATTCCAGTTTTGTTTGCTCGTACTGCAAGTCCATTGCGTGGATCTGATACTTGAACTGCTCCATTATCTCTTCCATCTGCCTGCGCTCTGCCTGATCGATCTGATCAAAGCGACTGTACATGTCAGCTTGGATGGATTTGAGCTGGCCCTTCCGGGTGCTGTACTCGGAAAGCACCGAAATTGCACCGGCAAATGGGATGCAATCAGTCCAGGCGAATTTGTTTTCCGATAAGGTACCAACTGAAGTTGCGTACTGGGTCAGGATAATTTGCCCAGATTCGAGCTTGGCAGCTGCATCCATGATGTCCTTGATCGCGATCTTGGACCCAACGCTTTGGAAATGGCCAATAAACGATCCAATCGCCAGCGAAAACCCGATTGCGAACACTGCGCCGAGAGCGATAGGTCCGAGAGCGCCCAGAGTCGTCCCCATTACCGCTGTCGATGATACGCTGGAAGCAACGAGCTGTCCAAGGAAAGCCGACGCTGGCGCGGCTAGGCCAGTGGCGCAGGTAGTACCAACAATTTGTATGGTGCTACCGATGGAGAACGATGCAAACTCAATGCTGTCGATTTCACTGTTGCAGAATTTGTAGAGATTTTCGCCGAGCGAGATCGCGATGGCCACAGTTGCAGCAGCCACGTTTCCTTTATTCAACTGCTGGCCAATACTCCCACCGATAGATGAAGCACCGGCCTTGGCAGCAGCGCCGCCTGCAGCTTTAGCGGCGGTTTTAGACGCCACTTGTGCCGCGGCATCAGTCATCATCTGGCCGAGGTGCTGCACGCCGGTTACAGCTACAGCACGGCCAGCCCCTTTGAGTGCGCTGAACACGATATTCTGTGCTGCCTCCATGCAGCGCTCTTTGCTCATCGGCTCGTTGCTGCTCAGAATACCGTACAATTCGCCTGCCGCGGCAAATGTGGCTCCCGACAATGCTCCAGACTTAGCGGCATTGCGATACTGCATACCATTGAACTCTGCCCTGACCCGTGCAGTTTCCTTGTAGTCAGGCCCCTTACCCGTTTCCTTTGCCTCCTTGGCCAGCTCTTCAGCGCTTCCCTCGCCCTTGCGATTGAGTCCTGTGCTTTGGATGTTCTGGTCATCGTTGGACGACAGCGTGTCGGTAGCCTTGGCTGCCGTGTCTTTGTAGCTATGGGCGACTTCAGGGCGGTTCCCCTCTGCCTTTGCTGCGCGCTTGGACGCGGCGTCCTTTACATCCTGGACTTGATCCTTGGGGACCACCTTGCCAACGGCGTCGTACTTCTTTGGGGACAGTGCTGCAGCTGTTGAGTCCCCATCTTTGTAGAACTTCACCTGATAATCGTGGCTGCTACTTGGAGTGTTTACGCGAATATCTGCCACAGGGTGATTGACCTGGCCGACATCGAGCGTAGCGTTGTGGTTGAGTTGCCCTTTGGCGGCCGCTTCAATGTTGAACGAGCCGACATGGTGAGCTTCAGCAGTGAATCCCTGCTGAATATCGAGGGATTGACTTGTCAGGTTACCGCTTTTGGCAGTGACCGAATTTATGATGCCAGTCTTGTAATCGGCAAGTGCCTTGTTGAGAGCGTCGCCTTGAAGTTGATTAAAATTTCCAAAAATAAAAAATGAACCAAATGCTATACTATCTGAGTTACGTTTTAATTCTTTATCCTTTGACGACAACATGGATCTCTTCATTAAATTGATTGACAGAGTAGCGCGTCTCGGGTTTTTGTGAAAGCAGTCTCGACTGGATTATACAACCATATCAAGCGTTTTTATACCCGCATAGTAATTTATCTCGGCCTCGGCCGGTGGGATGAATCCGATGGTGTTTAAGAGGCACAGGTTGTTGTACCAGTCGACCCAGCGCAGTGTTGCCATCTCGGTAACGGGTGCACTGGGCTATGACGGATGCTGCCAGGTAACCTCGGCTTTATAGAGGTCGACGCACTGATACCACGCACCCATGTCCACTTTTCGGAAAGCAGCTTATAGACACGTATGTCCGTCATGTAGGCGAAAGCGGACCACCTGGAAATATTGAGACGGATCTCTGCTCAACTTTCGGGAATTGCTAGATCAAGCGTCTCGTAACTGATCGCTTCGACCACACGCTTGAGGTTAGGGACGTCAATCGTGGAGGTGTAGTTCATGGTCCCCTGGCTGCGATGCGTCGCTTCATGCCCCAGGAGACGATCAATCCAGATTTCGCGCAGTTCATGCCCGGTATTACGCAGCTTGGTCGAGACTGTGTGCCGGAAGCTGTGGAAACAGACTTCCCTGGGGAGACCGGCTCTGCTTCGTAGGCGCGCAAAGGCCTGAGAGAAGCTCGTCGAGCGGTCGCCCGTTTTTGTGACGACCAGATCCGGGAATAGCCAGACCTGATCGGGCTTCATGAAAGACAGAATACCCTTTGCAATCAGCTCAGGGTGGATTGGTACGATGCGTGTGCCAGCCTGTGTCTTTGGGGACCATCCAGTCTCGCTGTGCGGGCGGACTTGGAAACAGGCGACACCCTCGATTATCTCGATGTCGGTGCAGCGCAGGTTGCAGATCTCACCAAGTCTCATACCTGTGCAGGCAGCAACATTGATGATTGCGGCTGCCGCGCGTGCAGAGGGTATGCGGCTTGACCATGGTGTCGCACTGAGCTGCGCCAGTTCAGCGTCGCTGAAGCAGCGTCTTTCGACCTTCTTCGTGACATGGTAGTCCCAGCCTGCCCAGACGTTGCGTGACACCAGATCACGCTGCAAGAGGAGCGCCCAAAGAGCGGAGAGACGAGAGAAGTGGTTCTTGACCGTCTTGGCGCTGATGGTCTCGAGCTTCTCGGTTTCAGCGCGAGCGACCTCGTCACGGATCGAGCGGCCGTTGCGTTCCTTGCCATGGGTGGAGGGAAGGCGGAAGAGGAGATCACGGAACTCGCCTGCCGTCTCGCCGGTAATCCGTTCGGCCTCCATGTCGCCGAAGGCATCGATGAACAGGTTAAGCGCTTTGCGCGTGCCGCGTTTCGTATCCTCCGAGCGATTGGTATCTGGGTAAATAAAACGCTCCGCAGCCATGCTGACCGTCAGAAGCTTTGAGCGGGAACCGGAGCTTGCAAGCTTTTTCCTCGGCGTGGATGGTTTGCGTGGGTCTGGTTCAGCAGTCAGCGGCACTGGGGCGATAGGTTCGCTCTTCGTAGCGGTTCCAATGTCGACGACGATGCTTTTCAGGAGATCGACCTGAGCGGCCAGATTGGCGGCCTCCGCACGCGCTTCAGGCAGATCCTTCTTCACGATTTTCCGCATCGTTTCGAGCCGCTCGGTATCCTTGGCAAGATAGGGGCCGATGATGGAGAGAAAACGCGTCACGAGGTTGTTGAACTCGAGGAAGCGTACCTGAACCTCTGTCATTTCCCTTTCATGCTTGAGTTCGAGCAGGCGCATTTTGATGGCATGGGCAGACTCGGTATCGCGAACGAAGCTCTCATAAAAAGTGATGATCTCGTCTGGTGTGGGCGGTCGGGCTTTCGAGTCACTCATGGCGCGCACCTTGTCGAAGAACTGTCCGGTCCGGTCATATAGCTGTGCCGCCCGTCTGCGAGCCTCGAGTTTAGCCGAAGTATCAAGCGAAAGGGAGATCTCGGACCGCTTAAGGAGAGGCTGGATATCCTTCGGCACGGCCCTGCGAAAATGGTAGCGGGACCCTATCAGACGCAGCATCAAACTTTCCCGTTCTGGGAAGAATTCCGGAAAAACCCCGGTTTAACGCGTCGAGAGCCAAAAAACCTATGATTTTCAATGAGATAGTGGTGCGAACTATGGGACTCGAAACCATACAGGTTCGAAACGCACCCTGATAAGGCACTGAAAAACAACCATGTTTCTCAAGCGATGTTGCACTAGAGTGTAGCAGAGTTTGCTACATCCTCAAGCGTCAAATGCGTGTTGCGAGGCGCTGAATGGTTCTCAGTCCGACCCCATACTCCTTGGCTAATGCGGTCCCGGTTTCTTCTCCATAGCGCCTAGGGATAGCTTCTTGGGCTTGCCTGCTGAGCTTGGGTTTCCTGCCCATTTTGATGCCACTCTCCATGGCTCTCTTCCTGCCAGATTGGGTGCGATCAATGATGAGGGCGCGTTCGAACTCGGCGAAAGAGGCGAGGAGGTTCATCGTCAGGCTTCCCATCATGTCATCCCTGATGGTGCCAACCCCATGGATGGTTATGGCAATGCCCTGCTGTCTGATATTCTGAAGGACGGTCAGGATGTCGAGGGTGGACCTTCCGAGCCTGTCGAGCTTCATGACGACAAGCTCGTCACCTGTCTGGAGTTTCTTCAGCAATTTCGCGAGTTGTGGTCTGTCATCAGATTTCACGGCGCCGGAAATCTTCTCTTTAAAGATGTCGGCCCTTGGGACACCTAAGGCCATCAAAGCGTCTTTCTGTTCCTGTAAATCCTGTCCTAAAGTCGATACTCTGCAATAGCCATATTTCACACAATTCCCCTTATAGTTCTGGCGGGGATTTATGGTGGTCCATTTTCTGCGATTTTATAACACCGTTATATCTCTTGATATAGAGCGGCAATGTAGCGGAAGAAAATCAAAAATCTGTGAGTGAGGGTATAAATATTATAATTTACTTTACTTTTCCTATCGTGGGACGTAGATTTAGTATCTTCTTTCTATAATCAATACTTTTGAGGCAAGGTCATGACCTATAGAAATGCCAACTATACAGCATTTTATGTTTCCGAACCGTTCCATGCTAGTGCCTTAGGAGCTCATGCAACTAAGGACTTCCAATATTATAATACCTTGAAAATGTGGAAGGGAGGAGATACGACTTTTCCATTTGTAGACGCGCATGAAAAAACTTATAATGTGCGGGATGGAAGTGATTGGGAGTTAACATTAAAACCGAGGTTGCGAGAAAGGATTCGCGAGTCAAAAAATATCATTTTAATACTTAGTTCCTTTACAAAAAATTCCTCTGCTCTTAGAGAGGAAATCGATTACGGGATAAACAATCAAGGGCTACCAATTATTGTAGTCTATCCTGAGTACTCCACCAAAGCAGATTTATTGATCAACAATGAATTAAAAACCTCAGTAAAAAATCTATGGAACAATCTTCCAATTTTTAGGGATTCAATGGGAAAAGTACCAACACTTCATGTCCCCATGAATAAAGATGTTATAATAAAGTCACTGAAAGATAGCGACTTTATGGTCGGAAGTAAAACAAATCCCAATACTTTCTATTTTAAGGCATCGTAAGGGTAGTATTGTGGCTAGGGTAAGATTTTTTGACAAAAGAATTGTAAAGATTTTTCTCACCACAACATCGGCAGTGAGTAGTGCAATTTCAGCTGTCGTATTATTTATTGATATCCCGGCAGAGTGGAAGATAAAGCTGGGATGTATTTTTGTGTTTTTATTGCTATGCTGCTATTTAATAATATGGATATGGTCTAAAAATCTAAATTCAATAACGATTGATGTTGAAGGGAGTGATGTTGCCATCAAGGTTGGAGATATTTTTCAGCAAAATGGATTGAAGGCAATTGCTTTCAACGAATATTTCGACACCAAAGTAGATAATAAAATAATTTCTGAAAATTCTCTCAATGGTATTTTTATAAACAAATATCTTAATATTACAGCGTCCGAATTGAACACTTATATAAAAAATTATAAGTTTGAATCTGAAGAAGAATTTTCTTGTAATGAAAAAAGATTGGACGGAAACAAAAAAAAATTTAAAATTGGTACAATTTGTCAATATGAAGATTATCTTTTGACTGCATTTTCTAAATTTGATTCAAGTAATAGAGCATTTCTAACAATGCCTGAATATCTGGAATTTTTAGTAAATTTTTGGGATGAGGTAAATAAAATATACGCTCAAAAAAATGTTTCCACTACTATATTTGGGTCTGGAATAACCAGAATAAAGGGACACAAAAATATTTCAGACGAAGATTTATTGAAAATAATGCTATGGACATTTAGGATCAGTGAAATGAGATTTAAATATCCCGCAAAACTAACTATCGTTATAAGTGCAGATAAGATTGAAAAAATAAATCTTCTGGACATCAAATCTGTTAGAAACGGCGTCTAATTATTTTTATTTCTTATAGTCATTTTCGTCCCAAAAACACCTGTTTTGGGAATAGTCCAATTTTGCATGGCTGTGAGTCCGGTCATGCGATTACGGGACGGGGTTTGTGATAAGGTTTTCAGGAGTTCATGGCTCGCCATGCCGTCATCTTGGAGACGTGCAGGAGCTTTGCCACCTCCCTTGCTGACAGCCCCTGCGCCTTAAGGCGTCTGGCCTGAGCGAGGTCCTCCTCGGGCAGGGAGGGGCGTCTTCCCAAACGTGTTCCTTTCGCCTTTGCCGTTTCCAGCCCAGACAGCACGCGCTCACGAATGATGTTGCGTTCGAACTCCGCAAAGCCTGCGAGAAGCAACAGGAACAACTTGCCTCCGGCGCCTGAGGTGTCGATGCCGAGATTGAGGATACGCACCGCCACGCCTCGCTTTTTCAGCACATCGATGAGGGTCAGCACGTCCAGTGCATTGCGCCCGAGCCGGTCCAGTTTGGCCACAATGAGCGTGTCTCCTGCATGGAGCTTTCGCACCAGTTTCCTGAGCGCCGGTCGCGTCTTCCATGAGGTCGCCCCCGAGATGGTCTCGGTCACGATGCTGTCCTCGCTCACGCCCTCACGGAGCAGGTCGCTCACCTGATTGTCTGTCTGTTGTCGCGATGTGCTTACCCTCGCATAGCCATATTTTCCCATATTCCCGTCCTGTCATTGCGGGACAGCTTTTCGGTACGTCTGCACCCGGTTTCGCCATCCTCCCATTATCGTAACAGAATCAGGTGTTTACGGGATATCCTGGGGGCAGGTTCAGCACTGCACAGGGTGTGTGACGACCTCGTTCTGTTCGGAATGAGCGTCTGTTTTTCCCCTGTTTATCGGAGGGGATGCACCCGGCATGGATGTCGAGATTTTCGGTCGCAAGGTCTGGATTTACGGAATCCAGGGACGGGTCAGCGGTCTGCGGTCATGGACCGAGACCCACACCCACACCACAACCTCGGGAGGACAGGTCAGGGATTGCGGACCCGGCGGTCTTCAGGTGGATGCGCCAAGGGTCAATGTCCATACCACCCATCACCAGAGCTTCTGGGTCATCGCGCCCTCGGGCCGTGAGTGGCAGGGCAGGGGTAACTATCCCCTGCGAGAGGGTCAGGAAGTGCGTGTTCTCTGGGCGGGGCTCGGTGGTCAAACCACAACGGGTCATGTCGTGATGCATAACCGGACGCTCCAGAAGCTATGGACCAATCCGATGGATTTACCTCGTGCTCTGACCTTCCATGGCATCAAGCGCCTGACCCTGAAATATCTCGCCGTGCTGGCTGTGGTGTTCGGCGTCTCCTTGTACTTCCCCCTTACATACAGCGACGCTGGTACCGGCGCCTTTTTCAAAGGTCTCTTCGTGTGTCTGGTTCTGGTCGCTATCGGCGCCATGCATCGCATGCGGATGATACGGGACAATCAGAGCGAAGCCCTCTCCGTCATTCAGAAAGCCGTGGCGAATGACCCCGAGCTTCAACAGTCGCTTTCGGCCTGACGCACAGTGGCAGGCTTTGCCGTTCCGGCGCCTCGTCTTTCTCTTCCCCACCTCATAAGGACTGACATCCATGAGACCCTTCGGTTCTCTGCTCTCTGTGCTCATGCTTGCAGGTCTCACCGCCTGTGCCTCGGCTGGTGATGCTTCCATGAAAAACCTCACGGCATCGGAGGTCGATAGCGTCATCCATGATGGTGTCACGACTGGTGATGAGGTCCAGCGTCGTTTCGGTGCGCCTTCGGAAATCTCTCAGGAGAACGGGGCCACCATCTGGAGCTATGCCTACACGTCTGGCCGGGAGGATAACCTCTCCTTGGCTCAGGAGGCTGTGGGTCTCGGCTTCCTCGGCACACGGAGCAATAATGAGAGCAAATCCCTTGATGTCACGCTGAGGAACAACATCGTTCAGTCCCATCGCTTTGCCGTCAAGCATATCAGCGGTGGTAGCGGGGTGAGGCAATGACCATGAAGCACGCTCTTGCCCTCCTCGTCCTGACGATGCCCCTCACGGCTCAGGCCCAGACCATGACCGAATGCATGCTGGCGCGTAATCAGGGCATGATAAGCCCTGCCTGTGGCAAACTGCTCGGCCTGTCAGACAGGTCGGCCCAGCCTCCCGAGGATAATGGCGGGGTGCATCTGAAACAGACGCTCTCCTACATGCCTCTGGGCAATCGTCTGGGGAATGCCAGTATCCTTGGTCTGTCTCTGGGGATGACGCAGGATAAGGCCACGCAGACGCTCAGGAACTGGTGTCAGCGTGACCCGAACATCGTGAACACGGCCATCTCCACCACCTACAAGGGCGCGCATGTCGAGACGCAATTCTTCCCGAGGCAGATGCAATGCTCCAAAGGCGATGACACCATCGAGATAACGCTCTCCGCGCCTGTGATGGGGTCGGTGGTCACACAGATAGAGCGGAATGTCTCCTTTGCTCCCGATAGCGCTCCGACCTTTGCAACGTTTCAGGAGGAAGTCGCCGGGAAATACGGTCTGCATCTGCCAGTTCCCGGACCCTATGGGGAAGCCAGTCGCCAGCTCTATGCCAATATGGCGGGGCAGGAGATTGAGGGGGTGATTCACGCTGTCTCGCCCCGAAGCGAGGATGTCTCGACCTATGACGTGCCGGGAGAAGCAGGGCTGTTGCAGGTGCGTCTCCAGAGCGTGTCAGGCAATCCGGCCAATATCGGCCATATCAGCTTCGACCTGCACGACATGCGGGCTGAGCGCATGGTGGCGAGCGAATTACTCAAGCAACTCAATGCATCCGTCGATGCGAAACTCGGCAAGGCGTCATCGCTGAAGCCCGAGCTTTGACGCTGTCATCCGGGGGGAATTATCCCCTCGGCTGACTTGCCCCTCACACAATACCCATGATGCCAGACAGGGACGGGCGGGTATTGGCTGATGTGGGACGGATAGGTGGAAGAGCCTGTGAGGCATTGCGTGTCCTGTCGCCTCCGCCTGTGCCTGATTGCATATGACGAGCTTCCACCGTCTGCTTCCCCGCTCTCTGGCGCAATGTGGTGACACGGGCCTTGGCAGAGAGAAGGTTGATGCGGGCCATCTGCATGACCTCGTTATCCTGCGTCTCTTCGAGATAGGCCAGAACCTCTTTCAGGGCCTGCTTCTCTCTCAGATAGTCCTTCACCTCAGGCAGGTTCATCCAGTCGCGGTGCTTGTGCGCGCGACTGCTCACAATCCAGTCCGCCATCCATTTCATCGCATATAAGAAATTGCTGTCATCGTTCATATCGAGCTTGCCGATATCGTGTCGGTGATAGCCGAGAGCGTCCAACGCCTCATCGAAGACGGCTCTGGCCTTGCGAGCTTCTACTCTGTGCCATGGCGTCCATAGGGTGACGCGGGCTTCTGCATCCAGCCAGTCCTGTCTCAATCCAGCCAGACGCTTCTCATGGCCAGTCCTGATATACGCTGTATCACGCGATTTTGGGTCGGGATGAGGTTCGGCTGGGAGATGGGACCAGCGGGACTGAAAGCTCTCGGCCAGCTCGGTCAGCAGGTCAGCAAAGCGCTTCTGGTTATGGAGATGGTCGCGGAGTTGGTGTTCTTTCTCTGCCTGAGCCTCGTTGAAATCGATGACTGCCTGCACCTCTGATTGTGTCATGCCACGGGTAATGCTGGCGCGTGTTTTGGGGGATGACCCAGGTATGGCTCCAGTTCCAGCCACACTCCCAACGGAGGCGCCGATTCTCAGAACAGGCTTTGATATTTTTCTTCCGCTTGCCGGTTCAGGTGCTGTGCTGACGGAATCCTCAGAGGGTTTGCATGGGTCTAGTGAAGGTGTTCCATGTTTATCATCAGAGGGGTCAACGGGGGTTTCCCCCTTGCCAGTTGGGTCTCGTGATGTGTCACGGGGGCCAGGGCTGGCTATGCCTTCCTTACGTCCCTGACGTATCACGCTCTGTTCAGATGTTTCATGACCGAGGACGAAGGCGCTGAACTCTGCCTTGCGAACACCAAGCAGGCGGGAGAGTGAGCCCACGATAACGCCATGCTCGTCTTTGAGAAGCGCCACGTCTGGTTTTCTGTCTCCTGCCATGAGAGACCAGCCTTGCGAAGATATCGCACTCTGGAAGGCCTGCCAGTCTGTGCTTCCGGCATAGAGGTCACGCAGGACATATTTGATGTCGAACGGCTTTCCTCCCTGTCTCTGACTGCGTCTGGATTGCGGGTCGGAGAGGACTGAGTTCGGGAGAGGCCCCTCACAGAGCGTCTGTAATCTCTCGCGGTACTCCTCTGGAACGGCGTGATACACAGCCAAATTGTGGCGTCCCTTGGTTAGCTCCAGCCCGTGCTTCAGCTCGAACAGACGCGCGACTTTCTCCTGACGTTCATAGCGGTGTGACACATCCAGAACCTTGCCTGTCTCTGCGTTCGTGGTGCGAACGAGAATATGGCAATGGCGGTTATCAGCCTCGCCATCATGGCGTGTCTTGGTGTGGATGACGGCAAGGGCAACATCTGACGCGGTGAACCCGAACTCCTGCGCCAGCATGGTGATGCAGTCTGCAAACTGCTCCGTCGTCAGTTTCTCGCGTGATGAGAGCTGGAAATGCTGGACAGCATTGACGCGACCGAAAGCCGTGGCATCCGCAATGCAGTCCTCTATGTTCTGACGTCTGCCCTTCCATACTTCGATGCGTTCATTGTCGCCGGTCTTCCCGACGAGATGATGCCATATGGCGCCGGAACCGGATGCGGTCCTGATGGGGTTGCTCTTGAGTATCATCTGACTCTCCCCAGAACGCGATTGATGCGGGCCTTGAGGTCATCAAGCTCAGGAAGCTTGGAGGCGATCTCCACCTGTTCGCCAGCATTCAGACGTTTCGCAATCTGGTTGAGGTTATTTCCCATGGCTGAGAGTTCCTGACGCAGGGCCAGAAGCTCCTGTGCAATCGAAATCCCTCCAGCCAGTTCGTCCAGCAGAACCCTGCGACACCAGACAGACAGTCTGCGTGGTCCTGCGATACGTTTTAATCTCTCCTGTTCCTCCGGACTGATCCGGATGTGTAATGTCTCCGTTCTCATAAGCTGTCCTCATTTCTGAGGACTATTGTGACACCGGGTTATGCAAAGGAGAGCGTCCAACGATATCCGTTCAATCAAGGCTACGCCTTGGCGGACCCATTAAAACAGTTTGCGTACGGCGTATTGAGACCTGAATGGTTCTTCAAACATATCGGAGACGTTATTCAAGGTCTGTTCTATGTGAAAGCCATTATCAAAGATTGCCAGACATACAGCCTTTCCCGCCACATCCAGAACGATACCATTATCGATGATGGCATAATCAGCGTAATCAGGAACAAGGTCGGGATGGAAGTTTGATACCCACTCCTGTGTGTAGAGAGGAAGTTGCTCGGTATCGATGCGGAGATACTCATTATTGGGGGACGTATAGATATCGTAAAAGGCAAACGCCGTTCGTAGAGCCCAAACGTTGCGGATAGGCCCTGCAATAGAGAGGTCGAGTAAATCATCGTCCTTCGTCTGTTGGATACGTCTCGACGTATCGCGAAAGTCAACAAACTTCACGAACAACCCATATGTGTCATCGATAAAAGGTGCTATTTCCTCGTCAGGGGATGCCGTAATGATTGTGCCTGTTTCCAGACGGATTTCGACTTCAAAGACTCTATCGGTTTTTGTCTGGATAACCTGCTGTCCCTCAAGGGAATAGATGAGTCTCATATCATCATTGGTAAAATAACGGGTGCAGTGGGCCATAAGCGTATCTCTTCCAGGAGGGGGCTGTCCAAGGAATCCCATACATTCGCAAGGCAGACCGCAGGCTCGAACACCTTCTTGGTTCTTATATAAACACTTTGGAACAGGACCAGAGTGAGAGACTATGTTCTCCTGCTTCGGCGCCTTCGAAATCATGGAAACCCTGGGTGTGTTTGTTACCCTGAAATCCTTCACCACCCTGAAATGAAGGGTATGCAGGAGCATGGTTTGCAGTCTCTGGGTATCGGTTCCGGCATAGTGGAAATCAGGATGGCGAGCTGACAGCCTGTTCAGTCTCTCATCAGCAAGCCCACGCAGAAGCAGGAGAACAGCCCCTCCTAAGGTTTTCTGTTTCATCAGTTGTCTGGCTCTACTGACACGCCATTCAGAGAGAGTGCCGGTGTCCTTGCCCTCGTATACACCCCGGTAACGGCGCTTGATGTCTTTCCTCAGTCCGATGAAGGTCAGGCTGGTTTCAGGCTTGCCATGGTCCTTGGTCGTATAACGTGACGCTCTGGCGACATCACGGATATCCTTGATAGCCTCATCTCGTCTGTCGAGTTCATTGGGGAAGGCGCTGAGTATCTCTTCCTCGACCCATGCCCTGTGTTCAGATGAGACATAGAGCTGAATGTGATAATGGGGTGTTTCATCCTCATGCAGTTCCAGCGCTGTCATACCCAGCAGGAGAATATCCCTGTCTCGGGCTTTACGTTTCACACGCTTCCAGCGTCTGCTGATTTCAGCCTTGGCCTGTTCGTAGGAGCAGTTGCGGTATATTTCGTCAGGGAGACGAATAAACTGTCTGTCTATTGTTGCAGGGCCTTGATGCGCCAGAACGCGGGATAGACGACAGCATCGGCGACCTTCTTCAGGTTTTCCACCTCGATTTCATCGAGATATTCCTTGATGCCTACCGAACGGCTTTGCCCTTCATGTCCAAGGAACTTGTCAATCCACACGTCACGCAGACCACCCTCGCCATGCTCGTGGATATTGCGGAGCTTGGTGGAGACGTAGTGACGAAAGGAGTGGAAAACCATCGTGGCAGGGATTCCCAGCCTCTTCTTGTGGGTCGAGAAGTTCCTGCCAAAAAGCCCCGACCGTCTCTTGTCCTTCCCTGAAAAGCTCAGCTCGTGAAACAGATAGGTATGACCCGCCTGTTTCGAACGCATGGCGAAATCGAGAAAGCCCTCGTCAATCAGTCGCTGGCAGACAGGAACAACCCGTGTGCCAGCTTCGGTCTTGGGGTTCCATTCGGTCCAGGGTTCTCCCTCTGTAGCTTCATGCTCCTGAATGACGATGCAGGGGATGCCCCTGAGGGTCATGATGTCCTGATTGCGGAGGCGACAGATTTCCTCCACCCGCATACCCGTATAGGCGCCGACACCAACGATGAAGCCAAACGTCTCCTTTGAAATGGATGTGGCAATCTCGAAAGGAGCTTCTGCCAATTGGGCAAGATACTCATCGCTCCAGCGGATGCGCCGGAGTTTTTTCTTCGTGTCGAATGACCAGCCTGTGAACAGGTTTCTGTCCACGAGGTCTCGCAGGAGATAATAGCGCCAGATGGCAGACAGGCGAGAGAAGTTGTTTTTGACGGACTTGCCTGAGACCGTCCTGAGTTTGAGCCGGGTCGACTCTTCTGCCAGTTCGAGTGCGGTCCTTTTGTCGTTTTTCTTTCTGCCGTGGTATTCTGGAAGCTTCTCCATAACCTCCTTGAACCGTCCGGCATCGGCGCCGGTGTACAGGCGTATCTCCTTGTCTCCGCAGACTTCGAGAAAGCGCCTGATGACATTGCGATAACCTCTGAAGTCGGCGTCCTTCCATTTCTGGGAGGAGGCGAGGATGAAGGCTTCGCTGGCCTCGGAAAACAGAGGGCTTTTCTCTGGCTCCTTCGGCTTGGTCCAGGTCTCGATATTGCTGAAGTGACCGAGGATGGCAGACATCTTCTCCTGCACGTCGAATGCGGGAGAGTTTTTCACGATGGTCTGGAGCTCTTCTACAGACTCTTTCGCTGTATCGACGAAGGTCATGAACTGCTTGTGGTCCCGCATACGATGGAGCAGGTGTTCTGCATTCATGACGCGATACTGGGACCGTAGCGCTGACAACTCACTTTCGTAGGCAGAGATGAGACTGTCGAGCAGAGGCCGGAGCTGGTCATCGACGCTCTCTCTCAGTGAATCATTGATGTCCTGAAAGACTCCTGCGTCACGCGATGCACTCCTGAAAACAGCCGGTCCGTGGCCAGAGAGATTGCACAGGCCCGGCTTTTTGCAAGCGATTTGTCATTCGTGTCGAGCGTGACCCAGAGCTCGCGTCGTCTCATCAGTTCACGCAGATGTGTCGGAATGACACGTCTGAAAGCATATCCGGCAGGGCGTCGAACCAGCATTGCAAGGCCATGATGGGGCACCCGGATGTAGCAAAACACCGGGTTCAGGTTGCGGGAACCTGAAAAACACAATCATTTCAATGCTTTATGTGGTGCGAACTATGGGACTCGAACCCACACGCCCTTACGGACTCGAGATTTTAAGTCTCGTGCGTCTACCATTCCGCCAAGTTCGCACATTACCGGTTTGTGCTCTAGCACGTGGTGCAGGATGTGAAAATCCCTGCTGTTTGCTAACCAAGAGCCAATATCCCTGCGCCATGTTCCCTGAGCCAGTTCTGGGCTGTTCGTCTTTCGGGGTGAAAGCATTCCACATGCCGCCAGAAAGCGGGGCTGTGATTGAAATGTGTCAGATGGGCAAGTTCATGGATCATGACATAATCGCGTACATATTGTGGCATCAAAGCGAGGCGCCAGTTCAGCATCAACCGGCCAGCGCGGGTACAGCTTCCCCAACGGTTCGAGCATTGCTGCAGACAATGCTGCTTGGCGTGCTGTTCATAATTATGGCATGCTGACTGAGTTGTTCGGGAAGGGTTGCTCTCGCCTGTTGTCTGATGAAGCACAATACGCGAGCCTCGAAACGGTCAATCGGGCCGCCAATTGCAAGGCAATCCCCGATCAGCAGCGCCGGGCGATGCTGATCGGGGAGATGATGCAGAAGAACCTTATGGTCGTTGATAGTGATCGTCTTGCCCGGAACGAGACGAAGAGCATCCGGCAGGGCAGCAAGTTTTTCGTCGATCCATGCGGAGTGGGATGAAACGAAATCCTGCGCGCGTTTGAGTGATATGGAAGCAGGGCAGGTAACAATGACCTGTCGTCGTGCGGGATCCAGACGCATGGAAAGGCGACGTGCCCGTGCAGAGCGATGCCAGACCAGATTTTGGCCCGGTGTTGTCATTTGCTAGGCTTGTGTGTGTTGCGTTTGCGGCGGTTGCGTGCAACTCCCGGCGGAATATCTGCTGGCCACTCAACCATGTGGTCTTCAAGCAATCCGGCTTTACGTTCGCTGATTATCTTGTCGCGGGCCGAGATCCCTGCCTCATGCACCGATTCAGCAGAGCCGGAGCGGAGCGGGTGCCAGTCGGGCAGATCCTGCCCGTCACGGATCAGAATATAGGCACAGCTCGGCGGCAGCCAGTCGATGGTGGTCAGAATATCCGGGGTAAGGGAAACGCAATCCGGAACTTTCCTAAAGCGCGTTTCGTAGCTTGAGCAGTGGCAGGAATGCAGATCGAGCAGGCGACACGCCACATTCGTGAAATAGATCTCGTCAGTCTCGTCATCGCGCAGTTTGTGCAGGCAGCATTTGCCACAGCCATCGCACAGGGATTCCCATTGTTCCTTGCTCATTTCCGAAAGAGGCGTCGTTTGCCAGAAACGTAACATATCGTCAGCCATGGGAATGTCCTGTCAGGAGCAGGCAAAGCACGAGGCAGAGCGCAAAAGAAAGAGAAGAGAGGGCGACGGGAAGGCGCAACAAGGGGAGCCAGAGAAGACGCATCCGTGTTGACCATCCTGCACCAAGTCCTGATGCCGAACGTGAAAGTCCTTTTACCCGTCCCGACAAACGATAGATGATCGGGAGGACGCAAAAGGGCGCTATCAGAAAGCCGGCCATGAGCATGGCCATTCTATGCAGAGGGTCGATGAGAGCATTGCTGAGCCAGAATGCCCCGATCAGTCCGCCCGACGCGCCTGCGAAAAGAATTTTTGAAAATTCCTCGGACAGGATCAGTCGCAAGAAAACCAGAAGAACCAGACAGAACACAGCTCCTGTGACAAGGAGCCCCAGATCAATCATCATGGTGCTGCGGTCAGCCAGCTCTGAAAGCGTTTTTGCAGCGCATCGAAATTGACGGCCCAGAAACTGTCATTGATCGCCAGAATGCCGAGGTTGCGGCCGTCCTGGGGGGCGTCCTGTGTATCGTCATGCAAAGGTGTCTGGTCTCTGAGCATCTTGATGACAGCGTCGGTCTGTTCCGGTGGCACATTGCGCGGGATTGCCCAGGAAAGTTTCTGGCGCAGGGATTGTCGCCACTGTACAGCAAAGGACGCGCGTGGTCCGTTATCCGCCAGACGGTCGTAGGGTGTTGAAAGCATCAGCGCGGCCCCGCTATTCATGATACGGCTGGCTTCTTCAGCAGTTTTCCACCAGACGAGATAGGGACGTAGCTGGTCGAGCTTGCGAAAGGCACGGTCAATGCCTGCAGGTGAGGAGAGAACGCCATAGATGTCTCTGGGGGCAACACCGTCAGCCATGAGCGCGATTTCCAGAGTGCCGCGCGGGTCCAGACGCAGAGCACGCTTTCCGGGGTGGCGCGCGATATCCCAGAAATCGCCCCAGTCCGGGGCATTGTCCCCCAGTCTTCCACGGTCCCATGCCAGAACAATGCTTTCCTCGCCAGCTTGAATCCCGCATGGCGACTGGCCAGCAGGCTGTGGGGTAGATGGCGCCGGATAGGTCTGAACCAGTCCGTCACGGCAGGCAGCATAGAGCGTGGTATTATCGACCATCACTGCAAGCCAGGGTACCGATCGGCCGAGCGCCGTCTCTCTCAGTGAGGAAAGGCTGCCATCCCACTCACGCAGGGGGTAGGGCTGGTCAGGCATGAGAAGAGAATGGGCTTCTATGCTGCCAGACAGGACGGCCAGCACCGGGCGGGTCACAACCGGTCGGGTCGCTTTCTTTTTCTTTGAGTGATGAACAATGTGATGGGCACCATGATGGGATGTCGCCAGAGCCATGAAAGGCATGCCAAGTGTCATCACCATAGCCCATGCTACGCTTCGTCGCAGGGCACGGCGCTTGCAGCCTTGTCTGGGAGGAGGTGGAGACGCGAGCAGGTAATACCCTTCCCGGGATAGGTTGATGCAGGATTGCTCTTATAGATCGTCTTTCATGGGAAAGGCCACAGCCTGACTAGCCTGCCATGCAAGTTGCAGTGCGGTCCCCTGGGTCATGCCTCGCATCGATTGCAGGGATGGTCGGCGCATCTCGATTTCGGCGCCATCTGCCAGACGCAGCCTGAAGCGGATATGTTCACCTGTATGGAGTATGGACTGAATGGTTGCGAGGAGAGGGGGAGGCTCGTCATCTCCGGCCAAAGGTGCGCCGAGCAGAGGCGTCATGCGGTCGGGCCGTATGCATATTGTGCACAGCGCGTCTTCTGTCAGAGCGGCGTCAGCCATTGCCTCGACCACGCCCCCACAAGCGAGATGAATACGGGCGATGTCGTCATCAATTCTCAGAACACGACCTGTCAGCAGGTTGGCTTCACCAAACAGAGCTGCGCCGCGGGGATCGCTCGGTCTTTCAAGCAGGGTGGCGGCATCGGCGCATTGCAGAAGTGTCTGACCGTCAAATACGGCGATGCGTCCACCCAGCCACAAGGCATCCTCACGATTTCTGGCAGCGTAGATCAGGGTCAGACCTAGGGCACGGTGCAATCGGCTGATCAGCTGTCGTGTTTTTGCAGCGGCGCGCAGATCGAGCCCCTCCATAATATTGTCCATAATCACGACAGATGGCGCATAGGCCAGAACCCGGCCGAGCTTGACGCGCAGAACCTGCTCGGGCGTGAGCTGAGAGGCATCGTCATTGCTCAATGCATCGAGACCGACAAGCGCCAGAACCTTTGCAAGAGTGGCATTGATTTCCTGGGCTGTGTTGCCTCGTACCCGCAGGGGGAATGCAATATTCTCTGCCACATTCAGGTGGCCGAAAACCGGGTCGCGTGATGATATGAGGGCGATCGGACGCCTTTCGGGGAGAAGGGAAGCTATGTCATGGTCGTCGAGCATAATCCTGCCTGAGCGGGTTTGCTGAAACCTGCCAGTATGTCGCAGAACAGACTGATCGCGCTGAAATCCTCCCCAAGAAGGCTGAGTGCCTCACCGGCATGCAGGTTGAGCGAAAAGGGATGTGACTCACTGGCAAGCGCCAGAGCTTCGACGAACAGAACCGATTTGCGCGTGCGTGATGATGCCGACATGAAACCTCGCCACTGTCCGGAACGTTTGAACCTAAACCACTAAACGCGGTTGATACCGCGCAAGGAGTTGTGACATGAGCAAATCAGACGTCAAGGATACTGTCGATCTTACGGCCAAATCAGCCCAGGAGCAGATCGATACCCTCAAGAACCAGCTCGAGCAGCTGCTCAAGGACCGTATCAATCCAGCTCTGCTCGATGTCGCTGGCCGTGCCGATCAGGCTGTTGCCAATGCACACAAGATCAAGGACGTTCAGCTTCATAACGCTGAAGCCAGCGTGAGGGCTCGTCCAATCGCGGCAGTTTTGATTTCTGCTGTCATTGGCTTTATTGCAGGACGTATTTCCAAGTAGGCCGTTTCATCCCGAGCAGGGCGGCCTTCCTTTCAACCCGTTTCGGGGGTGGCAAGGTGGGCCGGTCTGTTGCCGGTTGACCTTTGCTAGTTCGCCCCTGTCACGCTTACACGATAAAGGCTAGCGAAACTCCATGAAGGTCATAGATGTCGGGCAGGAAGCCCTTCAGGCTCAGGGCGAGGTGATGCAGCGCGTAGCAATGCGCATTGGCCGTCGTGTCGCCTACTTTATCATTGCCGCCATTTTCGGGCTCTTCGCACTTGTGTCGTTCCATGCGGTGCTCTGGGCCTTCGCGTTCAGTGTGTTGCATTTCTCGGCGTTCGCGGCTGCCTGTTCTGTGCTTGGGCTGGACCTTCTCTTCGTCATTATATTTGCCCTGCTTGGCACGCGTAACATTGCTGACCCGGTTGAGTTCGAAGCGCGCCTCCGTCGTGATCGCAAGATGATAGAGTTCAAGCAGACCCTCGCACTTTCGACTATCGCTGGTTTGCTTGTTGGTCCTATCGGGCGGTTTACCGGCAGGCAGGTTTTTGAAATCCTCAGGAATATTTTCACGCGGAAATAAGGCGTCTGTAACCTGGTTGTGAGGTTTGTTGCTGAAAATCTAAGGTAAAATTCAGCTTTACCTTCTGGCAGTCAGACGTTCTTTCCCCTATGACCTAGCTCTGGATGCTCAACGTGATCACGTTGAGCACTTCCGGGTTCAGTCAGGTCTGGTCAACTGGTATCCGCGTCCCGGCGATATGAAGAAAAGCAGCGCTTTCTCGCCTGAGCGGATTATGCTTTCCTCCTCCTGATCCCGAAACGTTGTAAATTGGAAGGGGTGAGGAAGAGCAGATGCTCGCAGAGTTTGATCTTTTCGGCGTCTTTATTTCTCCGATTGCAGTCTATTCTCTGGTTGCTATTCCTGTAACGCTCTTCATTCGTTTCCTACTCTGGCGTACGGGCGCCATTGAGTGGTTCTGGCATGTCGCCCTGTTCGAAGTGGCGCTCTATGTCTGTGTCCTCTGCCTGATGGTGCTTTATGTCTGAGAGGCGCGCAGTATCCGGCGGGAGAGCAGAATCATGCTCTTTCAATCTCCTGCCGTATCTTCTTCTGCCGCTCTTCTCTGAAAAGGAATATTCTTCGTGCTGCTCGCCCGTACGCTGATCCGCGTTTTCCTGACACTCGCGGTACTCGGGGTAACGATTCTCCTGGGCTACACGTTGTGGGAAACCTACATGATCGCACCCTGGACCCGTGATGGGCGTGTGCGCGTCTATGTTGTGGATGCAGCGCCGGAAGTATCAGGTACTGTTGTCAGCGTTCCGGTACACGACAACGATTTCGTCCATCGCGGCGATCCGCTGTTCGTCATTGATCCTGTCAGATTTCGTCTGGCCATCAAGCAGGCGGAAGCACATCTGGCCAGTGCGGAAGAAGATCTGAAGCTGCGTCGCAATGATGCCAAACGTCGCATGGGGCTGAACGGAATTGTTTCAGCTGAAGAGCAAGAGATTTACAATTCGAATGTCGAAACCCAGCTTGACGCGGTGAATGCAGCACGGGCCGCGCTTGATGTGGCGCGTCTGAATCTGCAGCGCTCAATCGTCTATTCACCGGTCGAAGGGTACGTCACCAATCTCAATCTGCGGGTTGGGGATTATGCGCATGAGGGTCAGTCGCGCATGGCGGTCATCGACGCCGACAGCTTCTGGATCAATGCCTATTTCGAAGAGACGAAGATGTGGGGTGTACATGTCGGCGATGTGGCGCGCGTCAAGCTCATGGGTTACCGCGAGATCATTCCGGCCCATGTGGTTTCCATCGCCCGTGGCATCAATGACCAGAATGGATCACCCGACAAGCTTGGCCTGCAGGACGTCAATCCGATCTTCACCTGGGTACGTCTGGCGCAGCGTATACCGGTTCGTATCCATCTCGACCGGGTGCCGCCTGAAGTCATACTTGCTGCCGGTATGACCTGTACGGTTACTGTCGGTACACCGCCACAGGGGCAACGTGGTCGTTTGACGACCTGGCTGCAGAACCATCTCTGATCATGACCGCGCTCCCACATAGGCTGGCTGTCTTTGCCGTTGCGACTTCGCTGCTTGCCGGATGCACGGTAGGGCCGAGTTACAAACCTGATCGCATGAAACTGCCAGACGGGTTTGTCGAGACGGATCACGCGGCAACGACGGAAGAGATTGCCCGTACCGAAGCGGAAATGAAGGAGTGGTGGGGGCAGTACAATGACCCGCTTCTCAACCGGTTGGTGGCACAGGCAATCAAGGGCAATTATGATCTGCTTATTGCTGATCAGCGTATCATTGCCGGGCGTGCAATGCGCGAGGAAGCCGCGTCGGCATGGTATCCTCAACTGGATGCCAATGCAGGTGGCGGGTCGAGCCGTTACTCCATCAATATCGACAACTGGCCGATCCGTCCCGGCAATCCGCAGAACCGCCCTGAAGCCTCTGTTCTGACCTATGGTGCTCAGGCCAGCTGGGAGATCGATGCGTTCGGTCGGATACGCCGCGAGGTCGAAGCAAGCGAGCGCGCCATCGATGTCAGTATAGAAGACAGGCGTGCCACGCTGATGACTCTCCTGTCAGATCTGGTACGGGCCTATATTTCCCTGCGCGGTGCGCAATTGCGCCTTGCCATTGCTCAGGCCAATGTCAAGAATGCGCAGAATGCAGTCGATCTGACCAAGCGGCTTTATCTCGAAGGTATCGGCAATACGCTCCAGATCGCGCAGGCGCAGAGCGAGCTGGACAGTGAGCTGGCTTCACTTGAGCCTCTGAAGGCACAGATAGATACCCTGAGCCACGGTGTCAGCGTGTTGCTCGGGGATATGCCGGGTGATCTCAAATCCGAGCTTGAGGCGCTTCCGAATGGTGTCGCTTCATTGCCTGTCATGCCCCGTTTTCCTGCAACGCTGCCTTCTATTGTCGTTGCCAATCGCCCCGATATCCGTGCGGCGGAGCGGAGTTATGCTGAGAGTACGGCTCGTATCGGTGTGGCTGTCGCCCAGCTTTATCCGAAATTTTCCATACCGTTGACGTTCAACCCGAATGCTTCGGCGATGTATCAGGCGTTTCAGGTCAATGCGATGAGCTGGTCGTTCATGATGTTGGCTACTCTTCCCATCATGCATGGTGGTCGCTTCACGTCACAGGTGGTCGAAGCCCGTGCCCGTGCCGAAGCGAGCCGGTTGACCTATCGCAAGACCGTGCTCAATGCTTTTCGCGAAGTCGAGGATGCCATGACCTCCTGGCTGCATAATGATCACTATGTGTCCCAGCTTCATCAGGCAGCTGTTGACAGCGGACTTGCGGCCGATCGTGCGCGTCGTCTCTATGCTGCGGGGCTCACGGATTACCTCAACGTATTGACGACACAGCGTACAGTTCTCAACGCCCAGGATCATGAAGCTGTGGCGCGTACGGCGCGTCTGCACGATACGGTAGCGCTTTATACGGCGATGGGGGCAGGGTGGCAGGGGATTGCGCTCCGCAACACGGCCTTGCCAATCGATGCTGCCAAGCAGAGTATCCTGGCCAAGGCATTTTCCCGTTAAAGATTTCCGAGGAAACTAAGAGTTCGGATATATCGGGCGCTCTTGAATTGTCTCGTGCGGAACCAACATAAAACGTATGAATTCTGTGGTATTTAGAAATAACGAGGAGAAACAGGCGTGAAAGACCCTTATGCAGCGCTTGGCCTGACGCGCAGCGCCACGGATAAGGAAATCCGCAGCGCCTATCGCAAGCTCGCCAAGGAACATCATCCGGACCACAATCCGAACGACAAGAAAGCGGAAGAAGCTTTCAAGGCAGTCGGTGCAGCCTATGCCATTCTCGGCGACAAGGAAAAGCGGGCACGCTTCGATCGTGGGGAAATCGATGGCGAAGGCAATGAACGAGGCCCATTCGGGCCGGGCGGATTTGGTGGCGGCCAGGGGTTTCATGGGGGGGATGGTCAGTTCAGTCAGGAGGATTTGGGCGCTTTTTTCTCTGACATGTTCAGCGGTGGTGGAGCGGGAGGCAATTTTGGTCAGGGTGGGTTTGGAGGCCGTCGGCGTAGTCGTCGAGGGGCAGATCGTTCCTATACGCTGACCATTTCCTTCGAGGATTCAGTGCTCGGAACGACCAGTCGTGTCACCCTGCCTGAGGCCGGGACCGTGGAAGTCAGGATTCCTGCCGGGATCGAGGATGGGCAGACACTCCGGCTAAGTGGCAAAGGAGCCCCCGGTATGGGGGAAGGTGCGTCATCCGGCGATGCGTTGATAACGATTTCGGTTACGCCGAGCGCAGTCTATACGCGTGAAGGGCGTGATTTACGGGCAAGCATCCCGGTTGATCTGACGACAGCCATATTGGGAGGCAAGATTGTGGTGCCAACTCCCAAAGGGCAGGTCACGATGAAAGTGCCGCCGCATTCCGATACGGGGACTGTGCTGCGTCTGGGAGGTCGTGGAGTAGCGGAACACGGCAAGCACAAGGCTGGCAATCTCTACGTCATGCTGCAGGTCAAGATTGGCAAGGTTGATCCGGCGCTGGAGGCATTTCTGGCCGAACAACAGGCACATGAGAGTGAGAAAGCCTGATTCATGGCTGCAAGACGCATCTCTTTTGACTGGAGACTGCTCTTCACTCGTGAAGTCATGGGGGCGGTCGTGGCACTCCTTTTCACAGCCCTGCTCGTCATGCTCTGTCATGGTGGTATGAAAATCTCAGGGGTCTGGGCAGGACTTTAGACTTTCCCAGACTGGGGAGTGTGATATCTCCGGGCGATTGATCTTCATTTGCCCGGAATATTACGTATGAGTTCATCCTCCCTTTCCGAGCTGCCGACGCGGCGACAGTCCTTCTCTGTCGTATTCGCCATCGAGCTGTGGGAACGTTTCGGTTATTACGGCATGCAGGCCGTTCTCACGCTCTATCTGGTGCAGCGGCTCGGTCTGAGCGATGTATCGGCCAATGTCATGATCGCGGCTTTTGTCGGTCTGACTTATATCACGCCGGTTCTCGGCGGTTATGCGGGCGATCGTATTCTGGGGCCGCGCCGAACCATGCTGATGGGCGCGTTTGCTCTGGTTTTTGGCTATGCGGCTCTGGCTCTGGCCGATCAGTATCGGGCTCTGCTGTTTTTCGCCATGGCGCTGATTTCGGCTGGCAACGGGCTGTTCAAGCCGAATGCGGCCAATCTGGTAAGACGCATTTATGAGGGTGATGATGCAGCGCTCGATGCTGCCTTCACCATCTATTACATGTCGGTCAATGTGGGTTCGACCGTCTCGATGCTGATTACCCCGCTCCTTCAGGATCGCTATGGGCCTGCCAGCGCTTTTCTGACCTGCTCGGGCGGTCTCGTTGTCGGGTTGCTCTACTACTTCTGGCGTCGTCGCTGGATTCACCATGCAGGTTCGGCACTTGATCAGGGCATGTTCCAGATGAGGCCTTTCCTGCTCGTTCTGGGTGGTTTTGCGCTAACAGTGGCCGTATTGACCGGTATTATCGCCAGTCCTGATATCGCGCGGGCTTGTGTATGGGTTGCGAGCCTTGCCATCGCTTTTCTCTGGGGACGTCTTTATCTGCGTTCCGAGACGGCAGCGCGTCCTGGTCTGCGTCTAACTTTCCTTCTCTGTCTCGAAAGCATGGCCTATCTGATTTTCTATCAGCAGATGATGACATCGCTTACGCTTTTCGCTCTGCGGGCGGTTGATGGCGATCTCCGCATCGGTGGCGTGACGCTGGTGCATCTGAGTGCCGGCCAGTTTCAGGCGCTTAATCCGATCTGGATCATGCTTGCCAGTCCTGTTCTAGCTGCACTTTACAACCGACTGGCTGCACAGGGGCGTGACTTGTCACTGGCCCATAAAATGGTGCTTGGTTTCGGTCTGGTTACGCTGGGCTTTCTTATCTGGTGGATCGCAGCCTCCCACGCCCAGAATCTGGTATCGGCCTGGGTAATGGTGCTGGGATACGGGCTGATATCAGTGGCGGAGTTGCTGACCATGGCGCTGGGGCTAGCTATTATCGCTCGCTATACGGCAGCCGAGAACAGCGGTTTCATGATGGGCTCGCTTTATCTTCTCTGGGGCATTGCCATGTATGCAGGCAGTCTTGTGGCCAATTTCGCGGCGGCCAGCGGTGAGCCAACGACGGGAGCGGCGGCAGCAGCGCTTTATGTACCGCTCTTTCGCGATCTCTTCATCGCGGGGCTGGTGCTGACAGGGCTGTTGATCTGTCTGCTGCCTCTCGCCAAACGCTGGGATCGTGAGCATGTGCTTGCCAGTGGGCTTTTTCCTGTTCCGGATGTCCGTCCGTCAATGCCGCTCGAAGTCGAGGACTAGATCCTGCCGGGTTGTCAGGGAATTCCTGTCTGTCAGGTTCCGGTGGGGTTCCTCCGGAACTTTGCCAACATGCCAGGAAGATGCCTATCATTCCCGCGCTCAGAACGAGCCTGTTCAGAAGGATGACATTCATGAAGCCGAGCTCCCGTTATGCCTTTGCCGGTCTGGCCCTGATCGCTGGTACGGCTGCGCTGCCTTGCCTGCCTGTCACGGGCTTTGTGGCGCCTGCCATGGCAGCCAGCGCACCGGCTGCCAATGCCCCCCTTACGCTCAAGATTCTCAAGGTCGAGGGCAACAAGGCCATTTCTACTGAAGAGATCATGGCAGCACTGCCCTACCATGTGGGTGATACTGTTACCCGTGACCAGCTTGATGCCGGGGTGCAGAAAGCGGCTGATCTTTACAAGGCCAAAAATCTGGGTGCCAAGTTCAGCGAAAAGGAACGCTTCGTAAAGAATACGGTGCAGTTCTATCTGACGATCGAAGAACAGGCTCCGAGTGCAGCGCCAGCCCCTGCACCGTTCGTGCTCGACAAGGTCGAGTTTGTGGGCAACAAGAAGGTCCCAACTGCCGAACTGGAAGCTGCTACAACGCTCCGTCCCGGTGCTACTGTAACTGCAGAGGCTGCCACAGCTGATACAGTGGCGATCCAGAAAATCTATCAGAAGCATAATCTGGGTGTACAGATCCAGCCTGTAGCGACCCAGCCAAACCACGACAATCACGTCGTGCTGACCTATCAGATCACCGAGAAGTAGAGTCCGGATTTCCCGAAGAACTCTGCTGCCCCCCGGTTTCTTCTCTGCCGAGAAAGATCCGGGGGCGCCCTGAAAATCCTGCTTTCTCTGATGCCGGGCGCGTCGAGAAGGCTTCGTCCGTTCTGGTCAGATGGCTTCCAGCTTCGAAAAGAAATCATTCTCCAACGCGACCGGCTCCAATGTGCTAGGCAGATAAAGAGGATGTTCAGGCGTCCGCCCTTGCTCAGCCGCAGAATACAAAGGGCCACTCCTGCCCGATGCAGGATAAGGGCAATCCTGTTGCCCTGCTCTCGCAGAGAAGGGTGTGCAGGTGAACCATAGGCAAGAATAACCTTGTCGGCCTGTCTTGCCATGTCCAGCAGGGCTTTCTCGTTTCCTGGTCCCACCGGATCACTCACTTCGAGGAGCCTTCTCTGATCGGTGCAACGATAGGCGAAGCTGTTGCCCACAAACATTGCACCGTAACCCCAGGCCCGAGCGTAACGCTGGCATTTCGCTACTGTACGGTCATCGCCATATTCTGTGGCAACAGAAGGGTTCATCATAAGCCACATGATCGTGGGCCTGCTGTCATCCCAGAGGCGGTGAAGCCTGTAACGATAGCAGTCATCTGGTCCGTCATAGACAGCCGTGCTGACAACATCATCCTGAAGACGCAAGGCTTTTGAGGAGCCTACATGGTGCCCCATGCTTTTCTGGGTCATATGATATGCATGACCCTCTTCCGAAACCAGAGAGGGTCTATATTCCTATTTCTTTCTGTTCTTCATCGTATCAGCCTTGAATGTCTTGAGTGCAGCAAGAGCTTTCTCGACATGATTGCCTGGCGATTCCGAACTTATTGTTTCAATGATCTGCCCTTCCGGTGCGATCACGTAGGTAACGCGCTGGGCGATATCAAGCATCGGCATCTTGGCGTCATAAAGTCTTGTCACCTTGCCCTCACTGTCGGAGGCGACAGGAAACTGTCCCTTGATCTGACTGACTGAAAAACTGTCGAGTTTGTGGATATTATCCATCGAGACGCCGATCACGCTGGCACCCAAGGCGGAAAATTGCGGCATGGCATCGGCGAAACCATGAGCTTCCATGGTGCAGCCTTTGGTAAAGGCCGCAGGATAGAAGTACAGCACAACCGGCCCCTTCGCGAGGGCATCGCGCAGCGTGTACTGCATCTCCTTGCCATTCTGGGTCGCAGGCAGGGTGAAATCAGGGGCTTCGGCACCCTGTTTCAGCTCAGCTTTTGCGGCAGGAGCGGCAAGGATAAGGGACAGACCGAGCATGGTCTGAAGGGGAAGGAAGACGAGACGACGGGGCATATGATCTCCGCACAAGATCAGGTTCAGAACGATGATCCCGGAGAGACGACCACGCAGGGTGTGTCGCGGCCCATCTTCCGGCAGGCTGCCACGGCGTTGTCATGAGAAAGATTGAGCAGACGCGCCCGGTAAAGATGCGCCCGTCCTGACTGCACCGTGGAAACCTGACTACGTGCGCCAGAGAGTGAAGTTCCTGCGTGGTTCTGTGCCTGGGCGACAGCACGTGTGGCCTGAACGGCGGAATTATAGGCGCCGACCTGAATGGCCCAGTTCCCGGTCTGCACGCTTTTGGGTATCTGCCCGGATTGAGTGCTGTGCTGGACGGGGCGAGGTGTCATGACGGCCAAAACCGGTTCGGCTGAAAGGCGACGCCCGACAGGGATTGGCTGTACAGGTGCACGGCCGGCCCAGGCCTGTGCCACACTGCCCGGGGAAGATTCCGTATCATCCTGCGTGTTCAGGCTTGCCATCTGTACCGGAGCACTGCGTGTCGGGGGGGGGGCGACAATACACGTGCTGCCCAGGCAGCGCTGACCGAAGAACGGCTGTTGGCGGGGGCCTCTGCCACCTGCATTTCCTGCTGATCAGCCCGATAGGTTGTTGACTGGGCCTGCTGGCGCCATGCTGCCCGGACGCTGGCCGTATCACTGTCATTCTGTGCAACCATTGTAGCTGCAGAGGGGTCATGCTGGGAAACCAGCAGATCGGCTGCAGAACGATTGCGCGGCCAGATGCCTGCAATCTGGGGACCGACATGGGCCACATAGCGTCGTGTCTCGCGTGGCAGGGAGCGCCCGCGACGGAGATAGGAATCCAGGCTGCCGGGACCATCATTATAGGCGGCAAGAAAGCCGGGCGAGCCGTAGATATCGTACATCTGCCGGATATAGGCTGTGCCTGCCATGATATTGTCGCGCGGATCATAGGGATCGTCACCCAGGCTGTACTGGGAGCGCATGTCGTCATAGGTGGGAGGCATGAGCTGCATCAGTCCCATGGCCCCGGGAGCTGAAGTCGTGAACCCGCCATTGCGGTCATAGAGTCGACCGCCTGATTCCTGCATGATCACCGCACGGATCCAGGTGCCGGGAACGTCGAAGCGTTGTGAGGCCTCTTCAATGTATGGCCCCCAGGGATCTTCGGGGGGGCCAGGCGGAGCATAATAGGATTTTGCATGTTCCCGGTAATTGGCGGCTTCCTGGGCGACAGGAATCTGTGGCCGCTGCGGAGAGCTGGCACATGCGGCCAGAAGCGCTGTCGCGCCGGTAACAAGCAGCAGACGTGAAGATTTCAGCCCCCGAGGAAGGACCCGGCCGGTTTCCTGTGGTCCGACCTTGGCAATCAAATGGCGGGAACGGGTCATGATAGCCTTCACCTGATGCATACCGAGCGTAGACCGCATCCTGCGGCAAGAATGCGGCAAAACTACGGAGCCAGACCGCATAAAGATAGCAGTAATTTGAGGAGATCAAAAGCCGACCTGTCCAATCAGGCGGGATTGTTCCGCGGATAGAGGCTGAGTGTTGCGGAAAAGGGGCTTATCCGCTACGGCGGAACGCTCTACCCGTCTCGGAAACAGCAAACCGGAAAATCCCCTGGAGGGACATGAACCAGAGTCGATATGCCCGCGCATGGATGATATAGTGTCAGGCATGCGTTCCTTGCGGCTTGCCGGAACGCTTGGCTGGACCGATATCAGCCTGCGTTACAGAGGGTCGGTTCTGGGGCCATTCTGGATGACGATTTCGGCGGCGATCATGGTGGCTTCAATGGGGGTGATCTATGCGCGCCTGTTCCACATGAATCTACGCGACTATCTTCCTTTTCTCTCGCTTTCCATGGCTTTGTGGCAGGTCGGGCTTTCGAGCCTGATACAGGAATCCTGCACATGCTTCATTGATGCCGAAGCCAGTATCCATGCAATGAAGCTGCCTTTTTCACTGCAGGCCTTTCGTCTGCTGGTGCGCAACGCCATTGTTTTCGCTCATAGCATCGTTGTTCCGATCGGGGTATTTCTGATCTACGGCCTTTTTCCGGGACTGATCAGCCTCGTTTCCTTGCCTGGACTTGCATTGTGGTTGATTGACGGCTTTGCTGCCTGTCTGTTGCTGGGAGCCCTTTGCGCCAGATTTCGCGATATTGCTCCGATTATCGGCGCTTTTATGCAAATTGCTTTCTATGTCACACCTATCATCTGGAAACCCACTCAGCTTTCGCCACATCAGAGTCGTTATCTTGTCCTGAACCCGTTCTATGATCTTCTGGAAATGGTAAGAGGGCCCATTCTGGGCACGCTTCCTCCGCTCTCTGCTGTGCTGATTTCTGTCAGTCTCAGTATCATCTGGTGTGTTGTTGCATTTCTCTTTTTTGCCAGAACGCGCGAGCGGCTGGCTTTCTGGGTTTGACCATCATGCCGCTGACACGACTGATCGATTACTCGCTCGTTTATCCGATGTTTCATGGCAGTGCGCGATCTCTCAAGAAAAGCCTTTTCAAAGGTGTGAAAAGCAAGGTGGCAGATCGGCAGGTAGTCGGTGGCAGCATTATCAGCCAGGCTGACATGACTGTGGTTCTGGCGCTCAGCCAGCTTACCCTGTCCATCGAAACAGGTGAGCGTGTCGGCCTGATCGGTCATAATGGTGCTGGAAAGTCGACGCTTCTGCGCGCGCTGGCAGGTATTTACGAATCGCGGCTTGGTGTGTTGCATGTAGAGGGTGATCTGCATGCTCTTCTGAGCCCCCAGGCCGGAATGAATACCGATCTTACCGGACGTGAGAATATCAGGCTCTATGCACGTTACATAGGACTGGACAAGGCTGCGGCCATCACGCTTGAAAAGGATGTGGAGGAATTTGCCGAGCTCGGTGCGTTTCTTGATCTTCCGGTCAGGCTCTATTCCTCAGGGATGGCAATCCGTCTGGGATTTGGTCTTGCGACAGCGCCCAGACCGGAAATCCTGCTCATGGATGAATGGTTCATGGCCGGGGATTCCCATTTTCAGGAAAAGGCACGATTACGCCTGACCCGCCTTATCGAGCATGTCAGTATTCTGGTCATCACGTCACATTCCCTTCCAGTCCTGCGTCAGTGGTGTACGCGTATCATCTGGATGGAAGGCGGACGCATCCGTATGGATGGTCCGCCGGATCTCGTGATCGATGCTTATGAAGCGATCAATCAGGCTGAACATCAGCCCTTGAAGATTCCTGTGATCGAGGACAGCAGGGCAAGGGCTTCCTGACGCGGACGCTGGAACGTGTTGCGGCCAATAATGGAACCAAATCCGCCACCTTTGTGAATGCCACGGATCGTATCGAGCAGGGCATCGGTCGTGGCATGCTCACCACCCGAGAAAATGACAATGCGACGACCGGCAAAGGTGGATTGTACCACGTGACGTACACGCGCTTCCATGGTCGAGATATCAATCTTCTGCTCAAGATAGACCGTTTTCGCAGCGGGGAGCGACAGAGCGTCGGTCGGAGGTTTGACCTTGATGATATGGGCACCGCATTCGGCCGCCATATGGGCAGCATAAGCGCAGATATCGATGGCTGTCTCGCCCACCTTGTCCAGCATTGGCCCGCGTGGATAACTCCAGACGATTACAACCAGACCAGCCGCCTTTGCCTCCTGTGCCAGTTCGCGCAATTCGTTCATCTGGTCGAAACAATATTCGCTGCCGGGATAGATGGTAAAGCCGATGGCCGAACATCCCAGACGCAGTGCATCGGCTACTGTGCCGGTGACGGCCTGGTTCTTCTCGGTCGCCAGTGAGTTCGAACTGTTGCATTTGAGGATCAGCGGTAGCTGACCGGCAAAAGTCGAGGCGCCAGCTTCGAGCATACCCAAGGGCGCAGCAAAGGCATTGAGACCGGCTTCGATAGCAAGAGAAAAGTGGTAATGCGGGTCATAGGCTGGCGGATTGGCCGCAAAAGAGCGCGCAGGTCCGTGCTCGAAGCCCTGATCAACCGGCAGGATCACCAGCTTGCCTGTGCCAGCCAGCACGCCCGTATTCATCAGTCGGACAAGATTGGCTTTTGTCCCGGGATTGTCTGACTCGTAATTGGCAAGAATGGCTTTGACCTGGGGTGTCAATGACATGCAACGCTCCTGTGTTGGGTGGTGGTCGCAGTTTCTGTTGCTGCAACCGGAAGATTATAACACTTCCTAACTGCTGCTGGCCTTATCCGTTTCTTACGATGTCCAAACTACCCTTCACAGATTCGATACCAGATTTTCCTGCCATGCATCCTGAGGAGGCTTTCTGCGTTCAGATGGCAGTCCCTCCTGCATCAGGATGCAGTTTTTCTGTCATGTGTGCAGGAGAGAAAAGCAAAGAGAGAGTCCAACCGAGATGCGTTCTATCTGGCTGTTTGCCTCTCTTGCGGTCACGACCTGTTTTCCTTCTTCTGCCAGCCATGCCGAACCTGTTGCCCTGACCCATGCCCGAGTGATTGACGGGACCGGAGCAGAAGCGCGGATCGATATGACAATCGTGATCGATCGTGGTCAGATCCTGTCTATCGGCCAGGCCCCTGTGGCAGGCGCCAGAATTATTGATCTGCAAGGTAAGACCGTGATGCCTGCGCTGATAAGTGATCACAGTCATGTCGGTCTGGTTGAGGGAATGTCGACCGCCTCGCGCAATTATACGCGTACAATAATCCTGGCGGCACTTGAGCAATACAGGCGTTATGGAGTCCTGACGGTTACGGCGCTTGGACTGAACAAGTCACCACTTTTCGATCAGCTGCGCCGGGAGCAGCATCAGGGCATCAATCCTGGCGCTGATCTCTTTGGTGTGGACCAGGGAATTGGCGCTCCAGGCGGCATGCCGCCGGAAGCCATGGTTGAGAATATGGGACATGATCAGATCTTTCGGCCCCATACTCCGCAGGAAGCTCGTCAGGCTGTTGATCGTATGGCCGACGAGGGTACAGATCTGGTCAAGGTCTGGCTGGACGATCTGCATTTGACCAATCCTGCAAAACCTCCGCTGCCCCTGCTTGGCGCCTCTGTGTGGCAGGCCGCAATTGTCGAGGCTCATAAACGGCATCTGCGTGTTGCAGTGCATATTCATGACCTCGATCTGGCACGCCAGGCACTTGCCCATGGTGCTGATATTCTCGCTCATGGTGTACGTGACAAACCGGTTGATACTGCTTTCGTAACGCAGCTCAAGAATACGGCTCATGGTATATCCCTACTCTCTCACTTGATGAATCGACTTATTATTTCGCCGAACATCCTGAAACACTTGGGCAGAGAGCAGCCAATGAGGCCATGTCGCCAGCGTTGCGAGAGACTGTAGGTCAGGAAGTCTGGCGTAGGGAGACCCTCGCCAAACCGACGACAGAAGCCGCGCGAACTGCACTGGCCATGAACAAACGCAACCTGCTTGCTCTGTATCGTGGAGGTGCAAAAATTGGCTTCGGGACTGATTCAGGAGCAACGCCTCTTCGTTTACCCGGCTTTGCTGAGCACAGAGAGCTGATCCTGATGGTACAGGCAGGGTTAACGCCATTGCAGGCAATCAATATCGCAACGCAAAAGGCAGCCCTGTTGCTGGGACTTCAGGATCGCGGCGTATTGTTGAGTGGCAAGCGGGCGGATTTTCTGGTCATTGACGGTGCTCCCGATCGATCCGTATCTGATATTGACCTGATATCTCAGGTCTGGCAGCGCGGTGAGCCTGTCTCTGACGGACTTGTTTCCAAAGGAAATACACCATGAACCGTCATATCGGGGTTTTATCGGGGGTAATGCTTCTGGCTGCCCCGTCTTTCGCTCTGGCGCAGCAGGGGCCCGCCGCGATGTCCGGTCATTATGCTGATGGCACTGGCAACAGCATGATTGACAGGCTGAACGCTTCACAACTCAACGATAATTACAGGGGGCCTTATTATCATCGTGGAGAGGCGCCGCCAGCGTTCAGGCCGGTTCAGCTTCCCCCCGAACCACCGCCACCAATCCGGCATCCTCCAAGACATCATCTTCATCCGATGTCTCCAGACCGACAAGAGGTGCCTCTGCCGCCACAACCGCGCTAAAGTCTGATGACACTGGCGGTTATTCTGGCAGGAGGGAGGGGAGAGCGGCTTGGCGGTTGTGACAAACCGCTCCTTTCCTTGGGGAAGAACAGGATCCTTGACCAGTTGGTGTTGCGTCTTTCCCCGCAGGTCTCCCAGATTGCTCTTGCAATAAGACAGGAACAGGACAGCTTCAGGGGTTGCGGCATGGAGCTTCTTCCAGACTCACGATCCGGCAAAGGACCGCTTGTCGGGATCCTTTCCGCAATTGAATGGGCCAGTCGCAAGGGTGTGTCTTCTGTTCTTACCGTACCTGGCGATACACCCTTCATCCCCTATGATCTTGTTACGAGACTTTCTCCAGCTCCATCCTGCGCGGAAAGCTTGGGGCGTATGCACCCTCTCGTAGCATTCTGGCCGACTGCCTGCCTCCCGGAGTTGCACCAGCATATAAATCTGGCTCTGGCATCAGGGTTACGACGACAGATGGCTGTGCGCCCTTTTTCTGAGAAGATCGGTATGCGCCAGGTCTCGTTCGATAGCGATGCTGGCGATCCTTTTTTTAATATCAATACATATGAAGACCTGGCTGCTATAAACCAGACTGCTTCATGATCCGGTCTGTATCAGACCAAATTCTCTTAGTGCCGGAACAAAATTCTCGTTTTCATGCTGTGATCGTGCCAGTTTTACCAGAGCAAAGCGCTGAAGAGCGTGCAGCCTCTGCCAACGGGCCAAATCCGGTGGGGATACCTTGTCACGTTCAGCCTGAACCAGAATGCAGGTGGGCACCACAGAGACATCCCTCCACAGGTGATCGTCGCTGCCGGCCAGTGTTCTCAGAGGCTCATCGCAATATTTGGCAATCAGTTTTACAAGGGTTTCGCGATAGGCTGCCTGCTCATCAACCGTCTCGCAAGGCGAGTGCAGAAGTTGTCTGCGGATTGTCGGCAAGAGCTGGCTCCACTGGCGCAGACTCAGCTTTATACCGCATAGATCAAGCTTGAGACGCACCTTCATGGGTATGCAGCGCAGCGTTCCTGCAAAATCCTGCTCGAATGCAAAGAAATCGTCTGTGGGATCGAAACTCATACGCCAACCATTGTGACAGCCTCAGGTTCAGGTTTGACTAGGCGATGCGCACCGCAAAAAATGGCGAGGCGATCAGGCCGGGCATTACCAATCAGAGTCATATCAGCCTTTCGTGCAACCTGTATTGCACGATCGGTGGGAGAGGAAATGGCAACGAGTGTGGAGATGCCCAATGTGAGGGCTTTTTCAACCATGTCATAAGAGCATCGACTGGTCAGCAGGCAGAAGCCACGTCCCGGCTCACGGGGGGACTGGCTGAGAACACCGATCAGTTTGTCGAGGGCGTTGTGGCGTCCCACATCCTCGCGCACATAGTGAATCACTCCATCAGGTGACGCCCAGGCTGCAGCATGGACCATATGCACTTTCTGATTGAGGACCTGTTGGTCAGGAAGCGCGGCCAGAGCCTTCTTTATGGCTGCCAATGGCACAGGGTGCGCGGGCAGGTTTGGCGGGTCTGTTGCGATATCATCCAGGTCGGTCACGCCACAGAGACCGCAACTGCTGCTCCCGGTCAGAAAACGCTGCCCCCTGCGTATCAGGCGACTGAAATCGGCACCCGGGATAAGAATATGCGCGGCAAGCTGATTATCAAGGCGGTCGATATGACAGGAGATAAGGTCAGAGGGTGAGGCGATGATCTTTTCGGTCAATACGAAGCCGAGAATGAAATCATGAAGGTCAAGCGGGGTCACCATCATGACCGCATGGACATGAAATTCATTGAAGATCAGGGTAAGCGGCTTTTCTTCAGCAATGCCGAGTTCGATCCGCTCCTGCTCACCGTCAGGGCCAATTGTGATAGCATGGCGTAGTACATGGGCTGCAGCCAGACTGTCTGGTCGTATTGTCATGGCGCCCTCGCAGATGAGTGAACCCGTACGGGGATTGATTTGGCGGCAGGAGTGCCGCTGATTTCATCGTAATGGTTGAGGGGTAAAAGCGGATTGAGTTCTGGATAATAGCCTGCAATGGCTCCACGGGGCAGGGGATAGGCGATGGCAACCAGATTCTGGACGCGTCTTGTAATGCCGTCTGTCGAAAGCGTTTCGAGGCTGACAACCATCTCCTGTTCAAGGCCTCGTTCCTGCATGTCCTCTTCATTCATGAAAACGACCATGCGGGTATTGTAAACGCCTCGGTAGCGGTCATTCATGCTGTAAATGGTCGTATTGAACTGGTCATGCGAGCGAATGGTCGAAAGACGCAGCATGTCGTTGTTCTCAACATGGTCATCGACTTCCAGACCGGGAAAGACCAGAAATTGCGCCTTGCCCGAAGGGGTTTTCCATTCCCGGCGTCGTGGTGGAATGTCGAGATGAAAACCCTGTTTGTTCCGTATCCGGGCGTTGAAATCGGCATAGATCCCGGGATAGACGTCCGCAATACGATCGCGGATCAGGCCATAATCGGTCTGGAACAGGGACCAGGGGATTGTGCTGTCGGGGAGCGTTACCTGTGCCATGCCGCAGACAATCGCGACTTCTGAAAGCAGGTCAGGACTGGCAGGCTCCAGTACGCCGCGTGATGCAGTCACGTTCGACATGGCATCTTCGATGGTGACGAACTGCTCTCCTGTCGCTTGCCGGTCAATCTCCGAACGCGAGATCACAGGCAGGATCAGGGCATTGCGGCCATGGACGATATGGCCGCGGTTGAGCTTCGTCGCAATTCCTACGGTCAGATCGAGGCGTTGCATCGCTTCATAGCCACGCGGCGTGTCAGGAATGGCATGGATGAAATTGCCGCCCATGCCGATAAAGACCCTGGCTGTCCCGGCAAGCATGGCTTCGACTGAATCCACGGCATGATGACCATGAGTGCGTGGCGGTTCAAATCCGAATACATCACGCAGACGATCGAGATAGGCCTGCGTCGGTTTTTCATCGATACCTACCGTACGGTCACCCTGTACGTTGGAATGGCCACGTATAGGGGCAATACCGGCGCCCCGCTTGCCAAAATTGCCACGTAGCATCAGAAAGGCGGCAAGCTGCTGGATCATGCGCGCACCCTGCTGATGCTGGGTGATCCCCATGCCAAAGCAGATGATCGATGCATTCGAGCGCGCATAAATCGAGGCCGTGCGCAGGATCTGTGCTTTTTCAATGCCTGATATACGCTCGATTGCCTCCCAGTCCTGCTGCATGACTTCTTCACGCAATGCGGCGAAGCCCTCGGTATGCTTCTCGATGAAATCGTGATCGAGAACGTTTTCGCCCGCCTCGTCACGCTCGAAAAGCGCTTTCATCATGCCTTTGAAAAAGGCGAGATCGCCACCGATCCGGATATGAACGAATTCGGTCGCTATGGCGGTCGAGCCGCCTGTTGCCATCATGACCGGGTCCTGCGGTTCCGCAAAGCGGATCAGTGCGCGTTCCGGCATGGGATTGACCACAACGATCGGCACATTGCGTTTGCGGGCATGGGCCAGCAGTCCCATCATGCGCGGTGAGTTTGTGCCGGTATTCTGGCCGACAATGAATATGGCTTCGGCGTGGTCGAAATCGTCCATGACGACCGTCCCCTTACCGATCCCGATGGCAGCGGGCAGGCCCCGGCTGGTCGGCTCGTGGCACATATTCGAACAATCGGGAAAATTATTCGTGCCGAAGGCGCGCACGAAAACAGAATAGAGAAAGGCAGCTTCGTTGGAGGTGCGACCAGAAGTGTAGAATTCGGCCTGATCAGGCGATTCAAGACGACGCAGATGATTGCCTATCAGATCGAAAGCCTCCTGCCATGAACAGGGAACGTAATGATCCGTTTTCGGATCGTAACGCATCGGCTCGGTCAGACGTCCTTGCTCCTCCAGCCAGTAGTCACTTTTCGTGGCGAGTTCGCTGACAGGATATTCGGCAAAAAAGGTTCTCGTGACGCGCTTCTTCGTTGCCTCGACAGCGAGTGCCTTGACCCCGTTCTCGCAGAATTCCACTTTCTTGTGGCGGGTCGGATCAGGAAAGGCGCAACTCGGGCATTTGAAGCCACCTGGCTGGTTCATCGCCAACAAGGCGCGAGAGCCCTTGCTGACAACGCTCTGTTCCAGAAGGGCTTTTGCCGTGGCCTTGACCGCACCCCAGCCTCCTGCCGGATGATGATACGGCTTGAAGAGGGTTTTGCGATCAGGCATCAGGCGGATCTCCGTCAAGGGGGCAACCGCTGCCACCATATACACATCAACCTTTCCAACGTCGGAATCGCTCCCTCATATCTGCGTGAGGCTGTCTAGAAGCTGCTTACCATCGAGAAGAAAGTACCTCGTCTCTGGCCATACTGAGCCTGCGTCACGCCGATACCGCTGCCATCACGCAGCTGATAGCGGTGATCAAACAGATTGACGACGTCGAAACGTAGTTTGAGGCTGTGTCCGACCGGGACTTTAGTAAAGGTATGGGCATAGCCAATATTGAAAACCGCGTAGGAGGGTTGTTTCTCCAGATTGGCAAAACCGCTTCGCAACCCGTAGCCATAGAGGAAGTCGAGATAGGCCATGTCATGCTTGTTGCTGTATGATACGCCTGCCGATGAAGTGAATTCACCCTGGTGATCAAGCTGGATTCCGTGATTTCTGACATAATCGAGTTCAGCCACTTCGAACTGATACTGTGCCGAGTTTATGTCTTTTGCCCAGGTCTTGACGAAAGAGAAATTGCCATAGATCGACCAGCCGCCATGGCGCCATGAATTGCCGATTTCAGCACCATAGACACGCCCGCGTCGGTAGCTGAATGGCGCCAGAATGACAGCACGGCCGAACTGGCCGAGATCGCCCTGATCATGCGCCCATTTGCCGTAGGCATCGATCGTGATCTGATAGTCGGGCGTGATATGTTGCAGGATACCGACATCGACATAGTGTGATTTCTCCACGCGTGTCGGGGTGTTCAGCATCGTTTGTGGTGCGTTGGTTGTGCCTGCAAATTTTGCGAGTGTCGTATCCGAGATATACTGAGGTGAAGGAGGCGCGAAATAGCGCGAATAACCGAAGTGAACAGTTGTTGTTCCTGTCGCTTTCCAGACCATATTGGCGCGCGGGCTCAGTTGACCTTCGTTGTGGAATGAAGAAGCGAAACGATCATAGCGCAGGCCGTAATTGAAGGTCAGTCTGGGTGTTATATGGAATTCGTCTTGGATGTAGGCCCCGGCTTCAACAGCCCAGTTACCACTATTGTCTATAATCCTTCTGGGATTGATTGAGATCTGTTCTCCTGATTCATCAACCGGAAACGCGAGTGTGTTCGTATCAAGACGCTCGGACGTATACTGACCGAGCAGCCCGACGCGCAGAATGTGATGTGGGGCGATGTTGTAGGACGTGTCGAGTTGCAGCCCGCCTGTGGTGAAGTCATTGACCTCATGCTGGGAAATACCCGAGAAGGCGAGGTCCCGGTCCGGATCATTGCGGTATCCGATACGACCATAACGGAAAAAGGGAGAAACCTGCAGGTTCGTTTTCTCGGTGCTGCGCTGATAGGACAGTACGGCATAATAATTCTGTTCGGTTTGTCCGTTTCTCAGCAGGCGCGACTGAATATCCCGATCCTCAGGAGCTATGGTCGAGGACTGGTACAGGATGGGCAGACCCGTTGTGTTGGGAAGCTGGAAATCGGCATAGGATGCGCTGGTCAGAAGACTGATGCGACTTTCATCATCCAGTTGATAGGCAAGATAGCCAAAAGCTTTCTCCTGCTGGGTAAAGTCATGGGTTGGTCGGAAGGAACTGGTCGGATTTTCAATGCCGATATCATTGCGGTTGTAGGAAGCAGTGACGAAATAGTCCCAACGGTCTTTCGAGCCGCCGAGCTGCAGGGATGGTACGAACGTGTTGTAACTGCCTCCGTAGAGTGAGAACTGGTTGTTCTTCAGAGTGTCTCCCGTCTTCGTCTTGACATCGATGATGCCGGATGTGCGAAAGCCGAACTGGGCGGGGAGAGTGCCTGTCAGGAGATCGACTGACTGGATGATGCGACTGTCAAGTTCTTGCCCGAAACCGTTCAGTCCCTCGGGGAGCAGGACACCATTGACACGGTAGGTCAGACCACCATGCTCTCCGCGGACATGCACCTCGCCATAAGATCCATGACTACCCCAGGCAGCCGGAGGAGAATTTGACTGAAAGCGGCATTCTCGCCGCCAGGCGTGGCCTGTATCTGTCTTTGATCAATGCCATATGAGACGGCCCCCAGTCCTGGTGCAATGCGACCACGCATCTGATCGAGATGAGCCGTCACGATAATATTTTCATGACCCGAGGGAGGCTGCCCGGTTTCTCCGGCAGCTGAAGCGCTTTGACGAGGTTGCCTGCAAGCATCCCTCAAGGCTTTGTCTGCAGCAGTTTCCGGTGGGCCGGATGATACTGGCTGAGGCAGATTTTTGCATGACCGGGCGTTTTCCGGCACGGATCGCCTGCCTTTCTGATCTTTTTGAGGAGTGAGAGCTGACGCGCTGCTGACTGGCCTGTCAGCAGCGCGCGCTGTTGTGGTCATAGTGCAGAGAAGGGGCGGTGCCAGTAGTGCCGGGGTCAGGGTGGCAGCCGAATGCCAATAAGCAGATGCCTTAAGGATTCTCCCAAGCTTTTTTAGATAGCAATTGCTATACTGTGAGCGGAGAGAGAGCATAAGGCGATCCTTCATGATGATAGTGACAGGGGAAACCCGCCTCAGGCGGCGAGAGTGTCGTAAAGCAGCTTGAAATTCAGCAGCAGAATAATCCCGGCTACAGACCAGGACAGCAGCTTCATGCCGGGTGAAATCGTGAAATGCCCCATCTTGCGTCTGTCAGACACGAACATAACCAGTGGAATGACAGCAAAAGGGAGCTGAAGTGACAGCACGACCTGGCTGAATATGAGCAGTTTGCCCACTCCGTGATCACCATAGAGAGCTGTGACGGCTACAACCGGCAGCACGGCGAGACCGCGTGTGATCAGGCGACGCGCCCAGTGCGGAATGGTCAGATGCAGAAAACCTTCCATCACGATCTGGCCGGCCAGTGTACCCGTGACGGTCGAATTCGTTCCCGCTGCCAGAAGAGCTACGGCAAAAAGCGTTGAGGCAACGCCCATTCCAAGAACGGGAGAAAGCAGGCGATAGGCATCTTCGATTTCAGCGACATCCTGATGGCCCGTACCATGGAAGGCTGCCGCCGAGACGATCAGGATTGCAGCATTGATGAACAGAGCGAGCATAAGCGCGACGGTGCTGTCGAGTGTCGCCCAGCGCAGGGCATCCTTTCGCCCTCTGTCGTCTCTCCTGTAGTCGCGGGTCTGCACTATGGAGGAGTGAAGATAGAGATTATGCGGCATGACGGTCGCGCCGATAATGCCAATAGCGATATAGAGCATGGCCGGGTTTGTGACGACGCTGGTGCGTGGCAGAAATCCAGAGAGCACCGCCGCAACGGGCGGCGAGGCTGCGGCGATTTGCACGCCGAAACACACGGCGATGACAGTCAGCAGAGCGATGATAAACGCTTCGAGATAGCGAAAGCCGCGATTCATCAGAAACAGCACGATCAGTGCATCGAATGCAGAGATCAGCGCTCCGAAAAGCAAGGGGATATGAAGAGCAGTTGCAGCGCGACAGCCGTACCGATCACCTCTGCCAGATCGCAGGCAATGATCGCGAGCTCACAGGTGAACCATAGCACGAACGAAATGGCTGGTGAGAAATGATCGCGACAGGCCTGAGCCAGATCGCGGCCTGTCACGATGCCGAGCCGGGCTGCTAGCGCCTGGAGCAGAATGGCCATCAGATTGGAGATCATGATGACAGAAAGCAGGGTGTAACCGAACTGGGCACCACCCTGCAGGTCTGTCGCCCAGTTGCCTGGATCCATATAACCTACGGCCACCATATAGCCGGGCCCGACGAAAGACAGGAAGCGACGGAACCATCCCGCATTTTCCGGTGCAACATGCACTGAGGAGAACACTTCCGGCAGGCTGTGTCCATCAGCCTCGAGCGCACGGGTGAAGCGCCACGAAGCGCGGACCGCCCTAGGGCGGTCTGGGCAGGTGATCGGTTCTTGTGCGGGAGGAGGACATGACATGGGATATTACTCAAACCTAAGGCTTATAGATATGCAATATGCTATATTGCATATTGTAATGGATTCAGGACCGATAACGTCCTGTTGATCAACTGGTTGATGCAGGATGCATGTGTCTGATCAAGACAGGAGAAAGACTGTTGTTTTCGCCCAGATCTTGCTAGATTATATGAGAATGATTCTCAACTGTATTTTTGGGATATGGCAGTAAGGAATGTCCCGTCATGATATCTATGACTTCATCTCCCGACCCGGCGCTTTCGGCGCTGAGTGGCGTGCCGGAAACGATGCTTATCACTCTTGCCGCTCGTCTTCTGGCGCCTGACCATACCCCTGAACTTCCATTTCATGATCCTTCCGCAGCAAACGTAGCTGCGGGTCTGGGTTTCGATCCGGCTCGTTTTGTGGCGGACAGGAAATCGATGCGAGGCACGATTCTCAGGGCCATGTGGTTTGACCGCGCTATCGAGAGCTGGTTCGATCGTTACCCCGCCTCGATGTGTCTCAGTTTTGGATCCGGGCTCGATATGCGCCAGAACCGTCTCAGGAATGCCGGCGCAGCTCTGTGGTATGATATCGAACTGCCTGAAATTCTGGCTCTGCGAGAGCGCGTCCGGCCTGCAGGCATGATTGGGGCGAGTCTTGTCAGCGATGCGTCAGGGCCGGAATCCTGGCTACGAAGGCTTCCTCATGTTGCCGGTCAGCCTGTTCTGTTTTTTGCAGAAGGCGTGTTGATGTATCTCAAGTCCGATTTTGTCTGGAATCTGCTGGAAAAGGTGAGTGCTTTTGCAATTGCCAGAAAGGCGCCGGTATCCATTATCTTTGATTATGTTTCGCCCTTTGTTGTCAGGCATTCACACATGAATGCGAGTGTGCGTCAGACAGGCGCGCGTTTTGAGTGGTGTCTGCGTACTCCGCAGGAGGTAACTGACCGTATGAAAGGGCTGGAACTGTGCGAGCAATCCGATCTGGCTCGTCACGTCACTTTTGGGGCGAGTTGCGTTTCACGTCTTTACAGGTTGTTGAGCGGTGGATCATTTCTCTGTGGAGCTGTGCGCCTCGAAGGCTTGCCATAGAGTGTCTGATCAGTTCTTGTTCGGGCGAGAGAGCAGGTTGCCAAGGCCGCTTGCAAGCGCACGATCAAAGGCTGTCAATGTCTCGTCACTTACATAATGCTCGATGCCTTCGGCATCCACCCGAAGTTTCTTCACTGATCCCAAGGCACGCAGAAAACTCTCGACGATGCGATGACGGTTTTTGGCCTCATCGGCCACGTTCTGGCCCTTGGTGGTCAGAAAAACGCCACGATAGGGTCGGCGATGTACATAACCTTCGGTCGAAAGCCGTGTCAGCATCTTGGCGACTGTAGGCTGTGAGACGCCCAGCCGGGTTGCAATATCAACCTGTCGCGCCTCACGTCCCTCAGCCAGAAGGTCGGCAATCAGTTCAACATAGTCCTCGATCAGGGCTTGGCGTCGCGCCGCCCGATTGAGACGAAATCCTTCGGATTGCGTGTCCACGTCAGGAAGCGTGACTTCTGACATTTCCTTTGTCTCGTCGGTATGATCGTTGGGTTTCATGATGCCGCCTGTCATGAAGTTCCTCATTGCAGATAAGGCGGCTCATCTCAACCAGGCTTGTCCTGTGGAAACGTTGTCTGGTCTGTCCGGCCATGTCATGTCTTTGTCCCCCGGATGAGACTTGTAGCAGGAAGGAGAGGATATGGCCGATCTCGACAGCATTGTTGCCGAAATCGCGCATGAAATGCGAGGGATTACCGAACGCGGGCAGGTAGCCGACTACATCCCGCCTCTGGCCTGTGTCGATCCGGATAAATTCGGTATCGCCGTGCTCGATGCAGGGGGCGGCGCTCATGTGGCCGGCGATGCGGATGAGCCATTTTCGATTCAGAGTCTTTCCAAGGTTTTCGGGTTGACGCTGGCCCTTACGCTCGAGGGCAGCGCGCTCTGGACCCGTGTGCGTAAGGAACCGTCAGGCAGCGCTTTCAATTCGATTGTCCAGCTTGAAAGCGAGTCGGGTATTCCTCGAAATCCGTTCATCAATGCAGGTGCGATTGTCATTGCCGATATTCTGGTTTCCCAGCTCGGACGGCTGGGTGCCCGTCAGGCCCTGCTCGATTTCGCACAATCTCAATCGGGTGCCGCTGAAGAGGTGTTTATCGACGAGAACATGGCGCAGCAGGAGCGAGAAACGGGGTTTCGTAATGCTGCCCTTGCCAATTACATGCGCACTTTCGGCAATATCCGAAATCCGATTGAAGATACCCTCGACCTTTATTTCCATCAGTGCGCGTTGACGATGTCATGTCGCCAGCTTGCCAGAATTGGCGGCTATCTCATGACCGGCGGTGTGGATCTCCAGTCCGGGCGCATGGTGACGTCAGTACCAATACGCGTACGATCATGGCATTGATGATGATGTGTGGTCATTATGATGGCTCAGGATCTTTCGCTATCAGGGTGGGTCTGCCTGGCAAATCGGGGGTAGGTGGCGGGATTCTCGCTATTGCGCCGGGACTGGCCTCCGTCGCTGTGTGGTCGCCCGGGCTGAATGCACAGGGCAATTCCCTGATTGGTACACTGGCACTTGAGAAGCTGGTACAGAAGACAGGCTGGTCAGTCTTCAACCCCTTTCCATTATCGGTTCAGAAAATAACCTGATCAGCTGCAAGGAATGCCTGCATGAGCAAGATTACCCAGTTTTCGACAATCGGTGCCCTGATGGCAGGGTATTTTCACGGCGAGGCACCGCTTTCGGCCTTCTGTTCGCACAGGGCTTTCGGTCTGGGGTGCTCTGCCGGGATCAGTGGCGAACTGACCATTCATGATGGTCGCGTGCATGAAGCGACAGCCGGTGAGACCCTGCACTGTCTGTCACCGGAGGTGGAAATACCGTTTGTGCAGGTGACGGATTTCACACCTCAGCAGGAACATGTGGTCATGTCCATCACTCATGAGAATGTTGAGGAACAGCTGGGACGGTTTATCAGGGCTGATAATATTTTCCTGGCAGTTTCGATAAGCGGGCATTTCGATCAGCTCGTTCTGCGTCGTCCCTATCGCGCGGATGGAAGCAGTCGCAGCGTCAATGACGTTGCTGCAGCTCAGAAGGTGGATCGCCACGAGGCGATCGAGGGACGCCTGATTGGCTTCTGGACTCCTGAACTTTTCGGACGTGTTTCAGTCCCCGGTTTTCATTTTCATTTTCTCGACGAGGCATCGGTGGTAAGTGGCCATGTTCTCGAGTTTTCGGCTCCCGAGGCCTTGCTGAGCTTTGAGGAGAAAACCACAATCGAGATTGTGAATCCGTCCAGCAAGGCCTTCAAGGCACTTGAGATTGATGTGGGCGCGCTGGACGAGATGATTAACCGTATCGAGAAATAGAAAACCCGGTCTGTCAGACGGAGTTCACCCGGTGTGGTGAACGTGTTTTGCGCGGAATTCCGAACAGAGCGTCTCGGCTCCTCTGGCCAGAACACCGACATCACTGCCAATGGCTACAAATCGGGCACCCATTTCAACATATCGTCCAGCCAGGCTCAGAGTACTTGTCAGTATACCTGCAGGTTTACCTGCATTCATGATCTTGTGCAGTGCAGCTTCGACATGCTGCTGCACTGCTGAATGCGCCGGATCACCACGATGCCCGAGATCTGCGGCGAGATCGGCTGGCCCGATGAAAACGCCATCTACGCCTTCGATCTGAACGATCTCGTCAAGTGCAGCAAGTCCGGCTCGACTCTCAATTTGCAGGAGAAGACAGATCTCGTTGCCTGCAGTTGCGAGATAATCAGGAATTCTGTTGAAGTCAGAGGCACGCGCCAGAGCGGCACCTACACCTCTTTTCCCTTCGGGGGCGTACCGCACGGCGCTCACCATCTCTCTTGCCTGAGCAGCACTTTCGATCATGGGCACAAGCAGGGTTTGCGCTCCAACATCAAGAAGCTGTTTGATCATCCAGGGTTCAGGCGCTACTGGCCGGACAACAGCTGCACTCTTACTCCCCTTGAGGGCCTGTAGCTGATGCATGATGGTCCTGAGATCATTGGGCCCGTGCTCACCATCTATCAGCAACCAGTCATAGCCTGTACCGGCACAGATTTCAGCAGTATAGGCATCTGCCAAAGCCAGCCAGAATCCGATAAGAGGGGATTTTTCCTGCAGGGCCGCTTTGAAAAGATTTCTGGGTGCCGGCATCTCACGCATTCCTTTCGAAGAAACAGCTGATGGTTCCGTATCTTCCGTAGTCGGCCATGATCGTATCGCCTTGCCGGGCTTCAACCGGACGGATGAAGGATCCTGACAGGATGATCTGCCCGGCTTCGATACGCCCACCATATTGATGAAGCCGCATCGCCAGCCAGGCAATGCCACGTGCCGGATGACTCAGAACCCCAGCCCCGAGACCCGTTTCTTCCACAACCGCGTTTCGGGAGACAATGGCACCCACCCAGCGCAGATCGACATCATCGGGCCGAATTCTTGTGTTGCCGAGCACAATCCCGGCATTGGCCGCGTTGTCTGAGACAGTGTCGATAATGGTGCGGGGTATCCCGCTCTCCGGGTCTTTCCGCTTTACTCTTGTGTCAAGAATTTCCAGTGCGGGCACGACATAGTCTGTTGCTGCCAGAACGTCGTGCATCGAAAGTGATGCCCCTTCGATGTTTTCCCGGAACACAAAAGCCAGTTCCGCCTCGATGCGGGGCTGAATGAACCTGTCGGGTGGTATGGTTGCGCCATCCTCGAAGAGCATATCATCAAACAATACCCCTGAATCAGGCGTATCGATCCCGAGGGCATATTGCATGGCTTTCGATGTCAGGCCGATTTTCCAGCCGATGATCTGCCGCCCGCCAGCCTGCTTGACCCGGACCCATTCTCTCTGGATCGCATAGGCATCATCAAGCGTCGCCTGGGGATGAAGCAGAGAGATCAACGATCTGTTCTCTTGTTGTCTCAGCCTTGTCGAGGGCGGTAACTGCAGCCTGTATCTGATCTGGCGTCAGCATGATGTGCTAGGCCTCTCATCCGCAACCGGATTTTCAAGGCAACCCAGACCGGTCGCCTCGACCTTTACCACATCTCCCGGTTTCAGCCATTGGGGCGGTTCCAGCCGTGCCCCCGCACCGGTCGGTGTTCCTGTGACAATCACGTCGCCTGGAACGAGTGTTGTGAAGGTCGAGATGTAAGCAATGATTTTTCTGAACGAGAAAATCATTCTGTCGGTAACGTCATTCTGCCTCAGTTCACCATTGACCCGCGTGGTGAGGCTGACGTTCTTCAGTTGTTCCTCGCTCCGATACGGTATCAGCCAGGGACCAATGGCGCCGGAGGCATCAAAATTCTTCCCTTGTGTGACGTTGAATTTTGCATGCCTGACCCAATCCCTGAGGGTCCCTTCATTGCATAAACTCAGAGCTGCAATGTGGTTGAGAGCCTGTTCCTGACTGATTCTCCGCCCTTGCTTGCCGATTATGATGACGATTTCGCCTTCATAATCCAGCTGGATCGACTCAGGCGGGCGACAAAGGGGCTGACGATGCCCAACGAAGCTCCTCGGAAAGCGGATGAAAAGCGAAGGATTTTCAGGTGCTTTCTGCCCGTCCTTGTATTCTTCGTTCCGGTCGGGAAAATTCACTCCCACACAGATGATTTTCTCGGGGTTGATGACCGGGATGAGATACTCGATCTCGCTTTCCCTGAAATCAACCCTGACTGGCGCCTCCCGCGCAAGAGTCTCAAGAGCGCCTGCCTCGATCACTTCACGCAGCCCTGGCCAGATATTGCCATAAGTCTCGCTGAGATCTGTGATTCCTTCAGGGTGCCACAGACCGTAACGCGTCCTGCCTGCTGCCTTGAATGTCAAAAACCGGGAGGTCATGTCTGTCTTTCCTTATCCGATGCCACACGCTGCCCCTTACCGGAACGGATAGGGGGCAGCGTGTGGCTGTACACCTGTCAGGGCGCGATAATCGGGCTTGCCTTGAGCGTTGGCTCGCTGGGTTCGACGCCAGCAAATGTGCTGCCATGCTCGAACCATGAGCGCGGTGCAGGCGCGCCCCAGAGCGTCTGTCTCTGAGGATCTTTCAGATCCCAGCGGATTGGCTCGTTATCGGGGTCAACAGTCTGGTAATCGGAGCAATAGATCTCGATGCGATGACCGTCAGGATCGAGGATATAAAGGAAGAATGCGTTCGAGATGCCATGTCGTCCGGGGCCGCGCTCGATATTGGCCAGATAGCCGGTCGTTGACATCAGATCGAGCAGATCAATGATGTTCAGAGGTGTCGGTACCCAGAAAGCCGTGTGGTGCAGACGTGGACCTTTGCCACAGGTAAACGCAATGTCGTGAACGCCTCCCTTGCGATGCATCCATGCGGCCCAGAGCCGGCCGGATTCTTCTTCTTCCGTATATTCTGTCGCACGGAAGCCCATGTTGTTATAGAAGGCGACCGACTTGTCCACATCCGTCGAGAACCAGTTGAAATGGTCGATACGGAGCGGTTTCACGCCGTGATACAGAGCGTATTTCTGATGGATCGGCGGCAGTCGGTCCATCTTGTAATAGAATTCGAGCGGAATTCCGGCGTGGTCATGGGTCTTCATTGTCCGTCCCTGATAGGGGCGTTCAACCCATTCGACGGCATGACCCAGCATCTGGAAATATCTGGCAGCCTTATCCAGATCGACCTCTGAGTAGACCTTGAAGGAGAGGGAACGAACCTCAGCCTTTTCACTTCTCGTCAGGATAATACAGTGATGACCGCGTTCTTCCATGGCGCGGAGATAAATAGTCTCGTTATCTTCGTCAGTAACCTGCAGGCCTAACGTATCTACATAAAATGCGCGGCTGGCAGCCAGATCCGTCACTGTGAAATTGACATGGCTGAGACGAACGATGTTGAATTCAGGATATAGATTGAATGGTGCAAGAGCCATTATTTTTACTCCCCCTGTGGGATCAGGATGATCCCGGGATACCGGGAACATTCATCAAAACCTGGTTGAATTATCCGAGACGAGGAATGTGATGGGTCGTGGTCGCGAATGAGACGTTCTTCGTTTCCATATAGAAATCGAACGACCAGTCTCCTCCATCGCGCCCGATCCCGGATGCCTTGACCCCACCAAAAGGTGTATCAAGGTGTCTGACATTTTCAGAATTCACCCAGATCATCCCTGCCTCGATCTTCTCCGAGACACGGAATGCGCGGGTGACATCTGAAGTCCAGAGATAGGCGGCAAGGCCGTAAGGCGTATCATTGGCAATGCTGACTGCCTCGTCTTCTGACGAGAAGGGAATCGCCGTCAGAACAGGGCCAAAGATCTCTTCCCTGGCGACGCGCATGGTATTGCTGGCGTGCGTGAATAATGTGGGCTCGACATAGCAGCCCCCGCCAGGACCAGCATGTTTTTTGCCGCCAGCAGCGATCCTTGCGCCATCTGCCTTGCCGATCTCGATATATTCGAGAACCTTCTTTTCATGAACAGGATGAACGAGAGGGCCAATGACTGTTTCCGGATCGAGGGGATGGCCGACCCTGATGGCCTTCACCCGTTCGGCCAGAGTAGCCATGAATGAATCATAGATCTCGGCCTCGACAAGCAGACGCGACGACGAGGTGCAGCGTTCGCCGTTGAGTGAGTAGATCATGAACAAGGCAGCATCGGCTGCCCGCTCGAGATCGGCGTCCTTGAAAACGATAACCGGGTTTTTCCCACCCAGTTCGAAGTGAAAGCGTTTCAGCGAGTCAGCCGCCTGCTTCATGATCATTGAGCCGGTCCGGCTCTCGCCGACAAAGGCAATCGCCTTGACATCCGGGTGCTGCGTCAGAGCCGCACCGGCATCCTCGCCAAACCCGTTGACCACGTTCCATACACCCGGGGGCAGACCGGCATCTGCAGCAATGCGCACCAGAAGGGAGGCGGTAACCGGAGAGAACTCAGCAGGCTTGTGGATCACAGTGCAGCCTGCGGCCAATGCAGGGGCAATTTTCCATGTCGAGAGCATGAAAGGCGTGTTCCACGGCGTGATGACCCCAACCGGCCCGACCGGGTAACGGGTGGTGATATTGGCCTGGCCAGTCGTGGGGAGCGACAGACCATTACGTGCAGATGGAGCCTTGTCGGCAAAATAGCGGAAATTCTCCGCACCGCGAATGGCAGCCTTTGACATGAAGCGCAGGGCCTGCCCGGTATCAATGCATTCCAGAAAGGCGATTTCTTCTGCATGCGCTACAATTCCGTCAGCAACGCGATGCAGGATTTTCTGTCTCTGGACGCCGCTCATTGCGGCCCATTCAGGCTGTGCAGCCTTGGCTGCTTTCGCCGCCAGGTCAATATCGCGCGCATCACCGCGAGCAACCCGGGCAAGCGGTTTCAGATCTACCGGTGATATTGTTTCGAACTGCTCGCCACTGATAGCCTGTCGGCTTTCACCATTGATGTAGTTGGATACCCCGCTCTTGCGGACAGATTCCAGATAGTGATCAAGCTTTTGAAGGTTTGTTTGCAGGTTTTCCATTGTCACACCCGTGCCAAATGAGAAGTATCCAGTCGCTGTCGATTATTTCCTGAAACGGTGATGGATAGTATTTTTCTTCCAGCTGAGAGCGGAATCGATTTCACGCACTTCAAGCGAAAGGGCGAAATTCGGCGTATCAAAAAAGCTCAGAAGTCTGTCAGTTGCAGTGGCAAAAAGCATATTGCCGATATGTTTCCTGTCTTCCGCACTTCTGCCCTCACCGATACGCAAAGACATATCGATGAAGGCATCCTCAGGCTGCTGATCGGCAATGGCCCAGGCAATGGCTCTGAAGGCGCGGACCCTGATCGCCCCTTTTTCGAAGAAGCCTGTCTTGAAAAGTGTTTCACCCAACGCAGCGCATAAACCCGCCATGTCGATGGTCCTGTCCAGATTGCCTGAATATTCCAGCGAAAGATGCGGCATGGTGACCTCCGGGGAAACTCTCGATTTGATAGTTAACGTGTTAAGTTTATAGACGAAGAGGTTACTTTAAGTATCCACACAACTGCGTTATATTCTTTTCATCCTGTATTCGTGATCCAGATCATCAAAGGCAAAGCACTCCTGGAAATGCATCTATCGAAAGTCAGAAGATCATCAGTGAAAATGCCTGTCCCAGCAGAAGACGCTCTTGCTGATCTGCCCCATGAGTCAACGAAAGCGCTCCCCATTGCCCTGCTCAGAGCCCGTGAGGCTTTGATGTCACGATTCCGGCCAATGCTTGCAGAGCATAATTTCACTACACAGCAATGGCGTGTCATTCGACTCCTGTTTGAATATGACACTCTGGATGCAGCGCAGCTTGCTGAAAAAGCGTTCATTCTTCCTCCAAGTCTGACACGCATCCTGGCGGCGCTCGAAAAACGTGACCTCATTATACGCATCCAGTCAGAAACAGATCGACGACGGTATCTGTTCAGGCTGACACCGGCTGGTGAAGCAGCCATGCGGGTGATTGCGCCAGATCGTCTTGAAATCTATCGCACCATCGAGACCTATTTCGGCAAGGAGAAAATCGCTCTCCTGCTGGAACTGCTCGACGACCTGGCAAAGTTCTGACAAGATTCAGCCGGGTTTGTTCAGGGCTTTTGCCTGGACATAGCCTCGATCGAGATAGAGAAGTGGGTTCCCCTCGGCGCGTATCCTTATGGTTTCCACTTCCGCGAAAATGACGTGATGTGTACCTATCGTATGATGGGTGCTGATACGGCAGTCGAGGGAGACGACCGCATCGCGCAGGGCCAGATTTCCTGATGGCAGGCTGTCCCATTCTGCCGCATTGTAACGCTCCTGCATTTCCGTGATTTTTCCGGCAAAGAAACCGGCCAGATCAGTATGGGCATGATCCAGTACATTGACGCACAAAACGCCATTCTTCAGGAACAGATCGCATTGCGCCGAACGCCGGTTCATGCAGACCAGCAGGGTTGGCGGGTCATCCGTGACCGAGCACATGGCTGTCGCGGTAAACCCTCCTTTCCCGGCAGGACCGTTTGAGGTGATGATATTGACCGACGCGCCTACACGCGCCATGGCGGCACGAAAAGCAAGTTGTCTGTCTGCTGCTGTATTTTCATTACTGCTGGATGATTGATGCGGTACCATGATCTCTATCCCTTCTCAGCCCAGAGGGGGCAACCAGGTCTTGCCGGTCCATCCATGTTCGTCGTAATCGCTCATGCAGCCTTCAACCAGCGCTTCCATTTCTCTCAGAAGCGGCCCGCGTTCAGCTCCACGATAGATTTGCAGACGGACTTCTTCAGGGGTTCCGGCATAGTTGAGTTCATACAGGGCATGCCGCCCACCAAATTCGGTTCCTGTGGCATCCCACAGAAGCTTCATGATCTTGATGCGCTCCTTGTGGTCTATTCCGTTGGATCCCCTAACATAGCGCGCCAGATAGCCGTCAATCTCGGGATTGGCGAAATCCTTTGCCGAAGAGGGCAGATAGATCAGACCTGAGGCCACGCAGCGTCTGACGAGATCGATTACGCGAGGATAGGCGTCTGACATGAAGGCGCGATAGGTGATGGCCGCTTCGATGTCCGGTAACACGGCCCCGTTCTGCCATTGTTGTGGCTTGCGTGCCATGGCATTCGAGAGTGACCAGAAAAGGTGGCGCAAGCGATAACCTCGCCCAGAGCAGCCTGATTGCCGCGGAAGGCGTCTCCCCCGGTACAGCGCAGGGCCTTGGCAAGCAATCCGGCCAGAAAGTCCAGTTTCACGGCAAAGCGTGTGCACCCCTGAAAGCAGAAGCCCTGCATGAAACCCGATCCAATCGGGAAGGACAGAATTTTCTTGGCATCCCGGAGAATGAGAACATCTTCCCAGGGAACGAAAACATTATCCAGCACAAGTATGGCATCGTTTTCGTCAAATCGGGATGAGAGTGGGTAATCGAAGGGTGAGGCTGTCCGGTTGGCTGTTTCCTCGTAGGATGTCCGGCAGATCATTTTGATGCCCGGGGCATTCATAGGGGCAATGAACGTAACCGAGAGGGACGGATCTTCAGTAACTGTTGCCGAGCTCTGGGCGAGCAGATTGTAATGGGTCAGGGCAGAAGAGGTCGCAACGACCTTCGCGCCGGATACGTAAATTCCGGCATCGGTTTCCTTCGTGATGTGAACGAAGACATCCTTGACCTCTTCGGCAGGTTTATGTCTGTCGATCGGCGGATTGACGATGGCATGATTGAGAAAGAGAACACGCTCCTGCGTCTTCTTGTACCAGGCACGCGCATTATCGGCGAACGGGCCATACCACTCTGCATTGGCATTCAATGTGTTGGTAAGGGCTGCCTTGTAATCAGCAGTTCGGCCCATCCAGCCATAGGTCATTCTAGCCCACTGGGCGATTGCAGCCTGCTGGCCGATCAGATCTTCAGCTGATTGGGGTGATCGGAAACTTTTGTGTGTGAAGCCACCGTTGCCGGTATCTGTCTTGGTCACGAGATCCTTGTTCAGGGTCTCGTCATGTAATGCATCATAAAGCCGGGCCAGTGATCGCGCCGAATTGCGCATGGCTGGATGAGTAGTGACATCCTTGATCCGCTCTCCGTTGATATAGACATTCCTGCCGTCGCGGAGGGATTCCAGATATTCCTCACCGGTAAATGGGCGCACGGAGTTGCTCGACGTGCCCTGTTTCCCAGCTTCATGTCTTCCGGAAGAGTCGCTCATTTCTGAATGTTCCCCTGATTTGATCTCAGGGGTCGGACGGTAAGAGTTTCATCCAGGTGACTGAATGCAGAAAAGTAAACAAAACATGGACTTTTTTTAATGAATTCCGCCCCGTCTATTCCAAGCTTTCAGACTTACGGCAACGAGGTCAGCTCGGGTGATGTTGGATTTGTTCATGTGGAAAAGGTCATGGATCGACGTTTCCTCCATAACGGGCACGTCGAATCTCATCGGCATGAACATCTGTGCCAGCTTTGTCTGTGGATCAAAGGAAACGGCATTTATATCATAGAAGACCGCAAGCTGACCTTTCAGGCGCCGATGTTTGTTTATGTTCCGACGCAGATCGTCCACGGTTTCGATGTTACATCAGGATCTGATGCAATCGTCATTTCCCTGGCTCATGACGTGGTCAGTCAGGATTTGCTGTTCAAGGGAAACATGTCCCATACGCCCCTGATCATAGGGGATACACGGCCAGGTGTGCAGCCGACTCCGCTTATGGAGGCGCTTATGGTAACGGCATGCATGCGGTATCAGACTTCACCTGATACATCTGGTCAGATCGTGCGCGGACTGGCTATTGCGGTTCTGGGGGAGGCCCTGTCTGTTGGGCACACCTTGCTTCATCATGAGCAATCGACGCTTGCTACCCGTATTCGTGAACTGATCGAACTTCATTTCCGCGAGGCGTGGACAGTCGCGGATTATGCGAAAATACTTCATCACACTCCTTATCAGATCAATCAGGCCACTCAGTCGGCTTTCGGCCAGACGCTCAAGCGTCTGATTCTTGATCGGAAGCTGCAGGAGAGCAAACGTCTTCTTGCGTTTACAATCAGGTCCATCGAGGCCATCGCGGCTGAAATAGGGATCCCTGACCCGGCGTATTTCTCCCGTTTCTTTCACAATGAATGTGGTGTTTCACCGAGGGAATGGCGTCGGAACTGGTCAAAGAAACCCTGAAAAACGTCGCAAAACTCTGACACCGAATAACAAGCTTGTGTGAACTGCCAGTAAGTTCCGGATTTTTAGTTAACATGATAATTAAAAACCTGTAAGCAATTCTCCAGATTAGAACCCCTATTGCTCGTATCCATGAGTGTACGGGGAAAACAGATAATACCGGCTGAACGTCTGGCCCGGCGGCAAGAGCGGTGCCCAGGTTATAGGGGACAGGTTTCAATGTCAGAAAAACAGAATAATTCTGTCGTGTCTGAAACGGATAAACGGGTCAGATGGTCGGATCTGGTCGCTTTGGCCTATGTGATCTGTATAAGTTTCTTTGTTTTATTCCTGGTCAGGAACGTTCATTCTCATCCTTTCCTGCTTGCCTATATAAAATTCTTTTTCCTGGCGTCATTTGGAGAATGTCTCAAGCGCCGCCTTACCCGGGGGGGATGGATCCCCGAACGTCTGTTGGCGCGTGCTCTTATCTGGGGATGTTTCGGGGTCTGGATCGCAACCTCATTCATGATTCTTGATGCCGGTGTTCACCGCTTTGTCGGTCCGACGTCTCCCTCAATATTTACGGCTTTTGCGATCAGCGCCTGGATGAATGTATTTTCGGGCTATGGTTTCTTCATGATGCTCACGCATTTCATTACTGATCGCTTTCTCGACAATGGTTTCAGATCACCTCTTGTCTATATCAGGGAAGAAGGGTTTGGGCGCTGGGTAAGGATAGTCGGGCTTTGCCTGGTATTTTTCTGGACACCAGCTCACACGATCACCTTTCTTCTGCCTGACACATGGCGAATTCTGTTCGCCGCCTATCTTGGAATAGCTCTGGGTGCGATCCTTTCCTTCGCTTCGGATAATGGACGCACCCGGGAACGGGCAGGCGGCTGAAGGACAGAACACTGACGGGACGGTCCGTCAGACACCCTTTCATCACACTCAGGACTGAATGCTCGACGACACTGGTCGGAGGGGGAATTTCATGGGAAAAATTTCCGTGGTGCGATATTTTGCGCCCACCCGTCATTTTATTTCAGCGTATCGCCGCAAGGTCTTCCTCTGGGGATATGTTGCCGTTTTAGGCATGGCATCTTTCGGACACTCCCGGGCCGCCGTGTCACTCCCCAGTCAGGAGGCAGAAGAGTCAGAGCGTGTTACCAGAGAACTGCAAAAGAAATACGTTGCTGTTCAGGGGCCTCTGACGCTTGTTCCCTCCGAGCTTCCTCCGCAGGTACTTGCCGGGGTGCCGCTGCTTTTTGGCCCGGATGAGAAAGCGCCAACCGGCCCGCTTACATTTCTGGGGCGTTTCCTGCGTCGCAACGGTTTTACGCCTCACGCCATTTTCAACCAGATCTATATGACCAACCCTGATCTCGGCCCCAGACCGGGACGTTTTACCCTGGGCACCGGAATTGCTCTTGGTCTCGATGCAAGCCTTGAAAAACTCGCAGGCATCCAGGGGGGAGAGATTCATTTCGAAGAAATATTGTTCCGTCCTACGGTAAATTCAACCTATCCGGCTGCAGCAGGATGGTCTGGAGCTGTCGGTTCCTATATCGCAGGCGTTGAGCAGCATACCGATCTCTCTGGTGGCTGGCTGGCCCTGATGACCTATCAACAGAAACTTTTCAAAAACCGCGTCAATTTTTCAATCGGCAGAACACATCCGCGTCGTTATTTCACTTTCAACAACTGCGACAATGCGCTGAACTGCGTAGATCCGATCATGCAGGCCTCCGCCGGCGTTCTTCCACCGCCTTATGCTTCCTGGGGGGGGTATGTCACTGCCAAGGTCTACAAGAACATCAGTTTCGAAGCTGGTGCTTTTGAAGCCAACATGAACCAGTATTTTCAAGGCGGGAATGGCTGGCGCTGGGATACAAGAACCGCAAGCGGTTACCTTGTCATGGCTGGGTTTAATTATCGGCGCCTGCAGGTCAGCCATCTCTATGGCGGTCGTTATCAGCTTACTGGTTTCTTCAACAGTTCCCGGTATACTGATCCTTATACCAAAAGCTCCCATTACGGACGCGCAGGCGCTGAATTCCGCCTCCAGCAATTGATCTGGCGCCGGGACCACAAACATCCCGTCGCTTCACCCATGCCGGAGGGAATTAATGTTTTTGGCAGCTTCGGATTTGCTGCAGATCCGGCAGCGCCTTTTCGTGCGCTTGCCGAAGGCGGGCTGAGTTATCACGGTCTGTTCGGAAAGCTGGACAGGGAGCAGATCAAATTCAGCTATATCAGAGCTTCGGAGCATCAGATGATGTTCCAGAGACTTATGCGTATCGGCAATGGTGGTGATCCGAGAATGGGATCACAGAATATCATGCGGCTTCAGGGAAGCGGGCATTTCGTTCTTTATCCCGGTATCGCCATCGAACCCAGCATCCAGTATGTGTTCAATCCCGATAATTACTTTAATCCCGCTGCCAGAAGAGTCAGCGCAAATGGTATTACCCTTGCTGCACAGCTCATTATTGATATGGGTTTCCTTACGGGCCTTTCCGCACACTGAAGCCGGGCTGTGCTCTGATATCACCCTTTGTCAGGCATAACGCTGCCTCAATGTTGAACAGGAGCAGGCAGGGTCCATGAAGAGTTGTATGGGTGCTGATCTGTCTGACATGATGGTTTCTTCCCCACCGCTGTAGTCTGACAAGGTGACATGAAGCCGCTCGATCTCGTCGTTATCATTCTTTATTTCGTGTCACTCTCGTTTCTGATCTGGCGTGTGAGTCGCAGGGCAGGAGGATCATCGCAGGATTTTCTTTCCGCGCATCACGATCTGCTTGGTGGGCACTCTGTCTGTCCCTGGTGGCAACAGAAACCTCGACATTGACTTTCATCAGCATCCCGGGTGTCGGTTATACGCAGGGGCTCGTTTTTCTGGGTATTGCTGCCGGATATTGTGTGGGGCGCAGTATCGTCGCGTACTGGTTTCTGCCGATGTATACTCAGGGAGCCCTGACAAGCGCCTATACGTTGCTTGGAAGGCGTTATGGGGCATCCATGCAGCGTCTGGCTTCTGGAGCGTTTCTCATAACGCGTTTTCTGGCTGAGAGCATCCGTCTTCTGGCTGGAGCGCTGCCGGTAATCTGGCTGTTCTCCCATAGCGGGATGCCGCTTGGTCGCTGGACGGTGTTAGGCAGTATTCTTGCTTTTACTCTTGTCTATACAATTCTCGGGGGGCTCCGTGCCGTTGTCTGGTCCGATGCCATCCAGCTTGGGTTATATGGAACGGGGGCTGTCTTTTGCGTGATTTTTGTCGGTTCTACTCTTAGCGCATCAGGCTGGCATCAGGCATGGAAGGCTGGATTGCTGCATGTCTTCCACCCCGTGACGCGCTATAACTGGTGGCATGATCCGTTCACGATTGTTGCTGCCGTGATTGGTGGAGCGGTACTTTCAGTAGCCTCTCACGGTACGGATCAGCTTATGGTGCAGCGCCTTCTTGCAGCGCGCTCTTTGCGTGAAGCGCGTCTTGCCCTGATCGGAAGTGCTGTCGTGGTGGCTGTACTGTTCGGGTTGCTCTCTCTGCTCGGCGTGCAGCTCTGGATTTCCGAGGCAGGAAGGAGTCTCGATGTGTTGGGATTTGATTCTCCTGACGCATTGTTTCCACATTTTATTGTAACTGCGCTCCCGGCAGGAATTTCCGGTCTGCTGATTGCCGGAGTGCTGAGTGCCACGATGGGCTCTTTATCCTCGACGCTCAATGCTATGGCAGGGGCGAGCCTGACCGATTTTGGTCCAGCACCGCGGCGCTGGGTAGAAGATGTTATGAGGTTTGCGGGCTACGTGCCACAGGCACTGTCCGCACCGCGTTTCATGACGCTTTTCTGGGGTATTATGCTGCTGCTTGGGGCAGCGCTCTTTACCATGGGGAGCAAATCGGCCGTTATTCTCGGGCTCACCATTGCAGGCTGGTCCTACGGGCCGACACTTGGTGTTTTTTTGTGTGCATTGTTTTTGCCGGGAATTGGCGTGCGTGCTGTCAAAGTCGGGTTTGTTGTATCGTTGGGAATGATGGCATTTGTGTTGATTGGCGGACAGATGGCGGGTTTTTCAATCGCTTTTTCCTGGCTTGTTCCGCTTGGTATCCTGTTTCATCTTGGCGCTGTCGGGCTTGCCAGAATCCCTTATCCGGAACGAACCGGGCCGCAACGGGCCTTCAAGGAGCATCATGATGAGTAAGCCGCCTCTTGTGCAGACTGAAACGCATGATCCGCGTTATGCGACAATAGAGCTCTGGCCCACCACGACTATTCTCGAATCTCTTGCCGAGGCCCAGATGGCGGCAACGGCGCTGGTACGTGCGGCGGTGCCCTCACTGGAAGCCGTTGTTGAATCCGCTGTGCCACGTCTGCGTGACGGTGGACGCCTGTTCTATGTTGGAGCTGGCACTGCAGGACGTGTGGGTATTCAGGACGGAGTAGAGCTGACGCCGACCTATGGCTGGCCGGCAGATCGTCTGGTACTGATGCTGGCAGGAGGAAACGACGCTCAGTCTAAAGCGGTCGAAGGGGCTGAAGATGATGAAGATTCTGCCATAAGAGAGATGGCCGAGCACCGTGTCGGACCAAAGGATGTCGTGTTTGGTATCGCGGCCAGTGGCAACACGCCTTACAGCTGTGCCGCATTGGGCGCAGCGCGTAGAGCTGGTGCTTTGACCATTGGTATAAGCTGCGTGGCTGAGACGCGTCTGCTGCGCGAAAGCGAACTGGGTATTCTCTTGCCGACAGGGCCGGAAGCTATTGCCGGATCGACACGGCTCAAAGCAGGTACGGCCCAGAAGGCTGCCCTGAATCTGCTTTCAACGACACTCATGATTCGTCTGGGTCATGTCTATTGTGGATTGATGGTCGATATGCGTGTGACGAATGCCAAGCTTGGACGTCGCGCCGTGGAGATGGTCCGTTGCCTTGCCGGAGGGAGCGATGCCGAGATTGGTGAGGCACTCAGGGTCAGCTCCGGTAATGTCAAACGTGCTGTGCTGCTGCGTCATGGTATGACTCTGGAAGAAGCCGAAGTAGCCCTGATGGAAAACGATAATAATCTCCATGCAGTTCTTACGGGTGTGAAAAAGGTATGAACAGCCGGTCTGCTGGATCAGGGTTTTTGCGCGTGATTGGTCTTATGAGCGGTACTTCACTTGACGGAGTGGATGCGGCGCTGATCGAAACTGATGGTATGACAGTCGGACGCCGAGGGGCGTCGCTCAGCCTTGGCTATGAGCCTGACTTGCGTCGCGTATTATATGATCTGTTCGCTCGGGCTGCAGAGTTGCAAGGAGATGAGCCTGAGCTGCTCTGTGCAGAGCGCGCTCTGACGGATATTCACGCCGAGGCCGTGCGTCAGGTTCTGGCGTCGGAGAAAGAAGCCGATCTGATCGGCTTTCATGGTCAGACGTTGTTTCATGCGCCACAGGAAGGGCGTACGTGGCAGATTGGCGATGCCTTGCGTCTCTCTGGTGCGACAGGGTTACCGGTTATTCACGATTTTCGCAGTGACGATGTGCGGGCTGGGGGAGAGGGGGCGCCGTTGGCACCCTGGTATCACGCTGCCTGTCTGGCAGGGGAGGAAGGGCCGGTCGCCATTCTCAATATTGGTGGTGTCGCGAATGTCACGTTCATAGGACGCGACGGTGTTATTCTGGCCTGTGACACAGGGCCAGGGAATGCCCTTCTTGATGACTGGGCCCTGCAGCACACAGGTATTGCCTGCGATCGTAACGGATCGCTGGCACGTGCCGGTCAGGTGGACAGAGCGCGGCTCTCGACACTGCTCGCAGCGCCGTTTTTCCAACGCCTGCCACCCAAATCTCTCGACCGTCAGGAATTTGTTGCGGCTTTGGATCTGCTGGCGCCGCTTTCTGCAGAAGACGGGGCAGCCACGCTCGTTGCCTTCACAGTACAGGCAGTAGCCGAAACGATTTTGCCGGAAGCGCCGCGCGCCTGGTTTGTCTGCGGAGGCGGGCGGCATAATCCGGCCCTGATGCAGGGGCTTGCCGATACCCTTGCTGGCAGGGTTGCGCCCGTCGAAGCGCTGGGTTGGAACGGCGATATGGTCGAGGCTGAATGTTTTGCCTATCTTGCCATGCGCAGCCTGCGCGGCCTGCCGCTTTCAGCACCGGGAATTACTGGTGCTGAAGGATTTTTCACGGGCGGCCGTCTGAGTTGCGCTGCAATCAGGCCATCTCGTGCTTTGGCGTTTTGCAACGATCATCATGGGGGCAGGTTTGACCCTCAGGTCAGGTATACCGCAGGTGGAGTTGATTGACAGTTTCGGTCTGTTGATGCGTTCATGGTACGGAAACAATGGATGGATCGAAAATGGGCAAGTTTCTGGCAATTCTCGTGGGCGCGCTGACATTGACCGCCTGTCACGGCATCGATCATGCGGCTTGTGCCAATGATCCGACCGCAAGTTCCTACGCGGTTGATAGTCCCAAGGCAGTTCTCCACACTTGCAACTGACCAGATCACACAGCTGTGACTTTTCTCAAGATGGCAGATTAGTCATGGTTATGTAAGGTTTCGATCAGGCCAAGCAGATTGATGATTCGGACTTCTTCCTGGTTTGAGGAGAAGTCTGACTTCAAGGCACGCTGGTCGGCCAAGGCAATTCTGCTGGTCGATCAGGTGGAGATCGTCAATGAGCCCCTTGCGCTGGCAGATGATTGCTCTTTGTTTCGTCGCCAATATCATCAATTTTCTTGATCGATCAAATCTTGCCATAGCGGTACCGCATATTGAAGCGGAGCTGCATCTGTCGTCCTTTCAGGTCGGACTCGGGCTGAGCGCCTTTTTCTGGACCTATGCTCTTATGCAAGTTCCTGTTGGATGGCTGATCGACCGCTTTGGCGTGCGCCGCTGTCTGGCAGGCTCTGTATTGTGGTGGTCACTTTTCACGGCGGCGACGGCTTTTATCTCAGGCCTGCCCAGCCTGCTGGCCGCACGCCTGTTGCTTGGTGTAGGTGAGGCCGGAGCGTTGCCGGGCTTTGCGAAAGTGGTGTTCAACTGGTTTCCCCGTACGGAAAGGGGGGTTGCCAGCAGCATTTTCGACAGTGGTTCGCGTGTGGGCTCGGCTCTCGCCTTGCCGCTGGTCGCCTGGCTTGTTGCAAGCGTCGGCTGGAGACAGTCCTTCATCTGGACGGGTCTTCTTGGTTTTATATGGGTCGCTGTCTGGTTCTGGCTCTATCGCGATCCGAAAGATCATTCTCATGTTACCGAAGCAGAATGCGCTCTGTTGCGTGAGAGTCAGAGAACGCATGATGAACCGATAGAAAATTCCCCGGTATCGCTCGGTTATCTTCTGAAGCAGCGCACGATCTGGGGGATGATGATCGGATTTTTCTGTCTCAATTTTGCTATTTATTTCTTTATTACCTGGTTTCCGACCTTTCTGATCAAGGCCCGCCATTTTTCGATGGAGGAGGTCCAGTATTACGGATTGTTCCCAGCGCTCTTTGCTATTCCTTTCGGCTGGATTGGCGGAGCAGTCTCGGATGCCTTGTTGCGCCGTGGTTGGAGTGCAACAAGGGCGAGAAAGACCTGTCTGGTTGGCGGGATGCTGGTCTCTTGCGTGATTGCGTTTGCCCCATTGGTTCAAAGCTCGGTGACCGCTCTGGTACTAATGGGTGCTTCCTATGCTGCTCTGGCCTTTACTGCGGCCAATATCTGGACTTTGCCAGGTGAGGTAGCGCCAAGTGCAGGTAATGTTGCTCTGATTGGTGCGTTGCAAAATGGCGCGGCCAATCTGGCAGGAATTGGAATTACGACTTTCACTGGTCTATTGCTGACGTTGACGGGAGGTTCGTTTGTTTTGCCTCTCGCGGTTGCAGGAGCACTTTGTATTGTCGGCGCACTCTCCTATCTCTTTATCATGGGCCCCGTCGAGCGTATTTCTGCGCCCGAGAACACGCGGAGTTGAGGCGTGAGGACTGCAACGTGACAGTAGTTTCAGAGCTCTGATCGCAGTATTGCCAAACGTCGAAGGAATATCGTCATGACACAGGCGCTCGTCATTCATGCTCCTCATGACCTCAGGATTGAGGAGCGTGAGGTTCCAGCCTTGCAATCAGGTGAGGTGAAGGTACGTGTGGAGGCTGGGGGTATCTGCGGCTCTGACCTGCATTATTATCATCACGGTGGCTTTGGAGCTGTACGTATCAAGCACCCCATGATTCTGGGTCACGAGATTGCAGGGCATATCACTGACAAGGCGCCTGACGTTACCACTCTTTCCGTTGGCGATATTGTTGCGGTGAATCCAGGTCTTCCATGCACACACTGTGCGCAATGTCTTGCTGGGCGTGCCAATCATTGTACTGATATGCGCTTTTATGGCAGCGCGATGCGCGACCCTCATGTTGACGGAGCTTTCAGGCAGGACCTGGTTTGCAAGGCACGCCAATGTGTGAAGGCAAGTCACAAGACGTCAGCTGAACTCGCCCTTGCCGAGCCTTTTGCTGTCGCACTTCATGCGATAAGCCGTGCAGGCTCCCTGATGGGCAAACGCCTTCTGATCACCGGGGCAGGACCTATAGGCACTCTTGTCGCTATTGCAGCCAGAATTAATGGTGCCAGAGAGGTGATCGTTACCGATATTCTTTCGGAGCCCCTGGCTGTGGCCCTGAAAGCCGGAGCTGATCATGTTATCAACTCGTGTGAAACACCAGAGAAACTGTCTGTGCTTGGGCGTTCGGTCGATGTGTTGATCGAATGTTCAGGCAACGAGCAGGCTCTTCGTAGCGGGCTGGAATCAATGGCTCCTTGCGGCACGATTGTACAGCTCGGTCTAGGTGATGATGTCACCTTGCCACAAAGCCGTATCGTCGCAGGCGAGCTTAGTTGGATCGGATCTTTTCGCTTTCGTGAGGAGTTTTCTCTCGCTGTCGATCTGATTGATTCAGGCAAGGCTGATCTGGGAATGTTGGTAACCCAGCATTTTGCTTTTCAGGAGGCGGGCAGGGCGTTTGACCTTGCTTCCAATCGTCGCGAGGCGATGAAGGTGCTGCTCAGTTTCTGAGCAGTAAAACGATTGACAGGCTCGTCTGGTGGCATAAGGCTGTTGTTATTGAACGATATAGTTTCTTATGGCGCCAATATATTTGTATGTAATGCGTAGCAAACAAATTTAAAATTGATAGAAATATTATATTTTTCAGATATATTCGTTTTATATGCATGGATAATGGGCTGGTTATCTATGACAAGCCGTACGACCTCCAGTTTTTGGCTATTCAGAAATCGGACTGAAGTAAAAGGTTGCGAATAAATCGACCTTTGACGGAGGCGTGGCACAAGAGTGAATGGGTGGCGGCAGGACAGTTCTCTCGTATGAACCAAAAGTAATCATTCAGAAAGTATGAAAGTGTCGCGTAGAGAGAGTTTAATTCTCAAGTCGAACGATTCGCCCCCTTAACAACAGCTGTTTCGACCTTTTTGAGCGGCTAACTGCCATCGCTGCAATAAGTTCCCTTCGCAGAGAATTCGTTCAGATATGCGCGCGATAAATGCTGTGACAGCGTGCAACGTCAAAAACCTCCGGAAATTTCTTGTTCTCGTTAGATATAAGGCAACATAACGGGAACTGAGAATGTATTATCAAATACTAATATAATCAATTTCATAATCCATAGAAAATTTGATTTAGATCAAAAATTTATTCCTTGGATAATAGGAGTATTGTAGAGCGCGAATATGATTGGATAGGATTTATTATGATATTAACTGAAATAACGATCAGATAACGATCTGTGTTTGTTGTGACGAAATGTGTTGACGTTAGTGAAAAAATGTACATTATGTTTCTAGGTACGGTCAGGATAAGCCGGACGCATCGTGATTTCCGTTAATCGCTAATTATGGTGTGCACCCAGATCCTGGGTAATTTCAAAAATTACAGTCTTGCCGTCTGATATGGATTTTTTTGTTGCCGTTAATGGCAATCAAGGTGGAGTTCGCCACATGGGCGTTGTCACTGTAGTTGGTTCGTCAGGTATGACAGTCGAGGTCACTATAGACGGCGCCCGCATGGAGAGTCTTGCTTCTACATATGCCAAGCAGCTGCTAAATGCTTCGGCCAACGGCACACTTAACTCGGTAGATCTTGCAGGAGGTTCCAACGCGGCACAGTCTTCTGCTGCCACGGTAGTACAGGGTGTCGTCACCCTTGGCGGCTCTTTCGCAATGACCGGGGGATATACCAACCTCCTGATCGGATCCGAAAACAACGCCTCCGGTACAGTAACTCCTCTCGATGCCCCCGTTACGGTCGATGGGAGCGGGATTGCTGCAAGCAGTATTTCGGTTCTGGCAAGTAACACGACAAACACAAGTTTCTATGCTGGAAACTATAGCGGTACTTTTGTATCCACTACGGGTAACACACTTTTCGATGGTGCAAGCCGTAGCGGGAGCTGGACGATTGCTACCGGTTCGGGAAATGACACGATTATTGCCGCGAGCGGTGTAAATAATATCCGTGCCGGGCAAGGGCAGAACAGCATCACATTGGGTACTGGGACCAGTTTTGTGGCCTCAGAAGGTCAGGACACTATTACCGGTGTCGAAAATGCGTCAGATTCGGTTACCCTGCTTGGTGGAAATTCGATTGTTACCCTCAAATCAAATGCCCTGGTAGCTGATACGGCTCTGACCGGCAGCCAGATTTCTCTTGGAATTAACAGCTCTGTTTTTGGTGGTACGGGGTCCAAAGTTAGTTTCACAGGTGCAACGGGTACCATTGTCGGGACGGTTGGAGACACAATCTCCGCGGCGGGTGATCTGCAAGTCTATCATGGTTCTGCTCAGAATATCAGTGTTTCGGGGGCACTTCGCTTTATATCGGGTACCGGTACGACATCTATCAGTGCAGGTACCGGTACAATCTGGGGCGCTAATGATCTTCGTGCGACAGTCAATACAAACAGCCTTGCATTGTTTACTGCAAACCAGCCCAATGCTACCGGCAATCAATACATTGATGCTTCGTCGTCCAAGGGGACACTGGAGGCATGGACGGGTGCCGGGAGCAATACAGTGATTGGAACTTCAGGTTCCGACCATTTTGTTTTCGGAACGCAGTTTCAGGACTCCAACGGCAGCAGTTATGCGACTGTTACTGGTGGCAGTGGAGCGGCAAACAGTTTTGGCGTACTGGCCGGTCATAATGGTGGTGACATTACCATCACGGATTTTGGCAGCGCTGCGGGCAATATGTTCTTCATGTATAACTACAAACCCGCTGATGCAGATCAGGCTATAAAAAATCTGCTCAATACGGCGACCGTTTCAGGCGGAAACACCACGATCCAGCTCGATAACAGCATGAAGGTGACCTTCCTCGGTGTGACCGACCTGAAGGCGTCCAGCATCACCATTTCGTAGTTGGAACATAGGAGCAGCCGGGTTCACTCGGCGTCATACTTGGGCCAGGGAGGTCAAGATGAGCAAGATCAGCGGGTATGATCGGACCATCGTTTCAAAACGTACAGCCAAGACCGTGAATACAGGGAATGTTGGCGATACCAAGCGTATTGTCATGACAAATGTTGATAATGCTCCGATGATATTCGCCGACAAGGTCCCGGTTTATGGGACTATTGGTGATGTGGTTACCACTACTCTGGCAGCAGAGCGGCCGGTTGGTGAGAGTATAGCCATAGCAGCAACCGTGCATCTGCGGTTGACCCGTGACGCGGCAAGTGTCTTGGCCAGATCCCTGCTAGAGGCGCTGGCTATTATTGACAGACAATCACAGCCTTCCGATCGCCTAAACTGACCGGAGAAACGCCTATTGGGTTCTGTATGCATAAAGTAATCCGCAGCAGCCAGAAAACCGGGATCGTTGAAGTCGCATTCCAATAATAACCCAGTAATCAAAGATAATGTGAGAAATAGATCATGACAACCTACTATGTCAGTTCTGGTCAGACGAGATCTGGAAATGTAGCCGCAGCCGACGTAGTTGTTGTGCGAAGTGGCGGCACATACTCACCTTATGCGAGCAATGGGTCTGTTAGTTACGTATACGGCCAAGTCCAGCTTGATGCTGGCGGCGTAATCAATGGGGGAGTGATTGCCTCCGGAGGTATTCTGTCCGCTGCGAGTGCGGGGCACCTATTAGGACAAATCCAGGTCGCCTCAGGAGGCATTGTTTCAGGGGGATATGCTGACTGGCTTATCGTCAGCAGTGGAGGAACAGTAAGTGGTACTGTTACGTCCAGTGGCGGTCTTATCGATCTGCAGAGTGCGGCTGCTGGCGGTGGACTGGATATTAAATCCGGCGGTGTGGTTAAACTTGCCAGTGGAGCGACGCTGAGAGGAACAACCATTGAAGTAGGTGGCGTGGCATCTGTGGGCGCCGGAGCCCAGATGTCTGGTGGCAACTACAATTTTGGTTCTGTAATTGTTTCCGGCGCAAATGCACTGTTCAACGGCTTTGTAAGCAGCGGTGGCACTGCATCCGTGATCAGTGGCGGGACAATATTGTCTTCCAATACGGGGTCCGGTGGTACGCTGATCGCCCGGTCTGGAGGGACACTTGCCTCAGATCCCATAAATGCGGGAGGCCTCGCGATTGTCGGAAGTGGCGGGGTTGGTTCTGGCCTTGCGCTCAACACCGGCGGGACGCTGAATGTCACAGGTGGTAAAGTATCAGCTACAACTGTAAATGGCGGCACAATAAACATCTATACTCCTACAGATGGAACGACTGGCACAACGTTCACGTCAAGCGGGGGAACGCTTAATCTGCAGTCAGGTTATGTTGACTCCAGAGGATGGACCGTATCGAGCAATGTTGCTGTCAATGTTCTGAGCGGCGCGACACTTTTTCCGTCCACAGTTTTGAGTGGAGGCATTGTCACTGTCAGCAATGGTGGCGTTGCAAGCGCCACTATTGTTTCGTCTGGAGGTGCCTTCGCAGTCAGTGCTGGAGGGTTGGCCTACAATACCACTAATCCAGCCGGTACCGGGACAGTCAATATTCTGTCCGGTGGTACCGAGATCGTCACATCAGGTACAATTGTAACCAATCATAATATCCTGGCCGGAGGTACGGAAATTGTTCAGGCGGGCGGTACCGCATCTGGCGGCAATTATGCCTATGGTTCTGTACTGGTCAGCGGTGCCAGTGCCGTCTGGAACGGTTATGTAAGTTCAGGTGGTATTGTCACAGCGCAAAGTGGCGGGACAATATTGTCTTCGAATACGGGATCCGGTGGGACGTTGGTTGTATCGTCTGGCGGCACTCTTGCTTCAGATCCCATAAATGCCGGAGGTCTCGCGATTGTCGGTAGCGGTGGGTATGGCTCGGGACTGCTGCTCAATGCGGGCGGAACCCTGAATATCACGGGCGGCTCTGTATCAGCTGTAAACGTTAATGGCGGTACATTAAATATCTACACTTCTGTGAATGGAACGAACAATACAACATTCACATCTAGTGGTGGTACAATAAATCTTCAGTTAAGCTATGCAGATACAAGAGGCTGGAACGTATCAAGTAATGTTTCTGTAAATGTCCTGAGCGGTGCGACACTTTTTCCGTCCACAGTTTTGAGTGGAGGCATTGTCACTGTCAGCAATGGTGGCGTTGCAAGCGCCACTGTTGTTTCATCTGGCGGCGCTTCGCAGTCAGTGCTGGAGGGGTAGCCTACAACACCAGTAATGTGTCCGGTACGGGGACGGTTGATATCCTGTCCGGCGGTACTGAGGTCGTCACATCAGGCGCTATTGTGACCAATCATAATATCCGGGCCGGAGGTACAGAAATTGTTCAGGCGGGCGGTACCGCGTCTGGCAATAACAATGCCTATGGTTCTGTGGTAGTAAGCGGCGCCAGTGCAGTCTGGAACGGTTATATAATTTCAGGTGGTATTGTCACCGCGCAGAGTGGTGGCACGATTTCCCTGACGACGGTCCAGTCAGGCGCAACTGCCATTGCCTCGTCTGGTGGTGTGCTCCAGTCCAAGGGAGTATTCTCCGGGGGGAGTGCGCTTGTTAATTCCGGCGGCACAGCATCAGACTATACTGTCTATACTGGCGGTGTTCTCAGCATGGCCTCGGGCGGTGCGATTGCCGGGTCACTCTCCGTATCCGGGACTGGCGCTGCGACCATTCCTGCAACTGCAGGCGGGACGGTCGTTCTTGACGATGGTCAGGCGGCAAGTGTCACGATTACCGGAACAACGAGCCCTACGACAGTCATCAGTGGTTTTAACGGGTCAAGCGCGACGGCTTCGGACACGATCAAACTGGCCAATGTAAACAAGGCTGATGTGACGTCTGTATCCTATTCGGATGTCAACCATGTCACGCTTACGCTCAAAAGCGGTTCGTCAATCACGCTCAACATTCTGAACGTACGCAACTATGGCTATACGCTTGCTTCAGATAGTAACGGCAAGCTGGTTTATGAAGTATGCTTCCTGAGGGGTGTCGAAATCGCAACTCCGGACGGTGCTCGTCTTATCGAGGATTTTGCTCCTGGTGATACCATCACGACGATCAACGGTGAGGTTGAACAAAATGATATCGTAACCTGGGTCGGGAAGGCGACGTGCCTGGTCAATCCGAACCTGGCCGATGACATGGCCGGCTATCCCATCGTGATTGCTCGTGGTGCCCTTGCCGATAACGTGCCCGAGCAGGATTTCCGTGTGACGGCTGAGCATTGCCTCTATCTGGGTGGCAACTTCATCCCGGCTCGTATGCTCGTTAACGGTCGTTCCATCTATTATGACAAGAGTGTTCCGAGCTATGACTACTACCATATTGAAACTGAACGCCATTCTGTGATCCGCGCCAATGGTGCACTGACCGAAAGCTATCTCGACACCGGCAATCGTGGCCAGTTTGAGCAGGTCGGCAACGTTTACAAGCTGCCCGCCACTGCCAAGACCTGGGAAGCAGATGGTGCAGCCAGTCTCGCGGTTCAGCGTGAGGTAGTCGAACCTGTGTATCGGCAGATCAAAGCCAGAGCAGAGACATATGCCGAGCAATCCCCTGTGTTGTCGCAGGAGACGACGGACAATTCCGGCCTGCGCCTCGTAACCGATCGCGGCGACCTTCTTCTCCCCCGCAAGAGCAATGATGGACAGTTTGTCTTCCATCTGCCCCCCATGGTCAAAAGTGTGCGTATCATGAGCCACGCCAGTCGCCCATATGATACAGTCGGACCTTTTGTCGATGACCGCCGCAAGCTTGGCGTGCTCATTGGTGATGTCACTCTTTTCGATGCGCAGAGAACAATAATGCTGACGGATCACCAGAGAAATGGCGCATTGCCTGGCTGGCACGAAGCTGGCACGGCACGTTGGACGGCCGGGGATGCTACGTTGATGCTTTGTGAACGCGATATCCACTCTTTCGCGGTGTTAATGATCCAGGTACTTTCCTCCGGTCCGTATCTTGTCGCTGATCAGTATCAAGATTGGGGCGGTGCACCAGGCGAGCTGTTTGTAGCTGAGTAGACGATACTGTCACTAAAATCAGGTCTGATAGCTGAATGAGCTATCAGACCTGCGACGATCTGAATAAGCGGTACTATCGACGATGAGACCGCTTATTCAGATCGGGAGCTGGCATCCTGAATGAAACGATATGGAGCTGGAAGCTCTATACAGTCTGCGCTCGTTCTTAGATGTATAGATTGTTTTCTCTGATCTGCCTTGATCGAAAAAAAAAATTAATAGAGGCAAAGCATGTAGTATGAAGACATATTTATATCATAAATAAAAACGATAATATGAAATATATAAGTATTGTCTATCAATCGAAACTTGGTATCTACAATCATGAACACAGTAGCATCTTCTGATGCAGCTTCCATGAAGCACAATCCGG